>JAEWXC010000050.1 GCA_023396115.1 Actinomycetes bacterium | reverse complement strand
TTCGTGCGGCACTTCGCGATGCCGCTGGTCTCGGTGGTCTGGTCCTGTGGTGACCAGGACGCCGCCCACTACCCGGCCCGCCACCTGTTCGCCTTCCTGGACCACCACGGGATGCTCAGCGTGAAGGGGTCGCCCACCTGGCGCACCGTCGTCGGGGGATCGCGCAGCTACGTGGACCGACTCGCCGCTGGCCTGGACGACGTGCGGACCCGGGCCCGGGTCCTCGGCGTCACCCGGCACGCCGACGGGGTCGACGTGGTCACCGCCGAGGGGAGGACCACCTACGACCGGGTGGTGCTGGCCGTCCACGCCGACCAGGCGCTGGCGGTGCTCGAGGACGCCACCCCCGAGGAGAAGGAGGCGCTGGGTGCGATCACCTACTCCCGCAACGAGACGCTGCTGCACCACGACCCGACGCTGCTGCCCGCCGACCCGCGGGCCCGCGGCTCGTGGAACCACCGGATGGACTCGTGCGCTGGCGGCGCCGAGCAGGTCGTGGTCAGCTACTGGATGAACCGGCTGCAGGGCCTGGGGGACACCCGCGACCACGTGGTCACCCTCAACGCCACCGACCGGGTCGACCCCGACCTCGTCGAGGCGGCGATGGTCTACGAGCACCCGGTCTTCACCCCCGAGGCCGTGCGGGCCGCTGCCGTGCTCCGGGGCGGCGGCGGCCCCCGCCTGGCCTTCGCCGGGGCGCACCTGGGGTGGGGGTTCCACGAGGACGGGTGCCGCTCGGCGGTCGAGGCCGTCGCGTCCTTCGGGGTGACCTGGTGAACCTCCCGGTCGGCCAGGTGAGCACCGTCCCGCGGGATGCGGGACCGGGTGCGGCAGGTGGCGTGGTGGACCTGCCGGTGCCGGCGCTGGTCGTCGGACGCACCGACCACGCCCGGCGCACCCCGCTGCAGCACGCGTTCTCGCACCGCACCTATGCCTGGCTGGTCGACGTCGACGAGTTGCCTGACCTGCCGTGGTGGTGCCGGCCGCTGGCCGGGTTCGACGGCCGCGACCACTTCGACGGCCGCCGTGGCGAGTCGCTCCGGGCCGGTCTCGGACGCTGGCTGGCCGACCACGGGCACCACCTCGCCGCGGACGACCGGGTCCTGATGTGGGCCCACGCGCGGGTGTTCGGGCACGTCTTCAACCCGCTCAGCGTGTTCTGGATCGTGCCCGCCGACGGGTCCGCGGTCCGGGTGGTGCTGGAGGTGCACAACACCTACGGAGAACGCCACGCCTACCTGCTGCCCCCGGGCCCGACCCGGCGCCGGGCGATCACCAAGGAGTTCTACGTCTCGCCGTTCAACGAGGTCGCCGGCCGGTACCGGGTGACCGTGGCCGCCTCGCCGACCTCGTTGACGGCCGTGGTGGGGCTGGACGTCGACGGGGAGCGGGTGCTCACCGCCCGCAACCACGGCTGGGTCCGCCCCGCCTGTCCCGGCACCCTGCTGCGGACCGCGCTGCGCCACCCGCTGATGCCGTGGCGGGTCAGCGCCCTGATCCGGCTGCACGGGGTGCGGCTGTGGGCCCGGCGCCTGCGGGTGGTGCCCCGGCCGGCGGCCCCCACCACCACCAGCACCACAGCCAGCACCCCCACCGACAGCGCGCCGGACGGCACCGCGCCGGACGGTACCGCGGCGATGTGTCCCTTCGCCCGAGCCCACGAGGGCACCGCCGCCGACCACCAGACCCGCGACACCCCGACCACCCAGACGAGGACCTGCGCATGACGACCACCGAGTTCCCGCCCCCCGGTACCCGCCTCCCCGACGCCCCACAGGGCCGGCGCGGGCACCAGCCCGCACCCCTGCCACCGCTCGGGCCCCGGTCCACCCGGGCTCCCGGGTGGGCACCGCGCCTGGCCCAGCTCGTCGCCGGTTCCGCCGCGGACTCCTCCCGGGTCCGCTGGTGGCGTCGACGGGCGGCGGCCGCGGTGCTGCGGGCGGTGGCTCGCCGGGTCCCGGTCGAGATCGTGCTGCCCGACGGCCGGCTGCTGGCCCGCCCGGCCGCCCCGGACGGAGCCCGGGCGCGGCTGCCCCGGCTGGTGCTGCACCGGCCCGAGGAGGTCTACCGCCGGCTCGCGCAGGACCCCAAGCAGGGGATCGGTGAGGCCTACACCGCCGGGGACTGGGACGTGGCGCCCGGCACCGACCTGGCCGAGGCCCTGGCCCCCTTCGCCGCCCGGCTCAGCACCGCCGTCCCGGGCTGGCTGCTGCGCTGGCGCCGCGCCGTCGACCGGCCGCTGCCGGCCGACCAGCACGGCGACGCCGCGCACACCCGCGCCAACGTCGGGGCCCACTACGACCTCAGCAACGACTTGTTCGCCGCGTTCCTGGACCCCACGCTCAGCTACAGCTCCGCGCTCTTCGACCCGGACTGGCCGCTCCACCTGCAGTCCCTGGAGCAGGCGCAGCTGCGCAAGGTCCGTGCCGCCCTGGACGGGGCCGGCGTCGGTGCCGGCAGCGAGGTCCTGGAGATCGGCACCGGGTGGGGCACCCTGGCCATCGAGGCCGCGCGCCGCGGCGCCCGGGTGACCACCGCGACCCTGTCGGTGGAGCAGGCGGCCCTGGCCGAGGAACGCATCGCCCGCGCCGGCCTCGACCACCTCGTCACCGTGCTGGTGTGCGACTACCGCGACCTGCAGGGCAGCTACGACGCCGTGGTGAGCATCGAGATGGTCGAGGCCGTCGGGGAGCGCTACTGGCCCGCCTACTTCGCCACCCTGTCCCGGCTGGTGCGCCCCGGCGGGGCGGTGCTGCTGCAGGCGATCCTCATGGAGCACGAGCGGTACCTGGCCACCCGCCACTCCTACGGGTGGATCCAGAAGCACATCTTCCCCGGGGGCCTGATCCCCTCGCGCACGGCCATCGAGGAGCACGCCGGTGCGGCCGGGCTGCGGCTCGACGGCGACCTGCACTTCGGGGCGGACTACGCCGAGACCCTGCGCCGGTGGCGCGACACCTTCGTCACGGCCTGGCCCGAGCTGGCGCCCCGGTTGGTGGGCAGCCGGTTCGACGAGGAGTTCCGGCGCACCTGGGAGTTCTACCTGGCCTACTGCGAGGCCGGCTTCGCCACGGGCTACCTCGACGTCGCTCAGCTGCGCCTGGTGCCCGCGGAGGAGGCAGCCTGATGGAGACCCGCGTGGTGTGGTTCCGCCGGGACCTGCGGACCACCGACCACCCGGCCCTCGCTGCGGCGGCGGCCGACGGCGCCCGGGTGGTGCCGCTGTTCGTGCACGACCCGGCCCTGGCCGACGTGGGTCACGTCCGGGCGGGACGGCTCGCGGCCTCGCTGAGCGCGCTGCACGAGCGCACGCAGGGAGCGCTGGTGGTGCGGCGAGGCGACCCGGCCCGGGTGGTGGCGCAGGTGGCTGAGGAGGCCGGTGCCGACCAGGTCCACGTCAGCGCCGAGACCACCCCGTTCGGCCGGCGCCGCGACACCCGGGTGCAGCACGCGCTGGACGCCTCGGGGGTGCGCTGGGTCGCGACCGGCAGCCCTTACGCGGTCACCCCCGGCCGGGTCCTCAACCGCGCCGGCGAGCCCTACCGGGTGTTCACGCCGTTCGCGCGGGCCTGGCGTGAGCACGGCTGGCGCCGGCCGGCCGAGGTGGGCCCGGTGCGCTGGGCCGACGGGCTCGACTCCGAGCCGCTCGAGGCGGTGCACTCCGACCTGCCCGGCGCCGGGGAACCGGTGGGTGAGGAAGCCGTCTGGGCGCACTGGGAGGAGTTCCGGGAGCAGCGGCTCACCGACTACGACGAGCTGCGCGACCGGCCGGACCTGGACTCCACGAGCCGGCTCTCGGTGCCCCTGAAGTACGGCGAGGTGCACCCCCGCACCCTGCTGGCCGACCTCGCAGCGAGGTACCCCGACCCCGCCGACGCCCCCGGCGTCGACCGCTTCGTCACCGAGCTGGCCTGGCGCGAGTTCTACGCCGACGTGCTGTTCCACACCCCCGGGTCGGCCTGGCAGGACTGGCGCGGCGACCAGGCCGCGATGACCTACCGCGACGACCACGCCCAGCTCGAGGCCTGGCAGCAGGGCCGCACCGGGTTCCCGCTGGTCGACGCCGGGATGCGCCAGCTGCTCGCCGAGGGCTGGATGCACAACCGGGTGCGGATGGTGACCGCGAGCTTCCTCACCAAGGACCTGCACCAGTGGTGGCCGGCCGGCGCCCGGCACTTCCTGCGGCACCTGCGCGACGGTGACGTGGCCTCCAACAACCACGGCTGGCAGTGGTGCGCCGGCACCGGCACCGACGCGGCGCCCTACTGGCGCATCCTCAACCCGGTCACCCAGGCGAAGCGGTTCGACCCCGACGGGGACTACGTGCGGCGCTGGGTGCCCGAGCTGCGCCACCTGGACGGCGCCGCGGTCCACGAACCGTGGAAGCATCCCCGGGGACACAACCACGGCTATCCGACTCGGATGGTCGACCACGCCGAGGAACGCCGGGAGGCCCTGGCCCGGTACGAGCACGCCCGCCACGCGACCGACCGGAAGGCCCTCTCGTCATGACCGTGCACCAGTTCACGCTAGACCTGCCCGACAGCGCCGAGGAGGTCTTCGCCTGGCACGCCCGTCCCGGGGCGCTGCGCCGGCTGCTGCCGCCCTGGCAGCCGGTGCGGGTCGGGGCCGAGGCGGCGGACCTGCGGGCCGGGCGCACCGTGCTGGACCTGCCCCTGGGGCGGACCTGGGTGGCGGCCCACCGGGCGGACGGCTACCGGGCCGGGGAGCGTTTCACCGACCGGTTGGAGTCCCGACCGTTCGGGGTGCCGCTGGCCTGGGAGCACGTGCACGAGGTGACTCCGCACGAGCGCGGCAGCCGGCTCACCGACACCGTCACCACCCCGGTCCCTGCCGCGCTGCTGCGCCCGATGTTCGGCTACCGGCACCGGCAGCTGCGCGACGACCTCACCGCCCACCGGACCTGGGCGAGCTCACCACGACTCACCGTGGCCGTCACCGGCTCGCGTGGCCTGGTCGGCAGCGCCCTGACCGCCCTGCTGTCCACCGGCGGGCACCGGGTGCTGCGGCTGGTCCGCGGACCGAGCACCGCTCCCGACCAGCGTCCCTGGGACCCCGACGCCCCCGACCCGCGTGCGCTGGACGGGGTCGACACGGTGGTGCACCTGGCCGGGGAGCCGATCGCCGGCCGGTTCACCCCCGAGCACCGGCAACGGGTCCGCGACTCCCGGGTCGGTCCCACTCGGCGTCTGGCCCGGGCAGCCGTCGAGGCCGGGGTGGCGTCCTTCGTCAGCGCCTCCGCGGTCGGGTACTACGGGGCCGACCGCGGCGACGAGGAGCTGGACGAGTCGGCCCCGCCGGGCCGGGACTTCCTGGCCGGGGTGGTCTCCGACTGGGAGGCCGACGCCCTCGAGGCCACCCGCGGCACCGGCACCCGGGCCGTGCAGGTGCGGACCGGACTGGTGCAGAGCCCCGCCGGTGGCGCCCTGGCGTTGCAGCGCCGGCTGTTCCAGGTGGGGATGGGTGGCCGGCTCGGGTCGGGGGAGCAGTGGCAGCCCTGGATCGGGCTGGACGACCTGGTCGACGTGTACCTGCGGGCGCTGCTGGACGAGCGGCTCGACGGTCCGGTGAACGCGGTGGCCCCGCACCCGGTCCGCCAGCGCGAGCACGCCCGGGCCCTGGCCGGCGTCCTGCACCGGCCGGCACTGGTGCCCACCCCCGCCCTGGGGCCACGGCTGCTGCTGGGCCGGGTCGGCGCCGAGGAACTGGCCCTGGCCAGCCAACGCGTCCGACCCCGGCGCCTGCTCGAGCTGGGCCACACCTTCCGGTACGTCGACCTCGCCCCGGCGTTGCGGCACGTGTTCGGCCAGGAGCCCCGGTGAGCCGGGTCGCCGCCGGGCTGGACCGGCTGCTGGACGTGGCCGTGCTGCCCGGCTACACCCGCCTCGGCTCCGGGTTGCGACGCCGCGGCTGGGACGTCGACGACCCGGCACCGGGGTCGCTGACCGGCCGCCGGGTGCTGGTCACCGGCGCGGCCGGCGGCATGGGGGAGGCGATCGCCCGCGGGTGCGTCGCCCTGGGCGCGACCACCCACCTGCTGGTGCGCAGCCCCGAGCGCGGCGCTCCGGCCGCCGAGCGGATCCGCGCCGCTGCCGGGTCCGGTGCCGGCAGCGTGGAGGTGGAGGTCTGCGACGTCTCCGACCTGGACGCCGTGCGCGAGTTCGCGGCCGACTTCTCCGTCCGCCACCCGGGAGCGCCGGTGCACGGCATCGTGCACAACGCCGGTGTGCTGCCGGCCGAGCGCGCCACGTCGGCGCAGGGCCACGAGCTCACCCTGGCCACCCACGTGCTGGGGCCGGTACTGTTGACCGAGCTGCTCCGCCCGCACCTGCGCGCCGCCGGCGACGCCCGGGTGGTGCTGGTCTCTTCCGGCGGCATGTACACCCAGCCGCTGGTCCCCGACGACCTCGAGTACACCCGCGGCCGCTACCGCGGCGCGGTCGCCTACGCCCGTTCCAAGCGGCTGCAGGTGGAGCTGGCCGGGGCGCTGCAGGACCGCTGGGGCGCCGAGGGCGTGCGGGTGTGGACGATGCACCCCGGCTGGGTGCGCACCCCGGGCGTGAGCAGCTCGCTGCCCGGCTTCGCGCGGGTGACCGGGCCGCTGCTGCGCGAGCCGGAGGACGGCGCCGACACCGCGGTCTGGTTGGAGGCGACTGCCACGCCGCCGCCCGGCGGGACGTTCGTGCACGACCGGCGGGCACGACCCACCGAGCACCCCCTGGGTCCCCGGGTGGCGGACGCCGGGAGGGAGGCCGCCCGGTCCTGGCTCTGGCGGACCCTGCAGCTGGACGCGGACGCCTGAACCGTCCGGTCCGGGTGTCCTGCGCCGTCCGCTGCTGCAGCGCGGGGTCTCAGATGCGCTGGTCCAGCAGTCCCGAGTCGACGTCGTAGATGAAGCCGCCGACCTTGACGGTGTCGGGGATCAGCGGGTGCGAACGCACCTTGTGCACGTCCTCGGCCAGGGCCTGGTCCTGGTCGGTGATCGCGCCCAGGTCGAGCCAGGTCGCGTCGACGCCGGCCGAGTCCGCGATCTTCTCGTGCAGCTCCAGCTCGGTGCTCGAGGCCATCGCGCAGCGGGTGTGCGGGACGACCAGGATCCGGTTCACGTTGAGCAGGTGGGTGCCCAGCACCAGCGCCACCAGCGCCTGCGGGGTGACCCGGCCGCCGGGGTTGCGGAAGATCTTCGCGTCACCGGCCTGCAGGCCCAGCATGGCCAGCGGGTCGATGCGCGAGTCCATGCAGGTCACCAGCGCGACACCGGCACGGGCGATGCCGTCGAAGCCGCCCTCGAAGGTGTCGGCGTAGGAACGGTTGGACTGGATCAGGTCGTCGAAGTCACCCATGTGCCGGAGGTTACTCCTGCCCGGGACCGCCTCCGGGGACGGGGCTGGGACGTGGACAGCGACACCCGCCGGGGGCCGCCCGGGCGCCTCACCCCAGGGAGCGGACCGCCTCGGACGCCGGCACCCCGCGGGTGTCGACGGCCCGGAACAGCACCAGCGCCAGCACCGCCGCCAGCACCGCGCACACCGCGGCACCGGAGAACACGACCTGCTCCTGGGCGATCCCGGCCTCCTTGAGCAGCCGGGTGAACTCCGCGCAGCGGGAGGCGCCGTCGCAGACCTCCCGCACCGGCGGCACGCCCTCCTGCTCGGCGAAGTAGCGACGCATCCCCAGGGTGGTCAACGCCGAGATGCCCACCAGCATCCCGACCATCCGGGCCACCACCACGAACGCGCTGGCCAGGCCGTGCACCGCGTGGTCGGTGGCGGCCAGCACGACCGCGTTCACCGGCGCCAGCGCCAACCCGAACCCGAGCCCGCCCAGCACCAGCGGGATCGTCGCGGTCCAGTGCGCCAGGCTGGTCAGCCCCCACTGGGTCATCAGCACGAACGCCACCGCGGCCAGCACCATGCCCAGCGCCGCGACCGGCCCGGCCGGCCAGATCCGGGTCAGGTAGCCGCCGAGCACCGCCCCGACGGGCAGCGCGACCAGGAACCGGACCAGCACCAGGGCCGCCATCAGCTGGCTGTCGGGGTGAACGGTGGTGCGGGCGAAGAGGGGGATGTCGATCAGCGCGGCGATCAGCGCCGCCCCGACGAAGAACGAGACCAGCAGTGCACCCCAGGCCGGCACCCGGGCGAGAGCCCCGCGCGGCACCAGCGGTGCGCTGGCCCGACGCAGGTGCACCACCAGCAGCACCGCGGCCACCGCCGAACCGAGCAGGTACCACTGGCCGGCGGGGGAGAAGACCTCGATCTTGGGGTCGGCGGTGGCGAAGGCCAGCACCACCCCACCCAGCACGACGGCGAGCAGCAGCGCACCGACCAGGTCGGCCTCGAGTGCCGCCCGGGACCACGAACGCAGGTCCACCAGCGGCCGGGCCGCGGTGACGCACCGGACCACGAAGGCCACCAGGCCGAGCACCGCGAGCGCCCCCAGGGGCGTGCCCCAGCGACCCGAGCCCAGGAACGGGACGAACAGCTCGCCCCAGGTCAGGTCCCGCATCATCGCAGCGGGCCGCACGACCACCAGTACCCCGGCAACGAGGGTGACCAGTCCCAGCACCAGCCCCACCGGGTCGGGCCAGCGGCGGGCGGGTCGGCCCGCTGGCGCACCGGGGTCGTCGGGGCCGGCCGGGGCCACCGTGGCCAGCGCGGCGGCGAGGACCAGCCCCACCGCCAGGTTGAGCGCGAAGATCGCGCGCCAGTCGGCCACCGCGATCACGACCGCGCCCAGCAGCGGGCCGAGCACTGACCCGATCTCCTGGACCGCCGAGACGATGCCGAGCGGGACCGCCCGGCGGTGGGTGGGGTAGAGGTCGGCGACCAGGGCCAGCGTGGCCGGCACCAGCCCGCCGCCGCCGACCCCCTGCAGGAACCGCCCGACCACCATCGAGCTCATGTCGTAGGCCAGGGCGGTCACCAGCGAGCCGAGGGCGAAGACCACCAGCGAGGCCAGCAGCACCGGCACCCGGCCGCGCAGGTCGGCGATCCGCCCGATCAGCGGCAGCATCGCCACGTAGCCGAGCAGGAAGCCCGACACGATCGGTGCGGCCCGCTGCAGCTGGTCGATACCGATGCCGGCCGAGGTCATCATGTCGGGCAGCGCCAGCACGACGACGTAGGTGTCGGCCGCCGCGAACGCGACCGCCACCGAGGCCAGGCCCAGCAGGACCAGCGCGGCCCGTCCGGGACGGTCGGCGGATCCTGCCGGCGTCGCAGGGGCCGGGTCCGCCGGGGTACCGCTCACGGCTTGCTGATCTCCTTGACCGCGTCGTCGTAGGCGGTGAAGTCGACGGTGTAGGTCATCTCGGGGGAGTCGGCGTAGAAGACACCGGTCAGCTCCAGCACCCGCAGCTGCCCCTCGGAGTCGACCTGGTACTCGATGTCGAAGTCGTCGGTGTCGGCGGCGCTCGGGATGATCCGCTTCACCAGGTCCCCGGCGACGTCACCGGTGTAGGTGGTGAGCCGCTCGTCGTTGTCGGCACCCCCACGCACGGTCTCGCCCTGCTCCAGGTCCTCGGTCTGCGACAGCAGGCTGCCGAACCCGTTCTCCCCGACCACCAGACCGGCCGGGTCGGGGGCGCCGTACTCGGCCGGGTCCACGTCGGACCAGCCCGAGGAGAACGGCAGCTGCGCCCACACGGTGCCGTCGACCGCGATCACCGGCACGTCCACGCTCTGCCCGGCGAGGGAGACCTTCAGGGAGCCGTCGAACGCCGGCGCCGAGGTGATCTCCCCGCTCGCGCCGGCGATGCCGGAGACGCCCTGGGGGAGGTTGTCGGTGCTGAGCTCGACGGTCAGCGTCCCGGCCTCCTCCAGCTTCTTCTGGGCCTCGGCGAGCACCTCGGTGGGCTCGGCACCGTCCAGCGGGGCCTCGTCGCCCGAGCACCCGGACAGGGCGAGGGTGGCGGCAGCGGCCAGAGCCAGGATCGGCTTCGTCAGCGTCATGCGATCAGCCTTCCACACCCTCGGGCGCGACCAGCGGTGCCACCAGCAGCGCCACCGGGGAGGAGACCGCAGCCACCGGCTGGGCCGCCGGGACCCCGGATCCGTCGCGGCGACCGGAGGCCTCGGGCAGGTCCACCGGGGCCCCGGACCCGGCAGCGGCCCGGGCCGGGGCCTGACCCACCCAGGCGAGCACCAGGCCGTCCTCGCCCTTGAGGAACCGGTGGCACCGGACGCCGCCGGTGCCGCGACCCTTCGACGGGTACTCCGAGAACGGGGCCACCTTCACCGAGCCGGTGTCGGTGCCCGGCAGCGCGGTCGACGAGCCGGAGACGGTCACCACCACCGGCGGGTTCTCCTCGTCGTCGGCGCGGAACGCGGTGAACGAGACCACGCGGGCCCCGGCACCCAGCTTGATGCCCGCCATGCCACCGCCGGCGCGGCCCTGCGGGCGCACCAGGTCGGCGGAGTACTGCAGCAGCTGCGCGTCGGAGGTGACGAAGCAGAGCGTCTCGGTGCCGGTGAGCAGCTCGACGACGCCGACCACCTCGTCGCCGTCGGCGAGCGTCACCACCTCCCACTCGTCCTTGTTGAGCAGCTCGGGCTTGACCCGCTTGACCACGCCCTGCCGGGTGCCGAGCGCCAGGCCCGGGCCCTCCGCGCTCAGCGAGGTCAGGGCCAGCGCCCGCTCCCCGGGGGCCAGCGCGAGCATCTCCGAGAGCGGCAGGCCGCCCTGCAGGGTCGGGTCGTTGGCCGAGGCCGGCAGCACCGGCAGGTCCAGCACCGACAGCTTCACCAGCCGCCCGGCGCTGGTCAGCAGGCCGACGTCGGCGCGGGCGGTGGCGGCGACCGCCGAGACCACCACGTCGTGGTTGGCGCGCCCCTCGCCACGACCGGGCTGCTCACGCGACCCGGAACGGGCCACCAGCCCGGTGCTGGACAGGTAGGCGAAGCACGGGTCGTCGGCGACCTCCAGCGAGGCGGCCGCGCTGGTCACCGCGGTACCGGCGGACTCCAGCAGCACGGTGCGGCGCGGGGTGCCGAAGGTCTTGGCGACCTCGGCCAGCTCGTCGGAGACGACCTTCCGCAGCACCTTGTCGTCGGCCAGGATTGCGTCGAGCTGCTCGATCGTGTGGCGCAGCTCCTCGGCCTCCTTCTCCAGCTCGAGCTTGGAGAACTTGGTGAGCCGGCGCAGCGGCATGTCGAGGATGTAGTCGGCCTGGGGCTCGGAGAGCTCGAAGACCGCGATCAACCGCTCCTTGGCCGCCGAGGCGTTCTCCGAGGAACGGATCACCTGGATCACCTCGTCGATGTCGAGGATCGCGATCAGCAGCCCGTCGACCAGGTGCAGCCGGTCGGCGGCCTTGCGGCGCCGGTACACCGAGCGTCGCCGGACCACCTCGAAGCGGTGCTCGAGGAAGACCTGCAGCATCTCCTTCAGCCCCAGGGTGCGCGGCTGGCCGTCGACCAGCGCGACGTTGTTCATCCCGAACGAGTCCTCCATCGGGGTCAGCTTGTACAGCTGCTCCAGGAGCGCCTCGGGGACGAAGCCGTTCTTCACCTCGATCACCAGCCGCAGCCCGTGGGTGCGGTCGGTGAGGTCCTTGATGTCGGAGATGCCGGTGATCTTCTTGGCCTGCACCAGGGTCTTGATCTTCTCGATCACCCGCTCGGTGCCCACGCCGTAGGGCAGCTCGGTCACCACGATGCCCTTGCGCCGCGGGGTGACGTTCTCGATCCGGGCGGTGGCGCGCATCTTGAAGGTGCCGCGGCCGGTGGCGTAGCCGTCCTTGACCCCGTCCAGGCCGACGATCTTGCCGCCGCCGGGCAGGTCCGGTCCGGGGATGAACCGCATCAGGTCGTCCAGGGACGCCTTCGGGTGGGTGATCAGGTGCCGCAGCGCCTGGACGACCTCGACCAGGTTGTGCGGGGCCATGTTGGTGGCCATGCCGACCGCGATGCCGGTGCTGCCGTTGACGACCAGGTTGGGGATCGCCGCGGGGAGCACCTTGGGCTCGTACTCGCGGCTGTCGTAGTTGGGCTTGAAGTCGACGGTCTCCTCGTCGAGCGTGGCGGTCATCGCCACCGCGGCGGCCGCCATCCGGGCCTCGGTGTACCGCATCGCGGCGGGGGAGTCGTCGGGGGAACCGAAGTTGCCGTGCCCGTCGATGAACGGGACCCGCATCGACCACGGCTGCGCCATCCGCACCATCGCGTCGTAGATCGCGACGTCACCGTGCGGGTGCAACCGGCCCATCACCTCGCCGACGACCCGGGCCGACTTCACGTGGCCCTTCTCCGGCCGCAGGCCCATGTCGTGCATCGTGTACAGGATCCGGCGCTGCACCGGCTTCAACCCGTCCCGGGCGTCGGGCAGGGCCCGGGAGTAGATCACCGAGTAGGCGTACTCCAGGAAGGACGACTGCATCTCGTCCCGGATGTCGGTGTCCAGGATGTGCTCGGTGTAGTCGTGGGGCGGGGGTGGGGGAGTGCTGCGCCGTGCCATGGGCACATTCTCGCCGTACGGCCGGTGAACACCCGGCAGGGGCACGCCGTGCGGGTGGGGTGGAACGGCTAGATTGCTCACGTGACCCAGCCCCAGCCGCCGCAGGGCGGCGCAGAGACCGCCGCTGACGACGTCGCCGCCGGTGCGGTCGACTCGACCGGGTCGGCCCCGGTGGCCACCCGGACCCCGGAGCCGACGGATGCCGGGTCGACGCCGGTGGTGCACCGCTCGCCGCTGCACTGGGAGGCCGACATCCTGCTGCGCGACGGTCGCGCGGCCCACATCCGCCCGATCCGTCCCGACGACGCCGAGCTGCTCGTCGAGTTCTACGCCCGGGTCTCCGACGAGTCGAAGTACTACCGGTTCTTCTCCCCGATGCCGACGCTCTCGGAGCGCGACGTGCACCGGTTCACCCACGTCGACCACGACCAGCGGGTCGCGTTCGTGGTGCTGGTGGCCGAGAAGATGATCGCGGTGGGGCGCTACGACGCGCTCGGCGGCGGCGAGGCCGAGGTCGCCTTCCTGGTCGAGGACGCCCACCAGGGCCGCGGCATCGGTCAGGTCCTGCTCGAGCACCTGGCCCAGGCCGGGCGCGAGCGCGGGATCGAGAAGTTCGTCGCCGAGGTCCTGCCCGACAACCAGCCGATGATCCACACCTTCCGCGACGCCGGCTACCAGGTCGTGTCGGGCTACGAGGACGGCGTGCTGGCGCTGGAGTTCCCGATCGACCCGACCGACACCGCCATGAACGTGATGGAGCAGCGCGAGCACCGCGCCGAGTCGGCTTCCATCGAACGGTTCTTCAACCCCCGCTCGGTGGCCGTGATCGGTGCCTCCCGGCGCCAGGAGACCATCGGTCGCGCGCTGGTGCGCAACCTGGTGCTCGGCGACTTCTCCGGTCGGGTGCACGCGGTAAACCCCTCCGCGGAGGCCGTCTCGGGGCTGCCGACGTTCGCCTCGGTGATGGACATTCCCGGCGAGGTCGACCTGGCCGTGGTCGCGGTCCCCGCCGACGCGGTGCAGGACGTGGTGCTGGACTGTGCCGCCAAGGGCGTGCACGGGCTGGTCGTGGTCTCGGCCGGCTTCGCCGAGACCGGCGACGAGGGCCGTCAGCGCCAGCGCCGCCTGGTCGGGCTGGCCCGCTCCTACGGGTTGCGGCTGATCGGCCCGAACTGCCTGGGCATCATCAACACCGCCCCCGAGGTCTCGATCAACGCCTCCCTGGTCCCCGACATGCCCCCGCGCGGGCGCGCCGGGTTCTTCTGCCAGTCCGGTGCCCTGGGCACCGCGATCCTGGAGAAGGTGCAGAACCGGGGGCTGGGCCTGTCCACGTTCGTCTCGGCCGGCAACCGTGCCGACGTCTCGGGCAACGACCTGCTCCAGTACTGGGAGGAGGACGACGCCACCGAGGTGGTGCTGCTCTACCTGGAGTCGATCGGTAACCCCCGGAAGTTCTCCCGGATCGCCCGGCGGGTGAGCCGGCGCAAGCCGATCATCGCGGTGCGTTCGGGTCGCACCACCCAGGGTGTGCCGATGGGGCACGCGGTCCGCAAGATCGCCGCGCCCGGGCAGGCCGTGGACGCCATGTTCCGCCAGGCCGGGGTGATCCAGGTCGACACCCTGGAGGAGATGTTCGACGTCGCCCAGCTGCTGGCCCACCAGCCGCTGCCGCGGGGACGTCGGGTGGCCGTGATCGGCAACTCCGACGCCCTGGGCCTGCTGGCCGCCGACGCCGCGACCGCGGTCGGGCTGGTGGTCAACAAGCAGGTGGCGCTCGGTGCCGACGCCAACGCCGACGACTTCGAGGACGCCCTCGACGCCGCGATCGACGACCCCGAGGTCGACGCGGTGGTGGCCATCTACATCCCGCCGTTGAACATCTCCGGCGAGGAGGTCGCCAACGTCCTCGCGGCGGTGGGCGAGCAGTCCGACAAGCCGCTCGTCTCGACCTTCCTGGGCGCCGAGGGTGTGCCCGAGCTGCTCCGGGTGCCCGACGTGGCCGGCTCCACCGCCGGACGTGGTTCGGTGCCCTCCTACCCGGCCGTGGAGGCCGCGGTCCGGGCCCTGGCCAACGTCGTGGAGTACGCGCTGTGGCTGCGCACCCCGCTGACCGGCAGCGAGGCCGAGGAGGCCGAGGTCGACACCGCGGCCGCCAAGCGGGTGGTCAACGAGCTGCTGATCGCCAACCCCGAGGGCGTCGACCTGACCTACGCCGACCAGAAGCGGCTGCTGAGCGCCTACGGCCTGGACCTGTGGGAGACCCGCCCGATCACCTCCCTGACCGAGGCACTGACCGCGTTGGAGGAGATCGGCGGCCGGGTCGTGCTCAAGGCCACCGCCGACCACCTGCGGCACCGCCCCGACCTGTCCCACGTGTGGCGCAACATCGACACCGCCGAGGAGATGGTCGAGGGCTGGGAGACGCTCAACCAGCTGATCGCCGACCCCGCCCGGGCCGGTTTCGTGGTCCAGCGCCACGCCCCGCCGGGCATCCCGGTGAACATCTCCAGCCTGGAGGACCCGCTGTTCGGGCCGGTGGTCTCGTTCGGGATCGGTGGCCCGATGACCGAGCTCCTGGGCGACCGGGCGTTCCGGATCCCGCCGCTGACCGAGGTCGACGCCCAGGACATGGTCCGCGAGATCAAGGCCTCGCCGCTGCTGTTCGGGTACCGCGGCAGCGAGATCGTCGACGTGGACGCCGTCGAGCGGGTGCTGCGCCGGGTGGCGCTGCTGCAGAACGACCTGCCACAGATCCGTTCCCTGCAGCTGCCGCTGGTCCTGGCCGGTGCCGACGGCACCTCGATCCTGGGCTGCTCGGTCCGGGTCGAGCCGGTCCTCGACCCGCGCTCGGACTGGTTCGTGCGACGGCTGTCCACGATGCCGGGGGACACGCTCCCCGGCTGATCGGGCCGCCACCCGCTGGTGGCGGGGGTGCGTGACAGACTGCGAACATGCGTCGCACCCCTGCCGACCCGACCCACCCGGACTCCTCCGGGCTGCTGCGGGACGCCATCGACCGGACCGGCTACTACCCCGAGGTCGTCACCGACGCGGTCTTCTCCGCGGTGGCCGGGGAGCCCGTGGTCGCCCACTACGTCCACCACGAGCCGACGTTCGACCGCGACGAGGTGCGCCGCCACCTCACCGTGCTGGTGCTGACCCCGACCCGGCTGGTCCTGGCCCACACCGACGAGCACGCGGCCGACGACATGCTGCCCGAGCCGTACACCTCCACCTCGACCGAGGCGATCATGCTCTCCGCGGTCCGGTCGGTGGTGGTGACCCGGATGGTGACCAACCCCACCAGCGGCCCCAAGCCGGCCGTGGAGGCGCTGCTCACCCTGGGCTGGGGCGGGGTGGGTCGGATCGACCTGGAGCCCGCCGCCTGCGCCGACCCGCACTGCGAGGCCGACCACGGCTACACCGGGGTCGTCGGGGGTGAGGACTTCTCGCTGCGGGTCTCGGCCGCCGCCGAGGGCCGTCCCGCCGTGGACGGGCTGCTGCACTTCGCCGAGGCGCTCTCGGCCCGGACCCGCGGTCAGTGAACCGGCATCGGGTCACCACGACCACCCGGGCAGGCCGCCGGTGAGCGGCTCGACGTTCGTCACCCCCGCCTACGGGGAGCGATCCCTGGCCGACGTGCTGCCCGCCGTGGGGCGGGCGCTGGGTCTGGGCCCCGAGGTCGCGGGCGCGGCCCCCTCGGGCCTGGAACTGCCCACGGCGCCGTCGTACGTGGTCTTCCTGGTCGACGGTCTCGGCGCCGACCTGCTCGACCGGCACCGCAAGGCGGCGCCCTACCTGGCCTCCCTGCTCGGCACCGGCTCGGTCGGCACCGCCGGCGTCCCCTCGACCACCGCCACCTCGCTGACCTCGCTGGGCACCGGCCTGGGCCCCGGGGCGCACGGGCTGGTCGGCTACACCGCCCGGATCCCCGGCACGGACCGGCTGCTGAACCACCTCAAGTGGGACGCCCCGGTCGACCCCGAGCAGTGGCAGCCGCACCCCACCGCGTTCAGCCGCCTGGCCGCGGCCGGGGTGGCGGTCACCGCGGTCAACAAGCGCCAGTTCGAGGGCAGCGGGCTGACCCGGGTCTCCCAGGGTGGCGCGGCATACGTCGGCGCCGACGGGGTCACCGAACGGATCGCCGCCGCGGTCTCCGCCTCGGCGGCCGCCCCGTCGCTGACCTACCTCTACGACTCCGACCTGGACGCCACCGGCCACGCGCGCGGGGTGGCCTCGCGGGCCTGGCTGCGGCAGCTGCGGGCCGTCGACGAGCAGGCCCAGCAGCTGCGCGAGGCGCTCCCGTCCGCCACCCGGCTGGTGGTGGTGGCCGACCACGGGATGGTCGACTGCCCGCCGCTGGCCCAGGTCGACATCGACGAGATCGCCGAGCTGCGGGACGGACTGGTCGTGTTCGGCGGCGAGGCCCGGTTCCGGCACCTGTACCTGCGCGAGGGCGCGGTCGACGACGTGGTCGCGACCTGGAAGCAGACGCTGATGGGCCGGGCCGACGTGCTGCGCCGTGAGGAGGCAGTGGTCGCGGGCTGGTTCGGGGAGGTGCACCCCGACGTGCTGCCCCGGCTGGGCGAGGTGATGGTGGCCTGCCGCGGCAACACCGGGGTCTTCTCCAGCCGTGACTTCGCCTACGAGAAGACGATGGTGGGGCTGCACGGTTCGCTGACCCCCGACGAGATGAACATCCCCTTCCTGGTCGACTGATCTCCTCGGGTCGGCCACGGCGACCGAGGCGCCGGGGGACTGGTTGGATGGGACGCATGGACGACCAGGTGCACGGACTCGCCGGACTGAAGCTGCTGCGGGGGACCCAGGTCCACCTGGAGGCCCCGGTGAGCCTGATCGGGAAGGTCACCATGGCCTCCCGCACGCGGGTGGGGGCCTGGACCTACGTGGTCGGCTCCACCATCGACGGCGTCGCCTCGATCGGCCGGTACTGCTCGATCGCCAAGGGGGTCCGGCTCGGCGAGCCCGAGCACCCGGTGGACTGGCTCAGCACCTCCCCGTTCCAGTACGAGGAACGCAAGTTCGGGTGGCACCCCACCGCGGACCGGGCCGAGCTGCTGCCGGTCACCTGGCAACCGCCCGGGGTGGTGATCGGCCACGACGTGTGGATCGGCGCCAACGCGGTCGTGCTGCGCGGGGTGAGCATCGGGAACGGGGCGATCGTCGCCGCCGGCGCCGTGGTCACCAAGGACGTCGAGCCGTGGACCGTCGTCGGCGGAGTCCCGGCCCGGCCGATCCGGTCCCGGTTCCCCGACGAGGTGACCGCCCAGCTGGCCGAACTGGCCTGGTGGCGCTTCACCCCCAACCAGCTCGCCGGACTGGACTTCACCGACCCCGCGGCGGCCTGCGCCGAGCTGCGGCAGCGGATCGCCGACGGTCTGGAGCCGTGGGAGGGCGAGTGGTTCGAGGTGGGGGAGCGCGAGGTGCGC
Source organism: Actinomycetes bacterium (assembly GCA_023396115.1). GTDB lineage: Bacteria > Actinomycetota > Actinomycetes > Propionibacteriales > Nocardioidaceae > Nocardioides. The sequence goes on along the minus strand of JAEWXC010000050.1, from coordinate 81,714 downwards.
GCAGCCCGGAAGGCCCAGCGGGGCGCCGGTGACGACGACACCCCAGACCCGACACCCAACGCGTTGCAGAACCCGGCTGGCACGGCGTCGTCCACCGGATCCGATGGCTCCCCTGGGTCCGCTGAGTCCGCCGGGGCCGCACCGCGGCGCGGACGGCTCTGGCGTCGCTGAGCCCCCTCAGCCGAAGGGCAGCGGTTCGGGAGCCATCGAAACGGCCTTGGCCCGGGCCGCGGTGAGCCGGCGGCGGTGGTGCTGGCGGCAGAGCACCTCGTAGGCGACCTCGGCCGGCGGGGTGGTGGTGTCGGGGTCGGCTCCCTCGACGTCGCCCACGACAATCAGGTCACCCTCGGTGACCATCACGCCGTCCTCGGTGCGGGCGTTGTGGGTGGCGCGCTTGCCGCACCAGCACAGCGCCTCGACCTGCAGCACGTGCATCCGGTCGGCGACCTCGACCAGCCGCTGGCTGCCCGGGAAGAGCATCGTGCGGAAGTCGGTGAGGATGCCGAACGCGAACACGTCGATCTGCAGCTCGTCGACGATCTTGGCGAGCGCGTCGATCTGGGCGGGCGTGTAGAACTGCGCTTCGTCGCAGATGATGTAGTCCACCCGGCCACCCTGGGTGAGCGTGGTGACCACGTGGCGCCAGAAGTCGAAGTCCGCGTCGACCTCGATGGCCGAGGCGGTCAGTCCCAGGCGGCTCGAGAGCCGGGCCTCCCCGGCCCGGTCGTGGGTGGTGAACATCTGCCCGACCCGGCCACGCTGGGCGTGGTTGTGGTTCGTCTGGAGCGCCAGGGTGCTCTTGCCGGAGTCCATCGTGCCGGTGAAGAAGTGCAGTTCAGCCACAACGAGCGATCCTCTCACGGCCGGGGTGCGCGATGATGACGGCATGGACGGCGATCCCCTCATCCGTGCGAGCGACCTGCGTGAACTCCTCGACAGATCCTGGCGTGTCCGGCTCTGGGACGTCAGGTACCGGATGGGCGGCCCGGACCCGCTGTCCGAGTACACCGCCGGGCACCTGCCCGGGGCGGTGCTGGTGGACCTCGACGCGGACCTGGCCGCCCCCGCCTCTGCGGCCGGGCGGCACCCGCTGCCGGAGGGGTTCGCGGCCACCGCGCGGCGCCTGGGCGTCGAGCAGGACGTGCCGGTGGTCGTCTACGACGACTGGCAGGGACGTGCCGCGGCCCGGGCGTGGTGGCTGCTGGAACACCACGGCCACCGCGACGTGCGGGTGCTGGACGGTGGCTGGGCGGCGTGGCTGGCCGCCGGTGGCCCCGTGGAGACCGGCCCCGGCGCCCCGGTGCCACCGGGTGACTTCGAGTCCGTCGACCCCGGCACGCAGGGTCGGAACCGGACCGTGACGGCCGAGCAGGTGCTCGGCGTGGACGTGCTCGTCGACGCCCGGGCCCCCGAGCGGTACCGCGGGGACGTGGAACCGGTCGACCCGGTCGCCGGTCACGTGCCCGGCGCGGTGAACGTGCCCACCACCGAGAACCTGAACCCGGACGGGACGTTCCGGACCGCCGGGGAGCTGGCCGGGCGCTACGCCGCTGTCGGCGCGGTGGCTGGGGCCGACGTGGCCGTCTACTGCGGGTCGGGGGTCACAGCCGCGCACGACCTGCTGGCCCTGCGCCGGGCCGGCGTGCCCGCGGCGCTGTACCCCGGCTCCTGGTCGGAGTGGGTGGCCGACCCGACCCGCCCGGTGGAGCAGGGGTGACGGGACGCCGGGTCACCGGGAACCCCGGCCTCCGTCAGCACGTCGAACCGACATGGACACCACCACACGACCTCCCGCGCGCCGGCGACTGCGTGCCGGCCTCGCCGCTGCGGCCCTGACGGTGGCGACCGCGCCGCTCACCCTCACCGCGACCCCGGCACACGCGCTCAGCTGCGTCGGGATCGAGGAGGTGGCCCAGGACGCGGAGCAGGTGTTCACCGGCCGGATCATCGACACCGAGGGCAACCAGATCCTGGTCGAGGTCGACCACCAGCGCGCCGGCGACCCGATCGCCGACCAGGTGTGGCTTCCGGTGGACCTGGTCGGCTGGATCAGCTGGCCCGGGGTCAAGGGTTCCGACGACATGTTCGGTGAGCACGCGGCCGTCCCGGAGGGTGCGGTGAGCGACACCCGGTGGCTGTTCGCCACCACCCACGACGCGGACGGCCGCTCAGGACGGGTGAACGCGTGCTCGATGTGGCCGCTGGTGCCGCCGAAGCAGGGTGGCTACCCCGACAAGTACGTCGACCCGGTGCTGGACACCGTCGACCAACCCGTCACCCCGGGGGCGACCGGGTGGTCGGGGGTAGAGCCACCGGAATCCACCGGTCACTCCGACGGCACGCTGGCGCTCAGCGCGGCAGCCGGCGTCGGCCTCGGTGGCGCGGTCCTGGTCGGCTGGGGTCTGCTGCGCCGTCGTCGCAGCGTCGCCTGACCGGCCCCGCGGAGGCGGGCGCCCGACCGGTCGACCGTCAGGCCTTGTCGCCGCCGCCGAACATGATCTCGTCCCAGCTGGGCACCGAGGCACGTCCGCGTCCGCGCTTGGCGGGCTTCTTGGCGGGCTTCTCGGCCTCCGCGTCGTCCCCGCTGGGCACGTCGGTCTCCCCGAAGGAGAGCTGCTCGGGGTCGGCCGGGCCCTGCGGTCGGGTCCGTCGCTCCGGACGGGCCCCGCGGACCCGCGCCGCGGTCTCCTCGGCGTCCACGGTCGAACGCTGGCGCGTCGGCGCCCCGGGGGCGGCGGTCTCGGGCGCGGCGGCACCGGGGGAGGCCGGGGCGGCGCCCTCGGTGCGGAGCTCGACGGCCAGGTCGGGGATCAGCTCGGGGCCCCGGGCGGAACCGGTGCCGGAGCCGGTACCGGAGTCCGTGCTGGTGCTCGGGGTCGCCGGGTCGCTGACCAGGCTGATCGCGTCGGCGCCCAGCCCCTCGTCGGGGTCGGTGCTGGCCAGGCGGCGCTCGCGCGCCTCGGCCAGGTCGTCACGGGCCGGCGGGGCGGCCGGGACGGCCTCACCCACCAGCCAGCGCGCGTCGGCGTCGTCGAGGGTCACGTAGCTGCCCCGTGGGTCGTAGACGAAGGTCGCGACACCCTCGCGCTCCCGGGACTCGAACAGCGCGGTGAGCACCCAGCGGTTGTCCTCGCGGCGCCACGCGTCCCACTCGACCTCCTCGGGCTGGCCGCCGTGCATGCGCAGCTGCACCGCCACCGCCTCGCCCAGGGTGCGTGCCTGACCCTCGCCCCCGCGACGACGCACCGAGCAGGCCTGGGCCCGCTCGGCCATGTGCTCACGCTCGGCGAGCACCGGCGCGGCGTAGGGCATGATCCGCTCCAGGCTCGTGCCGGCGGCCTCGGCCACCTGCTCGGCGGACTCGCCCGCACGGATGCGGGCCTGGATGTCACGGGGACGAAGTGCGCTGTCCATCGGGGTCTCCAACTTGCTCGGCCGGGTCTGTTCGCCGCGGAGCGCGGCCCGGAGCTTCGCGTCGACGTCGAGGGTGTACTCCACGCCCTGGGCGTCCACCAGTTGCAGCCGCGTCCCACTCAACCCGGTCAGGGAGAGGTGGACCATCGGATGGTGCTCCTGGGCTGTGCGTGGCGGGTGGTGCGGGTCGGGTCCGAGCCTACGCCAGCGGACCCCACCACCGCTCGGGGTGCGGCGGCGCGCCGGTAACCTGCGCAGGTGCTCGATCTCTCCAGCGCCGATGCGGCGCAGGTGCTCCTGGTCGCCTTCGACCTGGTGGGCATCTTCGTGTTCGCGATCTCCGGGGCGCTGGTGGCGGTCCGGCGCGACTTCGACGTCTTCGGGGTGCTGGTGCTCGCCGGCACCACCGGTCTGGGTGGCGGGTTCCTGCGCGACGTGCTGATCGACGCCACCCCGCCCGCCGCGCTGGCGGACTGGCGCTACCTGGCTGTCCCGGTGGTGGCCGGACTGGTCACGTTCTGGTTCCACGGACCGGTGGGCCGGATGGAGCGCGTGGTCAACGTCTTCGACGCCTTCGGCCTGGCGCTGTTCTGCGTCACCGGCGCGCTCAAGGCGCTCGACTACGGCCTGCACCCGGTGCCGGCCGCGCTGATGGGCATGGTCACCGGGATCGGCGGCGGCATGCTGCGCGACCTGCTCGCCGGCCGCCCGCCGGTGATCTTCCGCTCCGAGCTCTACGCCACCCCCGCCCTGGCCGGGGCGTCGATCGCCGTCGTCGGACACCTGCTGGGCGGGCCGTGGCTGCTGGTCGGGCCGCTGGGGGCCGCCGCATGCCTGACCTGGCGGCTGCTGGCGATGCGGCGTGACTGGCACGCCCCGAAGCCCACCGGCCCCGCCTCGGTCTGAGCCCTCCGGGCAGGACCGGCCCGGGTGAGGGATGCTCCTATGGATGTCAAGCGGCCATGGTGAGGTGTTCGGGCTCGACGCGGCCAGCGGTGAGGACGTGGTGGATCTCGCGGGCGATGAGTCGTTTGAGGCACCGGATGATGTCCTTCTTCGAGAGGCCCTCGGCGGTGCGGCGGCGCATGTATGCCTGGGTGCGTGGGTCCCAGCGCAGCCGGCAGAGCACGATCCGGTAGAGCGCTGCGTTGGCTTGTCGGTCACCGCCTCGGTTGAGCCGGTGACGATGGGTCTTGCCTGATGAGGCTGGGATGGGAGCAGCGCCGCAGAGCATCGCAAAGGCGGCCTCGGAGTGGATCCTGTCGGTGTTCTCACCGGCGGTGACCAGGAGCTGTCCCGCGACGTCCGCGCCGACACCGTTGAGTGCGAGCAGGTCGGGATTGATGGCAGCGACCAGCGGCTCGATGAGCGCGTCGACCTCGGTGATCTCCTCGGTGAGCGCGGCGTGCCGGCGGGCCAGGCTGCGCAACGCGACCTTGGTCGCCTGTGCGGGCTCCTCGATGCGTGCGGTGTCCGGGCGTAGGCCGGCGCAGGTGTCGAGCAGCTCCTGCTTGGCCAAACCGCGTAGGCGTGCGCGCAGGTCGTCGGGGGCGGTCACGATCAGCGTCTTGATCCGACGCATGCAGTCCGCACGCTGATCCACCGCGCTGCGGCGGACCACTCTGAGGTTCCGCAGTGCCTCGACCCGGCCGGTGCGCACCTTCGGCACTCCGGTCCGAACTCGCGTCAGAGCGGCGCGGGCGGCGGCTTCGGCATCGATCGGGTCGGACTTGCCAGCGCTGCGGCGGGTCTTGCGGTCGGGCCGGTCGATCTCGAGCATCGGCACGTGCTCCTCGTGCAGGTGGCGGGCCAAGCCGGCGCCGTAGGCGCCGGTGCCCTCGATGCCGACGACCAGTAACAGCCCGAACGAGCGCAGCCAAGCCAGCAGAGCGGTGTAGCCACGCTGGGTGGCGTGGAACTGGCGGTGTCCCAGGAGCCGCCCGGCACGGTCGACCACCGCAGCGGTGTGGGTGTCTTGATGGGTGTCGACGCCCGCGGCGACCTCGACCTGGTCTGGCTGGTTCCCGGCGTCCTTGCATGCGATGGTGGTCATCGCCGTCCTCTCACTCGATCTGGCAGGGCGGCACGCACCGCCGAGGTGAGCGGACAAGACAGTGATGGGTGCCTGCTGGCACAGGCTCCTATGAGGTCACGACCCCTCGTCTGGTGAGTGCAAACGAGCCCCGCAGCGGATCGACCGACAGATCCCGTTGAAGACCCGAAGTCAGTCAGTCGCTGAGTCAGGACGACCGCTGCGGGGCTCACTCACATCATCACTGTCAGTCGCCCAGCACCCGGCGCAGGTAGTCGTTGGCGAAGACCCGGTCCGGGTCCAGCTGGTCGCGCAGCGCCAGGAACTCCTCGAACCGCGGGTAGACGCCGCGCAGGTAGTCGGCGTCGCGGGTGTGCATCTTGCCCCAGTGCGGGCGACCTCCGTGCGCGGTCATCACGGCCTCGATCTCGCGGAAGTAGCGCGCGTGGTCGGCCTGGTGGTGCACGTGGAAGGCCAGGTAGGTCGTGGGCCGCCCGTAGGAGGTGGACAGCGCCACGTCGTCGGCCGGGGCGGTGCGGACCTCGATCGGGAACCCGATCGACAGCCCCGAGGCGTCGATCCAGCGCCGCGCCTCGCGCAGCGCCTCGATCCCGGCCTCGGCCGGCAGGGCGTACTCCATCTCCTTGAACCGGACGGTGCGGGGGGAGACGAAGACCTTGTGCGCCAGGTCGGAGTAGGTGCGCGCCGACAGCGCCCGGCTGGCCAGCCCGTTGATCGTGGTGGCCGAGCCCGGGTACCGGTTGATGACCTTGTTGGCCATCCCGAACACGGTGTTGGACAGGAACTCGTCGTCCAGCCACGCCTTCCAGGCGGCGACCGGCTCGGCGGACTCCACCGGGTCGGCCAGCCGGTTGTTGGCCTTGAGCAGGGCATGGTCGGTGTGCGGGAACCAGTGGATGTCGGTGTGGTGGTTCTCGGCGGCGAGCCGCTCGTGGTCCTCGACCAGCTCGTGCCAGGTCATCGGCCGTTCCTCGGCGCGCAGCAGGAACTGCGGCTCGACCCGGAAGGTCAGCTGGGTGATGATCCCGAGCGCGCCGAGCCCGACCCGGGCCAGGGCGAAGACGTCGGGGTTCTCGGTCTCGGAGGCGGTGATCACCTGGCCGGTGCCGGTGACCAGCTCCAGCCCGGCCAGCTGGCCCGACAGGCCTGCGACGTGCCCGCCGGAGCCGTGGGTGCCGGTCGAGGTGGCGCCGGCCAGCGTCTGCTCGGCGATGTCGCCCATGTTGTGCAGCGAGACCCCGAGCCGGGCCAGGGTCTGGTTGAGGACCTTGAGCTGGGTGCCGGAGGCGACGGTCGCGGTCATCGCGTCCCGGTCGAAGGAGAGCAGCCCGGTCAGCCCCTGCGGACGGAGCATCTCGCCCTCGGGGGCGGAGATCGCGGTGAACGAGTGGCCGGTGCCCATCATCTTCACCCCGGTGCCGGCAGCGCGGGCGCGCTCCACAGCGGCGACCACGTCGGCGGTGCTGCCGGGTGTCTGGCTGGACGTGGCGCGGGCGCGCTCGTTGCCGGCCCAGTTCTCCCAGTCGGTCGAGCTCGGGGCAGATGTGACGACGCTCATGCGCGGTAATCTAGGGCACTTGCCCAACATCGCGTGACCGAAGCGCCGAACGGCAAGATGGTTCTGTGCCTGCCGTCCGATCCCTGACCGCCCAGCTGTTCACCTTCGGACCTCACGCAGGGGCCCACCGGGTCGCCGCCCGCGCCGCGGTGACCGTGGCGGTGGCCCTGGTGACGCTGTGGGCCCTGGACCGGACCGAGTGGTCGATCTACGCCGCCTTCGGTGCGTTCACCAGCCTCTACGGGCGCCACGACGTGCACCGCGGCCGGTTGCAGATGCAGGTCTCGGTGGGCCTGGTGCTGGTGGCCTCGGTGGTGGCCGGCACCGCGGTGGGTCTGGCCGACCAGCGGGCCTGGTTGGTGGTCCCGACCGCGGCGCTGCTGGCCGGGGTGGGGGCGGCACTCAGCGACCTGCAGGGCTGGCACCCGCCCGGTCCGCTGTTCCCCGTCTTCGCGTTCACCGCCTGCGCCTCGGTGCCGTCCCAGCCGGGCGACCTGCCCGTCGCGCTGCTGGTCTCGGCCGCCACCGCCGGGCTCGCGCTGCTGATCGGCGGCGTGGGCGGCTACGGGCGGGCCTGGCGTGACCCGTCGCTGCGCACCCGCCCGCGTCCGGCGACCGTCGAGGCGGTCCAGACCCGGCACGTGCTGCGCGCCGTGCTGGGGGTGCTGGTGGCCGGGTCGGTGGCCACCGCGGCCGGGATCGGGCACCCGTACTGGGCGATGGTCTCCGCGGTCGTCCCGCTGGCGGCACCGAACCTGGAGGCGGGACTGCACCGGGGCGTGCAGCGGGTGCTCGGCACCGCCGCCGGGTTGGTGCTGGCCGGAGTCCTGCTGGAGCTGGACCTCCCGCACCTGGGGCTGGTGGCGGTGGTGGTGGTGCTGCAGGCGGCCGCGGAGCTGCTGATCGGGCGCAACTACGCCGTCGCCCTGGTCGCGGTCACCCCGCTGGCGCTGCTGATGGTGGACCTGATGGCCTCGGTGCCGACCCGCACCCTGCTGCTGGACCGCGGCGTGGAGACCGTGATCGGCGTGCTGGTGGGGGTCGGGGTCGCGTGGCTCACCCGCCGTCGCGACTGACCCGGGTCACGCGTCCAGCAGGTCAGGGCCGGCGGACGGGGCGAAGCGGGGCCCGCGCAGGGTTTGCGCGACCACCGCGGCCAGCACACCGGCGCCGATCGGCACCGCGTAGGCGGCACCGGTACCGAACCGGTCCACCAGAGCTCCCGAGAGGGCGGCGCCGGGCGCCACCCCGGCCAGCAGTCCGGAGTGCAGCACGCCCATCGCCTCGGTCAGCCGGGCCCGGGGCACCACCTGCTCGACCAGGGACATGGTGGAGATCAGGGTGGGGGAGATGGCCAGGCCGCCGAGCAGCAGCACCGCTCCCATCAGCCAGACCTCGTCGATCAGCGCCAGCGGCACCATCGCCAGGGCCATCCCGATCGCGCCGCGGCGCACCCGCACCTCGACCCCGATCCGCCAGTGCACCACCCCGGTCAGGATCCCGGCAACCAACGAGCCCAGCGACCACAGGGCCAGCAGCCCCCCGGTCCACTGCTTGGCGTCGTGCTCGGTGGCGAACGCCAGGGTGATCACCTCGGCGGCACCGAACAGCGTGCCCAGGGCCAGCGAGACGACCGTCAGCGGGACGACCACCCCCCACGGCATCGCGACGCCGGCCCCGGTGGTCGCGTCGCGCCGGGCCAGCACCGGGGGTTCGGTACCGCGCTGCAGCGAGAACGCCCAGGTGCCGACCAGGCCCACCAGCAGCGCCACGGTCAGCCCGGTAGCCGGGTGGAAGGTGGTGGCCAGCACCGTGACCAGGATCGGGCCGATGATGAAGACGGCCTCGTCGACGACCCCCTCGAAGGCGTAGGCGGTCTGCAGGTCCCGCGCCCGCCCGGTCAGCACGTGCGCCCAGCGGGCCCGGACTGCGGAGCCGACCTGCGGCAGCGTGGCGCCGGCGACCGCGGCACCGGCGTAGGCCAGCGCCACCGGCCAGTCCTCCAGGACGGCCACCAGCATCAGCGCCAGGGCGGCGGAGGAGACGGTGGTGGCGGTGGCCAGCACCCGTCCCTGACCGACGCGGTCCAGCAGGCGTCCGTGGAACAGCGCCAGTGCGGCCTGGGCCAGCACGAACGTCGCCGCGTAGGTCCCGGCCAGCCCGTAGGAGCCGGTGACCTCCTGGACCAGCAGCACGATGCCGAGGCTGACCATCGAGATCGGGAGTCGCGCGGCCAGGCCGGCCAGGGTGAAGGGGAGGGTGCCCGGGATGCCGAGCACCCGGCGGTACGAGTCGAGCACCGGCCGAGTCTAGGGCCGCGGGGTCCTCCCCGACGAGTTCGGTGCGCCTTCCTAGGATGGCGTCATGACCGCTCCCGATCCCGCCCCGTACGACGCGCTGCTGCTGCTCTCCTTCGGAGGGCCCGAGAAGGCCGAGGACGTGGTCCCCTTCCTCGAGAACGTGACCCGGGGCCGCGGCATCCCGCGGGAGCGCCTGGCGGAGGTCGGCGAGCACTACTACGGGTTCGGCGGCCGCTCGCCGATCAACGACCAGAACCGGGCCCTGTTGGCCGCGATCCGGGAGGACCTGGCCGGTGCCGGCATCGACCTGCCGGTCTACTGGGGCAACCGCAACTGGGACCCGTACCTGGCCGACGCGGTGCGCCAGATGCAGGCCGACGGGATCCGCCGGGCGGCGGTATTCACCACCTCGGCCTACTCCTCCTACTCCTCGTGCCGGCAGTACCGGGAGAACCTGGCCGACGTCGCCACCGAGGTGCCCGACGGTCCCCGGCTGGACCGGCTGCGCCAGTACTGGAACCACCCCGGGTTCACCGAGCCCAACGTGGAGGCGACCCTGGCCGCGCTGGCCGACCTGCCCGAGGAGCTGCGCCACGAGGCGCGGTTGGTCTTCGTCACCCACTCCATCCCCACCGAGATGGCCGACGGCAGCGGCCGGGGCAGCGGTGTGGAGGGACTCGACGGCGACGCCTACGTGCGCCAGCACACCGACCTGGCCGCCCTCGTCGCGGACCGGGTGGCCGCCGAGACCGGCCGTGTGCACACCCACGACCTGGTCTACTGCTCCCGCTCCGGCTCCCCGCACACCCCGTGGCTCGAGCCCGACGTCAACGACCACCTCGAGGCGCTGGCCGCCGACGGGGTGAAGGCAGTCGTGCTGGCCCCGATCGGGTTCGTCTCCGACCACATGGAGGTCGTCTTCGACCTCGACACCGAGGCGCTGGCCACCGCCGAGCGGCTCGGCCTGGCCGCCGGCCGCGCCGCGACCGCCGGGGTCGACCCCCGGTTCGTGGCGATGGTCCGCGACCTGCTGCTGGAGCGGGCCGCGGCCGAGCGCGGCGAGCCGGTCACCCGCAACGCCGCCGGCACCCTGCCGGCCTGGCCGGACCTGTGCGCCGGCACGTGCTGCCCCAACCCGCGCGGGCAGCGCCCGGCGGCCGGGCAGCGCCCGTGAGCGGCGTCACCCGCCCGGGCAACGCCGAGCTGCGCGATCTGGCCGTCCAGGTCGCCACCGCGGCGGCGCAGCTGGTCGCCGAGGCCCGGCGCGAGGGCGTCAGCGTGGCAGCGACCAAGTCCTCGGCGATCGACGTGGTGACCGACGCCGACAGGGCCTCGGAGGCCCTGGTGCGCCGGATGCTCCACGCCGCCCGCCCGCACGACGCGGTCTGGGGCGAGGAGGAGGGCCGCGGGAGCGGCGACTCGGGCGTGGAGTGGGTCGTGGACCCGATCGACGGCACCGTCAACTACCTCTACGGCCGGGCCGAGTACGCCGTCTCGGTGGCGGCCCGGGTCGGGGGCGAGTCGGTGGCCGCGGCCGTGGTCGACGTGCCGCGCAGCACCGTCTACGCGGCCGCTCGGGGCGAGGGCGCGACCCGCGACGGTGCCCGGCTGCAGGTGCGCCCGGTGCCGCCGTTCGCGGAGCGGCTGGTGCTGACCGGGTTCGGCTACGACGCCGAGGTCCGGGCCAGCCAGGCCGCTACGGTGGCCCGGCTGCTGCCCCGGATCCGCGACATCCGCCGACTCGGCTCGTGCGCGCTGGACCTGTGCCACCTGGCCGAGGGACTGGCCGACGGCTACGTCGAGGAGGGACCCGCACCGTGGGACCACGCGGCGGGGTCGCTGGTCCTGACCGAGGCCAGCGGTCGGTTCGCGCTGCTGCCCGGGGTGGGCGGCCGCGACGTCGTGGTGGCCGCCCCGGCCGACGGGTTCGACGAGTTCACCGAGGTGCTCGCGAGCTGCGGTTTCTTCCGCTGAGGTCTGGTCCGCGGCCGGGGTCGTCGGTCCGTCCGCCGGTCCGTCTGCCGGGTCGTCCGTCGGGCCGTCCGCTGGTGGACGGCGCCCGGGCCCGAGTTGGGCAAGTGCCCTGAACAGCGTTCGTGTGATCGTCCGGGAATAGGGCGGGCCGGGCGCGCGTTCGGCACTCCCGAGACCGGTTGTGCACCAGCACGGTTCATGGTGCACAATCTGCGCCGAACGCCACGACGTCGTGCGTGCGTGGCGGCCACCGAGACGTGGATGGGATGAGAGATGGCCACTGACTACGACGCCCCTCGCAAGAACGAGGAAGACCAGAACGAAGAGTCGATCGAGGAGCTCAAGGCCCGCCGCCACGACAAGAACTCCGGCAAGGTCGACGAGGACGAGACCGAGGCGGCCGAATCGTTCGAGCTCCCCGGGGCGGACCTGTCCCACGAGGAGCTCGCGGTCGAGGTGAAGCCGAAGCAGGAGGACGAGTTCACCTGCATGAGCTGCTTCCTGGTGCACCACCGCTCGCAGCTCGCGGACGAGAAGAAGATGATCTGCCGCGACTGCGCCTGAGTCACCGGACAGGCAACGTCGAACGGCCCGGATCCCCACGCGGGGGTCCGGGCCGTTCGACGTCTGCGCCGACCGGGCACTTGCGTGGCGCTGACCGGGCACTTGTGCGGGCCTGCGACGCCGACCGGGCACTTGTGCGACGCCGACCGGGCACTTGTGCGGCGTGCCGGCGTCCTGCCTGCCGGCTCAGTCCTCGGGCTGCAGCTGTCCGGGCAGGTGGCCGGTGGAGCGCAGGTAGTAGCTGGTCGCCCGTCGGTTGGCCAGCATCCGGGCCAGGCCCACCACCATGCCCGAGACGACCGCCCAGGCGACCGCCTCGGCGATGTCGACCTCAGGGTCGGCCGGGTTCTCCGGGGGCCGCTTGCCGGTGGTCACCCGCCAGCCCGTGTCGAGCGCCTTCTTGGCCAGCGCGGCCGCGCCGAGCGTGGCAACGAGTGAGAAGGCGGTCCAGACCTTGGAGTTCTCCGACGACATCCATCCTCCTGCGTGGGTGGTCCGGCCACGACGGCCGGGAGTGCGTCACCGAGCCTAGTGGGTGGCCCTCCACCGCCGACCGGGCACTTGTGCGACGCCGACCGGGCACTTGCGCGGATCTACGACGCCGACCCGGGCACTTGCGTGATCCCGCGACGCCGCCGGGCCGTTGCGTGGGTGCAGAGCGGGTCAGGAACCGACGCCGGGCCGGGGAGTGCGCGACGCGGTGAGCGCGGCCGCCAGGTCACCGGCGTGCCGGGTGTTGACCAGCCAGTACGGGGTGGGGTCCGCGGGGTCCAGGATCTCGACCTTCACCGACCGCTTCAGGTAGGGGCGCAGTACCAGGAAGGCACGCGGGTCGGCGTCGCGACCGGAGACCAGCCAGGTCTCCTCGGCGTCCAGTGCGGTGACCTCACCCACGTGCTGCAGCGCGATCCGGGCGGGACCGGCCAAGAACTCGGTGTCGCTCACCGCGACCCGCGCCGCGCCGTAGCGCAGGAACGTGCCGACCATGATCGCCAGCATCACCGCGGTCACGGTCAACGACCACACCACCGGCATCGCCACGGCCGTGGCCAGCCAGAAGGTGGCCACCAGCATCGTCCCCTGGACCCACCAGCGCAGCGGGACGTGGAGACGTTCGGTGTAGGTCACGGGGGTCAGCCTATGCGGGGCGTACCAACGGCCGGTCGGGGGTAGGGTCACCCGCCGTGGAGCAGAGCACACCCAGCGACGTCCGGACCGAGCCCCCCGCAGCCGCGGCGGGGCCCGAGGTGCTGCTGCACCGCCTCGATCCCGACCTGCCGCCGCCCGGCTACGCGCACCCCGGTGATGCCGGGGCCGACCTGCGCACCACCGTCGACCTCACCCTCGCCCCCGGCGAGCGCCTCCTGGTGCCCACCGGGATCGCCATCGCGCTGCCCCAGGGCTACGTGGCACTGGTGCACCCGCGGTCGGGTCTGGCGGTGCGGCACGGCCTCTCGATCGTCAACACCCCCGGCACCGTCGACGCCGGCTACCGCGGGGAGATCAAGGTGCTGCTCGTCAACACCGACGCCACCGAGCCGGTCAGCCTGGCCCGTGGCGACCGGATCGCCCAGCTGGTCGTGCAACGCGTCGAGCAGGTCACGTTCACCGAGGTCGACGCACTTCCCACCTCCGCGCGCGGCACCGGGGGATACGGTTCTACCGGTGGCTTTGCCGGGACCTGACCGACCCGACTCTCCGCGCCGCCACCCATCTCGTCTGAGGAGCAACCCGACCGTGAGGTTCCGCAACAAGGCCAAGAACACCCCCGCGACCAGCCCGGCGCCCGAGACCGCTGAGGTCGCGCCGGACACGCCGGCCGCCGAGACGGCACGGGGCCCGGTCGACCTGGCCGACGCGCCGCAGGGCGTGGACCGGGTCGACCTCGGCTCGCTCAAGGTGGCCCCCACCCCCGGACGTGAGCTGCGGCTGCAGGTCGAGGAGGCCTCGGGCCAGGTCGCCTCGGTGATGGTCGTCGGCCCCGACGGGGCGGTGGAGTTCCAGGCGTTCGCGGCCCCCCGCAACGGCAACCTGTGGGCCGAGGTCCGCCCCCAGCTGGTGGCTGACGTGGTCGGGCGCGGTGGCTCGGTCGACGAGATCGACGGCCCCTTCGGTACCGAGCTGCTGTGCCAGATGGTCGTCAACCAGCCCGACGGCACCACGACCACGCAGCCGACCCGGGTGGTCGGCGTCAACGGGCCGCGCTGGATGCTGCGCGCGACCTTCATGGGTGCGCCCGGTCGCGGCGGCGCCGGTGCCGAGGCGTGGGCGGAGGTGCTGGACGCGATCGTCGTGGACCGCGGAGCCAACGCGATGCCGGTCGGTCAGGCGCTGCCCCTGACCCTGCCCGACGACGCGAGGCGGGTGCGCTGACGTGGCCGGGCGCTCCCGGCTGCGGCGCTCCATCTCCCGCTGGGCCAACAGCTCCGACCAGGAACGCGACGACCTGATCCGCACCCACGCCTCGACCGTGCAGGCCACTATCGCCGAGGCCGAGGACCGGTCCCGGGCGCGGCTGCGTGGCACCCTGCGCGCGGTGACCCTGCGACCGCGCGGCGGCGTGCCCGCCCTGGAGGCCGACCTGGACGACGGCACCGGCGTGCTCACGATCATCTGGCTCGGGCGCCGGCGGATCACCGGGATCGTGCCCGGACGTTCGCTGCGGGTTGAGGGGTGCGTCTCGGTCCAGGAGGGCCGTCGGGTCATGTTCAACCCCCGTTACGAGCTGGTCCCGTGAGCGGCGAGGAACGCGACCGCGAGGTCGCCCACCTGCCCGGGGAGTTGCGTCAGGACCCCGAGCACGCCGACGGCGCCGAGCAGACGGAGCAGACCGGGCACGCCGAGCAGGTTCCCGAGCGGACCGTCGAGGAACTGGTCCGCCGGCAACTGGCCGAGGCGCTGGGCGGGCGGCGCGGCATGATCGAGGCGGCCGTCCCGACGATCGCCTTCACGGTGCTGTGGTTAACCACCCGGGAGCTCTCCCTGGCGCTGGCCGTCAGCCTGGCCAGCGCGGGTGTGCTGCTGGTGGTGCGGCTGGTGCAGCGTTCCCAGGTCCAGTTCGTCGTCAACGCCCTGGTCGGGATCGGGATCGGCTGGTTCTTCGTGTGGCGCTCGGCTGCCTCCGGCGGCAGCGCCGACGACCAGGCGCTGGCCTACTTCCTGCCCGGCATCCTCTACAACGCCGGCTACACCGTGGCCCTGGCGTTCACCTGCCTGGTCGGGTGGCCGCTGGTGGGCTTCATGGTCGGCAGCGTCACCGGCGACGCGACCGCCTGGCACGCCGACCGGCCGCTGGTGCGGCTGTGCGCCCGGCTGACCTGGCTGCTGGCGCTGCCGTGCGCCATCCGGGTGCTGGTGCAGGCGCCGATCTGGCTGGCCGGCAAGGGCGGGGCGATGGAGGCCGACGCCGCGGTCGCGCTGCTCGGGGTGCTGAAGATCGGGCTGGGCTGGCCGTTGCAGCTGGCGGCCCTGGCCGCGATGGTGTGGCTGCTGAGCCGCAACCGGGCCCCGGTGTCGAACGCCTGACGACCCCGCCGGCCCCACCGCAGCCGGTGGGGCACGGCCGGGCCCTCAGCGCGGTGCCAGCAGGTGCTCCAGCTCGCCCTCGACGTCCTCGGCGACCACGAACAGCAGCTCGTCGCCGGCCTCGATCGGCTGTTCCCCGTCGGGCAGGTACACCTGGCCGTCGCGCAGGATCGAGACCAGTGCGCAGTTCTCCGGGAACGGGATCAGCCCGGCGGGCTTGCCGACGTAGGGGGAGTGATCGGGCAGGGTCATCTCGACCAGGTTGGAGTTGGACTGGCGGAACGTGAACAGCCGGACCAGGTCGCCCACGCTCACCGCCTCCTCCACCAGCGCCGACATGATCCGCGGGGTGGAGACGTTGACGTCCACGCCCCACGACTCGTTGAACAGCCACTCGTTGTTGGGGTGGTTCACCCGTCCGACGGTGCGGGGCACCCCGAACTCGGTCTTGGCCAGCAGCGAGGTCACCAGGTTGGCCTTGTCGTCGCCGGTGGCGGCGATCACCACGTCGCACTGGTCGAGCCGGGCCTCCTCCAGGGAGGACAGCTCACAGCAGTCGGCCAGCAGCCACTCGGCACTGGGCACCCGCTCCTGCTTGATCGCGGCGGGGTTCTTGTCGATGAGCAGGACCTCGTGGTTGTTGAGGATCAGCTCGCGGGCGATCGAGCGCCCCACGGCGCCGGCTCCGGCGATGGCGACGCGCATCAGCTCTCCTCGGGTCCGCGCTCGATGACGGCGAAGGTGTGCGCCGCGGTCTCCTCGCGCATCACCAGGTGGATCAGGTCGCCCTCCTGGATCACCGAGTCCCGGGTGGGCAGGATGCCCTCGCCGAGGCGGTCGATCCACGCGATCCGGGACACCGACTGCTCCTGGAAGTGGATGGTGCGCTGACCGATCCAGGCCTCCGGGACCGGGACCTGGTCGAGACGGATGGTGCCGGAGGGGTCGCGGAAGTCGGGCTCGGCGCCGGCCGGGAGGATCCGGCGCAGCACCTGGTCGGCGGTCCACTTCACCGTCGCCACCGTGGTGATGCCCAGACGCTGGTACACCTCGGCGCGGCCCGGGTCGTAGATCCGGGCGACCACGGTGGAGGTGCCGAACGTCTCGCGCGCCACCCGGGCGGCGATGATGTTGGAGTTGTCACCGCTGGAGACGGCCGCGAAGGCGTCCGCCCGCTTGATGCCGGCCTTGGTGAGGACCTCCTGGTCGAAGCCGAAACCGGTCACCTTGTCGCCGTTGAACAGCGGTCCCAGGCGACGGAAGGCGTCGGGGTCGGAGTCGATCACCGAGACGGTGTGGTTGCGGTCCTCGAGGCTGCGCGCGAGGGTCGAACCGACCCGGCCACAACCCATGATCACGACGTGCACAGCAGAACCGTATCCCAGCCGGACGGGGCGGGGTGGGGGCCGCGCGCGGGGTGTGCGGACGGGCCCGTGGAACACCGGGACGACGTGGGGGCACCGAACCTGACCGATTGGGTCTAGGCTCGCCCGACGTGAGTGTCGGCGACGTCTCGAAGCGGATCCTGCTGGGTCGCAAGCTGCGCAGTTCCCAGCTGGGGGAGACGCTGCTGCCCAAGCGGGTGGCGCTGCCCGTGTTCGCCTCCGACGCGCTCAGCTCGGTGGCGTACGCGCCGGACGAGATCTTCATCATGCTGGCCATTGCCGGCACCACCTACTACGCGTGGTCCTGGAAGATCGCGCTGTTGGTGGCCCTGGTGATGCTGACCGTGGTCGCCTCCTACCGGCAGACCGTGCACGCCTACCCCTCGGGTGGTGGCGACTACGAGGTGGCCACCAAGAACCTGGGCCGCAACGCCGGGGTGACGGTGGCCAGCGCGCTGCTGGTCGACTACGTGCTGACCGTGGCGGTGTCGATCTCCTCGGCCGCCCAGTACGCGGCCGGTGCGCTGCCGGGACTGATCGGGCACGAGGCGACGGTCGCGACCGCGGCGGTGGTGATCCTGACCGCGATGAACCTGCGCGGGGTGCGGGAGTCCGGCACCCTGTTCGCGGTCCCCACCTACCTGTTCATGGCCGGGGTGCTGGGCATGTGCGCCTGGGGCCTGGTCCGGCTCTCGTCGGGCAGCCTGCCCGAGGCCGAGAGTGCGGCGCTGGAGGTGGTCCCCCAGGAGGGCTGGGAGGGGCCGCTCAGCCAGGTCGCGCTGGTCTTCCTGCTGGCCCGCGCGTTCTCGTCGGGCTGTGCCGCACTGACCGGTGTGGAGGCGATCAGCAACGGGGTGCCGGCCTTCCAGCGGCCCAAGTCCCGCAACGCCGCCACCACTCTGCTGCTGCTGGGGCTGATCGCGATCTCGATGATGATGAGCATCATCGCGCTGGCCCGGCAGATGAGCGTCAACTACGTCGACCCGCACCACCTGGAGCAGCTGCGCGCGGCGGGTGGGGCGATGGTGCCCGACGGGTACGAGCAGCACCCGGTGATCGCGCAGATCGCGGCCGGGGTCTTCGACAACTTCTCGCCCGGGTTCTACTTCGTGGTCTCGGTGACCGGCGTGATCCTCGTGCTGGCCGCCAACACCGCGTTCAACGGCTTCCCGGTGCTGGGGTCGATCCTGGCCCAGGACAAGCTGGCTCCCACCGCGCTGGGCTCGCGCGGGGACCGGCTGGCCTACAGCAACGGCATCATCTTCCTGGCGGCGCTGGCGATCGTGCTGATCCAGGCCTTCGACGCCCAGACCACCAAGCTGATCCAGCTCTACATCGTGGGGGTGTTCGTCTCCTTCACGCTCAGCCAGCTGGGCATGATCCGGCACTGGACCCGGCTGCTGCAGACCGAGACCGACTCCTCCGAGCGGGCCCGGATGCAGCGCTCCCGGGCGATCAACGCCTTCGGGATGGGGCTGACCGGCGTGGTGCTGGTGATCGTGCTGGTCACCAAGTTCATCGCCGGCGCCTGGATCACGATCCTGGCGATGGGTTTCTTCTTCCTGGTGATGAAGGGGATCCGGCGCCACTACGACCGGGTCAGCCTCGAGCTGGCCGCCGACGAGCAGGACAAGGTGCTGCCCACCCGGGTGCACGCGATCGTGCTGGTCTCCAAGCTGCACAAGCCGACCCTGCGTGCCCTGGCGTTCGCGAAGGCCACCCGCCCCAACGTGCTGGAGGCGGTCTACGTGGGCACCGACGAGGCGGAGACCGCCGCGATGCTCGACGAGTGGGACCACCGGCACCTCGACGTGCCGCTGAAGGTCCTGTACTCGCCGTACCGCGAGGTGACCCGGCCGATCATGGACTACGCCGTGGAGATCCGCCGGGCCAACCCGCGCGGCGTCGTGGCGGTGTACATCCCCGAGTACGTGGTCGGGCGCTGGTGGGAGCAGCTGCTGCACAACCAGACCGCACTGCGGCTCAAGGGACGACTGCTCTTCGCGCCGGGCGTCATGGTGACCTCGGTGCCCTACCAGCTGCGTTCGAGCGAGATCGGTCGCGAGCGGGAGCGGCGGGAGGACCTCCGGGTCCGTCCCGGCGACCTGCGCCGTGGCCGTGTCGAACGACCCCGACCCCCCGTCAGCACCGACCGCAAGGACCGCCGATGACCCCCCGCCCCGACCGCCGACGCCGTTCCCAGGGGCGCCGACCCGCCCGGCCCCGGGCCGACAAGGGCGCCTCGGTCGTCGGGCAGCGGTTTGAGGCCGAGGTCGGGCCGGTGGCGCACGGCGGACACTGCGTGGCCCGGGTGCCGGTGGGCGACCCCGGGGACCTGCGGGTGGTGTTCGTCCGGCACGCGCTGCCCGGCGAGCGGGTCGAGATCGAGGTGACCGAAGGGGCCGAGCAGGACCGGTTCTGGCGCGGGGACGCGGTGCGGGTGCTCAGCGCCGCCCCGGGTCGGGTGGAGGCACCGTGCCGCTTCGCCGGTCCGGGCCTGTGCGGTGGCTGCGACTTCCAGCACGTGGACCTGGCCACCCAGCGAGCGCTGAAGGGCTCAGTGGTGACCGAGCAGCTGCGCCGGTTGGCGGGCCTGGAGCGTGACGTGGTGGTCGAGCAGATGCCCGGTGACCAGGACGGGTTGCGCTGGCGCACCCGGACCCGGTTCGTGGGGCTGCCCGGCGGGGCGCGGGGGATGCGGGTGCACCGCTCCCACGACGTCGTCGAGGTGGACGACTGCCTGATCGCCCGCCCGGGCGCCGACGTGCTACCCGAGGGGCCGACCGTGGTCGAGTCGGTGACGGCCGGTGGGGTGACGCACGAGTTCGTCCGGGCCGCCGACGGGTTCTGGCAGACCCACCCGGGTGCTGCTCAGGTGCTGGTGACCACCGTGCTGGACATGCTGGCCCCGCAGCCGGGGGAGAAGGTCCTGGACCTGTACGCCGGGGTGGGACTCTTCGCCCGGTTCCTGGCCGACGCGGTGGGCGAGGGTGCCCGCGTGGTGGCGGTCGAGGGTGAACCGACCGCCTCGAAGCTGAGCCGCGACAACCTGGCCGTGCACCGGGCCGCGCGTGCGGTGCACGGTGACGTGGCGGCGGTGCTGCGCGAGCAGCTGGACGAGCCCTTCGACCTGGTGGTCCTGGACCCGCCCCGCGAGGGCGCGAAGAGGGCCGTGGTCGAGCAGGTCGTGGACCGGGCCCCGCGCGCGGTCGCCTACGTCGCCTGCGACCCGGCCGCCCTGGCCCGGGACGTGGCGTTGTTCGCCGAGCGGGGCTACCGGTTGGCGGACCTGCGGGCCTTCGACCTGTTCCCGATGACGCACCACGTGGAGTGCGTCGCGCTGCTGACGAAGGCTGGGTCCGACCTGCGTTGAACCAACGCGCCGCCCGACCCGCCGTGGTGGCGGGCCGGGCGGCGTTCTGGTGCGTCAGCCGACCAACAGCTGGGCCCGCAGGGCCTTCACCGTGGACTTGTCGAGGCCGAGTCCGTCGCGGACGAAGGCGTCGAAGCTGCCGTACTCGCGCTCCACGGAGCGGAACATGTTCGCCAGGTTCGCCCCGCTCTGCTCCATCAGCGGCCGCAGCAGGGCCGGGTCGACCCCGACGCTCTGCAGGAACGCATACGTGCGCTCGTTGTAGGCGGCGCGGTACTGGTTCGACAGTTCGTAGTCGGCCAGCACGGTCTTCTCGGGCACCCCGAGCAGCCGCTGCACCACGGCTGCGAAGACACCGGTGCGGTCCTTGCCCGCGGTGCAGTTGAAGATCATCGGGGTGCCACCGTTGGCCAGCTCGCGCAGGAGCTCGCTGAACGCCGCGCGCACCGCCGGCCGCGAGATCATCTTGCTGGGACCGGTGGCGGCGATCTGCTCGGCCTTGCCGTCACCGAGCAGTTCGTGGGCCACCGCCGGGTCACCGCCGCGCAGCACCGCCTGGATCGCCTCGGACAGCGCCGTGGTGCTGTCGTCCAGGAGCGGGACGAACAACTGTCGCACCCCGGCCGGGTACTGGTTGGCGCCGTCCTTGACGATCTCCGGCTCGGCACGGAAGTCCGCGGAGGTCGCCAGGTTCAGCCCCTGCAGGATCGCGGAGTCCCGGGCGGTGGGAGCCACGACGGCGTCGCTGCGGAACAGCACGCCCCACCGCACGCTCCGCCCGTCGCTGGTGCGCATCCCACCCAGGTCACGGGTGTTGCTGGTGCTGTCCAGGTCCAGGCTCCGGGAGGAGGCGATGACGCCGCGGACCCGGGCCGGCTTCTTCCCGGCCTGCTGCACCTGTCGCTGGCTGGCCACCTCGAAGTACCAGCGCCGGTCCCGGCTCAGGCCGGAGACCTCGAGCGTGCCGCGGGCAGCGCTGCCCACGAGCCGGCCCGAACGGGACGGGTCCCGCGGGTCGGTGCTGGCGAAGACCTGGTGGCGCCCGGGGGCGTCCCACGACACGGACCAGGTCGTGGCGTTCTGCTGCACCTGGACGTCGGGTGCGTGGTGCGGCCGGGGGTGGCCGGACGCGTGGGCGGGAGGTCCTGCGTGAACGGGGGCGCCCGGCGCCACCAGAGCAGCCGTGGCCAAGGCGGGTGCCAGCACGGTGGCGAGGAGCGGGCGGTACATGAATCCCCTTCCGAGGTGTGATCTGGGTCTCGTGGACCCTAGGGGTGCGCCAGGGTTCGTCGGGGCCGTGATCCCGGTCACTGGGGGAGCGGGCGCCCCTCGGGTGGTCAAGGTGGTTGAGAGCGCGGTGACCACGCAGTTCCACACCCTCGCCGGTGGGTGGACGGATCCCCACGTCTGCAAGGATGCCGACCGTGCTCTGCCACCTCTGCTACGGCGACCCCGACGCAATGGTCGATTGTGCGGCCTGCCGCGGCACGGGACAGGCGACGTCGATGCCGCTGTGCGACGCCCCGTGGAACGAGGTGGTCCCCGGCCTCTTCCAGGGCGGGCACGACACCAGGACGCGTGCCGCCTGCGTCGTGGGGTCAGAGTTCGACCTCGTGATCAGCCTCGTCACCCGCTCCGGCTACGGTCCCGACGAGGGCGTCGAACACCACGTGCTCCGCCTCGCCGATGCCGCCATCGACACGCACCTCGGATTGCGGGTGGCGGAGCTGGGGGAGTTGGCCGCGGACGCGGTCCGGGAAGGACGGCGGGTGCTCGTGCGCTGCACCGGTGGCCTCAACCGATCCGCCGTGGTCACGGTGCACGCGTTGAGGAGTCTGGGGTACGACGTCCCCGCTGCGATCGACCTGGTCCGAGCCGCGCGGGGGCCGTGGGCCCTGACCAACCCCATGTTCGTGGACCACCTGCACGCACTCGACTGAGCACCCGCGGGGCCGGTGCCGGGTGGCCGAAGGTTCGGTCAGGCCGACAACTCCGGGGCCCGGCCGAGCGCCGCGTTCTCCGCCGCCGCTCGACCACGCAGGTGCGAGTGGTCGTCGTCCACCAAGGCCGCGCCCCGGTGCACCCCACGGATGCCGTGCTGGAGCTTCATGTGCTCGAAGTAGTCGTGGACCTCGACGTCCTTGGCGACCAGTGCAGGCAACTTCTCGCCGCTCGGCCGGCCCTGGGCGTCCAGGCCGCCCGGCCAGGCCCCCGCCGCGGCCTGGGCGTGCAGTTGGGCCTGCCGGAGCCTGTCCTCGATGCGTTCGGTCCAGCCGGCGTAGAAGGCAACCCGGGCGGTACGCCCGTGCACCGGCCGGTGGGCGCCGGAACGGATGTAGCCATCGGCGTCACGGACCATCTGCACCAAGAGCGAGGAGTACAACTCCTTGACCGTGTCGATGTCGCCCCTGAACCCGTACAGGGTGACCCCGGTGTGGTCCCCCCGGATGGAGCAACGCAGGTCGTTGGCGCGGGTGATCGCCAGCATCAGCGCGATGTGGCGCACGTTGGAAGGCTGTCCGGTGTGACCGAGCCGGACGGGCTCGAAGGTGGGACTCGGCGTCTCCTCGGCAGCGGTGTGCGTGGCACGGGCCAGCGTCAGTTCGATCGAGTGGGTCGTGGCCAGCACCTGGGCCTTGTGCAGAAACGTGTCCCGCTCGGCCTCGGTGGAGGCGCCCTCGGCATGCCGCAGCAGCTTGCCGATCTTGGACAGCATCGCGTTCTCCGTCGGGGCCTCGCCGTCCAGACCCAGCTCGCGGTTCGCCTCACGCAGCATGGCGGCGATCTCGACCCATCCGATGTCCTCGAGCAGACGCAGCATCGTGGCACGGAACCCGGCACCGTGGACGTCGATGATGGCACCGTCACCGGTGTTGAGGTGGTGGGCCAGTTCGTGCACCACCACCAGGCCGCGCAGTGCCCACGCCCCGCCCTTCTCCCGCGCCGGCAGCCAGATCACGTCGTCGCGGTAGCTGGCCCGGGTGAAACCCCGCGCGCTGAGGACGTCGACGTCGCGCCGCTCGCGCCGACGGTAGTTCGACCCAAAGGCGCGGGCCTGGCGCCGCAGTCGCTGCACCACCGCGTTGACGAAGGCCTTCGCGTCGCCCGGCTGGGAGAACCGAGGCTCGGTCTCCGGGGTGAAGACGGTCTCACGGGTGCGACCGCCCCGGTGCAGGGTGACCCGCACCGTCCCGGAGTCCGGGTCGGTGGCGTCGAGCCACGCGGTCACCATGTCCTCGGCCGCGTAGGTGCTCCTCTGCTCGGGGTCGTCCATGGGGAGGACCCTGCCAGCGCCCTCCGACACACGGGGGGAGGAGGCACGGTGCCAAGGCGGTCCGGCACTCCCCGGTGTGTCGACGACCACCCGGTCGCCCACGCCTCAGTGCAGGTAGGCAGAGACGATCGCTGCCGACATCACCGTGGCCTCCTGTGTCGACACGCCCGAGTCGGGATCGATGACCATGACGCCGCTCTCGATCTGGCGACCGTCCTCGATGACGGTCACGGTGACAAGCGGTGCCGTCGGGACGATCTCCACGAGCGCCGGTTGACCGCCGGCCAGCGTGACGAGTTCCACTTCGATGTTGTCCCGCGCGCTCGACCGCTCGAACAGGCCCTGCAGCGTCCCCTCCGGAGCCATGGTGCGCCACCCCACGCTCAGTGCCTCGCCGGCGATGGTGGCCGCACACTCGGTGTCCGTGGTGGAGGTGACGATCTCGGTCGCCTCCGCACCGGTGAGTGCGCTGGCCTGCTCGGTGGTGATGACCTGGCACCACTGGTCGGTCTTCGACGAGTCGAGTGCCGCGCCCGAACCCGGCACGGGTCCCTCGTCCGGGCCGGCGGCGATGGCGCGTGCGGACTCGGGGGTCCCCGTGGAACCAGGGGTCGATGGGGAGGTCGGGCTGTCCCCGGTCCGGATGTCCTTCGAGGACGGGGCGTCCTCTCCGCACCCCGCGAGCAGGGCTGCAGCCAACAGGAGCGGTGCGGAGCGGGCGAGGAGTCGGGTGCGCATGGGAAGCACCCTGCCTGTTCCGGGGGACCGGTAAACCAGGCCCGGCTCGTGCCCGGGCGGGAGCCGGCTTCCTTGGGATCGGGGACGTGTGTCGGCCGGCCGTGTCACGATTTGGACGTGAACGAGAACGACGGGGCAACGGTGGGTGCGGACGTGACGCTGGCGGCCGAACTGACGCCGGCCGTGGCAGAGCACGACATTGACCGAGCGGTCCACGTGCGCCACAAGCTGGCCCGCCGATACGTGTTGCGGCTGCGCCGCCGCCACCCCGAGGCGACCCCGGCGGAGATCGTGGCGATGCTGGAGCGGCACTACGTCACCGCGATCACCATCGCCGGGGGAGTCGTGACCGCAGGCACGATCGCCGCGAACATCGGGATCTCGCTGATTCCCGGCGCTGCCGCCGGCAAGGAAGCCAGCAAGGCCGCCGCGAAGACCGCGGCCAAGTCAGCGGCGAAGACTGCCGCCAAGTCGGCGACCAAGGTCGCGGTCACGAACGCCGCCAAGAGCGCCGCGAAGACCGGCGCCGGCCGAGCAGCGCAGCTGCTGCCTGCCGGCGAGGAGCAACTGCAGTTCGAGATCACCGCCGTCTTCGCCCTCGCACTGGCCGAGATCCACGGCATGGCACTCGACCAGTCCCAGGCCCATGCCCTGGTGTACGGCCTGTCCAACGGCCGGGTGAGCCAGCAGCAGATCGCCACCATGGCCGCCGACCTGTCCCGGGGCGAGACCCCCGCCGGTGGGCTGGGGCAGACCATCGTCGAGGGACGTGAGAACTGGACCCACTGGGCCGACACACTGGCCAGCACGCTGCCCGGCAGCGCCGCCCAGGACCTGGTCCGCACGGTGCAGACAGGCAGGTTGGAGACGATCCGGGGCACGCTCAACGGCAAGCAGCAGAGTGCCGTCGAGTACGGGGTCGGCGCCCTGGCCGGCGGGGTCACCAAGTTCCTCTTCGGTGGCGAGGTGGTCGAGGCGTCCCGCGAGGCGTTCGCGGAACCACCGGAGCAGTTCCCGCCACACCTGGCCGACGAAGCCCTGTCGGCCGCCGAGGAGCCGGGCGAACGCAACCGGGCCCTCGCTGCCCTGGAGGAGGCAGCCCGGGCCAGCGGCGGCTGGGTCGCGCGCGCCGCGGACCGCTCCACCCGCCCGTTCCGCAGGGTCGACCTGGACGGCGACGGGATCCCCGACGAGCCGCAGGCACTCTCGGTGGTCAAGCGCGCCGGTGGTGCGGCCGCCGGTGCCGCCGCCGGGGCGGCCCGGCCGTTCCGGAAGGTGGATCCGGACGGCAACGGCGTTCCCGAGGAGTCGCGGGCGCTCAGCGCGCTCAAGTCCGCCCGGTCCGGCGTCGCCTCGCGTCTGAGCCGACGCAAGGACACCGGGGAGCCCGCCACGCCGGGGGAGGGCGAGCAGCCGGAGGCGGAGCCGCCCACCGACTGACGCGTTGCCTCGAGCCCTCAGAAACCCCCGATGCGCCGCACCATGTGCTCCAGCACGCTGCGCGGGGCCAGGTCGCCGAGGGAGAAGCTGATCAGCACCGTCACCTGGTTGCCGTCGCGGAAGGCGACGTACTCCCGGGCCGCTCCGGGGGTACCGGGCTTGACCTTGGTGGCCTCGACCCGGACGGCGGCGAACTCGGTGCCGACCGGGGTCAATCCGGTCAGCGGTTCGACGGAGACCGGGTCACCCTCGACCTCGGAGCTGGTGCAGCTGCGTGCGGCCCGGACCCACTCGCGCATCCGCGCCTTGGTGGCGGGCTCGTCGTCGGAGACGAACGAGTACTGCATGACGAACGGCCCGTCCCACGCCTTGGTGTAGCGGCGGGTGCTGGCGCTGGACAGCGCCGGCGGCTCGAGGGTCACGCCGCACATGGCGGGGACGCCGAGCTGCTGGTTGCCGGTGGCGTTGCGCCAGCCGGCCGGCAGGTCGTCCGGGGCCAGCAGCCACGCGGCCGAGGGGCCTCCGCTCTCCACGTCGTCCTCCCGGTCGGTCGAGGGCTCGTCGCTGGGTGCCGTCGGTGGGGTGACCACCACCGTGCCGGTCGCGGCCGGGTCGGTGGCCTCGGAGGCCGGGTCGTTGCCGCACCCGGTCAGCAGCGCCGCCGCGACCGGCCCGACGCACGCCAGGGCCAGCGCGGTACGGCGTCCGGTGCGGCTGTGTCGTGTGCTCACGGGCTCCATCATCCTCACGGCCCCTTGTCGATCTGTGCGTTCACGGCCTCGGCGATCGCAGCCTGCCCCTCGGCGTTGGGGTGGAAACTCGCCGGCGACACGCTCGGCGGCAGGCCCCAGGAGACGGTCAGGTCGTTCATCCACGGGTCGTCGCTGCCGATCTCGTGACCGTCCAGGGCGTGGCTGACGTCGACGTACTCGATGTTGGCGCCCTGGGCGTTGGCCTCGGCGATCGCGGCCTGGATCTGGGCGTTGGCGTGTGCGCCGATCTCGTTCATCCAGCGCCGTTCCTTGCCGCTGATGGTGCCGCTCAACGACCACTCGCCGCTCGCCTCGTGCGGGAACAGGTGCGGGTACCCGACCACCAGGATCCGGGCGCCCGGCGCCCGCTCGCGCATGTCCAGGTACATCTGCACCAGCTGGGGCAGCTCGGCCGCGATGCGGTCCCTGACCTCCTGGTCGTGCTTGTCGCGGGCGCACGACTTGAGCCCGGTGACGCACGTGGTGAGCACGTCGACGAAGCCGAAGTCGTTGCCGCCCATCGAGACCGTCACCAGCGAGGTGTCGTCGTTCAGGTGGGCCTGCTGGGCCGACTCGCCGTCCTGCCCGGTGTTGGCGTCGAAGTAGTCGTCGGCCACTGCGCCGCTGCACGCCCCGAAGACCAGCGGGCCGCCGAAGTTGCCGCCGCCGTGCACCACCTGGCTGTAGGCGTTGCCGCTGCGGTGGCACCGGTTGTCGTCGGTGTCGGTGCCGTCCAGGTAGTCGTCGGCGCCCTCGCCGGAGGAGTAGGAGTCGCCCAGGGCGACGTAGGTGCCGGCCTCGGCCCGGTCGCGCGGGGACTGGTCGTCGCCGCTGCCGTTGCCCCCGTCACCGCCGTCGGTGTCACCACCGTCGGAGTCGCTGCCGTCGGCGGTGCCTCCGGGACCCCCTGTCTCCCCGGGGACACCGGCCGTGTCGCCGGGCTCGCCCTGTGCGCCCGGCTGGTCGGTCGCGCGGGGACCGTCGCCCCCGCGCCCGTCGGAGCAGGAACTGGCGACCAGGGCGCTGGTCACCTTGCAGTACGCGGCGCGCACCGACCCGGTGGCCCGCTCACCCACACCCGGGGTGAACCCGATGACCGCGAGCACCAGCAGTCCGACGAAGGCGATGACGCCCACGTACTCGGCTGCGCTCTGGCCCCTGGCGGACCGGACCCGTTCCATCGCCCCAGTGTGGCGCGGGTCACGGAGTGCTGCTGGGGCCCGAGGGCCCACATCTGGGCCCCTTTCGCGCCCTGTCCGGGCCCACGCCGGGCGGCTGGTGCCGGGGGATTCGGCTGGTCGCGGACGCCGGCTCCCGGCACCGGCGCGCCGGTGGGACAACTTGGCCCGTCCCTCGACGTCATGTATCTTGATGTCGAGAGAAAAATGCTGGGTACGTCGCCCTCCGTCAGGCCGGGGGAGCGGGTGGACGAAGTAAGGCATGCCTTCCTTCGCGTCCCGGCTGCGTGAGCGGCAAGATGGAACCAGCGACACCTCGCGCACGCTTGAGTCTTCGCACGAGAAACCCATGAGGAGATGACTGATGGCCAGTCAGGACAGTTTCGGTGCCAAGAGCACCCTGGACGTGGACGGCACGTCCTACGAGATCTTCCGACTCGACGCGGTGAAGGGTGAGGGCCTCGACGTCGAGAGCCTGCCCTTCTCGCTGAAGGTGCTGCTGGAGAACCTCCTGCGCACCGAGGACGGCGCGGACATCACCGCCGACGACATCAAGGCGCTCGCCGGCTGGGACGCCGACGCCGAGCCCGACAAGGAGATCCAGTTCACGCCGGCCCGCGTGATCATGCAGGACTTCACCGGCGTGCCCTGTGTGGTGGACCTCGCCACCATGCGTGAGGCGATGGCCGACCTGGGCGGCGACGCATCGAAGATCAACCCGCTCGCGCCGGCCGAGATGGTCATCGATCACTCCGTCATCGCCGACGTCTTCGGCACCCCCGACGCGTTCGAGCGCAACGTCGAGATCGAGTACCAGCGCAACCGCGAGCGCTACCAGTTCCTGCGCTGGGGCCAGGGCGCCTTCGACGACTTCAAGGTCGTCCCCCCGGGCACCGGCATCGTGCACCAGGTCAACATCGAGCACCTGGCCCGCGTGGCCTTCACCCGCGAGGTCGACGGCGTCCTGCAGGCCTACCCCGACACCTGCGTGGGCACCGACTCGCACACCACCATGGTCAACGGCATCGGCGTCGTCGGCTGGGGCGTGGGCGGCATCGAGGCCGAGGCCGCGATGCTCGGCCAGCCGGTCTCCATGCTGATCCCGCGCGTGGTCGGCTTCAAGCTCTCCGGCGACCTGCCCGAGGGTTCGACCGCCACCGACCTGGTGCTCACCATCACCGAGATGCTGCGCCAGCACGGCGTGGTCGGGAAGTTCGTGGAGTTCTACGGCCCCGGCGTCTCGGCGCTGCCGCTGGCCAACCGCGCCACGATCGGCAACATGAGCCCCGAGTTCGGCTCCACCATCGCGGTCTTCCCGATCGACGAGGAGACCACCAACTACCTGCGTCTGACCGGCCGCTCGGCCGAGCAGGTCGCCCTGGTCGAGTCCTACGCCAAGACCCAGGGCCTGTGGCACGACCCGGACCACGAGCCGCGCTACTCCGAGAAGCTCGAGCTCGACCTGGCCACCGTGGTTCCCTCGATCGCCGGCCCGAAGCGTCCCCAGGACCGCATCCAGCTCTCCGACGCTGCCGGCAACTTCGCCAGCGACGTCCAGGGCTACACCCCGGACCCGGCCCTGACCGTCCCGGTCACCGTCGACGGCGAGACCTTCGACCTGGCCAACGGTGCGGTCACGATCGCCTCGATCACCTCCTGCACCAACACCTCCAACCCGAGCGTGATGATCGGTGCGGCGCTGCTGGCCAAGAAGGCCGTCGAGAAGGGCCTGACCCGCAAGCCGTGGGTCAAGACCACCCTCGCCCCCGGCTCGCAGGTCGTCAGCGACTACTACGAGAAGGCCGGCCTCACCCCGTACCTGAGCAAGCTGGGCTTCGACCTGGTCGGCTACGGCTGCGTCACCTGCATCGGCAACTCGGGCCCGATCATCCCCGAGGTCTCCGCCGCGGTGAACGAGCACGACATGGCCGTCGTCTCGGTGCTCTCGGGCAACCGGAACTTCGAGGGTCGGATCAACCCCGACATCAAGATGAACTACCTGGCGTCCCCGCCGCTGGTCGTGGCCTACGCGATCGCCGGCAACATGAACGTCGACCTGTTCAACGACGCCCTGGGTCAGGACGCGGACGGCAACGACGTGTTCCTCTCCGACATCTGGCCCTCGCCGGCCGAGGTCGAGGAGACCATCCGCGGCGCGATCGACACCGAGATGTTCGCCAGCTCCTACGCCGACGTCTTCGCCGGTGACGAGCGCTGGCGCTCGCTGCCCACCCCGGAGGGCAACGTCTTCGCCTGGGACGAGAAGTCGACCTACGTGCGCAAGGCCCCCTACTTCGAGGGCATGCCCGAGAGCCCGGCCCCGGTCACCGACATCAACGGTGCCCGCGTCCTGCTCAAGCTCGGCGACTCGGTCACCACCGACCACATCTCCCCGGCCGGTGCGATCAAGAAGGACTCGCCCGCGGGTAAGTACCTGGCCGAGAACGGTGTCGAGCAGCGTGACTTCAACTCCTACGGCTCGCGCCGGGGCAACCACGAGGTCATGATCCGCGGCACCTTCGCCAACATCCGGCTGCGCAACCAGCTGGCGCCGGGCACCGAGGGCGGCTTCACCCGCGACTTCACCGTCGAGGGTGCACCGGTCACCACCGTGTACGACGCCTCGGTGAACTACATCGCCGCCGGTACCCCGCTGGTCGTCCTGGCCGGCAAGGAGTACGGCTCGGGCTCCTCGCGCGACTGGGCCGCCAAGGGCACCTCGCTGCTGGGCGTCAAGGCCGTCATCGCCGAGTCCTACGAGCGCATCCACCGCTCGAACCTGATCGGCATGGGAGTCATCCCGCTGCAGTTCCCCGCGGGCCAGACTGCCGAGTCGCTGGGCCTGACCGGCGAGGAGACGTTCTCCTTCGAGGGCATCACTGAGCTGAACGAGGGCCGCACGCCCAAGACGGTCAAGGTCACCGCCGGCGACGTCACCTTCGACGCCGTGGTCCGCATCGACACCCCCGGTGAGGCGAACTACTACCGCAACGGCGGCATCATGCAGTACGTGCTGCGCAACCTGATCAAGGGCTGACGCACACACGCACCACCCACCAGGGCGGTCGTCGGGTTCCCCGGCGGCCGCCCTGTGGCCTTCCGGCACGGGCCGGAGATTTGTTCGCCGTCGACCCAACCCGACCGGGGCGCGCGGCGTACTCGGGTGGGCAAGGATGACTGCGACCGAGGACGGTGCCATGACGATCGAGGACCAGCTGCGCGGGCTGGGCGACGCCGCGCACGCCGATCCGGCCTGCCCGCCGGACGGGACGGAGTTGTGGCGCCGGGGCAAGCGGTGGCAGCGTCGCCGGACGCTCGGGGCAGCCGGAGCCGCCGCGCTGGCCCTCGTCCTGCTGCTGGGTCTGGGCTGGGGCGGCGGCGCGCCGCTGCCCGGACGGGTGGAGGCCGCGCAGCAGGGGAAGGGCGTGGCCCTGCCCCGGGTGCTGTGGGCCAACACCTCGCCCTACCTGGGTGAACTGGAGCGCGGCCCGGTCGTCGCCGTCGCGACCGCCACCCGGCGTGGCTGGGGCGGGGAGCGGATGGCGCTCCTGGCCATCTCGGCGACGACGGGCGAGTACGGCTTCCTAGACCTGCCGTTCTGGGTCTTCGACGGTGCCACCACGCCGGTGCCCTCCCCGGACGGGCGCTACATCGCCTACCCGGCGTCGGGCATGACCGGCGAGCAGGGGGTCGTGGCCAGCGGTGCCCGGGAGCCGGTGGCTCAGGTGCGGGTGCTGGACACCCGGACCGGGGAGACGGCCGTGCACGCCTTCGACACCAGGTACGGGTTGATGCAGGTGGACCTGCGGTGGGTCTCCAACGACACGCTCACCGCCTCGCCGTGGCCGTGGCAGGACACCCGGGGTGAGGCACGCCTGGGGACCTCGATCTCCTGGCGCCAGGGCTCCGCACCTGTCGAGATCGCACGGCGCCGCTCGGTCACCGACGCGCCCGAGCGCGGCCCCGACGGGCGGGCACTGGTGCTCGACCGGGACGGGCTCCTGCTCGTCGGCGACGGCGACCCGGTCGCGCGCGGCAAGCGGATCCTGGCCACGGAGCAGGTCTCCGAGGTGCTCAGTTGGCGTGGGGACACCGGGGTGGTGAGCAGCCCGGTGCCCGAGGGCGCTCCGCGGGGCGCTGGCCGACCGACCAGTCTGGTCCGGCTGCTAAATCCCGACACCGGTGCGTTGGCGCCGTTCCTGGAGGTCCGGGCCCAGCAGACCGACAGCACGACCACCAACGCGTGGGCCTTCGCGAGCGGGCTGCTCGCCGATGCCCCTGTCGTGGACGGGGTGGAGCCGCCGCGTCCGCGCAACCCGTGGCTGCGGGCCGGGGGTGCTGCTCTGGTGCTGCTCCTGGTCGGCGGGGGCCACGTGTTCTGGAGGCGACGTGTCCGCCCCTGAGGTGTTCGAGGAGTTCGTGGCCGCGCGCTACTCGGCGCTGGTGCACTCCGCGCGGTTCCTGGTGGCCCGACCCCAGGATGCCGAGGACCTGGTGCAGGAGTCGTTGGCCCGCTGCGTCCCGGTCTGGTCCCGGATCACCGGTGACCCCGAGGGGTACGTCCGGACCGTGATGGTGCGGCAGAACATCTCCCGCTGGCGCCGCCGCCGTCTCCACGAGGTGCCGGTCGCGGTGCTCCCCGAGCGGGGCGCTGACGGTGCCGAGTCGCTGCTGGGGGAGCGGGACGCGTTGCAGTCGGCCCTGGCGAGCCTGGCGCCCCGGCAACGGACCGCTGTCGTGCTCCGCCACGTCGAGGACCGCTCGGTGGAGGATACCGCCGAGCTGATGGGCTGCTCGGTCGGGACGGTGAAGTCCCAGACCCACGCCGGCCTGGCCCGGCTGCGGGAGCTGCTCGCCACCGTCGAGGTGGCGGTGCCGGCGGGACGGTGAGCAGGGCCGCCCCGCGGCATCCCGGACCTGCCCGGAGCCCCTGCCCGCAGCACGCACGACGCCCCGGACCGTGTGGTCCGGGGCGTCGCGGCGGTGCCGGGGATCAGGCGTCGGGCGCCACGATCTGTGGCAGCACCGCCTCGAAGGCGTCGATCACCGTCTGCGACGGCTCGATGTGCCCCTGCTTCTGCCGGTTCGCGGCCCGGTCGATGCCCCACTCGGTGGCCCGGGAACGCTGGTTCGGGGTGCCGTGGTGGCCCGGCGAGGTGAACGAGCAGTCGCCGACGTAGTTGAAGCTGCGGACCACGTCGACCAGGCGCTTGGCGTTGAGGGTCAGCCCGCGCTTGTGGGTGCCGAAGTAGCCCGACATGGCGTCGGCCATCAGCTCCGTGCGCCGGGTGGCCTCCGGTCCGGTCGCGGTGCCGAACACGTCGCGCTCGTACTGCACGTGGTGGGCGAACTCGTGGGAGAGGACCGACTTCACGCCGATGTCGCCGAGCCCGATGGCCTCCAGGGCGTCGAACATGCCCTCGCCGAACGCGATCCGATCCGAGATCCCGGCGAACGGTGACCCGGCCGGTTCGTCGGCCGCGCTGAACGCGAACGCGTTCAGCGTGAAGATCGGGTTGTTGCCGCCGTCCATGGCCGGGTCGATGGCGATCAGGTCCTTGATCAGCTGCAGGATCGCGCCGATCTCGGCCATCTCCGCCGGGTTGTCCGGGTCGGCGCCGTACATGACCGCGAGCACGCCCTCGGCGCGCGTCACGGTGGCCGGGTCGTCGTCGAAGACCGAGCTGTTCATCGACACGGTCACGATGTCGTCGGAGGGGATGTCCCAGAACTTCTTGGCGTCCCGGATCGTGTTCCGCACCAGCGTGTTGGCCGCGCCGTCGTCGAACTCGGCCGGCAGCGTGTGCCCGTTGAGCACGGCGTCGTAGGTCGGCAGGTCGAGGCCCCCGTACATCTGCACGAAGAGCAGGGCGAAGATGTTGACGCCGGCGAGGATCTCGTCGACGTAGGCGTCCAGCGGGGTGCTCGCGCAGGCGTAGTCGTCGGGGTCGATGGCCCGGGCCATGCCGTTGAGCGCGGCGCCGCGTTCGGTGCCGATCTGCTCCAGGCGACGGTTGAGCCGCTCCACGAGGTCGGCGGGCAGGGCGTCGATGGACGCCGCGATCCGCTGCTGGAGGTCGACCGGGAGGCCGCTCTGGTCGAGCATCGCGCGGTACTCGGCCAGGGTGCGCGGTACCTGGCCTGCTGCGCTGGCGCTGGTCGCGGCTCCGGCGAGCGTCGGCTGGGCCACCACGGGTGCCGCGGTGGCGAGACCCAGGGTGAGGACGGCTCCGGCGGCCAGGGCGCTGATGGTCTTTCTCACGGTCGATTCCCCTTTCGAGAGGTGCGGCTGAGGGTGTGCCGCGCCCTGAGCCTCGCCCGCTGGCCCGGCGCAGGTCGAGGGGCTGGCGCGTCCGGAACCCGACGTGTCGGGAACCGGTCACCGACACCTAGGGTGGGGGCGTGGCCACCCAGCGATCGGGCGCGGGGGACGACGGCACGGATGCCGTGGACCCCTCGTTCACGCTGCTCGGGCTGGATCCCGCGGCCGAACGGACCTACCTCACCCTGGCCCGCGACGGAGCCCAGCCGCCGCACTCCCTCGACGGCTCGGCCGTGGCCCGACTGGTCGAGTTGGGGCTGGCCGAGCAGGTCGACGGCCTGGTCGACGCCCGACCGCCCCGCGGCGCCCTGGAGGCGTTCGGTGAGCGGCACCGACGGGTCGCCGTGGCCGCCCAGGAGGCGGCGGAGGTGTTCGGGGCGGTCTGGCACGCCGAACGGGCCGGGTCCGCTCCGGTGCAGATCCACACCGCGCCGCAGGTGGACCGGGAGACCCGTCGACTGCTCGACGACGCCGAGGTGGAGCTGTGCGCCTTCAGCCTCGGCCCCCGCGGGAACCGTCCGGTCCGGGCGGCTCCGGGGGTGCTGGACGCCCTGGCGCGCGGCGTGGACGTGCGGGTCGTCTACGACCAGCGGGTGCTCGCCGACCCCCGCGCCGTCGCCGTCGCGCTGGAGTGCCTCGAGCACGGCGAACGCGGCGGGGTGGTGGCCGACGTGCCGGTCAACATGGTGCTCTCGGAGTCCCGCGCCGCCCTCACCCTGCCCTACCGGCACGGCGACGACCTGCGGACCGCGCTGGTCCGCGACGCGGGCATGGTGGCCGCACTGCGCGCGTTCTTCGAGGGCTACTGGGCCCGGTCCATCCCGCTCGGGCAGGCGGTGGGCGTCTCCGGCGGTGGGGACGACCCGCTGGCCGGGCTGGTCTGGGCGCCACCCCTGCTGCAGCTGCTCGGGATGGGGCTGACCGACCAGTCGATCGCCCGCGAGCTGCGGGTCAGCGAACGGACCGTCGGGCGGCGGGTCACCCGGCTGCAGCAGGTGCTCGGTGCCGGCAGCCGGTTCCAGCTGGGCGCCCAGGCGGCCCGGCGCGGACTGCTGTGAACCCGGCGACCGGTGCGGGCTAGGTTGGCGTCATGATCGTCGCCATCTCCATCAGCCCCACCGGAGGAGACGCGGACGGAGGGGTGGCCGACTCGGTCGCCCGTGCCGTCCGGGTGATCCGTGACTCGGGCCTGCCGCACGAGACCAACGCGATGTTCACCAACATCGAGGGGGAGTGGGACGAGGTGATGGCCGTGGTCAAGGAGGCCGTCTTCGCCGTCGCGGAGACCTCGCCCCGCGTCGGGCTGGTGCTCAAGGCCGACATCCGTCCCGGTCGTACCGGCGAGATGGCGGCCAAGGTCGAGCGCCTCGAGCGGGCGCTGGAGGACTGACTCCCGTATCGAACACCTGTTCGATATGATGGTCGGGTGAGTGTGGCACCGGCCGGTTGGCCCGACCAGGTCCGGCCGCCCGGCGTCCCCGACTGGGAGCGCACGGCGGTCAACTGGCTCTTCGAGATCTCCCCGCCCGAACTGCGGGGGCACGCGGCCCTGCGTCGCCACATCGTGGTGCTGGCCCGGTTCGCGGTGCTGCACGTGGAGGCCCAGTTGGCCGCGGTGCAGCGCGGCCTGAGCGAGGCTCGCGGTGACCTCGGTGAGGTGGCCGACCTGCCGGTGGTCGCCGACGCCGTGACCGCCTTCCAGGCCGAGGAAGCCCGGCTGGTCCGGCGGCGCCGCGAGGTCGGGCTGGTCGAGGCCGCGATCCGGGGCCGCCGCTTCGTCGCCCGGCTGTGACCCGGCCCGGTCCACCGGGGTTGTGAGGAAACAGACGCTCCAGCTGCATGGAGGTGACCGGTACCCGGTGCGATGCTGGCGGCATGTCTGATGACGCCACCCTCGTCGCCGAGGGGATCCGGGTCCGTCAGGGCCACCGCGACCTGCTCCCACCGACCTCGGCCCGGGTCGAGGTCGGTCAGGTCACGATCGCCGTGGGCACCGAGGTGCACTCCCTCACCGCGCTGGCCCTGGCCCTGGCCGGACGCCTGCCGCTGTCCGCCGGCACGGTGCGCCTGGGCGGCGACCCCGGTGCCGCCGCCCTGCGAGAGGCCGTCGCCCTGGTCGACGTGCCCGGGGTGTCCGCGCCCGAACCCGGCGTCCCGGTCCGCACCGTGGTGGCCGAGGAGCTTGCCTTCGCCCGGCGCCGGACCGGGTTCCGCGTCGCCCAGCGCTGGCTCGACGAGCACGACCTCGGGACCCACGCCCGGGACCGGATCGAGGACCTGGACCCCGACGCCCGGCTCACCGTCCTGACCGAGCTGGCCCGCCACCGGGCCGGCGTCAGCCACCTGGTGCTCGGGCTCCCCGAGCGGCACGGAGGCCCGGCCGAGGAGTGGTTGGCCCGGGCCGAGGCGTTGGCGGGCGACGGCTTCGGCGTGCTGGTCACCGTGACCCGGGCCGTGGCCAACGAGCACGACGCCACCTGCCTGGTCGGCGGCGCCGTGGAACCGGGGGCCGTGGCATGAGGGCCTGGCAGCTGACCTGGACCGAGCTGCGGCGGATCACCTCGACCCGGATGGCCCGGATCACCGTGCTCGCCCTGGTCCTGGTGCCCACCATCTACGCGGGCCTCTACCTGTACGCCAACCACGACCCCTACGGCGCGCTCAGCCGGGTCCCGGCCGCCCTGGTCGTCGACGACACCGGGGTGGAGGAGCACGACGGCTCGGTGCGCAACGCGGGGCGTGACGTCGCCGACGAGCTGCTCGACGGCGGGGACTTCGACTGGCACGAGACCTCACGCACCTCGGCCGAGCAGGGCGTCGCCCAGGGGCGCTACGACTTCGCCCTGGTCATCCCGGCCCACTTCTCGGCCAGCCTGGACTCGGTGGCCGAGGAGAACCCCGAGCAGGCCAGGCTGGTGCTGCTCACCAACGACGCCAACTCCTACTTGTCCACCACGATCGCCAACACCGTGGTCGGCAAGGTCCGCGACGCGGTCACCGCGCAGGTCGGCCACACCGCCGCGCTCACCTTCCTCACCGGCATCGCCGACACCCGCCAGGGACTCCTCGACGGTGCCGACGGGGCCCGACAGGTCGCCCGCGGCGCCGACACCGCCCACGACGGCGCGGTCCGGGTCCGCGACGGGGCCGGGGAACTCGCTGAGGGGGCCGAGAAGCTCGCCGCCGGTGCCGCGACCCTGCACGAGGGCCTGTCCACCGCCCACGACCAGGTCGCCGCCCTGCCCCGGCAGACCCGTCGTCTGGCGGACGGGGCCGAGCAGGTCGCCGACGGCAACGCCACCCTGGCCGGGTACGGCGACACCGCAGCCGACGTCGCCCAGCAGGTGCTCCAGGACTGGCGGACCCGCCGCGCCGAACTCCGCCAGCGGCTGGTCGACCAGGGACTGACCGCCGCCCAGGTCCGGGACGTGATGGCGGTCTACGACCGGCTCGGCACCCCGGTACGGAATGCCTCCAACCAGGTCACCGAGCTGTCCGGCCGACTCGACCAGCTCCGCGACGGCTCCCGGAAGGTCGCCGACGGCAACGCCACCCTGGCCCGGGCCACCCCCGAGTTGGTCTCCGGGATCGCCCGGGCCCGCGACGGCGCGCAGCAGCTCGACGAGGGAGCCGGCAGCCTCGCCGAGGGCGCCGGGACGCTGCACACCGGCGCCTCCGACCTGTCCGACGGGGTCGGGGAACTCGCCGACGGCGCCCACACCCTGGCCCGCAAGCTCCGCCAGGGCGCCCAGCAGATCCCGGCGACCGACGACGAGGCCCGCGAACGGATGGCCGAGGCGATCTCGGACCCGGTCGCCGTCAAGAACTCCTCCGACGCCACCGCCGGCTCCTACGGCGAGGGCCTGGCACCGTTCTTCCTGGCCCTGTCGGCGTGGATCGGCGGCTACGTGCTGTTCCTGCTGGTGCGCCCGCTGAGCCGGCGCGCACTCTCCGCGGGAGTGCGGTCCTGGCGGGTCGCGGTCGGCGGCTGGGGTTCCCCGGCCCTGATCGGGGCAGCCCAGGTGGCGCTCGTGGTCACCGTGGTCGCCCTGGCCGTCGGGGTGCTCCCCCGACACGTCCCGCTCACCCTGGCCTTCATGGTCCTGGCCTCGGCGACGTTCATCGCCGTGATCCACCTGCTGTGCGCCTGGCTGGGCAGTCCCGGGCAGTTCCTGGCGCTGGTGCTGATGGTCGTGCAGCTGGTCAGCGCCGGCGGCACGTTCCCGTGGCAGACGATCCCCGAACCGCTGTACCCGCTGCACCACGTGCTGCCGATGAGCCACGCGGTCGACGGGCTGCGCCAGGCCATGTACGGGGGAGCGACCCACCAGCTCGGCGTGCACGCGCTGGTGCTGGCGGCGTGGCTGGTGGGCTCGCTGGTGCTGACCAGCCTGGTCGCCCGGCGCCAACGGGCCTGGACCCCGAAGCGGGTGAACCCCGAGTTCACGATGTGAGGGCGAGCGCGGCCGACGGTGCCCCGTGCCCGGCTAGGTTCGGTGCATGGACGCCGGTGATCTCAGCCCCGCACAGTGCCCCGACGAGGACCTCACCTTCGTGCTGGTCGCGCTCACCGACGACTCCGGGCGGCTGCTGCTGCAGGAGCGCGACGAGCACGCCCGCGTGTTCCCCGAGCAGTGGGGGCTGCCCGGCGGTGCTCGGGAGCCCGGGGAGAGCGCGCTGGTCTGCGGGCTGCGGGAGCTGGTCGAGGAGACCGGCATCGACGACGTCGAGCTGACCGAGCTGGGCCGCTACGTCCTCCAGCTGCCCGGGCGCACCCGGGAGACCTTCGCGGTGCTGCACGGCTCGACCCCCGACCGGGTGCCGGAGTGCCACGAGGGACGTCAGATGGTCTTCACCGACCCCGAGGAACTCCTCGGCCTGCCGCTGGCGGCCCCGCTGGCCCGGGCCGTCGGGGACATCCTGGCCGAACCCGGCCGGGTCGCCCGGCACGGTGCGGTGCCCTGGCGCGAGGGCCGGTTCGCCGGTGTCCTGCTGGTCGACGCCGGTGGGCGGCTGCTGCTCCAGGAACGCGACGAGCACCCTGTCATCGACCCCGAACGCTGGGGGCTGCCGGGTGGGCACGTCGAACCCGGCGAGGAGTTCGAGGCCGCCGCCCACCGTGAGTTGGAGGAGGAGACCGGGGTCCGGCTCGCCCCGGGCAGCCTGACCCTGGTGCACGACCTTGTCGTCGACCACCGGGCCTTCGGCGGCGGCTGGGACCGGATGCAGGTCTACGCCGCCCGGGTGGATGCCACCGACGCCGACATCGACTGCCGGGAGGGTCGGCAGATGGTCTTCGTCGACCCGGCCACGACCACGACCCTGCCGTTGAGCACCGCGGCAGCCGTCGTCGTTCCGGGGTTCCTCTCCTCGCCGGAGTACGCCAGCATGGTCGGATGAGCGCAAGGATCAACGGACCGGACTTCGCCGCGCGTGGCCTCGACGACTGGAACTACGCGCTGCGCGGCATCGAGACCCGCCTGGTGACCGGCGACTTCGCCACCGGGCTGGCCCTGGTCGAGGCGATCGGGGCCGCCGCCGAGGCCGCCGACCACCATCCCGACCTCGACCTGCGCTACCCCCACCTCGACATCCGGCTCAGCAGCCACGACGTCGGGGGCGTCACCGAGCGCGACGTCGCGCTGGCCACCACGATCAGCCGGCTGGCCGCCGAGGCCGGGGTGCCGGCCAGCCGGACCGCGCGGCAACGCCTGGAGTACGCCCTCGACAGCCCCGACCACAGTCGGATCGTCGGGTTCTGGGCGGCCGTGTTCGACGGACAGGTGGGCGAGCGTGGCGACGAGGTGGTCGACCCGGCCGACCGGTTCCCGGCGCTGTGGTTCCAGGAGTCGGGCAGCGACGAGCCGCGGCAGCGCTTCCACCCGGACCTGTGGGTGGCGCCGGAACTGGTGGCCGAACGGATCGGGGCCGCGGTCGCGGCCGGCGGCTCGGTGGTCGACGACTCCCAGGCGCCCCGGTTCTGGGTGCTCGCCGACCCTGACGGCAACCGGGTCTGTCTGTGCACCTGGCAGGACCGCCCCCATGGCTGAGGGCCACCCCACCGTCGTCCCGGTGCCCGGCCCGGGAGCCGAGGACGTGCTGGTCGCCCCGGACGGGTCGGTGCTCACCGGCACCGAGGACGGCGCCGTGCACCGGATCTCGCCCGACCTGCAGCGCGTCGACCGGGTCGCGCACACCGGCGGCCGGCCGCTGGGCCTGGAGTGGTTGCCCGACGGTGACCTGCTGGTCTGCGACGCCGAACGGGGGCTGCTGCGCGTCGACCCGGTCCGGGGTCGCGTCACCGAGCTCGTGCGCGAGGTGGACGGGGTGCCGATGCGGTTCTGCAACAACGCCGCCGTGGCCGCCGACGGCACCATCTGGTTCTCCGACTCCTCCACCCGGTACCCGATCACGCGCTGGAAGGACGACTTCGTCCAGGCCACCCGGACCGGCCGCCTGCTGCGGCTCGCCCCGGGCGGGACCCGGGCCGAGGTGGTCCTCACCGGGCTGGCGTTCGCCAACGGGGTGGCCCTGGCTGCCGACGAACGGTTCGTCACGGTCGCCGAGACCGGCGCCCGGACCGTGGTGCGGTACTGGATCTCCGGGGACCGGGCCGGTCAGCGCGACCACCTGGCCACCGACCTGCCCGGCTACCCCGACAACACCTCCACCGGGACCGACGGGCTGGTGTGGGTCTCGGTCGCCTCGCCCACCGACCCGGTCGTGGAACGGCTGCAGCGGGCGCCGCAGCCGATCCGCCGGGCCGCCACCCTGCTGCCCGACGCGCTGCAACCCGCGCCGCAGCGCACCGTGCGCGCCCTGGCCCTGGACGCCGGCGGGGCGGTGGTGCACGACGTCGCGCTGGACGCGCACCACTTCCACATGGTCACCGGCGTGCGCGAGCACCACGGGCGGCTCTGGTTCGGGTCGCTGCACGAGCCGGCGGTGGCGTTCTGGGACCTCTGAGGCCCATCGCCTAGACTCGAACGGTTGCCTGCCGTGCCGTTCGGTGCGTGGGCACGGGGCACCGGGGGACCGGTGCACGAACTCGACGAAGGAGCGCAATGGGCCACCTGGATGCGATCTCGACGCCACGCGACCTGCGCGGTCTGGGGGAGGCGGAACTCGCCGAACTCGCTGCGGAGATCCGCGACCTGATGATCAGGACCGTCGCGACCAACTCCGGGCACCTGGGCCCCAACCTCGGCGTCGTCGAGCTGACCCTGGCCATCCACCGGGTCTTCGACAGCCCCCGCGACCGGGTCGTCTTCGACACCGGGCACCAGTCCTACGTGCACAAGCTCGTCACCGGCCGGGCCGGCGACTTCGCGACCCTGCGCAAGGAGGGTGGCCTGTCGGGCTACCCGAGCCGGGCCGAGTCCGACCACGACGTGGTCGAGAACTCCCACGCCTCCACCGCGCTGTCCTGGGCCGACGGCCTGGCCCGTGCCTACGCGATCCGTGGCGAGGACCGGCACACGGTGGCCGTGATCGGTGACGGCGCGCTGACCGGCGGCATGGCCTGGGAGGCCCTCAACAACATCGCCATCGCCAAGGACTCGCGCCTGGTGATCGTGGTGAACGACAACGAGCGGTCCTACACCCCGACCATCGGCGGTCTGGCCACCGCGCTGACCCGGTTGCGCACCAACCCCCGCTACGAGCAGGTGCTCGACGTGGTGAAGAAGCGCCTCACCGCCGTCCCGGGGGTCGGCGCCGCCGCCTACGACGCGCTGCACGCGATGAAGAAGGGCATGAAGGACGCCCTGGCCCCGCAGGGCCTCTTCGAGGACCTCGGTCTCAAGTACGTCGGCCCGGTCGACGGCCACGACCAGGTCGCGATGGAGGAGGCCCTGACCGCGGCCAAGGGGTTCGGCGGCCCGGTCATCGTGCACGCCATCACCCGCAAGGGCTTCGGCTACGACCCGGCCCTGCGCCACGAGGCCGACCAGTTCCACGCCCCCGGTCCGTTCGACGTGCAGACCGGCCAGGAGAAGCCCAAGGGCCGGATCTGGACCGACCACTTCTCCGACGCCATCGTCGAGGTCGGGACCCGGCGTCCCGACGTGGTCGCGATGACCGCGGCGATGATGCACCCGGTCGGGCTCGACGCCTTCCAGGCCCGCTGGCCCGAGCGCACCATCGACGTCGGGATCGCCGAGCAGCACGCCGCCACCAGTGCTGCCGGCCTGGCCACCGGTGGACTGCACCCCGTCTTCGCGGTCTACGCGACCTTCCTCAACCGCGCCTTCGACCAGGTGCTGATGGACGTGGCGCTGCACCAGTGCGGTGTCACGTTCGTGCTGGACCGCTCCGGGGTCACCGGCGACGACGGCGCCAGCCACAACGGCATGTGGGACATGTCGCTGCTGCAGATCGTCCCGGGCCTGCGCCTGGCCGCGCCCCGCGACGCCGCCCGGCTGCGGGAGCTGCTCGACGAGGCGGTCGAGGTCTCCGACGCCCCGACCGTGGTCCGGTTCCCCAAGGGCCCGCCGCCGGCGGACATGGAGGCCGTGGGCCGGGTCGGCGGCAGCGACGTGCTGGTCCGCCAGGGCACCAAGGACGTGCTGGTGGTCGCCGTCGGCTCGATGGCCGAGGTGGGCATCGACGTCGCCGGCCGGCTGACCGACCAGGGCATCGGGGTGACCGTGGTGGACCCGCGCTGGGTCAAGCCGGTCGACCCCGCCCTGGTCGAGCTCGCCGCCGAGTACGACCTGGTCGTCACCCTCGAGGACAACGGTGTCGCCGGCGGTGTCGGCCAGAGCTTCCTGGCCGCGCTGAACGAGGCCGGGGTCCGCACCCCGGTGCGGGTGCACGGCATCCCCCAGGAGTTCCTGGACCACGCCAAGCGCCCGGCCATCCTGGAGCGGATCGGTCTGACCGCCCAGGAGGTCGCCCGCGGCATCGTGGAGGACGTGACCGCGCTGGCGCAGGGTCGTTCTCTGGTTGATGCCGACCACCAGCGCTGAGCCCAGCCCTCCCGCGCCGCCCCGGCGTGCCCGGCGTGCCCGGCGACGGGCGCGGGTCCTGCTGGTCCTGCTCCTCCTGACCGGCAGCGCCTGGTGGGCCGGCTGCGGGATCGCGGTCGAGCAGCCGAGCACCGCCCGGAGCGCCCCCACGGCCGTGGTCGAGGGCGTGCGGACGGTGCTGCGGCAGCGTGCCGTCACCCTGCGGGCGGGGGATCGGGAGGGGTTCCTGGCGACCCTCTCGCCCGACGCCCCGCAGGAGTTCGTCGACCGGCAGCGGACCTACCTGGCCAACACCACGCAGCTGCCGCTGCAGACCTACCGCTCCACGCTGGAGGTCGACACCCTGCGGGCGCACGGCAGCGGCTGGGACGCCGTGGTCCGGGTGTCGCTGCGGATGGCCGGGTTCGACCGACGCCCCGTCCAGTCCCGGCTGCGGATGCACTTCACCCCCACCGACGACGGCTGGCGGGTCGGCGAGGACCACGACGGCACCGCGCACACCACCGCGTTCCAGCACCCCTGGGAGGACACCGAGCTGGTGGTCCGCTCCGGTACCGGTGTGCTGCTGATCAGCGACGAGGACAGCTCCCGGCACGCCGGGCCCGTGCTGGACTCGGTCGAGCGTGGTCTTGCCGAGGTGCTCTCCCGGGTGCCGGACCCGTGGCAGCGGTCGGTGGTCGTCTACGCGCTGAGCGGGACCGAGCTGATGGAGGCCCTGCCGGGGCTGCCCGGCGGGGACGCGGACCGGCTCGACGGTGTCGCCTTCCAGGTGCACGGAGGCTCGGGCGGCGGACAGCTCGCCGGGGTCCGGTTCGCCCTGCACCCCCGGATGCTGACCGCGACCCCCGAGGTGCGGGACCGGCTGGTGCGCCACGAACTCACCCACGTGGTGCTCGGCGCGGTCGACGACCCGCTCCCGGTGTGGCTCAGCGAGGGGATCGCGGAGTACGTCTCGGTCCGGTCGCTGCCGCCGGAGGACCGGCTGGTCTCGGCGGCGGCCGTGGCTGCGGCACGCGCCGGGGTCGAGACCCTGCCGGAGGACGAGACGTTCAACGGCGAGCACTCCGGAGCCCACTACGGGCTGGCCTGGTGGGCCTGCGAGACGGTGGCGGCACAGTTCGGGGAGGACCGGTTGTGGAGCCTGGTGGACGCGATGGCCACCCGGGGCGGGACCAGCGCCACCGACGTGCTGCAGGAGCAGACCGGCCTCGACGAGCAGGCCCTGGCCCAGCTGGCCGCCCAACGCATCCTCGGCACCTACGCCTGAGCCGCCACGAGGTGCCGGGACACGACGACGCCCCACGGGAGGTCCCGTGGGGCGTCGTGCGAGAGTCGGCTCAGTCCATCCGTTCCCCGATCGGGAGGACCACGCCGCTCCCCTCGGAACTCACCTCGACGTCGTCGACCGCGACCTCGCAGCTGGCCGGGGCCGTGCAGAGCAGCAGGTCGTAGCGGTAGGGGCTGTCGCCGGCGCTGCCCTCACCGAGCTCCTGGATCGCGGCGGCCCAGTACCGGGCGTTGTCGGCCCAGGCGTACCCGACCGCGAACTCGTAGCCCTCGGGCGCGTCGGCCAGGATCTCCCCGGTGCTCGTGTCGTAGACGGTGAACTCGTCGGCGCTGCGTTCGGACAGCAGCAGGCGCCCGTCGGGGGAGAGCCGCTGCGGGCCGCTGGCGCCGACCTTGACCCGCTCGCCGCCGGCGAGGTCGGGGCCCACGTGCCCGACCCAGTTCCCCTTCTGCGAGTTGGTCAGGTAGATGCCGTTGCGCACGTCGCGCAGCTCGTACCCGGGTTCCTGGTCGATGATGAGCGGCGCGCCGCCGGTGGTGGGCTCCCAGCGGGTCAGGCCGGAGTCGTCGGTGAACCAGACCATGCCCCGGTCCACCGCAGCGA
This sequence comes from Actinomycetes bacterium, assembly GCA_023396115.1. Lineage (GTDB taxonomy): Bacteria > Actinomycetota > Actinomycetes > Propionibacteriales > Nocardioidaceae > Nocardioides. Next base: position 37,004 of record JAEWXC010000050.1, on the reverse strand, counting down.
CCTCGGGCTCGTCGAACTCGCCGTCGCCGCTGGCGATGGCCGGTGCCTGCCAGGTCTGGCCGCTCGCCACGTCGAGGGCCACCACGCGGGTGCCGGCGTCGCTGCGTTCGGCCCAGGCCACCAGGTCACCGGACTCGCGCAGGTGGGGGCGGAGGTCGCCCACGTCGCCCACCCGGTCGGGTTCCTGCTGACCGTTGGCCACCCACACCCCGCCGTCGGTGTCGACCACCACCACGGCGCCGGGGGTCTGCACCATCGCCGCCACCTTGCGGCCCACGTCGAAGGTCAGGTCCGCCCCCAGGTGGACCACCGACCCCTGGGCGTAGGTGGGTGCGCCGTCGGCGAACGCAGCAGCGAACTGCGACTCCCGGGGACCGGTCTGCCCGGTCGTGTCGCCGGTCAGCTGGGCGATGCCGATGGCCAGCGCGGTCACGGCCGCGACCGAGCCGGTCGCGCCCGCGGCGACGGTCCAGCGCCGTCGGTTGCGGGCACGCCGGCCGCCCGCCTCCACGGCGGTCAGGTCGATGTCGGGGTCGGTGAGGGCGTCGGCGCGGTCGTGCAGCACGTCGCGGATCAGGTCGTTCATCGGCTGGCCTCCATCAGGGCGTCGATCAGGGTGGGGTCGGAGTCGGCCTCGACGAGGGCGCCGCGGAGGGTGCGCAGGGCTGCGGAGGTCTGACTCTTCACGGTGCCGACCGCGCACCCGAGCACGTCGGCGGTCTGGGCCTCGGTGAGGTCGTCGTAGAAGCGGCACACGAGCGTGGCGCGCTGCCGGGGTGGGAGGGCCAGCAGGGCCTCCCAGAGCCACTCGCGGGTGCCGACCTGGTCCTGGGCAGCGTGCACGGGGGCGTCGGGCACCTCGTCGCTGGGCCGCTCGGCGCTCCAGTTCCTGCGCCGGTACCAGTCGATGGCGGTGGTGTGCAGTGCCTTGCGGGTCCAGGCCTCGGCCCGTCCGGTGTCACGCAGCTTCGGCCACGCCACCCAGGTCTTGGTCAACGCCTCCTGCAGCAGGTCACCGGCCAGGCCGCGTTCGCCGACCAGCAGGTAGGCGGTGCGGTGCAGCGCGGGGCCGCGGGCCGCCACGAAGTCGGTGAAGTCGTCACGGTGCTGGTCCGCTCGTCGCAGCCTCACACGTTTCTCCTCCCTCTCGGGGACCCGCCCGTTCCGGGGTCCGTCATCCCTACCGACGGGACGAGCCTAGGGAAGGGTTCGCCCTCTGCCCGGAAAAGGCCACGGGGCGCCCAGGCCGCAGCCCGGACGCCCCGTGGGACGAGCGTGTGGATCAGTGGAAACGCTTGCCGTTGACCTTCTCCGAGATGCCCGAGGAGTCGAGCAGCAGGGTCAGGCCACCGTTCCAGAACGCGAAGCCCGCGCCGGTGATCATGCCCAGGTCGATGTCCTCGGGACCGACCACGACACCCTCGTCGAGCATCAGGCGGGCCTCCTGGGCCAGACCGGAGAGGACCTTCTCGCGGACCTCGGTCTCGGTCAGCACGACCGGGTCGGCCGGCTTCTCCAGCAGCGCCTCGACCTCGGGGTCCAGGGTGGTGCCGTCGGGGCCGAAGTAGGACCGCTTGCCGGCCTCGACCACCCGCTGCAGCGCGGGGGAGAGGTAGAAGCGCTCCGGGAACGCCGCGGCCAGGGTCTCGTTGTTGTGCAGCGCGATCGCGGGGCCGACCAGGGTCAGCAGCGTGAACGGCGGCATCGGGGCGACGCCGGCGAACGAGCGGTCCGCGACCTCGATCGGGGTGCCGGCGTCGACGATCCGGGCGACCTCGCCCAGGAAGCGCCCCAGCAGGCGGTTGACGATGAAGGACGGGGAGTCCTTCACCCCGATCGTGGTCTTGCCGAGCTTCTTGCCGGTGGCGAACGCCGTGGCCAGGGTGGCGTCGTCGGTCTGCTCGCCGCGGACGATCTCCAGCAGCGGCATCACCGCGACCGGGTTGAAGAAGTGGAACCCGACGACCCGCTCGGGGTGGGCCAGGTCGGCCGCCATCTCGGTGATCGACAGCGAGGAGGTGTTGGTGGCCAGCACGCACTCGGGGGAGACGACCTTCTCCACGTCGGCGAAGACGGCCTTCTTCACGCCCATCTCCTCGAAGACGGCCTCGATCACGAAGTCGGCGTCGGCGAAGTGGGTCGCCTTGTCGGTGGTGCCGGTGACCAGGGCCTTGAGCCGGTTGGCCTTGTCGGCGTTGATCCGGCCCTTGGCCAGCAGGGCGTTGATCTCGCCGTGCACGTAGGCGACGCCCTTGTCGGCGCGCTCCTGGTCCAGGTCGGTGAGGACCACGGGCACCTGGAGGCGACGGGCGAAGAGCAGCGCGAACTGGCTGGCCATCAGACCGGCACCGATGATGCCGACCTTGGTGACCCCACGGGCCAGGGACTTGTCCGGCGCACCGGCCGGGCGCTTGGCGCGCTTCTGGACCAGGTCGAAGGAGTACAGCGAGGCGAAGGTCTCCGGGGTGGCCGAGAGCGAGGAGAGCGCCTCGTCCTCGGCCGCGAAGCCCTCCTCGCGGGTGCTGGTGCGGGCGGCGGCGATCAGCTCGACGGCCTTGTGCGCCGCGGGGGAGGCGCCACCGGTCTTGGCGGCGACGATCTTCTCGGCCCGGGCCACGGCAGCGTCCCACGCCTCGCCGCGGTCGACCTCGGGACGCTCCACGGTGGTCTCACCGCGCAGCACCTCCGCGGCCCACAGCAGCGAACGCTCCAGGAAGTCGGCGCCGTTGAACGCCACGTCGGCCAGCCCCAGCTCGAGGGCCTGGGCGCCGGTGACGGTGCGGCCGTTGTTGAGCGGATTCTCGATGATGAGGGTGACGGCCTTCTCCGCGCCCAGCAGGTTCGGGGTCAGCCACGCGCCGCCCCAGCCGGGGACCAGACCGAGCATGACCTCGGGCAGGCCCAGCGCGGGGGCGGAGTCGATGACGGTGCGGTGGTCGCAGTGCAGCGCAACCTCGAGGCCACCACCCAGGGCGAGACCGTTGATGAAGCCGAAGGAGGGCTTGCGGACGCCGTCGTGGCCCTCACCGAGCTTGCGGAACACGTGGTGACCGAGCTGGGCGACCACGCGGACACCGTCGGGGCCACTGCTCGCGATGGAGGTGAGGTCGGCACCGGCGGCCAGGATGAACGGCTTGCCGGTGACGGCCAGGGCGGTGATCTCGTCGTCGGCCAGCGCCGCGTCGATGGCGGTGTTGAGCGCCAGCAGGCTGCCCGGCCCGAACGTGTTGGGCTTGGTGTGGTCGAAGCCGTTGTCGAGGGTGATCAGGCCGATCACCGCACCGGGCAGGGTGACCTTGCGCAGGTGCGCGGCGGTGATCCGCTCGTTCTCGCTGACGAGCGCGCGGGCGCGCTCGAGGAGGGTGTCGTTGCTCATGGTCACTCGCCGTCCTTCTCGGTGCCGTTCGTGGAGTTGCCGGTCCAGTGCGGGTTCTCCCAGACCACGGTGCCGCCCATCCCGATGCCGATGCACATGGTGGTCAGGCCGTAGCGGACCTCGGGACGCTCGGCGAACTGCCGGGCCAGCTGGTTCATCAGCCGCACACCGGAGGAGGCCAGCGGGTGGCCCATCGCGATCGCGCCGCCGTAGGGGTTCACCCGCTCGTCGTCGTCGGCGATGCCGAAGTGCTCCAGGAAGGCCAGCACCTGCACCGCGAACGCCTCGTTGACCTCGAACGCGCCGATGTCGTCGATGGTCAGCCCGGCCTGGGCCAGGGCCTTCTCGGTCGAGGGGATCGGGCCGGCGCCCATCACCTCGGGCTCCACCCCGACGAAGGAGTAGGAGACCAGGCGCATCTTGATCGGCAGGCCCAGCTCGCGGGCGGTCTCCTCGTCGGCCAGCAGGGCCGCGGTGGCGCCGTCGTTGATCCCCGAGGCGTTGCCGGCGGTCACGTTGCCGTGGCTGCGGAACGGGGTCTTGAGGCCGGCCAGCGTCTCCATGGTGGTGGCGCGGGGAGCCTCGTCGGTGGTGGCCAGGCCCCAGCCCAGCTCGGCCGAGCGGGTCGCGACGGGCACCAGGTCGGGCTGGATCTTGCCGGCCTCGTAGGCGGCCGCGGTCTTGGCCTGGGAGCGCACGGCGTAGGCGTCGGCGCGCTCCTTGGTGATGGTGGGGTAGCGGTCGTGCAGGTTCTCGGCCGTCTTGCCCATGACCAGGGCGTCGGGGTTGACGATCCGCTCCGAGACGATCCGGGGGTTCGGGTCGACGCCCTCACCCATCGGGTGGCGGCCCATGTGCTCCACACCGCCGGCGATGGCGACGTCGTAGGCACCGAACGCGATGCCGCCGGCGACCGAGGTCACCGCGGTCATGGCGCCCGCGCACATGCGGTCGATGGAGAAGCCGGGGACGCTGTCGGGCAGGCCGGCCAACAGGGCGGCGGTCCGGCCCAGGGTCAGACCCTGGTCACCGATCTGCGTGGTGGCCGCGATGGCCACCTCGCCGACCCGGTCGGCCGGGAGGTCGGGGTTGCGGCGCATGAGGTCGCGGATGCACTTGATGACGAGGTCGTCGGCGCGGGTCTCGGCGAACTGCCCCCGGGCCTTGCCGAACGGGGTGCGGACGCCGTCGACGAAGACGACCTCTCGGATCTGTCGGGACACGAAATCTCCTGATCGGTTCATGGGTTCGTGACGCTTGCAGCACCTACGTTACCCCCGAGTAACCAAAGCCGTCAGTTGACCCCGTGTGGCGGTCGTCACGCGCGCTGCGCGCCGCTCCTGCGCGGCACCGCCTAGGGTTGGACGCATGGCTGAACATACGGGCCGCCTGGTCCACATCGTCGACGAGGTGCCCGAGCTCGAGGGGCTCGACGAACTCACGATGGTGGTGGTCCTGGACGGGTTCCTCGACGCCGGCCAGGCCGCCGGTCAGGCCGCCGGGCACCTGGCCGACCTCGGCGAGGGCAGCGTGGTGGCCACCTTCGACGTCGACCAGCTGCACGACTACCGGGCGCGCCGTCCCCCGATGACCTTCGACCGGGACCGCTACACCGGCTACGAGGCGCCACGGCTGACCGTGCGGCTGCTCCGCGACACCGGTGGCACGCCGTTCCTGCTGCTGCGCGGCCCCGAGCCCGACGTGCGCTGGGAGGGCTTCTGCCGGGCCGCCGTCGAGGTGGTGGAGCGGTTCGGCGTGACCCGCACGGTGAGCCTGGGCGCGGTCCCGATGGCGGTCCCGCACACCCGACCGATCGCCATCACCCACCACGCCAACGACCCCGAGCTGCTCACCGGGCAGAGCCCGTGGAGCGGCGAGCTGCGCATCCCGGCCTCGGCCCAGGCCCTGCTGGAGATCCGGCTGGGGGAGCAGGGGCACGACGCCCTGGGCTTCGTCGCGCACGTGCCGCACTACCTGGCCCAGCTCTCCTACCCGGCCGCGGCGGTGGAGCTGCTGAGCCGCCTGGAGATCGGGGGTCGGTTGACGATCGACCTCACCGCGCTGCGCGAGGCCGCTGAGCGCACCGAGACCGAGGTGGCCGAGCACCTGGAGGAGAACGAGGAGGTGCGCGACGTGGTGGTGGCCCTGGAGCAGCAGTACGACGCGTTCCGCCGGGCCGAGGAGTCCGGCTCCTCACTGCTGGCCACCGACGAACCGCTGCCCACCGGCGAGGAGATCGGCCGCCAGTTCGAGCAGTTCCTGGCCGGCCTGGACGAGGAGCCCGGGACCGACTGACCCCGGCCCGGGGGCCGGGTGCACACTGTCCTGACCGCCGGTGGGACCGGCGCACCGACCACAGTGTCGAGCCGGCCGGTGGCCGTCTCGACCCGCACGAAGGAGTGTCCATGCCGGGGTCTGCTGCCGAGCTCGCCGAACTGCTGGACCTCGAGAAGATCGAGGTGGACCTGTTCCGCGGGCGTCAGCCCGACACCGAGCGGCAGCGCGTCTTCGGCGGGCAGGTCGCCGCGCAGGCGATGCTCGCGGCCGGGTCGACGGTGGAGCCCGAGTTCGAGATGCACTCGATGCACTCGCACTTCCTGCGGCCCGGGGACACCCGGGTGCCGATCGTCTACGACGTGGAGCGGTTGCGCGACGGGCGGTCCTTCGCCACCCGCCGGGTCTCGGCCCGTCAGCACGGCCGGCACATCTTCCACCTCACCGCGGACTTCCAGGTGCCCGAGGAGGGCCTGGTCCACCAGGACCGGATGCCCGACGTGGTCCCACCCGAGATGGGGGTCTCGCTCGCCGACCTGATCGCCCGCCGCGGTCACGAGCCGGACGGCGAGTGGAACCGGGACTGGGCGGCGCTGGACGTGCGGTACGTGGGCAACTCCAAGGTCGGGCTGCCGCCGGACCCCGAGCACCCGGCCCGGGCCCGGATCTGGATCCGGGTGGACGGCCGGCTGGCCGACGACACGTTGTTCCAGCAGGCGGCGTTCGCCTACGCCTCCGACCTGACCCTGCTCGGTGCCGCCCTGGTGCCGCACGACCTCAACATCACATCGCCGGGGATGCTGGCCGCCTCGCTGGACCACACCATCTGGTTCCACCGGCCCTTCCGTGCCGACGAGTGGTGGCTCTACGACCAGGTCTCGCCCTCGGCGTCCGGGGGCCGCGGGTTGGCCCTGGCCCAGGTCTTCTCCCAGTCCGGGGAGCTCGTCGCCACGGTCGCCCAGGAGGGCGTGATCCGCTACCAGAAGTAGCTGCACTACCACTACATCGTTGTAGTTCGTGGGATCTGCGTGACAGACACGCCGAGAGTGTGGTGAAGTCTGTTCGCTCCTGTGACGTCAGGTGCGTGTGGTGATGGTGGGGAAGCCGTCACTGCGCAGCCCGGGTGTGCGGTCTACGCGACCGCACACCCCGGCGCGCGCCGTCGTCACGACGACCTCACGAGGTGATGGCGTGCGCGCACGCGACGACGAACAACCCCGGCGGCTGGTGCCGCGCCTGCTCGTGGTGGCCCTGGCCGGATCGGGGCTCGCGCTGGTCGCCCCCGGGTCCGCCCAGGCCAAGGCACCCGACCTCTTCTACCGGGCCCCGTTCGCCTGCGGGGAGACCTGGTCGGGCAGCAGCCGCTCCAGCCACAGCCCCTCGGCCAAGGCGATCGACTTCAACCGGGTCAACGACCTGGGCGCCCCGGCCGTCGCGGCCGCCAGCGGGATCGTGGTGGCGGCCCACCCCAAGCCCTCAGGCGGGTACGGGCGCTGGGTCCAGATCGACCACGGGGGCGGGGAGAGCACGATCTACGCCCACCTCAACAGCGTGCAGGTCAGCCGGGGCCAGAACGTCGACGTGGGCACCCAGATCGGGACCGTCGGCTCGAGCGGACGCTCCACCGGCCCGCACCTGCACTTCGAGCGCAAGCAGGAGCGCAGCGTGGTCAAGGCGTGGTTCGAGGGCGCCAAGTACAACCTCGGCACCCTGGTGTCGAAGAACTGCGTCGACGTCCCGGTGGTCGGCAACTTCGCCGGGGGCCGGGCCGACGAGGTCGCGGTGTGGCGCCGGGCCGGTCGGGCCTCGTTCGTCATCCGCCGCCCCAACGGCAACGCCATGAACGTCCCGCTCGGCACCGCCACGGACGAGCCGGTGGTCGGCGACTTCGACGGGGACGGCACCGACGACGTGGGGGTCTGGACCCCCAGCACGAAGAAGTTCACCCTCAAGGTCGGCGGCTCGCTGCGGGTGCTCAAGCTCGGCAAGAAGGGCGACCGGCCGGTGGCCGGGGACTGGGACGGTGACGGCACCGACGAGGTGGGCGTCTACCGGCCCAGGACGTCGCGGTTCATCCTGCGCGCCGCGAACGGCACCAAGCGCAAGGTGCAGGTCGGCAGCGTGGGGGACCTGCCCGTCACCGGCGACTGGGACGGGGACAAGATCACCGACGTCGGCACCTGGACCCCGTCCTCGGCCACGTTCAACCTGCGGGTGCGCGACCACTCCGGGGCCACCATGGTGGCCCGTCTGCCGTTCGGTTCGCCCCGCGACCTCCCGGTCTCGGGCGACTGGGACGGCAACGGCCGCGACGACCTGGGCACCTGGACCCCCGGGACCGCGGTCTTCGCGCAGCAGAACCTGGGCGGGAAGGTCAACGTCACCGCCCGCCGGGTCCAGCTCACCTGGGGCCGTCCGCGCCGATGAACCCCACGAGCCCCTGTCCGCGAGGACAGGGGCTCGTGCGTGCAGCGGGTCACCGGCACGCGGCCGGCCATCGGGTCAGAGCGCGTGGGTGCGTCCGACCAGGTGCGGTGCCCCGGTGCGCGGGTTGGTCAGTGCCAGCGCCAGGTCCGGCAGGGCCTGGTCACCGACGGCCTCGACGCCGAACCCGACCGTGGCGGGCAGGAAGACCGGCGTCTTGAAGGCCACCTCGACCCGGACCGCGCCGGGCAGCCGGTTCTCCACCGCCGCCAGGCTGGCGGCCTTGGTCCACATGCCGTGCGCGATGTGGCGCCGGAACCCCAGGGCCTTGGCGGTCAGCGGCGTCAGGTGGATCGGGTTCACGTCCCCGGAGACCGCGCCGTAGCGACGCCCCAGGTCGGCACCCAGACGCCAGGTCGTCGTGCCGGCCGGCACCACGTCGAGCGTCAGGCCGCCCGACGGCTCACCGCCGCGACCGCGGCGCAGGTAGGAGGAGACCGACTCCCACACCAGCTCGCCCCCGGAGTGCACGGTGGTGACGAAGTCCACGACCGTGCCCTTGGGGTGGGTGCGCGGCGCCTCGACCCGGGTCGCCACGTCGAGGGTCTCGCCCACGGCGACCGGCCGGTGCTGGCTGATCGTGTTCTCCAGGTGCACTGTCCCGATCGCCGGGAACGGGAACCGGGAGTCGCTCATGATCGCCATGTGCAGCTCGAAGGCGAGCAGGTGCGGGTAGGTGATCGGGACGGTGTCCTTGCGCGGGAACCGGCACACCGCGGCGTAGGCGGCCACGTGCGCGGGGTCGACCCGGACCGCTTCGCGGCGGAAGCCGAACGGCTCGAACCGGTCCGGCGAGACCTTCCTGACCCCCGGCACCAGACCCGCGCCCGGCAGCGAGGGGAGTGCCGCCCGGAGCAGGGTGCGCACGCCGCCACCCGAGGGCGGAAGCACCGGCAGCGACTGCTCGGTCACCTCAGGCCCCCAGCATCATCTGGCCGCAGACCCGCACGACGTTGCCGTTGACGGCGCTGGAAGCCGGCGAGGCGTACCAGGCGATCGTCTCGGCCACGTCGACCGGCAGGCCGCCCTGGTTCATCGCGTTCAGGCGCTGGCCGACCTCACGGGTGGCGAACGGCACCGCGGCGGTCATCGCGGTGATGATGAACCCCGGCGCCACCGCGTTCACGGTGATCGAGTCGGTGAGCTGGTCGGCCAGGCTGTCCACCAGCCCGATCACCCCGGCCTTGGAGGCGGCGTAGTTGGTCTGCCCCACGTTGCCGGCGATCCCGGCGATCGAGGCGACCCCGATGATCCGGCCGTTGGCGTTGACGGTGCCCGAGGAGAGCAGCTCGGCGGTGATCAGCTCGGGAGCGGTGAGGTTGACCGCGATGACCGAGTTCCAGCGGTCCTCGCTCATGTTGGCCAGCTTCTTGTCGCGGGTGATCCCGGCGTTGTGCACCACCACGTCCACGCCGCCGTGCTCGGTGCGCAGGTGGTGGGCGATCCGCTGCGGGGCGTCCGGCGCGGTGATGTCGAGCAGCAGGTGGTCGCCGTCGAGCTCACGCATCAGCGCCTGGAGGTCGTTGGCGGCCTGCGGCACGTCGACACCGACCACGACTGCGCCGTCACGGTGCAGCACCCGGGCGATCTGCTCGCCGATGCCGCGGCTCGCGCCGGTGACCAGGGCGACCTTGCCCTCCAGCGGTCGCTCCAGGTCCACGGTCGGGGCCTCGAGGGTGCCCTGCGCGCCGATCCGCACGACCTGGCCCGACACGTAGGCGGACTTGGGGGAGAGCAGGAAGGCGAGGGTCGAGGCGGTGGCCGCCTCCGCGCCGGGGGTCACGTAGACGAGCTGCGAGGTGCCGCCGCGGCCGATCTCCTTGCCCAGCGACCGGGTGAAGCCCTCCAGAGCCCGCTGGGTGATCCGCTCCGAACCCTCCAGCTGCTCCGGCGGGGTGCCCAGCACGACCACCCGCGGGCAGTTCTCCAGCCGGCGCATCAGCGGGGTGAAGAACTCCTCCAGGGCGATCAGCTCGGCCGGGGTCGTCAGGCCCGTGGCGTCGAAGACCAGGCCCTTGAACCGGGCGTCGCCGTCGGTCACCGTCGTCGAGGCGACCGCCAGCCCGTCCAGCAGGCCACCGAGCACGTCGGCCATCCGGCCGGTGCCACCCACGGCGACGGTGCCGTTGACGAGCGGGGCACCCTCGCTCCAGCGCTCGAGACGGGCCGGGTTGGGCAGCCCGAGGTTCTTGACCAGCAGCTTGCCGAACGAGCTGCTGACGAAGTCCTGGTAACGGTCGGACATGGGATCGCTCCTCGCGGTTGTGCTCGAGTTCTTCTCGACGTGCACGCCGGTGCTGCCCGGGTGGGCAGGGCCACGTCGCGGACTAGACTACGCCTGAGTAACATGAATCTGTAACTTCGTGTGCAACTCTATGTTGCAACTGTTTGGCCCACCACCTTCCGACACCCAGGAGCCCCTCATGGCCGAGACTCGTCGTGTTGCCGTCCTCGGCGGCAACCGGATCCCGTTCGCCCGGTCCAACAGCGTCTACGCCGACGCGTCGAACCAGGAGATGCTGACCGCGGCGCTCGACGGGCTGGTCGCCCGGTTCTCCCTGGAGGGCCAGCAGGTCGGCGAGGTCGTCGCCGGCGCGGTGCTCAAGCACAGCCGCGACTTCAACCTGACCCGGGAGTGCGTCCTGGGCTCGAAGCTCTCGGCGACCACCCCGGCCACCGACATCCAGCAGGCCTGCGGGACCGGTCTGCAGGCCGCCATCCAGGTCGCCAACAAGATCGCGCTGGGCAAGATCGAGGTCGGCATCGCCGGCGGCACCGACACCACCTCCGACGCGCCGCTGGCCGTGGGGGAGAAGCTGCGCAAGAAGCTGATCAAGGTCAACCAGGCCCGCGACACCAAGGGCCGCCTGGCAGCCCTGGCCGCGATCCGTCCCGGAGACATCTCCCTGGCCGTGCCGCAGAACTCCGAGCCCCGCACCGGCAAGTCGATGGGTGAGCACCAGGCGCTGACCGCGCTGGAGTGGAAGATCACCCGCGAGGCGCAGGACGAGCTCGCCGCCGCCTCCCACCAGAACCTGGCCCGCTCCTACGACGAGGGCTTCCAGGACGACCTGATCACCCCGTTCCGCGGGGTCGAGCGGGACACCAACATGCGGGCCGACTCCACGGTCGAGAAGCTCGCCAAGCTCAAGCCGGTCTTCGGGCGCGGCGAGGCGGCCACCATGACCGCCGGCAACTCCACGCCGCTCTCCGACGGCGCCTCCACCGTGCTGCTCTCCTCCGAGGAGTGGGCGCAGGCCAACGGTCACGAGGTGCTGGCCTGGCTGGCCGACTACGAGACCGCCGCGGTCGACTACGTGCACGGCCACGAGGGCCTGCTGATGGCTCCGGCCTACGCGGTGCCGCGGATGCTCGAGCGCAACGGGCTGACCTTCGACGACTTCGACTTCTTCGAGATCCACGAGGCCTTCGCCTCCCAGGTGCTCTCCACGCTCGCCGCGTGGGAGGACGAGGTGTTCTGCACCCAGCGTCTGGGCCTGGACGGTCCGCTCGGGTCGATCGACCGCAGCAAGCTGAACGTGAACGGCTCCTCGCTGGCCGCGGCGCACCCGTTCGCCGCCACCGGCGGTCGGATCCTCCCGGCTGCCGCCAAGCTGCTGGCCCAGAAGGGCAGCGGACGGGCACTGATCTCGATCTGCGCCGCCGGCGGCCAGGGCGTCGTCGCCATCCTGGAGCGCTGACCCTGCGCACGCCCTGACCTGGCGCCCGGGCGACCCGGCGCCGGTGCGGGTTCACGACGGTCCGTCCCCGGTCGGGGGCGGGCCGTCGGCGTTCCCGGAGGCCGCGGTGCGGGCCGCCGTGCAGACCGCCGTGCAGACCGACGTGCAACCCGGCCGGACCCGGACGCCGTCCCGGAGGCCGGTGCCGCTGCGTTAGGGTGGTCCCGATCGACATCCTTTAACTCGTTCGTCCTGTGAGGCGGAGAAGGAGGTCTGGCGCGCTCATGCCTGCCACCGATGGAACCACCGACGGACCCGTGGACCTGCCACCCGGGCGCACCGTCCTCGACGCCCGTGACATCAGCCGGGCGCTGACCCGCATCTCGCACGAGATCCTCGAACGCAACAAGGGCGCCACCGACCTGGTGGTGCTCGGGCTGCACACCCGGGGCGTGCCGCTGGCGCGCCGGGTCGCCGAACGCATCGTGGCCGTGGAGGGCCGTGAGGTCCCCGTCGGCGAGCTCGACGTCACGATGTACCGCGACGACCTGCGCCAGCACCCCACCCGCACCCCGCACAAGACCAAGGTGCCGGCGCTGGACGGCAAGGTCGTCGTCCTGGTCGACGACGTCCTCTACTCGGGGCGCACGATCCGCGCCGCACTCGACGCGCTGGGCGACCTGGGTCGTCCCGCAGCGGTGCGCCTGGCGGTCCTGGTCGACCGCGGCCACCGCGAACTGCCCATCCGTGCCGACCACGTCGGCAAGAACCTGCCCAGTGCCCGCAGCGAGCGGGTGCACGTCCGGCTGGCCGAGACCGACGGGGTCGACGAGGTCCGCATCTCGGGAGGTGAGGACGCGTGAAGAAGCACCTGCTGTCCATCGACGACCTGACCGCCGACGACGTCGCGGTCCTGTGCGAGACCGCCGCGGAGATGCACGACGTGCAGCGACGCGAGGTCAAGAAGCTGCCCGCGCTGCGTGGGCGCACCGTGATCAACCTCTTCTTCGAGGACTCCACCCGCACCCGCTCGTCGTTCGAGATCGCGGGCAAGTGGATGTCGGCCGACACGATCAACATCACCGGCAAGGGTTCCTCGGCCTCCAAGGGCGAGAGCCTGCGCGACACCGTGCGCACCATCGCCGCGATGGGCGTCGACGCCCTGGTCATGCGGCACATGGCCTCCGGTGCCGCGCACCAGGTGAGCCAGTGGGTCGACGCGGTCGTGATCAACGCCGGCGACGGCACCAACGAACACCCCACCCAGGCCCTGCTCGACGCCTACACGCTGCAGCAGCGCCTCGGCGACCTGGCCGGCAAGCACGTGGCCATCGTGGGCGACCTGACCCACAGCCGCGTGTTCCGCTCCAACGTGAAGTCCCTGGCCCTGCTCGGGGCCGAGGTGACCGTGGTCGCGCCCCCGACGCTGATGCCCTCGGGCGTCGACGCCTGGGCGGCCGCCGACGGGTTCGCCACCTCCTACGACCTCGACGAGGTCCTGCCGCACGCCGACGCGGTGATGATGCTGCGGGTGCAGAAGGAGCGCATGAGCGGCGGCTACTTCCCGAGCCCGCGCGAGTACACCGTCGGCTACGGGCTCACCCGGGACCGGCTGGCCGTGCTCGGCCCGGACGTCCCGATCTGCCACCCCGGCCCGATGAACCGCGGTCTGGAGATCGCTGCCGACGCCGCGGACGCGGCCCAGTCGGTCGTCCTGGACCAGGTCTCCGCCGGTGTGGCGGTGCGCATGGCCGTGCTCTACCACCTGCTCGCCGGAGAGGAGACCAGCGCATGAGCGCCCCGCTGCTGATCAAGGGGGCCTCGCTGTTCGGGGCCGAGGCCGCCGACCTGCTGGTCGTCGACGGGCTGATCGCCGAGGTCGGGGTCGTCTCCGCGCCGGCCGACGCCGAGGTGCTCGACGCCGATGGCCTGGTCGCGCTGCCCGGTCTGGTCGACCTGCACACGCACCTGCGCGAGCCGGGCCGCGAGGACACCGAGACGGTGCTCACCGGCTCCCGGGCCGCTGCCGTCGGGGGCTTCACCGCGGTGCTCGCGATGGCCAACACCAACCCGGTCACCGACACCGCCGAGGCCGCGCTGCGCGTGTGGGAGCTGGGCCGCCAGGCCGGGCTGGTGCACGTGCAGCCGGTGGGCGCGGTCACCAAGGGCCTCGCCGGCGAGGAACTGGCCGAGCTGGGCCTGATGGCACGCTCGGCCGCCCAGGTCCGGGTCTTCTCCGACGACGGCAGGTGCGTGCACGACGCCCGCGTGATGCGCCGGGCGCTGGAGTACGTCAAGGCGTTCGGCGGGGTGGTCTCCCAGCACTCCCAGGACCCCACCCTGGCCGGGCCGAGCGCCTGCTGCCACGAGGGTGAGCTGTCGGGACGCCTGGGTCTGCCCGGCTGGCCCGGCATCGCCGAGGAGGTCATCGTCGCCCGCGACGTGATGCTGGCCCGGCACACCGGATCGCGGGTGCACGTCGCGCACGTCTCCACCGCCGGCTCGCTCGAGGTCGTCCGGTGGGCCAAGGCCGAGGGCATCGACGTGACCTGCGAGGTCACCCCGCACCACCTGCTGCTGACCACCGACCTGCTCACCGGCTACGACCCGGTCTACAAGGTCAACCCGCCGCTGCGACCCGTGGAGGACACCCTGGCGCTGCGGGAGGGCCTGGCCGACGGCACGATCGACGCCGTCGCCACCGACCACGCCCCGCACGCCCGGCACGACAAGGAGCACGCCTTCGTCGACGCCGCGTTCGGGATGCTCGGCCTGGAGTCGGCGCTGTCGGTCGTCCGCACGGTGATGGACGACGAGTTCGACTGGAACGACGTCGCCCGGGTGATGTCGCGCACCCCCGCCGCGATCGCCGGTCTGGGCGACCAGGGCGGCCAGCTGGCGCCCGGGGAGTCCGCCCACATGACCCTGGTCGACCCCACGGCGACCTGGACGCTCGACGCGGCCGACTCGGTCTCCCTCTCGCGGAACAACCCCTGGCACGGCCGGGAGTTCAGCTCGCGGGTGGTGCACACCGTCTACGGCGGTGCGGTCACCGTGCGCGACGGTGCGCTGACCTCCTGACCCCGCCCTCGGTGGTCGAGCCTGCCGAGAATCGAGCCCCCGGCCCCCGGTGGTCGAGCTTGCCGAGACCCCTTGCCCACCCCCGCCCCGCGTGGTGGGCTGGAACGCATGGTCGAACAGGTACGCCCCCGTCTGGTGCAGACCGCCATCGACGCCGAGGACGTCCGCGGCACCGCCGAGTTCTGGCGGGAGCTGCTGGGGCTGCAGTACCGGCCCGGGGACGAACCACCCGCCCGGGGACCCGACACCGCCGACTGGGTGGTGCTGCGCGACGGTGAGCGCAACGTGCTCGCGGTGCAGCAGGCGGTCGGGCTGCCCCGCTCCACGTGGCCCTCGCACGAGGTGCCGCAGCAGCTGCACCTCGACCTGGCCGTCGACAGCGAGGAGGAGCTCCTCGCCGCCCGGGACAGGGTGCTCGCCCTGGGTGGGGAGGTGCGCCTGGACCGGTTCGACGACCCCGAGGAGGCGCTGTACGTGTTCACCGACCCGGCGGGGCACCCGTTCTGCATCTTCGTGGTCTGACCCGGACACCCCGGCCGGCCGGAAACCGGTTGCGGGCGGCCGTAGGGTGTCTCTCGTGTGGAACTGACTCCCTGACCTGATCCGTGCCCGCGGCACCCCGCCCGACGGATCCTCGACCGGCCGACACCCCGTCGCAGCCCGGTCGACCGCCCAGGAGCCCCGGGAGCAGCCATGACCCACCCCTTCACCCGCACCACCACCCCGCACGCCGGTCCCGTCCGGGTGCGTGACCTCTCGGTCACGTTCGGCGGCCGCCAGGTCATCGACTCCCTCGACCTGCTCGCCACCACGGGCCAGCGGATCGGTCTGGTGGGGGAGAACGGCTCCGGCAAGTCCACGCTGCTGCGCGCGATCGCCGGCCGGGCCCCCGAACGGGCCGTGCTGCACGGCAGCGTCGAGACCCCGGCGGACCTGGGGTTCCTGGGTCAGGAGGCCCCGTTCCGCGACGACCACACCGTCGGCCAGGTGCTGGCCCACACCCTGGCGCCGCTGCGGGAGCTGGTCCGCGCCGTGGAGGAACTCTCCGCGCACCTCGACGACGAGGACGCTGCCGCCCGCTACGCCGAGGCGCTGGACCGGGCCGTGACCCTGGACGCGTGGGACGCAGACCGTCGCGCCGAGGTCTCCGCCGCCCGGCTGGGCCTGGACCACCTGGACCCCACCCGGGCCGTGGGCAGCCTCTCGGGTGGGCAACGCACCCGCCTCGCGCTGGCCGCCCTGATGACCACCCGGCCCTCGGCGTTGCTGCTGGACGAGCCCACCAACCACCTCGACGACGACGCGGTCCAGGTGCTCACCGAGTTCCTCACCGGTCTGGACGGGGTGGTGCTGCTCGCCTCCCACGACCGGGTCCTGCTCGACGAGGTCTGCACCGACCTGGTCGACCTGGAGCCCGGTGAGTTCGGCACCGACGGGTCCGGGAGCCGCCGGTTCGGCGGCGGGTGGAGCGAGTACGTCGCCTGGCGCGACGCCGCCCGGGCCCGGTGGGAGCAGACCTGGGCCGAGCAGCAGGTCGAGCTGCAGCGGCTGCGGGCCGCCACGAAGGTCACCGAGTCCGACGTGGCGAAGGGGCGCGGCCCCACCGACAACGACAAGTTCATCCACGCCTTCAAGGGCTCCCGGGTCCAGGGCACCGTCGCCCGACGACGCCGCGACGCCGAGCGCCGGCTGGCCGACGCCGAGGCCCACCAGGTCCGCAAGCCCCGTCCGCCGCTGCGGTTCGACGCGCCCCTGGCCACCGCCGGCCCCGGCGGACGCCTGGTCCAGGTGCGTGACGTGGTCGTCGACGCCCCGGACGGCACGCCACGGGTCCGGGTGTCCCGCCTGGACATCCACGCGGGGGAGCACCTGCTGGTCACCGGCACCAACGGGGTCGGGAAGTCGACCCTGCTCGGGGTGCTCGCCGGACGGCTCACCCCCACCCGCGGCACCGTCGACGTCGCGGCCCGCCGGGTGGTCGAGCTCGTCCAGGATGTCCGCTTCGCCGATCCCACGCGGACCCCCGCCCAGATCTACGCCGACGCCACCGGGGAGGACGCGACGCCGCTGCACGACCTCGGCCTGGTGCACCCGCGCGACCTGGCCCGGCCGGTCGGGCTGCTGTCGGTGGGCCAGCGGCGTCGGCTCGGGCTGGCCCTGGCCGTCGCCGCCGAACCGGACCTGCTGCTGCTCGACGAGCCGACCAACCACCTGTCGCTGGCCCTGGCCGGGGAGATCGAGGAGGCCATGGCCGCCACTCCGGGCACCGTCGTGCTGGCCTCCCACGACCGGTGGCTGCGACGGCGCTGGCAGGGTGGGACGCTGGCCCTGACGGCCCCGTGACCCGGCGCCGGTGGGCGCGACGAGGCTCACACCCCCACGGGCGTCCCACCCGTCGCGCCGGTGGTCCTCCGGCCCCGGCCCGCTGCTAGGCTGGGCCCCGCTTCCACATCCTTTAACGATCCGTCCTGTGAGGCGGAGAAGGAGGTCAGGCGTGCCGCTGCATGCCACCCGCAAGCCTGCGTTGCTCGTCCTCGAGGACGGCCGCACCTTCCACGGGACATCGTTCGGAGCCGAGGGCGAGACCTTCGGCGAAGCAGTCTTCTCCACCGGGATGACCGGGTACCAGGAGACGCTCACCGACCCCAGCTACCACCGCCAGGTCGTGGTGATGACCGCGCCGCACGTCGGCAACACCGGGATGAACGACGAGGACCCGGAGTCCTCGCGCATCTGGGTCGCCGGCTACGTGGTCCGCGACGTCGCCCGGATCCCGTCCAACTGGCGCTCGGTGCGCACCCTCGACGACGACCTGCGCGCCCAGGGCGTGGTGGGGATCAGCGACGTGGACACCCGCGCGCTGACCCGCCACCTGCGCGAGGTCGGTGCCATGCGCGTCGGTATCTCCACCGTCGAGACCGACCCCGAGGCGCTGCTGGCCAAGGTTCGCGGCCAGGCCGAGATGGCCGGCGCGAACCTGTCCGAGGCCGTCTCCACCGCCGAGACCTACGTGGTGCCCGCGGTCGGCGAGAAGAAGTTCACCGTCGCGGCCGTGGACCTCGGGCTGAAGGCCAACACCCCGCGGATGATGGCCGAGCGCGGCATCGAGGTGCACGTACTGCCCGCCACCGCCACCCTGGCCGACGTGCAGGCGGTCGCGCCGGACGGGCTCTTCTTCTCCAACGGCCCCGGCGACCCGGCCGCCACCACCGGCCAGGTGGAGCTGCTGCAGGCCGCCCTGGGCGCGGGCATCCCGTACTTCGGCATCTGCTTCGGCAACCAGCTCTTCGGCCGCGCCCTCGGGTTCGGCACCTACAAGCTCAAGTACGGCCACCGGGGCATCAACCAGCCCGTGATGGACCGCACCACCGGCAAGGTCGAGGTCACCGCGCACAACCACGGGTTCGCCGTGGACGCGCCCCTCGACGCCGCCACCGAGACGCCCTACGGCACCGCGACCGTCTCCCACGTGTGCCTCAACGACGACGTCGTGGAGGGCTTGGAGCTGCGCCGCGGCGACGACCTGGTGGCCTTCTCGGTCCAGTACCACCCCGAGGCAGCGGCCGGCCCGCACGACGCCGCCTACCTCTTCGACAGATTTGCCGACTTGATGGCCTCGGCAGGCACCACCACCGGAAGCGAGGCCTGAGCCATGCCGAAGCGCACTGACATCAACTCCGTGATGGTGATCGGCTCCGGCCCGATCATCATCGGCCAGGCCTGCGAGTTCGACTACTCCGGCACCCAGGCGTGCCGGGTGCTCAAGGAGGAGGGCCTTCGGGTCGTCCTGGTCAACTCCAACCCGGCCACGATCATGACCGACCCGGAGTTCGCCGACGCCACCTACGTCGAGCCGATCACCCCCGAGTTCGTCGAGCAGGTCATCGCCAAGGAGCGCCCCGACGCGCTGCTGGCCACCCTCGGTGGGCAGACCGCCCTCAACTGCGCCATCCAGCTGGCCGAGCGCGGCGTCCTGGAGAAGTACGGCGTCGAGCTGATCGGCGCCTCGATCGAGGCCATCGACCGCGGCGAGAACCGCGAGATCTTCAAGGGCATCGTCGACGAGCTCGGCGGGGAGTCGGCCCGCTCGGTGGTGTGCCACACCATCGACGACCTGATCGCCGGCGCCGAGGAGCTCGGCTACCCGGTCGTGTGCCGGCCCTCGTTCACCATGGGCGGCACCGGCTCGGGCTTCGCCCACGACGAGACCGAGCTGCGCCGCATCGGTGGCGCCGGCCTGGCTGCCTCCCCGACCACCGAGGTGCTCCTGGAGGAGTCGATCCTGGGGTGGAAGGAGTACGAGCTCGAGGTCATGCGTGACACCGCCGACAACGTGGTGATCATCTGCTCCATCGAGAACCTCGACCCGATGGGCGTGCACACCGGTGACTCGATCACCGTCGCCCCGGCGATGACCCTCACCGACCGCGAGTACCAGAAGATGCGCGACCTCGCGATCGGCATCATCCGCTCGGTCGGCGTCGACACCGGCGGCTGCAACATCCAGTACGCGGTGAACCCGGCCGACGGCCGGCTGATCGTCATCGAGATGAACCCGCGGGTCTCCCGCTCCAGCGCCCTGGCCTCCAAGGCCACCGGCTTCCCGATCGCGAAGATCGCGGCCAAGGTCGCCATCGGCTACACGCTCGACGAGATCCCCAACGACATCACCGAGCAGACCCCGGCCAGCTTCGAGCCGGCCCTGGACTACGTGGTCACCAAGGTGCCGCGGTTCGCGTTCGAGAAGTTCCCCGGCGCCGACACCACCCTGACCACGCACATGAAGTCGGTCGGCGAGGCGATGGCGATCGGGCGCAACTTCACCGAGTCGCTGCAGAAGGCGCTGCGCTCGCTGGAGTCGAAGGACGCGATCTTCCGCTTCGACACCCCCTGCGGCGACGTGACTGCGCTGCTCGAGGCCTCGCGCACCCCCACCGACGGGCGGCTGCGGACCGTCATGGACGCGATCCGGGCGGGTGCCACGCCCGAGCAGGTGCACGACTTCACCAAGATCGACCCGTGGTTCGTCGACCAGCTCTTCCTGATCAAGGAGGTGGCCGACACCGTCGCGGCCGCCGACGAGCTCGACGCCCCCACGTTGCGCCTGGCCAAGCGGCACGGGTTCTCCGACGCCCAGATCGCCCAGATCCGCACCCTGCGCGAGGACGTCGTCCGCGGCGTCCGGCACGCCCTGGGCATCCGGCCGGTCTACAAGACCGTCGACACCTGCGCCGCGGAGTTCGCCGCCCAGACGCCGTACCACTACTCCGCCTACGACGCCGAGACCGAGGTCGCGGCCCGCACCAAGCCGGCCGTGATCATCCTCGGCTCCGGTCCGAACCGGATCGGTCAGGGCATCGAGTTCGACTACTCCTGCGTGCACGCCTCGCTGGCGCTCGGCGCGGAGGAGAACGGTGGTGTCGGCTACGAGACCATCATGGTCAACTGCAACCCCGAGACGGTCTCCACCGACTACGACACCTCCGACCGGCTCTACTTCGAGCCGCTCACCCTGGAGGACGTCCTCGAGATCGTGCACGCCGAGCAGCAGGCCGGACCGGTGCTGGGCGTCATCGCCACCCTCGGTGGTCAGACCCCGCTGGGTCTGGCCCAGGGCCTGGCCGACGCCGGGGTGCCGATCCTGGGCACCCAGCCCGAGGCGATCGACCTGGCCGAGGAGCGTGGCGCGTTCGGCCGGGTGCTGCTCGACGCCGGTCTGCCCGCCCCCAAGTTCGGGCTCGCCACCAACGGCGCCGAGGCCGAGGCGATCGCCCGCGGCATCGGCTACCCGGTGCTGGTGCGTCCCTCCTACGTGCTGGGCGGGCGCGGCATGGAGATCGTCTACGACGACGAGACCCTGCGCGGCTACATCGACCGGGCCACCGAGGTCTCGCCCGAGCACCCGGTGCTGGTCGACCGGTTCATCGACGACGCGGTCGAGATCGACGTGGACGCCCTCTACGACGGCACCGAGCTCTACCTGGGTGGAGTGATGGAGCACATCGAGGAGGCCGGCATCCACTCCGGTGACTCCTCCTGCGCGCTGCCGCCGATCACGCTGGGCGACCACGAGATCAAGCGGATCCGCACCGCCACCGAGGCGATCGCCAAGGGCGTGGGGGTGCGGGGGTTGATCAACATCCAGTTCGCCCTGGGTGCCGACATCCTCTACGTGCTCGAGGCCAACCCGCGCGCCAGCCGCACGGTGCCGTTCGTGTCCAAGGCCACCGCGGTGCCGCTGGCCAAGGCCGCGGCCCGGGTGATGGTCGGGGAGTCGATCGCCGACCTGCGCGCCGCCGGCGTGCTGCCGGCCACCGGGGACGGCGGGCGGCTGCCGGCCGGCGCCCCGATCGCGGTCAAGGAGGCGGTGCTGCCGTTCAACCGGTTCCGCACCGCCGAGGGCAAGTTCGTCGACACCGTGCTCGGCCCGGAGATGAAGTCGACCGGTGAGGTCATGGGCTTCGACGCCGACTTCGGCACCGCGTTCGCCAAGTCGCAGGCGGCCGCCTACGGTCCGCTGCCCACCGGCGGGAAGGTCTTCGTCTCGGTCGCCAACCGGGACAAGCGCAACATGATCTTCCCGATCAAGATCCTGGCCGAGCAGGGCTTCGAGATCCTTGCCACCGCCGGCACCGCCGAGGTGCTGCGCCGCAACGGCGTCACCGCCACCGTGGTGCGCAAGCTGCACGAGGGCCCCGGCCCCGACGGCGAGAAGACCTCGGTGCAGCTGATCGCCGACGGCGACGTCGACCTGGTCATCAACACCCCGTACTCGACCGGTTCGGCCGGCCGGGCCGACGGCTACGAGATCCGGGCCACCGCCGTGCTCGCCGGGGTCCCGCAGATCACCACGATCCAGGGGCTGGCCGCGGCCGTCCAGGGCGTCGAGGCCATGCGCTCGGGCACCATCGGGGTGCGCAGCCTGCAGGAGTGGAACAGCGCGGCCACGGCGGCGCGCGCCGCCGAGCAGGGCTGATGGTCTACCGGAAGCTCTTCGACGCCGGGTTCACCCGGATCGACCCCGAACGGGCCCACCACCTGGGGTTCGCCGCCCTCCGGGCCGGGTCCGCGCTGACCCGGCTCCGGCCGCGGGTGCACGACCCCGTCACCGCGTTCGGGGTGCGGTTCCCGCACCGGGTCGGGCTGGCTGCCGGCTTCGACAAGAACGCGGTGGGCATCGACGCACTCGGTGCCCTGGGCTTCGGTCACGTCGAGATCGGCACGGTCACCGGCGAGGCGCAGCCCGGCAACCCCACGCCGCGGCTGTTCCGGCTCACCGAGGACCGGGCGGTGCTCAACCGGATGGGCTTCAACAACGTCGGCGCCGAGGTCGTTGCCCGGCGCCTGGCCGCCCGGGCGGCCAGGCTCGAGCGCCGGTCCCCGGCGCACCGGCCGGTGCTGGGCGTCAACATCGGCAAGACCAAGGTGGTGCCCGAGGAGCAGGCGGCGGCCGACTACGCCAAGTCGACCCGGCTGCTGGCCGGTTTCGCCGACTACCTGGTGGTCAACGTCTCCTCACCCAACACCCCGGGCCTGCGCGACCTGCAGGCCGTGGAGAAGCTCGCGCCGCTGCTGCGGGCGGTGCGCGAGGAGGCCGACCGGGCCACCCCCACCCGGCGGGTGCCGCTGCTGGTGAAGATCGCCCCCGACCTGGCCGACACCGACGTGCGAGCCGTCGGGGAGATGGCCCTGGCCGAGGGCCTGGACGGGATCATCGCCACCAACACCACCATCTCCCGCGAGGGGCTCCTGACCCCGGCCGACCGGGTCACCGCGCTCGGCGCCGGGGGGATTTCCGGCGCCCCGCTGCGGGCCCGCGCCACCGAGGTGCTGCGCCTGCTCCGGGCCACCGTGGGGGAGCAGCTCACCCTGGTCGGGGTCGGCGGGATCAGCACCGTCGACGACGCCCGGGAGCGGATCGAGGCCGGCGCCACCCTGGTCCAGGGGTACTCGGCGTTCATCTACCAAGGACCCGGCTGGGCACACCGCACCGCCGCCGGGCTGGCCGCGGGCTGAGCAGCGTGGTCGAGCCGATCGCCCGGGGACCGGTGCACGTGGTCGGTGAGGTCGTCGCGTCCGAGCCGTACGGCGCCTGGACCCGGGTCTCGCTGCGTGCCGAGGGAGTGGGGGAGCGGGTGCGTCCGGGCACCTTCGTGGCCCTCGACCGACCCGCAGCCGACCCGGCGCGCCAGGCGTACTGGGTGGCCCGGGTGCGGCCCTCGGGCCCGGACCGGGCCCTGGTCGACGTCGTGGTCGACCCGGTGGGACCGGGCTCGCGCTGGCTCGCCGGCCTGCCGGTCGGTGCCCGGCTGGGCGTCACCGGTCCACTGGGTCGGCCGTTCGCGCTGCCCAAGGACCCGGTCACCTGCCTGGTCGTGGGCGAGGGCCGGGGCGCGGTGCCGGTGCTGGCCCTGGCCGAACGGCTCGCTGCCCGCGGCTGCACCGTCCACGTGCTGCTGGCCGGGGCCACCAGCGCCGACCTGCACCCGGTCGACGACCTGCGCCGCACCGCCCGCTCGGTGACCGTGGCCACCGGAGACGGCTCCGTCGGGCTGCGTGGACGGGCCGGTGACGTGGTCGCCGAAACCCTGGCCCGCACCGACGCCGACGTGGTCTACGCCGCCGGCCCCGCCCCCATGCTCCGGGCGGTCGCCGAGGCCGCCCAGGACCGTGGCGTGTGGAGCCAGGTGGCCCTGGAGCCGGCGATGCCCTGCGGCACCGGGCTCTGCTTCGGCTGCGAGGTACCGGTGCGCGGCGAGGACGGCATCGACCGTCGGGTCCGCGGCTGCACCGAGGGTCCGGTCCTGCGTGGCGACCGGGTGCTCTGGGAGGCCGTCGCGGGGGTGGCACCGTGACCGCCCTGCGTCTGGACGGCCCGCTGGTGGTCGCCTCCGGCTGTGCCGGGACCGGCCGGGAACTCCTCCCGTACACCTCCCTCGACGGCACCACGGTGGTCACCCGCACCGTCACCCTCGACCCGCACCACCTCACGGCCCGCCGACTGGTCGGCACCACCCACGGCTTCCTGCACGACGGGGGAGTCGACTCGGCCGGACTGGAACCGTTCCTGGCCACCGAGCTGCCCGGGCTGGTCCGGGCCGGCGCCCGCGTGCACGTCTCGGTCAGTGGCCCGACCAGCGCCGACGTGGCGGCGCTGGCGGCGCGGCTGGGCACCGCACCCGGGGTCGCGGGCGTCGAGCTCAACCTGTCCGCCCAGGCGCCCGGGCTGGTCCGCGCCGCCAGCACCGCACAGGTCGCCGGACTGGTGGACGCGGTGCGGGACGCCCTCACCTTCCAGCTGCCGCTGCTGGTCAAGCTGGGCCACCGGCACGGGCTGGAGCACGCCCGCGCCGCCCAGTCCGCCGGGGCCGACGGGCTGGTGGTCTCCGGTGCCGTCCCCGCCCTGCTGCCCGGCTCCACCCCCGGGGTGCTGGTCGGACCCAGCGTCCTGCCCGTGGCGTTGCGACGTCTCGCCGAGATCGCCGAGGCTGTCACCGAGATCCCGGTGCTCGGCAACGGGGGCGTCACCTGCGCCGCCGACGTGCGCCGGTACCTGGCCCTGGGAGCCGTCGCCGTCCAGGTCGGCAGCGCGCTGCTGCACGACCCCACCACCCTGACCCGGATCGGCGCCGACCTCGCCGGGTCCTACCCGTCCCGCCGTCCCGAGCACCGCACGCACCAGGAGGACCCGTGAACCAGCCCGCTCCCTTCGGCAGCCGCCTCGAGGCCGCCGTGCAGACCCGCGGCCGGCTCTGCGTCGGCATCGACCCGCACGCCTCCCTGCTGGAGGCCTGGGGTCTGTCCGACGACGTCGCCTCGATGGAGCGTTTCGCGCTGACCGCCACCGAGGCCGTCGCCCCGGTCGCCAGCGTGGTCAAGCCCCAGTCGGCCTTCTTCGAGCGGTTCGGCAGCGCCGGGATCGCGGTCCTCGAACGGGTCGTGACGACCGCCCGCGAGGCCGGTGCCCTGGTCCTCCTCGACGTCAAGCGCGGGGACATCGGCTCCACCAGCCAGGCCTACGCCGACGCCTACCTCGACCCGGCCTCCCCGCTGGCCGTCGACGCCATCACCGCCAGCCCGTTCCTCGGGGTCGGGTCGCTGGACCCGATGGTCACGACCGCCCAGCGTCACGGCGCCGGGGTGTTCGTGCTGGCCCTGACCTCGAACCCCGAGGGCCCCCAGGTCCAGCAGGCCCGGACCAGCTCCGGACGCACCGTCGCCGACGAGGTGCTGGGGCGGCTGCGCGAGCTCAACGCCGACGCGCCCGGGTGGGGCTCCTTCGGGGCCGTGGTCGGTGCCACCGTCTCCGACCCTGCCGAGGACCTCGACATGGGCGGCCCGCTGCTGGCGCCGGGCTACGGCGCCCAGGGCGGCACCGTGGCCGACATGCAGCGCGTCTTCGGGGCCGCGGCCGCGCGCGTGCTGCCCTCCTCGTCCCGCGAGGTGCTGGCGGCGGGGCCCGCCCCTGCGGCGCTGCGCGCGGCCACCGAGCGCGGCAACGAGGCCGTCGCCGCCCTGGGCTGAGCCGGCGGCCCCGGACGCTTTGCCTTGCGGTGCGCCCGGGTGCCGGTGCGTGTGCCGCCACCGCGCCGCCGGGCGGCTTCCCGGGGCACGCCCGTGTCCCGCGGGGCAGACCCGGATTGCCGCGTGTCGGGACCACTCACTAGATTGGCGGCGTCCCACCACCCGGAGATTGAAGGACTACCCCGTGGCACTGCCCCCTCTCACGCCTGAACAGCGCCAGGAAGCCCTGGCCAAGGCTGCCGCCTCCCGTCGGGAGCGCGCCGAGGTGAAGAACCGGCTCAAGAACTCCGGTGCCTCGATCCTGGACGTGCTGGCCGAGGGCCAGACCAACGAGGTCATCGGCAAGATGCGCGTCGTCGACCTGCTCCAGTCGATGCCGGGCCTGGGCAAGGTCCGCGCCCGCCAGATGATGGAGCGCCTGGGCATCGCCGAGTCGCGCCGCGTGCGCGGCCTGGGCGTCAAGCAGGTCGCCGCGCTGCAGCGCGAGTTCACCGCCGGCGAGTGAGGTCGGTGACCTCTCCCGCCCGCCTCGTCGTCCTGGCCGGGCCCACCGCGGTCGGCAAGGGCTCGGTCGCTGCCGAGATCCGCGAGAACCACCCCGAGATCTGGATCTCCGTCTCGGCCACCACCCGGGCCCCGCGCCCCGGTGAGGTCGACGGGGTGCACTACCACTTCGTCTCCGAGGCCGAGTTCGACCGGATGGTCGAGCACGGCGACCTGCTCGAGTGGGCCCAGGTGCACGGAGCTGCCCGGTACGGCACCCCGCGCGGACCCGTCGAGCAGCACCTCGCAGACGGCCGCCCGGCGCTGCTGGAGATCGACCTGCAGGGGGCACGGCAGGTGCGCGACACCATGCCGCAGGCCCACTTCGTCTTCCTCAAGCCGCCGTCGTGGGAGGAACTGGTCCGGCGACTGGTCGGACGGGGCACCGAGACCGAGGCCGAGCGGGAACGCCGCCTGGCCACCGCCCGGGTCGAGCTGGCCGCCGAGTCCGAGTTCGACACCACCATCACCAACCACGAAGTTCACGAGGCTGCCGACGAGTTGGTAACCTTGGCGCTGGAGCTCTCGGGCTCCTGACTTTCTTCGTTCCCCATCTACTTCTGTGAGGCACTACGTGGCTGCCCCGAACACCACCGCCGAGGGCGTGACCAACCCGCCGATCGACGACCTGCTGTCCAAGACCGACAGCAAGTACCGCCTGGTCCTGTACAGCGCCAAGCGCGCCCGCCAGATCAACGCGTACTACTCCCAGCTGGGCGAGGGCCTGCTGGAGTACGTCGGCCCGCTGGTCGACACCCACGTCCAGGAGAAGCCCCTCTCGATCGCGCTGCGCGAGATCAACGAGGACCTGCTCACCTGCGAGGACGTCAGCCCCGAGGAGATCGCTGCCGAGAAGGCTGCCGCCGAGGAGGCTGCCCGCGAGGCCGCCAACCGCGTGGTCGACACCTCCTTCAGCGGAGAGTGAGTCGGGCCCTGGCCTGACACGTCTGCGATGACGGATCACAACGACGTGGGCGCTCCAGCCGGGGCGCCCACGAGCGCGTCCGGAGCCCGCACCCCCCGGGTGGTGCTGGGTGTCAGCGGCGGGATCGCCGCCTACAAGGCCTGCGAGGTCCTGCGCCGGCTCAGCGAGTCCGGCCACGACGTCACCGTCGTGCCGACCGCCGCCGCCCTGGAGTTCGTCGGCGCCCCCACCTGGGCAGCGCTGTCGGGCAAGCCGGTCAGCAGCGAGGTCTGGGACCGGGTCGAGGCGGTGCCGCACGTCGCGATCGGCCAGCAGGCCGACCTGGTGCTCGTGGCTCCCGCGACCGCGGACCTGCTCGCCAAGGCCGCCCACGGCCTGGCCGACGACCTGCTCACCAACACCCTGCTCACCGCGCGGTGCCCGGTGGTGATGGCCCCGGCCATGCACACCGAGATGTGGGAGCACCCCGCCACGCAGGCCAACGTCGCGACGCTGCGCGAGCGCGGCGTCGTCGTCCTGGAGCCCGCCTCGGGGCGGCTGACCGGCGCCGACACCGGCAAGGGACGGCTGCCCGACCCGGCCGAGATCGTCGAGCAGGCGCTCGAGGTCATGGCCTGCCCGCCGGCCCGACGCGGCGACCTGGCCGGACGGCACGTGGTCGTCTCGGCCGGCGGCACCCGCGAGTACCTCGACCCGGTGCGCTTCTTGGGCAACCGGTCCTCGGGTCTGCAGGGCTACGCCCTGGCCCGCGCCGCCGCCGCCCGCGGTGCCCGGGTCACCCTGGTCGCCGCCAACACCGCCCTGGCGGACCCGGCCGGCGTCGACGTGGTCCGGGTGGTCACCACCCGGGAGCTGATGGACGCCGTGCTCAGTGCTGCGGGCGAGGCCGACGCGGTCGTGATGGCCGCGGCCCCCGCCGACTTCCGCCCCACCAGCACCAGCGACGCCAAGATCAAGAAGGCCGAGGACGGGTCCTCGCCGGTCGTCGAGCTGGAGCAGAACCCCGACATCCTCAAGACCCTGAGCCACGACCGGCCGCGTCCCGGCATGGTCGTGGTCGGCTTCGCCGCCGAGACCGGCGACCAGACCGGCAGCGTGCTGGACCTGGCCCGCGCCAAGCTCGCCCGCAAGGGGTGCGACCTGCTGGTCGTCAACGACGTCAGTGGGGGAGCCGTCTTCGGCAGTCCCGACAACGAGGCCGTCATCCTGGCCGCCGACGGCACCGCGGTGGAGGTCCCGCGCGGTTCCAAGGCGGCGTTGGCCCGCACCATCTGGGACCAGGTCGTGCCCCGGCTGGGGGACTGACCGGTCGTTGCCGCAGGTCCGGGCGCGGACGTCCCGCACTTCGACCATCATGTGAGATGGTTGTCCGTGGGTCGGGACAAGTGAGCCCGGTCACCGCTCAGCCGTATGCTGAACAGGTTCCACATCCGCCAGAACCAGAGTGGGAGTTCCACGTGCCCGGACGTCTTTTCACGTCGGAGTCGGTGACCGAGGGTCACCCCGACAAGATCGCGGACCAGATCAGCGACACGGTCCTCGACTACCTGCTCGAGCACGACCCCAGGAGCCGGGTCGCCGTCGAGACGCTGCTGACCACCGGCCTGGTGGTCGTGGCCGGTGAGGTGACCACGGAGGCCTACGCCCCGGTCGCCCAGCTGGTGCGCGACAAGATCCTCGAGATCGGCTACGACTCCTCGGAGAAGGGCTTCGACGGCCGCTCCTGCGGCGTCCAGGTGGCGATCGGTGCCCAGTCGCCCGACATCGCCCAGGGCGTGGACACCGCCCACGAGGGCCGCACCGGCGAGTCCGCCGAGGACCTCGACCAGCAGGGCGCCGGCGACCAGGGCCTGATGTTCGGCTACGCCTGCGACGACACCCCCGAGCTGATGCCGCTGCCGATCACCATCGCCCAGCGCCTCTCCGAGCGTCTGTCGGCGGTCCGCAAGGACGGCACGCTCCCGCACCTGCGTCCCGACGGCAAGACCCAGGTCACCATCGAGTACGACGCCGAGAACCGCCCGGTCCGCGTCGACACCGTGGTGCTCTCGACCCAGCACTCCGAGGAGACCGACCTCGACAAGCTGGAGACCGAGATCAAGGAGCACGTGATCGACCCCGTGCTCGCCCGCTTCGACATCCCCTCGGACGGCTACCGCCTGCTGGTGAACCCCACCGGCCGCTTCGTGCTCGGTGGCCCGATGGGTGACGCCGGCCTGACCGGTCGCAAGATCATCATCGACACCTACGGCGGCATGGCCCGTCACGGTGGCGGCGCGTTCTCCGGCAAGGACCCCTCGAAGGTGGACCGGTCGGCCGCGTACGCGATGCGCTGGGTGGCCAAGAACGTGGTCGCCGCCGGTCTGGCCCGCCGCTGCGAGGCGCAGGTCGCCTACGCCATCGGCAAGGCGGCCCCGGTGGGTCTGTTCATCGAGACCTTCGGCACCGGCACCGTCGACGACGAGAAGATCCAGCAGGCCGTCCTGGAGGTCTTCGACCTGCGCCCGGCCGCGATCATCCGCGACCTGGACCTGCTCAAGCCCAAGTACGCGCAGACGGCCGCCTACGGTCACTTCGGCCGCGAGCTCCCGGGCTTCACCTGGGAGGAGACCAGCCGCGCCGAGGCCCTCCGGGAGGCTGTCGAGCGCCTGGGCTGAGGCCCGCACACCGGTGGGGTGGGTGAGCAGGGTGCACCGCCCGAAACCCGCACGACGTCCGGGTCGGGACCCACTGGTACAACTGGCGCCATGAGCCAGCCCACGCACGGCGCAGCCGTCCAGGCCGGGGAGCACGACATGCTCCCCGGCCTGCGTGCGTCCGTGGCCGACTCCCGCGCCAAGGCGGCCGCCACCCGGCGCCGCAACGCCGAGACGTGGACCCCTGCCGCCGTCGACCCGGTGGCCCGGGTGCTGCTGGAGCTGCCGCTCGCCCACCTGGACCGCCCCTACGACTACGCGGTGCCCGACACGATGGACGCCGCCGCACGTCCCGGCGTGCGGGTCAAGGTCCGCTTCGCCGGACAGGAGGCCGACGGGTTCATCGTCGAGCGCCGAGCCGACACCGACCACACCGGACAGCTGCGGCCGCTGAAGCGGGTCGTGGGCACCGAACCGGTGCTCAGCCCCGAGGTCGCCGAGCTCACCGGACTGGTCGCCCAGCGCTGGGCCGGTACCCGGGGCGACGTGCTGCGGCTGGCGGTGCCGCCGCGGCACGCGACGACCGAGGCCGAGCCCAGCCCCCAGGTCCCGTTCCGGGGCGACGGCGCGCTGCAGGCCGCGCTCGCCGCGTGGCGCGACCACGTGCCCGGTGGCGCGTTCCTGGAGCACCTCGCCGGCGGGGGAGCACCGCGCGCGGTCTGGTCGGCAGCGCCCTCCGCCGACTGGCCGCTGCTGCTGGCCCACGCCGCGGCTGCGGCCCTGTCCGCCGGTCGCGGCGCGCTGATGGTGGTCCCCGACGCCGCCGACGTCGCCCGCGTCTCGGCTGCACTCGAGGAGGTCGTCGGGTCCGACCAGTTCGCCACCCTGGTCGCCGGACTCGGTCCCGCGGCGCGC
This sequence comes from Actinomycetes bacterium, assembly GCA_023396115.1. GTDB lineage: Bacteria > Actinomycetota > Actinomycetes > Propionibacteriales > Nocardioidaceae > Nocardioides. Next base: position 6,566 of record JAEWXC010000050.1, on the reverse strand, counting down.
TACCGGGAGTTCCTCCAGGTCTCCCGGGGAGCCGCCCGGGTCGTGGTCGGCACCCGGGCCGCCGCCTACGCCCCGGTGCGCGACCTGGGCCTGGTGGCGATCTGGGACGACGCCGACCCGGTGCACGCCGAACCCCGGGCCCCCTACCCGCACGCCCGGGACGTGCTCCTGCTCCGCGCCCAGCAGCAGGGCTGTGCCGCCCTGGTCGGGGCCGTGGCCCGCAGCGTCGAGGCCGACCACCTGGTCACCACCGGGTGGGCGCACGAGATCGCCGCGCCGCGGGCCCGGGTCCGTGAGCTGGTGCGGGTGGAGGTCGCCGGCGCCAGCACCCTCGACCTGGACCGTGACCCGTACGCCCGGGCGTCCCGGGTGCCGCGTCAGGCCCACCGGGCCATCGGCGCCGGGCTGGAGCGAGGCCCCGTGCTGGTGCAGACCCCCCGGACCGGGTACCTGGCCAGCCTGGCCTGCGAACGCTGCCGCACCCCGGCGCGCTGTGCCGACTGCGCCGGCCCGCTGCACGTCCCGTCGGCGACCGCGGCGCCGACCTGCCGCTGGTGCGGCCACACCGCACCGGCGTGGGCCTGCCCGACCTGCCACCACCGGGGCCTGCGGGCCCCGGTCCTCGGCGACGCCCGCACCGCCGAGGAACTCGGCCGGTCCTTCCCCTCGACCCGGGTCGTCGTCTCCTCCGGCGACCACGTCGTCGCCGAGGTGCCCGACCGGCCGGCCCTGGTCGTGGCCACCCCCGGAGCCGAGCCGGTCGCCGCCGGTGGGTACGCCGCCGTGCTGCTGCTGGACACCTGGGTGCCCCTGGCCCGCGGTGACCTGCGCACCGAGGAGCAGGCCCTGCGCTCGTGGATGAACGCCGCCGCCCGGGTCGCGCCGGGCGGCCACGTGGTCGTGGTCGGCGAGGCCGAACGTGCCGTCGTGCAGGCGCTGGTGCGCTGGGACGCGCCCGGGTTCGCCCGCCGGGAGGCCGCGGTACGGGCCGAGGCGCACCTGCCCCCGGCGGTCCGGGTCGCCACCGTCACCGGCAGTCCGGGTGCGGTCGAGGACGCCCTCACCCTGCTCCGGCTGCCCGAGGTGGCCGAGGTGCTGGGCCCGGTCGAGGCGGACGACGACGAGGTCCGGGCGGTGCTGCGGGTGCCGCGGCACCTGGGTCCCGCGCTGTCGGAGGCCCTCGGGGAGCTGCAGCGGGTGCGCTCGGCCCGACGCCTGGACCCGGTCCGCGTCCAGGTCGACCCGGCGACTCTCTAGACTGCTCCCTTCGGGCTTCTGCCCGCCCACCCCCGCCGTCCCGAGGAGCCCCGTGGCCGTCCAGCCGATCCGCCTGTTCGGTGACCCCGTCCTGCGCCAGAAGGCCGTCGAGGTCGAGCACTTCGACGCCGACCTTCGCCGCCTCGTCACCGACCTGACCGACACGATGCTCGCCGCCCCGGGCGCCGGGCTGGCGGCTCCGCAGATCGGCATCGCCCAGCGGGTCTTCACCTGGAACGTGCACGGCGAGGTCGGCCACCTGGTCAACCCGACCCTGGAACTGTCCGACGAGACCCAGGACGGTGCCGAGGGGTGCCTCTCGCTGCCCGAGCTGACCTACGACTGCGTCCGGGCCCTGGGGCTGGTCGCCACCGGGTTCGACATGCACGGGGAACCGTTGCGGATCGAGGCCCGCGACCTGCTCGCCCGGGCGATCCAGCACGAGACCGACCACCTCGACGGCGTGCTCTTCATCGACCGTCTCGACCCCGCGGCCCGCAAGGCCGCCATGAAGGAGATCCGCGAGTCGGACTGGTTCGGTCTGGACCAGCCCGTCGTCAAGGTCTCGCCCCACCCCACGAACGGATTCGGATTCTGATGAAGGTTGTCTTCGCCGGCACCCCCGAGGTCGCCGTCCCCGCCCTGGACGCGATCGCCCACTCCGCCCACGAGCTGGTCGGTGTCGTCACCCGACCCGACGCCCCCGCCGGCCGCGGCCGCAAGCTGACCCCCTCCCCGGTGGCGCTGCGTGCCGAGGAGCTCGGGGTGCCCGTGCTCAAGCCGGTCCACCCCCGCGACCCCGAGTTCCAGGAGCAGCTGAAGGCGCTCGCACCGGACTGCTGCCCGGTGGTGGCCTACGGCGCGCTGCTGCCGCAGAGCGCCCTGGACATCCCCGAGCACGGCTGGATCAACCTGCACTTCTCGCTGCTGCCGGCCTGGCGCGGTGCCGCCCCGGTGCAGCACTCGATCTGGGCCGGCGACGAGATCACCGGCGCCACCACGTTCCGGATCGTCAAGGAGCTCGACGCCGGTGACACGTTCGGGGTGATGACCGAGGCGATCCGCCCCGGCGACACCGCCGGAGACCTGCTGGGTCGCCTCGCCGAGGGCGGCGCCGAGCTGCTGGTGCGCACCCTGGACGGCATCGGGTCCGGCGAGCTGGTCGCCCGGCCGCAGCCCGACGAGGGTGTCAGCCTGGCCCCCAAGATCCTGGTCGGCGACGCCGAGGTCGATTGGACCGAGCCCGCGGTGGCCGTGGACCGTCGGGTGCGGGCCTGCACGCCCGGCCCCGGCGCCTGGACGGTGCTGGAGGGCGAACGGTTCAAGCTCGGCGCCGTGACCCCGACCCGGGACCGGGACCCGCTGGAGCCCGGTCAGCTCGAGGTCACCAAGAAGGCCGTCTTCGTGGGCACCGCCACCGACCCGGTGCAGCTGGGCCGGGTCAAGCCGTTCGGGAAGAAGGAGATGGATGCGGCCGACTGGGCACGCGGCACCCGCCTGGAGGCCGGCACCGCCTCGGGGCTGCGCTTCGCCCGGGAGCAGTGAGAGCCTTCAGGCATGAGCCGACCCGCCACCCCTGAGGACGTCGACCGGATCTGTGCCGGGTTGCCCGAGACCGAGCTGGGCATCTCCTGGGGCGACCGTCCCACCTGGAAGGTCCCGCGCGGCGACAAGGGCAAGGGCTTCCTGCTGTACCGCGCCCCCAGCGACACCGCCCTGGACGAGAACGGCGAGCAGTACACCGACCTGCTGGTCGTCACGGTCGCCGACGAGGGCGTGAAGCAGGCGATGGTGGACGGCGACAACCCGTTCTTCACCATCGACCACTTCCGCCGCTACAACGCCGTGCTGGTTCAACAGTCCCGGCTCGGCGAGATCAGCGTGGAGGAACTGCACGAGGTGCTCACCGACGCGTGGGCGACCAAGGCACCGAAGAAGCTCGTGAAGGAGCACCTGGGAGATGGCTGATCCCCGAGGCCGACGCCGCCGCGGCGGTCCGCGCAGCGGCGGACGGCCGCCGGCCCGGCGTCCCCGCGTGGACCCGGCCCGACGTGCCGCCTTCGACGTGCTCCGGGCGGTACGCGTCGACGACGCCTACTCCAACCTGGTGCTGCCCCACGCCCTGGCCGAGCACGGGCTGACCGGGCGCGACGCCGGGTTCGCGACCGAGCTGGCCGCCGGGACCCTGCGCCGCCGGGGCACCTATGACGCCGTGCTCTCGGCCTGCGTGGACCGTCCGCTGGCGAAGGTCGAGGCCAAGGTGCTCGACTGCCTGCGCCTGGGCACCCACCAGCTGCTCGGGATGCGGGTACCGGCCCACGCCGCGATCTCCACCACCGTCGACCTGGTCCGCGACCGTGCCGGCCAGGGCCCGGCCGGGTTCGCCAACGCCGTGCTGCGCCGGGTGGCCGAGCACGACCTGGGGGCCTGGGTGCGCCTGGTCGCCCCCGACCCGGCCGCCGACCCGCGGGGCTTCGCCAGCATCGCCCACTCCCACCCCCGGTGGGTGGTCGACGAGCTCGCCCGGGCACTGGTCGGGCACGGTCGCAGCACCGATGATCTGGACGCGCTGCTGGCGGCCGACAACGAGGCACCCAGGGTCACCCTGGTGGCCCGTCCCGGGCTCGCCACCCCGGCCGAGCTCGAGGCCGCCGGCGCGGAGCCGACCGGACGGTCCCCGTACGCGCTGACGCTGCCCGGCGGCGACCCCGGACAGATCCCGGCCGTGGCCCAGGGCCGGGCAGGCGTGCAGGACGAGGGGTCCCAGCGGGTGGCACTGGCCCTGACGGACGCCGAGCTGAACGGCCGCGACGAGCGGTGGCTCGACCTGTGTGCCGGTCCCGGGGGCAAGACCGCCCTGCTCGCGGCCGTGGCCGCGCAGCGTGGTGCCCGGGTCACCGCCAACGAGGCGCAGGAGCACCGGGCCCGGCTGGTCGAGACGTCGGTCCGGGCCGCGGGAGCCGGCATGGGCACGGGGGAGTACGGCGTCGTGGTCGGCGACGGCACCGCCCCGGCCTGGGCGCCGGGCACCTTCGACCGGGTCCTGGTCGACGCCCCGTGCAGCGGACTGGGGGCGTTGCGCCGCCGGGCCGAGTCCCGCTGGCGCCGACGCCCCGCGGACGTGACCGAGCTGGTCGGGTTGCAGCGGGCGCTGCTGGACTCCGCGCTCGACCTGGTCCGGCCCGGCGGGGTGGTCGTCTACGCCACCTGTTCACCGGTGCTGGCCGAGACCAGCGAGGTCGTCTCCGCCGTGCTGGCCGGCCGGGACGCTGCCGTGGAGGAGTCCCGGTTCCAGCTGTGGCCCGACACCGACGGCAGCGACGCGATGTTCGCCGCCACCCTGCGCCGGGTGGAGTGACCTCCAGACCCCTCGGTGCTGACTCCTCGGTGGTGACCGGTCATCGCGGTGACAACATTCCGGGCCTGCCGGGGAAAGGTTCACGCGGACCGCTGTCCCGTGTCGGGCGGTGGTGCTGCACTGGGGTGCGGGCCGGACGGGGAGCCGGCTCGCGAACCGATCGAGAGGGTGGACATGGACTTCACCGACATGATCAAGGACTTCGCTGCCGGCGGGACCACCAGCGCGGAGGACATCGCGGACCGGATCCGCCACCATCCCGTGGTGGCCACGGACCAGGACCCGGGGCAGGGTGAGCCGGGCGCCGCACCGGGGCCGGACCACCCGGGGCCGGACAAGCCGGCGGCGTCCTACCTCGACGTCACCGCGGCCCACGACTCGGGCATCCTGACCCGGGAGCAGTACGACGAGATCTACCACGCCCTGACCGGCACCTGAGCGGACTCAGCCGAGCAGGCCGGCCAACCGCAGCCCGGTCCCGACCAGGGTGACCCGGTCGGTGGGCAGGTCGTCCAGGTCGAACCAGCGCGCCTGGTCGGTGGTGCCGTCCACCTCGTCACGCAGCGAACCGCCGACGACCTCGGCGGTGTGCACCACCTGCAGCGCCCGCAGGGTGCGGCCCACGCCCGGGTCGATCCGACGCTCCGGTGGGACGTAGTGGGCGTGCACGCCGGCCAGGCCGGTCAACCGCACCTCGAGGCCGGTCTCCTCGAACACCTCCCGGACGCAGGTCTCCTCGACCGACTCGGTGCCCTCCATGCCGCCACCGGGCAGCGTCCACCCCGACCGCCCCGACTCGTTCCAGTGGGCCAGCAGCACACGGCCGCCCTGCACCACCACGCCGTAGCAGCCGATCCGGACGTCCATCTCGTTCGTGATCTCCACCCGCCGAGGGTCCCAGACCGCACCCACGCGGGGCACTAGGCTCGACAGCGTGCCGTCGAAGCCACCCGCCGTCGAGATCGAGGTGGACGACCGCGTCGTGCGGGTCTCCAACCCCGACCGCGTCTACTTCCCCGAGACCGGAGCCACCAAGCTCGACCTCGTCGAGTACTACCTCGCCGTGGGGCCGGGCATCGTCAACGCCCTGCGCGAGCGGCCCACCATGCTGCACCGGTTCCCGAAGGGACTGGCCGGCGACAAGGTGCACCAGAAGCGGATCCCCGGCGGCGCCCCGGACTGGGTCGAGACCGTCGAGCTGTTCTTCCCCCGCTGGAAGCGCACCGCCGACGAGCTCTGCGTCACCGAACTCGCGCAGGTGGTGTGGGCGGTGCAGATGTCAACGGTCGAGTTCCATCCGTGGAACAGCCGCCGCGACCACGTCGAGCAGCCCGACGAGTGGCGCATCGACCTGGACCCGGGCCCGGCGTCCGACTGGGCACGCGTACAACGGGTCGCCGGGGTGGTGCACGAGGTGCTCGACGAACTCGGAGCCGTGGGGTTCCCCAAGACCTCCGGCGGCTCCGGACTGCACGTCTACGTCCGGGTCCCACCCGAGCACGGGTTCGCCGACGTCCGCCGGGCGGCGCTGGCCTTCGCCCGGGAGGTGGAGCGGCGTGTGCCCGACGAGGTCACCACCGCCTGGTGGCGCAAGGACCGTGACCCGGCGGCGCTGTTCATCGACTACAACCAGAACGCCCGCGACCACACCATCGCCGCGGCCTACTCGGTGCGGGGCGTGCCGAACGGCCGGGTCTCCACCCCGGTGCGCTGGGACGAGGTCGACGACGTGGTGCCCGACGACTTCACCCTCGACACCGTCCCGGCCCGGTTCGCCGCGCTCGGGGACCTGCACGCCGACATCGACGGCCACCCCTTCGACCTGGCGCCGCTGCTGCAGTGGGCCGAGCGGGACGAGGCCGACCATCCCGAGGACGCGGCGGGGGAGCCGGACGGGGAGTCGGACGGGGGCTGAGACGGATCCGGCCCCGCCCCCGGGGGGGGGGCGGGC
>JAEWXC010000039.1 GCA_023396115.1 Actinomycetes bacterium | reverse complement strand
CCCCGGCACCGTCAGCCCCGTCGGCCGGCCCGGTCGACCCCGACGCCATCGCGGCGGCCCGGGGCGCCATCCAGACCACCCGCGCCGCCGGTGCCCCGGTCCGCGAGGACGTGGCCGCCCTGGCCGACGCCGGCGCGCACCCCGACGACCCGACCGTGCAGGACTCCGGACTCGACTCGATCGCCCTGGTGGAGCAGCACCTGGGTGGCCGGGTGATCGACACCATCCCGAACAACTGATCCCCCACCACAGCAAGGACCCCGCGATGACCCAGAACCCCTTCGACGCCCTCGGTGGCGCAGCCGGCGGCCCCGGTGGTTTCGACATGAACGCCCTGCTCGCCCAGGCCCAGGAGATGCAGGAGAACCTGGTCCGCGCCCAGGCCGAGCTGGCCGAGACGGTCGTGGAGGGCAGCACCGCCGGCGGTGCCGTCACCGTGCGGATCAGCGGCGTGGGCGACCTGCTCGGGCTGGAGGTCCGGCCCGGCACGTTCGACGGCGACTCCGCCGAGGACCTGGCCGACCTCTCCGACCTGGTGGTCGCGGCGTTCCGCGACGCCAAGGCCAACGCCGACGCCCGCGCCAGTGAGGCGCTCGGCCCGCTCGCCGGCGGCGGGCTGCCCGGGCTGGGCTGAACCGGTGTACGAGGGTGTCGTCCAGGACCTGATCGACGAGCTCGGCAGGCTCCCCGGCGTCGGCCCCAAGTCGGCCCAGCGGATCGCGTTCCACGTGCTCCAGGCCGAGGCCGAGGAGGTGCACCGCCTGGCTGCGGTGCTCCGGGAGGTCAAGGAGAAGGTCAAGTTCTGCTCGATCTGCTTCAACGTCTCCTCCGACGAGCAGTGCCGGATCTGCCGCGACCCGCGCCGGGACCCCTCGGTGCTGTGCGTGGTCGAGGAGTACAAGGACGTCGTCGCGATCGAACGGACCCGCGAGTTCAAGGGCCGCTACCACGTCCTGGGCGGGGCGATCTCCCCGATCGACGGGGTCGGGCCCGAGCAGCTGCGGATCCGCGAGCTGATGGTGCGGCTGGCCGACGGCGCGGTCACCGAGGTCATCCTGGCCACCGACCCGAACCTCGAGGGCGAGGCCACCGCGACCTACCTGACCCGGATGCTGCGGCCCCTGGGGTTGCAGGTTTCGCGTCTGGCGAGTGGACTGCCGGTAGGAGGTGACCTCGAGTACGCCGACGAGGTCACGCTGGGCAGGGCGTTCGCGGGAAGGCGGTCGGCAGATGGCTGAGCACACGGAACACCGGTTCGAGCCCGAGTTGCGGGCGTTCGCCGACGACATCGCGACCCAGTGCGCGAACTTCGTGGCCGACGTCTCCGCGATCGCGCGGGAGGCCGACGGCGGCCGGGCGGTCTCGCTGCTGCTGCTGGAGATCTCCCGGATCAGCCTCACCGGCGCCCGGCTCGGTGCCCAGGTGGACTTCCACCCCACCGCCGAGTACCAGCCCGACGTGGGTCCCGAGACCGACGTCGAGGAGCTGCGGATGCGCCTGGCCGAGATCCTCGGCGAGGTCGACACCTACGGCTTCGTCTTCGACCCCTACGTCCCCGAGGTGGTGGAGTCGCAGCTCTCCGACGACATCGCCGCCATCGTCACCGACCTCGAGAACGGGCTGCGGCACCACCGCTCCGGCGACCTCGAGGAGGCGCTGTGGTGGTGGCAGTTCTCCTACGTCAACACCTGGGGGAACCTGGCCGGGGCGGCGCTCAACGCGCTGCTGTCGGTGATCGCCCACGACCGGCTCGACGTGGACCTGCCCGGCGAGGCCGAGCAGGTGGCCGTGGCCGGTGAGATCCTGTCCGGTGACGACCAGGCCGCTCGGTAGACTGCGCCGTGACCCGAGGCCGGCAACGACGCCGCCTGGAGCACTCGTACACGTGAGGTAACACCGTGGGCATTGTCGTGCAGAAGTACGGCGGCTCGTCCTTGGCCGACGCCGAGGCGATCAAGCGCGTCGCGCGCCGGATCGTCGAGACCAAGAAGCAGGGCAACGACGTCGTCGTCGCCGTCTCCGCGATGGGTGACACCACCGACGACCTGCTGGACCTGGCGGCCGGGGTGAGCCCGCTGCCGCCGGCCCGCGAGATGGACATGCTCCTCTCCGCCGGCGAGCGGATCTCGATGGCGCTGGTCGCGATGGCGATCGCGGACCAGGGCTACACCGCGCAGTCGTTCACCGGCTCCCAGGCCGGCGTGATCACCGACGCGGTGCACGGCAAGGCGAAGATCACCGAGGTCACCCCGGGCCGCCTGGCCAAGGCGCTCGACGAGGGCCACATCGTCATCGTCGCCGGCTTCCAGGGCGTCTCGGCCGAGACCAAGGAGATCACCACGCTGGGTCGTGGTGGCACCGACACCACCGCGGTCGCGCTGGCGGCGGCGCTGGACGCCGACGTCTGCGAGATCTACACCGACGTCGACGGCGTCTTCACCGCGGACCCGCGCGTCGTGCCGGCCGCCCACAAGCTCGACAAGATCTCCTTCGAGGAGATGCTCGAACTCGCCGCCCACGGCGCCAAGATCCTGCACCTGCGCTCGGTGGAGTACGCACGGCGCACCAACATCCCGATCCACGTCCGCTCCTCGTTCTCGCACCACGAGGGAACCTGGGTCGTGGAGGACCCCACGGAGGGAACCACCATGGAAAACGCGATCATCTCCGGCGTCGCGCACGACAGCAGCCAAGCCAAGATCACCGTCGTCGGCGTGCCCGACAAGGTGGGCGAGGCGGCCCGCATCTTCGACGCCCTGGCCAGCGCGCAGATCAACATCGACATGATCGTGCAGAACGTGTCGGCCGCGGCCACCAACCTCACCGACATCTCCTTCACCCTGCCCGGCTCCGACGGCCAGCAGGCGATGGGTGCGCTGGCGCGCATCCAGGAGGAGGTCGGCTACGACAAGCTGCTCTACAACGACAAGGTCGGCAAGCTCTCGCTGGTTGGCGCGGGCATGCGCAGCCACCCGGGGATCACCGCGAAGTTCTTCGGCTGCCTGGCCGCTGCGGGCATCAACATCGACATGATCGCCACCTCGGAGATCCGGATCTCCGTCGTGGTCGCCGAGGACCAGCTCGCCGACGCGACCCGGGCCACCCACACGGCGTTCGACCTGGACGCCGACGAGATCGAGGCCGTGGTCTACGGCGGGACGGGACGCTGACATGGCGGACAAGGTGAACATCGGCGTCGTCGGCGCGACCGGCCAGGTCGGTGTCGCGATGCGCCAGATCCTGCTCGAGCGGAACTTCCCCGCCGACCAGGTGCGTTTCTTCGCCTCGGCCCGCTCGGCCGGGACGGTGCTGCCGTTCGGTGACGCCGAGATCACCGTCGAGGACGCCGCCACCGCGGACCCGACCGGTCTCGACATCGCCCTGTTCTCGGCGGGTGCCACCACCTCCCGCGCGCTGGCGCAGAAGTTCGTCGACGCCGGGGTGGTCGTGGTCGACAACTCCTCGGCGTTCCGCAAGGACCCCGCGATCCCGCTGGTGGTCTCCGAGGTCAACCCCGAGGCGATGGACGAGGTGATCGCCGCCGGCCGCGGCATCATCGCCAACCCGAACTGCACCACCATGGCCGCCATGCCGGTGCTCAAGCCGCTGCACGACGAGGCCGGCCTGGTCCGGCTGATCGCCTCCACCTACCAGGCCGTCTCCGGTTCGGGTGTGGCCGGTGTCGAGGAGCTGGCCGGGCAGGTCGAGGCCGCGGGCACCCAGTCCCGCGAGCTGGCCTACGACGGTGCTGCCGTCGACCTGGGCGAGCCGAAGGTGTACCGCACCAACATCGGCTACAACGTCGTGCCGTTCGCCGGGAACCTGGTCGAGGACGGTCTGCACGAGACCGACGAGGAGCAGAAGCTGCGCAACGAGTCGCGCAAGATCCTGGGTCTGCCCGACCTCAAGGTCTCCGGCATCTGCGTGCGGGTCCCGGTCTTTACCGGGCACTCGCTGGCCGTCAACGCCGAGTTCTCCTCCGCGATGACCCCGGACCGGGCGGCCGAGATCCTGGCCGGCGCCCCGGGCGTCGAGCTCGCCGAGATCCCGAACCCGCTCGCCGCCGCCGGCAAGGACCCCTCCTACGTGGGTCGGCTCCGGCAGGACCCGGGCGTTGACGGCGACCGTGGCCTGGCGCTGTTCATCAGCAACGACAACCTGCGCAAGGGGGCGGCGCTGAACACCGTCCAGCTCGCGGAGATCATCGCCGCGAAGCTCTGAGCCGCTCCACCACGCCGCAGGGCGGGCACCCCGACCGGGGAGCCCGCCCTGCGGCGTCGTGTGGGGTCAGTCGGACTGGTCGACGAACGTGGTCGTCACCCAGTGCGACAGCGCGAACGTGCCGACGGTCAGCAGCGGCACCACGACCACCATCGCCGGGTGGAACATCACGCCCAGCAGGAAGAGCATCACCACGACCGCGAGCAGCCCGATCGCCAGGAACGAGGTGCCGCGGGGGTCGGGGACCCCGAACAGCGCCAGCCCGGCGCTGCCGAGCATCACCAGGCCGGCCAGGATCACCAGGAGCAGCACCAACCCGGGGCCTCCGCACGAGCTGGTGCCCGCGACGATCCGGCACAGGTGCTGCGAGGCGGCGGTCAACGCGACCCCGACGACCCCGACCACGGCTCCGGTGGCCATGGCGGCGCTCATGCCGCTGAGTGCCGGGACCTGGAGGTCGGGCAGGCTGGGCCGGGTCCGGGGGGCTGCAGGTGGTTCCTCGGTGGCGACCGGGGCGGCTGGGGGTGCCTGGCTGGCAGCGGGCGTGGGGGCCGGGCGGGGGGTGCTCTTGGCGGCCGGCGGGGTGACGGGCTGCTTGGGAGCCGGTGCCGGTGGGGCACTCGGGGCCGGCGAGGCACTCGGGGTGACCTCGTCGCGGAACAGCGGAGGCGTTGTGGGTCGGTCGGTGGGTGCGGCCGCTGCTGGCGTTGCCGGGGCCGTCGAGGCTGTCGGGGTCGGGGTGGCCGGCAGCACCTCGGTGGCGCTGTCCGTGTCGACCTCACTGTCGATCCCGCTGCTGACCTCGGTGTCCACCGCGCTGGTGGGCTGGTCCTGCGCCTCGGTGACCGCCTCGGGTGCCGGCTCGGTGACCGCCTCAGGGGTGGAGTCGGCGGCCGGCAGGACCGCGGTCTCGGCGGTCTCGGCTGTCTCCTCGGGGGTGCTGTCCTGGACTTCGGCGACGTCCAGGGAGGCGGTGTCGTCGGCCGCGGTGGTGGCGTCGGGGACTTCCGGGGCGCTGGCGGCAGGCGGTTTCGCCTTCGGTGCACGCCGCTTCTTGCCGAAACCGAACGACGGCAGTTCCAGCGACGGACCGTCGCCCTGCTCGGAGTCACTCATCTGCTTGTTCCCCTCCCTGGTGTTCCCCTCCGGAGGGTCAACGTCGGGGAGGGGCGTCCGTTACGCGCGCCGCGGGCGAGGGGATCGCGGGGAGGCGGCGGGGGCCGGGAAAGCAAAGATCCGGACCCACCGCGGTGGATCCGGATCTTGCCGATGTCTTGCGACATCACATGGGTCGGGCTGACAGGATTTGAACCTGCGGCCTCCTCGTCCCGAACGAGGCGCGCTACCAAGCTGCGCCACAGCCCGATTGCTCCGAACCAGCGGCACGAAGCACCGTGAGCATACAAGGTCGAGTGCCGGGGGGAAGAATCCGGGTCCCTTCCGACGCGCGTCCCGCTCTGGTGCGGTGCTGTGCGCACCTCCACAGGCGCCGGCGGCGTGGGAGGTGTGCCCAACACCGCGTTACATGGGCGGGGTGAGAGTGAGCAGGGTGGCCTCGGGGCGGCAGGCCAGCCGCAGCCGGACGTACGGGTTGGTGCCCAGACCCGCGGAGACGTGCAGCCACGCCGAGCCCGGGTCGCCCGGCGAGGAGTCCGCCGGGTGCCGGTGCAGTCCCTTGGCGCGGGCGGGCTCGAGGTCGCAGTTGGTGGTCAGCGCACCGAACCCGGGCAGGCAGACCTGCCCGCCGTGGGTGTGTCCGGCGACCACGGCGTCGTAGCCGTCGGCGGCGAACTGGTCCAGCACCCGCAGGTAGGGGGCGTGGGTCACCGCCAGCCGGACGTCGGCGTCGGGGTCGGCCGGGCCGGCCACCTGCTCGAGCCGGTCGTAGCGCAGGTGCGGGTCATCGACCCCGGCGAAGGCCAGCGTGGTGCCGCCCACCTCCAGGGCGCCGGTGGTGTTGGTCAGGTCCAGCCACCCCGCATCGGTGAACCCCTCGCGCAGGTCGCGCCAGGGCAGCACCGCCGCGTCGGTGTGCCGTCGGCCGGTGTCGGGCATCAGGTAGGCCAGCGGGTTGCGCAGGCCCGGCTCGAAGTAGTCGTTGGACCCGAACACGAAGACGCCCGGGGCATCCAGCAGGGCGCCGAAGGAGTCCAGGACGGCCGGCACGGCGTCGCGGTGCGCCAGGTTGTCCCCGGTGTTGATGACCAGGTCGGGGGAGAGGCTGGCGAGGTCGCGCACCCAGGCCTGCTTCGCCGCCTGGCCGGGGGTCAGGTGCAGGTCGGAGAGGTGCAGCACCCGCAGCTCCCGGTGCCCGGGTGGCAGGAGCGGCACCGTCACCTCACGCAACGTGTACGCCCGGGCCTCCCAGGCCGCGTACCCGGCCACCGCGGCACCGGTCAGGGCCAGCCCGCCGAGGGTTCGCAGGAGCGCGCGGGACGGACCGGGGGACGAGCAGGCGGGGGGCACGTTCCCAGACTGTCACAATGGGGCGCATGAGCACCCTCAAGGAGCAGCTGCGGACCGACCTCACCACCGCGATCAAGGCGCGCGACGACCTGCGCTCCTCGACCCTGCGGATGGTCCTGACCGCGATCACCAACGCCGAGGTGGCTGGCAAGACCGCCCGGGAGCTCAGCGACGACGAGGTCGTCGGCGTGCTGGCCAGCGAGGCCAAGAAGCGCCGCGAGGCCTCGACCGCCTTCGCCGAGGGGGGCCGTGACGACATGGCGGCCAAGGAGCAGGCCGAGGCCGAGGTGATTGCCGAGTACCTGCCCGAGCAGCTCAGCGAGGAGGAGATCCGCGACCTCGTGACCTCCGCGATCGCGACCGCCGGTGCCGCCGGCGAGGGGATGCGCGCCATGGGCAAGGTGATGGGCCTGGTCCAGCCCCAGGTCAAGGGCCGGGCGGACGGTGGCGTGGTGGCTGCTGAGGTGCGGCGCCAGCTCGGCTGACGCGCTGCAGCGCCACGCCCGGCACCCGACAGGTCCCGGGGACGCCTACCCCAGGGGGACGAGCGGCTGCACCGGCAGTCCGAGTCGTTGCGCCCACGTCACGAAGACCGCGCGGAAGAGCTCGGCGAAGTACTCCTCGCCGCGGTCCGCCTCGATCGCCGACAGCAGCGCGTGCACCGGCTCCCGACAGGTCAGGTTGCCCGCCCGCAGGCCGATCCGCCGCTGCTCCCGGTCCTCGTAGGACACCATCGAGAAGCACTAGTCCATGTCGTGGTGGGCCGCCAGCCACTGCTGCCACTCCGGGGAGGAGGCCAGCTGCCACCACACCCGGTCCTGCAGGTCCCCGTACGGGCCGGAGCGCTCGTCGAGGGAGGCGACGCTGATCCCGGTCCGCACGTGGTTCCCCTGACCGCGGTCAGTTGCGGCCCTTGCCCCGGTTCTTCCCCTTGCCCCGGTTCTTCCCCTTCCCCTTGTTCTTCGGCGGCACGTAGCCGGTCGAGGGGTAGAGGGTGACCACGTCACCGCTGCTCAGGCTGGCGCCCGAGCTGGGGTAGGAGTAGGCCACCAGTCCGCGGCTGATGCTGGAGTTGACCGAGCCGCCCACGGAGACCTCGAAGCCGGCCTCCTCGAGGATCTTGCGGGCGTCCTCGACCGACTTGCCCGAGACCGACGGGACCGGCAGCAGCACACCCTTGATCTCGGTGCCCGAGGGCGCGGTGAAGTCCTCGTCGGGCAGTGAGCCCTGGATCGCCTGCATCGCGCGGCCCCAGATCGGACCGGCGAACCCGGAACCTGAGGCGTTGCCGCGGTACACGCCGCCGATGGTCTGGCCCTGCAGGTTGATCGGCTGGCCGAACTCGTTGGCGCCGGCGATCATCGCCGCGGCGGCCAGGGCCGGGGTGTACCCGACGAACCAGACCGCCTGCTGGTTCTGGGCGGTACCGGTCTTGCCGGCCGAGGGCACCGAGAGCGCCAGGCCGTTGGCGGCACCGAAGCCCGACCCCTCCTGCACACCGCGCAGCACGTCGTTGACCGCGTCGGCCACCGCGCCGGGCAGCACCTGCTCGCAGGTCGGCTGGTACTTCTTGATCTCGTTGCCGGCGGCGTCCGAGATCGAGGTCACCGGGCGGGAGTCGCAGTGCAGCCCGCGGCCGGCGAACGTGGCGTAGGCCTCGGCCATCTCCAGCGGGGAGGTGTTCGGCGAGCCCAGGGTGAACGAGGGAACCCGCTCCGCGCCGGGGCCGGTCGGGTTGTCCAGGTCGACACCCATGGACTTGGCCAGCTCGAACGGCTTGCAGATGCCGGTCTCGGTCTCCAGCAGGGCGAAGAAGGTGTTCACCGACTCCCGGGTGCCGGTGTACATGTTCTTGGCGCCCGAGGTGGTCGAGTTCTTCAGGTCCCACGTGCCGTAGCCGTACGGCTCGCCGTCACAGTCGGTGAACTTCGACTCGTCGATGCTGATCCGCGGCGGCGAGTTGATCGTCTTGGTCATCGAGATGCCCTGGTCGATCGCGGCCGCCAGGGTGAACGCCTTGAACGTCGAGCCGCCGGAGAAGCCGGCCGAGTCGCCGTACTTCTGGTTCACCACGTAGTTGAGGTAGGTGTGCCCGGGCTGGTCCTCGCCACCCATCGGGCGGGACTGGGCCAGCGCCCTGACCGCGCCGGTGCGCGGCTCGACCATCGCCAGACCGCCAATCGCAGAGTCGGTGGGGTACACGGTCGCCTGGACCGACTCGTCGGCGGCGGCCTGGTAGTCGAGGTCGATCGTGGTCTTGATGGTCAGACCACCCTCGCGCAGCAGGCGCTTGCGGTCGTTGACGGTGCGACCCAGGGCCGGGTCGGTCCACAGCCAGCGCAGCACGAAGTCGCAGAAGAACGGCGCCCGGGAGTTCGTGCAGCCGTTGTCGGTGTCGGTCGGGTCCAGACCCAGCTTCTTCTTGGTCAGCTTCTCGGACTTCTCCGGGGTGATCACGCCCAGGGAGGCCATCCGGTCCAGCACCACGTTGCGCCGCTGGATCGCCCGCTCGGGGTTGCGGGTCGGGTCGTAGCCGGTGGGGTTCTTCACCAGGCCGGCCAGGGTCGCGGCCTCGCGGACGTTGAGCCGGCGGGCGTTCTTGTTGAAGTACCGCTTCGCGGCGGCCTGGATGCCGTGCGCACCGCCGCCGAAGTAGGCGGTGTTGAGGTAGCGCTCCAGGATCCAGTCCTTGGAGTAGTTCTGCTCCAGCGCGATCGCGTAGCGCAGCTCGCGCACCTTGCGGGCGTAGGTGTCGTCGGTGGCGGCCTTGACCTTGTCGGGGTCGTTGCCGGCCTCCTTGAGCAGGGTCAGCTTGACCAGCTGCTGGGTGATCGAGGAGCCACCCTGGACCCGGCCGTCGTTGGTCTGGTTGGTGACGAAGGCCCGCAGCGTGCCCTTGAGGTCGAGCGCGCCGTGCAGGTAGAAGCGGTGGTCCTCGATGGACAGGATCGCCTTCACCATCGGCTTGGAGATCTGCTTGAGGGAGACGTTGACCCGGTTCTCGTCGTAGACCGAGGCGATCACGTTGCCCTTGGAGTCCAGGATCGTGGAACGCTGCGACAGCTCACCGGGGTCGAAGTCCTCGGGGAGGTCGTCGAGGTTGTTCGCGACGTTCTTGGCGGCCAGCCCGCTGACGCCGGCGAACGGGATCGCCAGACCCGCCGCGAGCAGCCCCATCACGGCGGCGACGGCGACCATCACCCCCAGGTGGGAGAGGATGCGGAGTCCGCGCGGGCGCTCTGAACTGGTGCTGGACATGGCCCCCAGCGTACGGGAGCGCCGGGTGCGGGACCCATCGGCGACGAGGGAGCAAGCCGCAGGCATGGCCCGGAATGACTAGTCCGGTATGACTACACCAATTGCTCCTTTGGAGTCTGTTAGGTCACACGCCCAACTTCTACCGTGGAGTCACCAAGCCGGACGAGTCAGCACTATGGGGGTGCTGACCGAAGGTCCGGGGGGTGGGGAGACAACATGTGGGTCGAGGACTGGGCCGCCAACGCCGCCTGTCAGCAGGGAACGCCGGACGAGCTCTTCGTGCGCGGCGCCGAGCAGAACAAGGCGAAGCAGATCTGCGCCGCCTGCCCGGTGCGCACCGAGTGCCTGGCCGAGGCGCTGGACAACCAGATCGAGTGGGGCGTCTGGGGCGGGATGACCGAGCGGGAGCGCCGTGCGCTGATCCGCCGTCGCCCGAACGCCTCGTGGCGCGCGATCCTGCAGACCGCCCGTGAGCAGCACGTGGGTGCCGCTGTCTGAGCGGTCCACCGCACCTGTACGTCAACCTGCGCCCCGTCCGGACTCCGGGCGGGGCGCAGGTGCGTGTGGTGCCGGAGTGCCGGCTCACCCGTCGGCGAGCAGCTCACCGACCCGGCGCAGGCCGTCCAGGTCGTGCACGTCGCCGGGCAGCGCCGGCACCACCCGGGTCGCCACGTCGGGGTGCGAGGTCGCGAACCGGCTCCGCAGCCGGGTCTCCCGGGCCACGATCCGGGCCCGTTCGGCGTGCAGGTCCAGCAGACCCGCGGCCAGCGGGGAGCCGGGCAGGTCGTCGCGGGCGTGCAGCTGGGCCGCCGCGGCGGTCGCCGCCTCCGCGCTGAGTGCTGTCCCGGCAGGTGCCGTGGCCCGGTTCACCACCAGTCCCGCCAGCGGCATGGACTCCTCCCCGAGCCGCTCGGTGAAGTAGGCAGCCTCGCGCAGGGCGTCCGGCTCCGGTGCGGCGACCACCACGAACGCGGTGGTGTCGGCCTGCAGCAGCTCGAAGGTCTTCTGCGCCCGCGCCCGGAAGCCCCCGAAGAGGGTGTCGAAGGCCGCCACGAAGGTCTGCACGTCGCGCAGCACCTGGGCGCCGACGATCTTGTTGAGCGCGGCGGTGATCAGCCCGAACCCGGCGCTCATCAACCGCGCCGGACCGCGGGCCGGGGTCAGCAGCAGCCGGATGAACCGGCCGTCCAGGAACGACGAGAGCCGCTCGGGGGCGTCGAGGAAGTCCAGCGCCGAGCGCGACGGTGGCGTGTCGACCACGATCAGGTCGTAGGTGTCGTCGGCGAGCGAGGCGGCGTGCAGCTGCCCCAGCTTCTCCATCGCCATGTACTCCTGGGTGCCGGCGAACGAGCTCGACAGCGCCACGTAGAACGGGTTGGCCAGGATCGCGGCGGCCTTCTCGGGGCTGGCCTGGCTGAGCACCACGTCGTCGAACGTGCGCTTCATGTCCAGCATCATCGCGTCCAGCCGCCCGGTCCCGGCGACGCCGACGACCGGCCGCGGGGTGTTGTCGAGCTCCTCGATGCCCAGCGACTGGGCCAGCCGGCGGGCCGGGTCGATGGTCAGCACGACCACCCGCCGACCACGTTCTGCGGCACGCAGGGCCAGCGCGGCCGAGGTGGTGGTCTTGCCGACGCCACCGGAGCCGCAGCACACGATGATCCCGGTCCCCGGGTCGTCGAGCAGGGCGTCGACGTCGAGCACCGGGGCCGGTCCCTCGGTGGCGCTCAGGGGCCCGCGACGCGCCCGGCTCACGCCATCCCCTGGTGGCGCAGCAGACCGGCGAGCTCCTGCAGGCCGGTCAGGTCGATCCCGTCGGCCAGCCGGGGCAGCTCCCAGGTGGGCAGCCCGAGGTCGGCGACCAGGGCGCGCTGGGTCTCCTCCAGCTCCCGGCGCACCGCGTGAGCGTGGCCCTCGGCGACCAGGTACGCGACCAGGTCGGGGGTGGCCTCCAGGTGCACCTCGGACAGGTTCCGGGCCAGCTGGTCGGCGTCGATCGCGCCGGTGCGGGCCAGCTCCAGGTCGGCCTCGGCCAGCGCGCGCGGACGCAGCAGGTTCACCACCACGCCACCCACCGGAAGCCCGGCCTCGCGGAGCTGGGCGATGCCGTCGGCGGTCTCCTGCACGGGCATCTCCTCCAGGACGGTGACCAGGTGCACCGCGGTGCGGGCCGAGCGCAGCAGCGTCATCACCTTGTCGGCCTGCGCCTTGATCGGGCCCATCCGGGCCAACCCGGCCAGCTCGGAGTTGACGTTGAGGAACTGGGTGATCCGCCCGGTCGGGGGCGCGTCGAGGACGATCGCGTCGTAGTGCGCCGCGCTCCTGTTCCGGGTGTTGCGGTGCGCGGCCTCGTAGACCTTGCCGGTGAGCAGCACGTCGCGCACCCCGGGGGCGATCGTGGTCGCGAACTCCACGACCCCGAACTTGTCGAGCGCCTTCCCGGCCCGGCCGAGCTTGTAGTACATGGCCAGGTACTCCAGCAGCGCCGACTCGGCGTCGATGTGCAGCGCGTGCACCGTCCCGGTCCGGCCGTCGGCGCCGGGCAGGCCCTGGGCGACCCGGGTCTCGGCGTAGGGCAGCGGGTCGACGTCGAACATCCGCGCGATGCCCTGGCGTCCCTCGACCTCGCACAGCAGCACCCGGCGTCCGTCGGAGGCCAGGGCCAGGGCCAGGGCTGCGGCGACGGTGGACTTGCCGGTGCCGCCCTTGCCGCTGACCACGTGCAGCTGGACGCGGCTCAGGTCCGCGGGCGGGGGGTCGGTGGCCTGGGAGGGCATGGCGCCAGCGTAGCCAGCCCACGGGTGGGCGGGGGTCGGTTCGGCTCAGCGCAGGTGCTGGTCGCGGAACTCCTCGAAGGTGGCGATCGCGCCGGGGTCGGTCAGCGCCCCGAGCGCCACCGCGCGCTCGGTGGGCACCCCGCGCAGCACCTTCTTGACCGGCACCTCGATCCGCTTGCCCGACAGGGTGCGCGGCAGGCTCGGCACCGCGTGCACCAGGTCGGGCACGTGCCGCGGCGAGAGCCGGTGCGCCAGGGCCGAGGCGATCCGCCCGGTCAGGGGTTCCTCCAGCCTCACCCCGGGGGCCAGCTGCACGAACAGCACCAGCGTCCCGGCGCCGCCGGCCGGGTCCTCCAGGTGCACCACCAGGGAGTCGGTCACCTCACCGAACTCCTCCACGACCGAGTAGAACTCCGAGGTGCCCAACCGCACCCCGCCCCGGTTGAGGGTGGCGTCGCTGCGCCCGGTGATGGTGCAGGTGCCCCGCTCGGTGAGGGTGATCCAGTCGCCGTGGCGCCACACCCCGGGGATGTCGGCGAAGTAGGCCTCGAAGTAGCGCGAGCCGTCCTCGTCGCCCCAGAAGCCGACCGGCATGGAGGGCATCGGGCGCTCCACGACCAGTTCGCCGACCTCCCCGATGACCGGGTGGCCCAGCTCGTCGTAGGCGGCGACCGCGACCCCGAGGCAGCGGCCGCTGATCTCGCCGGCCACCACGGGCAGGGTCGGCGCCGAGCCGACGAACCCGGTGCACACGTCGGTGCCCCCGGACAGCGAACCCAGCTGGGCGGTGCCGCTGACCGCCTCGTAGACCCACGTGAACCCCTCGGGGGGCAGCGGCGCCCCGGTGGAGCCTATGCCGCGCAGCGCGGAGAGGTCGGCCACCTCGCCCGGGACCAGTCCGGCCTTGCGGCAGGCGAGCAGGAACGGGGCCGAGGTGCCGAAGTAGGTGACCTGCTCCTCGGCGGCCATCCGCCACAGGTGGTCCAGGCCCGGGTGGGCGGGGTTGCCGTCGAAGAGCACCACCGTGGACCCCACCGCCAGGCCGCTGACCAGCAGGTTCCACATCATCCAGCCGGTGGTGGAGAACCAGAAGAAGGTGTCCTCCGGCCCCAGGTCGTGGTGCAGTCCCAGGGCCTTGAGGTGCTCCAGGGTGATCCCGCCGTGGGAGTGCAGGATCGGCTTGGGCAGCCCGGTGGTGCCCGAGGAGAACAGCACGTAGAGCGGGTGGTCGAAGGGCACCCGGTCGAACGCGGGCGGCGCCGGTGTGGCGGTGAAGTCGGCCCACGCCACCGCCCCGGCGGGGGCGGGGGCGTCCGGGTCCAGGTAGGGCAGGTGGACGACGGTGCGCAGGCTCGGCAGGGCGGCGGTGATCGCGGCGACCTCCTCGCGCCGGTCGACCCGTCGGGTGCCGTAGACGTAGCCGTCGACGGCCAGCAGCACGGTCGGCTCGACCTGGCTCAGGCGGTCGGTGACGCTCTGGGTGCCGAACTCGGGGGCGCACGAGGAGAAGATCGCCCCCAGCGAGGCCGACGCCAGCAGCATCGCCAGGGTCTCGGGGACGTTCGGGGCGTAGGCGGCGACCCGGTCACCGGGGCCGACGCCGGCCTCGACCAGCCCGTGCCGGACCCGCCCGACCAGGTCGCGGAGCCCGGCCGCGGTCAACCGGACCGGCTCGCGCGACTGCGACAGGCCGACCACCACCACGTCGTCGTCGGCCCGTCCGGGCAGCCGCAGCACCGCCTCGGCGTAGTTGAGCCGCACCCCCGGGAACCACACCGAGCCCGGCATCGCCTCCCGGGCCAGCGCCGGACGCTGGTCGCCGTCGCCCGGCACGTCGAAGAACTCCCAGACCGCGCTCCAGAACGCGTCCAGGTCACCCACCGACCAGTCCCACAGCGCCGCGTAGCCGGCGTCGGGGTCCGGTGCCCCGTGGGCGGCGGAGGCGAGGGTGAAGTCGCGCAACCGGCACGGCTGCGCGGGGGCGGGGGACCAGAGGGTCTGGCTCATGTGGGCAGTGTCACACAGCCGCCCGGCGCCACCGGGCCGGGCCCCGACCGGGTTCGTGCGCCGCGGTGCAGTGGCGCAATAAACCTGCCGCCGGACCCGGCGACTGCTGCACTGGGGCCGCGACGCGTGTGTCCCCGGCCCCGCCACCGGATGACACCCCAGGACCGGCGGAACGGGAGACGGCCGTGGCGCCACGATTCTGCAGCCAGTGCGGCACCCCGATCACGACCCCGTTCTGTGCGCGCTGCGGGGCTCCGGCCGGTGCCGCCCCGCCCGCTCCTCCCGGGACCGGCTCCCCGGCCGGCCACGCGTCGGGCCACGCGTCGGGCCACGCGTCGGGCCACGTGTCCGGCCCCGCCGGTCCGGTGCCGCCCGCAGGGTTCGGTGGCCCCCCGCCCGGCTGGACGCCACCGCTGCCTCCGCACGCGGCGCCCCGGCCGCCGGCCGGTTCCGCAGGACGGCGCTGGGCCGTCGTCGGCGTGGCCCTGGCCGTGCTGCTCACCGGCGCCGGGATCGGCACCTGGCTGCTCACCCGGAGCGACGACGACTCCACCAGCGGCGGCCCCGGTGGCCTGGCCGTCGAACCGCTGCGCTCGGTGCTGGGCCAGCCCGGCACCCGGTGGAGTCTCGACGTCGCGGAGGTCGTCGGGGTCGGCGAGGCCGAGCTGGTGACCCTGGGGTCCGCCTACGACTCCGCACCGGAGCCCCTGGTGGTCGGGGGGACCGTGGTGCACGGCGTGCAGCACTACGACGACGTCACCGAGGAGACCCGCAACTGGCTGGTCGGCATCCGCGCCACCGACGGCGAGGTGTCGTGGGTCCGGGAGGGGGAGTCGGGCTGGTGGAGCCCGACGTGCGTCGTCCTGGACGCCGACGACGCGATCGCCTGCTACTCCTCCGCCGACAGTGAGGACCCGCGGTCCCGGGTCGACGTGCTCGAGGCGTCCAGCGGCACGGTCGTCTCCAGCACCGACTACGACGGGCGGGTCGGCACGGTGGCCAGCCACGGCGGCACTGTCTACGTGGCCGGGACCTGGTGGGACCCGGTGACGGAGCGGGTGCACGCCCTGGCCAGCGCCGGGACCGTCCGGGACACGACCTCGCGGTGGAGCCAGGAGTTCGAGATCGACGATCCTGCTGAGGAGTGGGAGGACTCCGCCTCGGCCGACGCGGACGGGCTGCTGTTCCACACCCTCGGTGGCAGCTACCGCTTCGCGGCCGGCACCGGGGACCGGCAACAGAGCGACTACGTCGAAGAGGTGTACTCCGACACCGGAGAGCTGCGGGTGCTGGACCACAACGAGGACTACGACCGGTTCTGGTTCCTCGACCGGCCCGACGAGACCTTCGACGGTCGGGTCTGGACCGGGCCCGACGACCGGGTGGGCGTGCGTGGCGGGCTGGTCGGTGGCGGCACCACGCTCTACGACGCCGCCGGGCACCGGGTGGTCCGCGAGGTCTCCGAGGACCCGGACGCCGACGTCACCTGGGCGGGCAGTTCCGTGCTGCGGGTCTCCACCTCGTCCGACCACGACGAGTACGGCAACGAGATCTACACCCAGAACGTGCTCTACACCGACGCCCGGACCGGGGCCGCGCTGTGGCAGGACCACGAGGCCCGGTACCTGTGGCGGGCCACCGAGGACGCCCACCTCAGCGTCGGCGACGAGTCCGACACCTTCCAGGTGCGGAGCCTGCGCAACGGTCGGCTGGCCTGGTCCGCGGAGCTGGAGCTGATGGACCACTCCGGTGAGAGCCCGTACCAGAAGTCCGTGGCCTTCTCGACGACCGCGGAGGCCGTCACCGTGTCCACGCCGGACCAGATGTGGGGTTTCAGCGACTTCGGCACGCCCGACGAGGACTTGGAGCCGGAGGCCTCAGACCTGCCGGCCCGCGCGGTGGACCTGGAGCTGGGTGAGGAGTACGTGACCCGGTGCGGGTCGGTGCCCGAGTTCGTACCGGTCGCCGCCGAGTCCCGGTCGGGGGCGGTGCGGGTGACCTTCGAGGTGCGGGCCACCTGCGGGTCGGGCCAGTGGCTCGACGCCTCGGCGCTGCGGCTGGCGATCTCCGGGGTGGTCCCCGGCAGCGACGGTGAGCAGACCCTGGCCGAGGGGGTCTTCGACTTCACCGGGGACCCGGTGTGGGTGCCCGCGGGTGACGGCTACTCGCAGGTGGCCGCCTCGTTCCCGGTCAGTCAGGTCTGGGCGACCCCCGAGGAGATCGAGGGCGCCATCGAGGGTGATCAGGTGCTGGTGGACTGCGAGGAGGAGGCCGGCAGCACGTCCGGCACCGGTGGTGGCGGCGACGGGAGCGAGGACGCCGAGCAGCAGGCACCGACCGATCCGGACCAGTCCGACGCGGGGGAGAGCGCCTCGCTGATCGACGAGGACCTGGTCGACGCCGAGGAGCGCGAGGAGAACAGCCTGGCGGCGCTGCGCCGGCTGGCCGCGGCCGACGCCGACGACGTGGCCGCGGACCTGGTCGGGTCCTGGGTGCCCCAGCTGTCGTCGAAGAAGGACGGCACGCACGACCGGATCGACGCCCGCACCTACGACTACACCGCCATCTACGACGAGCACCTGCAGCTGCGCCTGGCCCACCCGGACGTGAGGTTGCTGTGGAGCGGCGACTATGGCTCGTTCCGCAACGGCGACTACTGGGTCACCGTCGCCGGGGTCCCCACGGACGAGCCCGGGTCGAGCCTGGACTGGTGCCGGGACTCGGGCCGCGAACCGTCGCACTGCTTCGCCAAGCTGCTGCGGGTCGAGGGCCCCGCCGAGGAGACCACGCGCGCCTGGAAGCGCTGAACCCGACGTCCGTCCGGGGTGGGGTTTGCCCCGGGCGCGCCCGAGCAGGGGATCAGGGAACCGTCGAGCAACCAGGAGGAACCATGCAGACCCACGCCCTCCGCGCCGTCGCGGTCCTCTCCGTCCCCGTCGTCGGGATGCCCAGCGCGGCACCGGCCGCCCCGGTGGCCAGGTCGGCCCCGATGGCCGAGACGATCCAGTGCGTCGACGGCACGGCTGAGGTCAGCGGCCACAACCGCTCGATCGAGGTGCGCGGTGAGTGCACCGAGGTCCGGATCACCGCCAGCAGCACCGAGGTGAAGCTGCCCCGCGAGGTGGACCGGCTCAAGGTCACCGGCGACCGGACCACCGTCTACGCCCGCGAGGTCGACCGGGTCCGGGTCGCCGGCAACCGGGTGCTGATGATCCTGCGCACCGCCGACCGGGTCCGGGTCGAGGGGGTCGACTCGGTGGTCCGGGCCAAGGGCGAGGTCGACCGGGTTCGACTGGAGGGCAGCGGCCTGCGACTCAAGGCGCGGCGTGCCGACCGGGTCGACGTCCTCGGGATCGACAACATCGCCCGGCTGCTGCGGCTCGACCGGCTCGTGGTCCGGGGCGCCGACAACCTGGTCCGGGTGACCCGGGGCACGGTCAAGGTCACCGAGCAGGGCCCCGGCAACACGTTGCGGCTGCGCCGCCGCTGACCCGCACCCCTGATCTGCACCGGTCCCCGGTGGCGCATCCGCCTGCGCTGAGTAGGGTGCAGCCATGACCAAGTGGGAGTACCAGGTGGCGCCGATTCCGCTCCACAACGAAGCGCTGATGCTCAACAACTTCGGCCAGGACGGCTGGGAGCTGGTGACCATCCAGACCAACGCGCAGGGCGGCCTCGTCGCCTTCCTCAAGCGGCCCCAGGGGGCGTGATGAGCCACCCCGAGGAGCGTCTCGCCGAGCTCGGCCTCGCCGTCCCGGAGGTCGCCAAGCCCGTCGCCGCGTACGTGCCGGCGGTCCGGTCCGGCGCGCACG
Source organism: Actinomycetes bacterium (assembly GCA_023396115.1). Taxonomy (GTDB): domain Bacteria; phylum Actinomycetota; class Actinomycetes; order Propionibacteriales; family Nocardioidaceae; genus Nocardioides. Next base: position 5,778 of record JAEWXC010000039.1, on the reverse strand, counting down.
TGTTCACCTCGGGCCAGCTCCCGATGCGCCAGGGCGAGCTGATGGCCACCGGCAAGGTCGGGGCCGAGGTGACCGCCGAGCAGGCTGCCGAGTGCGCCCGCCAGTGCGCTCTCAACGCGATCGCCGCGGTCAAGGCCGAGATCGGTGACCTGGCGCTGGTCAAGCGCGTGGTCAAGGTCGTCTGCTTCGTCGCCTCGGTGCCCGAGTTCACCGGCCAGCCGCAGGTCGCCAACGGCGCCTCGGAGCTGCTCGGCACGGTCTTCGGTGACGCCGGCATCCACGCCCGCTCCGCCGTGGGGGTGCCGAGCCTGCCGCTCGACGCCCCGGTCGAGGTCGAGATCCTGGTCGAGGTCTGAGGGTGCAGCGCTACCGGCTGCCCGAGGCCCTCGTCGAGCAGGCCCGGGAGTTCAGCGCCGGTACCCGCGCCCCGGCCGAGCCCCGCAACGCCGCCACCGTGGTGCTGCTGCGCCCGGGCGTGGAGCAGCCCGAGGTGTACCTGCTGCGCCGGCGCACCTCGATGGCGTTCGCCGGCGGGATGGCCGTCTTCCCCGGTGGCGGTGTCGACCCGCGCGACGACGACGCGTCGATCGCCTGGGCCGGCCCCTCGCCCGCCGAGTGGGCGACCCGGCTCGACACCGACGAGGCCGGCGCCCGGGCCCTGGTCTGTGCCGCGGTGCGCGAGACCTTCGAGGAGTCCGGCGTGCTGCTGGCCGGCCCCTCGGCCACCAGCATCGTCGACGACACCTCCGGGGACGACTGGGAGCGCGACCGGCTCGCGCTGGAGTCCCACGAGCTCTCGTTGACCGAGTTCCTCCGGCGTCGCGGGCTGGTGCTGCGCACCGACCTGCTGCGCCCGTGGGCGGCCTGGCTGACCCCGATCTTCGAGCCCAAGCGCTACCGGACCTGGTTCTTCGCCGCCGAGCTACCCGCCGGGCAGGTCACCCGGGACGTGTCCACCGAGTCCTCCGAGGTGATGTGGCTCGGCGTGGACGAGGCGCTGCGCCGGGCCGACGCCGGCGAGATGCTGATGCTGCCGCCCACCTGGATGACCTGCCTGGACGTCGAACGCTGCGGCTCGACTGAGGCGGTCATGGCCGAGCAGCGCTCGGTGAGCATGTTCATGCCCGAGCCGGTCAAGGACGGCGACGAGTTCGTGCTGTCCACGCCGCCGTTCTACGCCGACCTGCTGGCCGGGCGGCTCACGTGAGCGTCCCTCCGGGACAGTGGCACGGCGGGGTCTTCGGGGAGCGGGCCCGCTGCGTGCTCGCGCCGAACCCCGGGATCATGGAGCTGGACGGCACCAACACCTGGGTGCTGCGCGAGCCCGGCGCGGCCCGGTCGGTGGTGATCGACCCGGGGCCCTCGATCCTGTCCCACCTCGACGCGGTCGCCGAGCAGTCCGGACAGGTCGCGGCGGTGCTGCTCACCCACCACCACGCCGACCACTCCGAGGCGGCCCGCGCGTTCGCGGAGCGGATGGGGTGCGGGGTGCGCGCCCTCGACCCGGCCTACCGGCTGGGGTCGGAGGGGCTCGGTGACGGCGACGTCGTCGAGGTCGACGGGCTCGAGGTGCACGTGGTCGGCACCCCCGGGCACACCGCCGACTCGCTCTCGTTCCACGTGCCCGCCGACGGTGCCCTCCTCACCGGCGACACCGTGCTGGGCCGCGGGACCACCGTGGTGGCCCACCCGGACGGACAGCTGGGGGCCTACCTGGACTCCCTGGACCGGCTGCACCGGTTGGCCGAGGGCCACGAGGCGATGGCCATCTGGCCCGGTCACGGCCCGGTGATCGACGACGCCCTGGCGGTCCTGGACCACTACATCAGCCACCGGCGGGACCGGTTGGCGCAGGTCGAGGCCGCGCTGGAGCAGCTGCGTGCGGCCGGGGTCGCCGACACCGAGCCCGATGTGGCGCAGCGGGTGGTCGAGGTGGTCTACGCCGACGTCGACCCGGTGCTGTGGGGCGCCGCGGAGCTGTCGGTGCGGGCGCAGGTGGCGTACCTGACGGGTCGCTGAGCGGGGGTCTCGGCAGGCTCGACCACCGGAGACGCGCTCGACCACCGGGCCGGGAACGACCGCTGGCCGAGGACTCCTCGCCACTCACCGAACGAACCCGCACCGGGCACCTCGTCGCGGCGGGGTCGGTGTCATGATCGAGCGGTGAATGCTCGCATCAGCTGCCCCGACCTCCTCGGCAGGGTCGTCACCGCCGAGGTCGCGGCGACCCACATCCGCCCCGGCGACCGGGTCGGGATGAGTGGGTTCACCGGGGCCGGCTCACCGAAGGCGCTGCCGGCCGCCCTGGCCGAGCGGATCCGCGCCGCCCACGCGGGGGGACGCGACTTCCGGATCGACCTGCTCACCGGCGCCTCCACCGCGCCCGACACCGACGGGGTGCTGGCCGCCGTGCACGGCATCGCCCGCCGGTTGCCCTACCAGGGCGACCCGACCCTGCGCGGGGAGATCAACGCCGGCGAGGTCGACTACCTCGACACCCACCTGTCCCACTCGGCCCCGCACACCTGGTTCGGCTTCTACGGTCGGCTCGACGTGGCGGTGGTCGAGGTGGCCGCGGTGCTGCCCGGCGGCCTGCTGGTCCCGTCCAGCTCGGTGGGCAACAACAAGACCTGGCTCGACCAGGCCGACAAGGTGATCCTCGAGGTCAACCACTGGCAGCCGCGGGCCCTGGAGGGTCTGCACGACATCTACTACGGCTCCGCGCTGCCGCCGCACCGGGTGCCGATCCCGTTGACCGACCCGGCCCAGCGGATCGGTGAGCCCTACCTGCGGGTCGACCCGGCCAAGGTGGTCGCGGTCGTCGAGACCGATGCCGGGGACCGCAACTCCGCGTTCAGCGCCCCCGACGAGACCTCCCGCGCGATCGCCGAGCACCTGGTCGACTTCCTGCGCCACGAGGTCGCCGCCGGGCGGATGCCCGAGGACCTGCTGCCGATCCAGTCCGGGGTCGGCAACGTCGCCAACGCCGTGCTGGAGGGCCTGGGCTCCAGCGAGTTCACCGGCCTGACGGCCTTCACCGAGGTCATCCAGGACGGGATGATCGACCTGATCGACAACGGCACCCTCAAGTTCGCCTCCGCCACCTCCTTCGGGCTGTCCACGGTGGGCGTGGCCCGGCTGATGGCCAACATCGACGCCTACAAGGGCAAGGTGCTGCTGCGCAGCGAGGAGATCTCCAACCACCCCGAGCTGGTCCGCCGGCTGGGTGTGGTGGCGATGAACGGCATGATCGAGGCCGACATCTACGGCAACGTGAACTCCACGCACGTCATGGGGTCGGCGATCATGAACGGGATCGGCGGGTCCGGCGACTTCGCCCGCAACGCCTACCTCAACTTCTTCGTCTCACCCTCCACCGCCAAGGGCGGCGCGATCTCCTCGATCGTCCCGATGGTCAGCCACGTCGACCACACCGAGCACGACGTGCACGTGATCGTGACCGAGCAGGGGCTGGCCGACCTGCGGGGGCTCTCCCCGCGCCGCCGTGCCGAGCAGGTCATCGCCCGCACCGCTCACCCCGACTACCGCGACCGGCTGGCCGACTACCTGGCCCGGGCGCAGCGGGAGCGGCCGACCGCCCGGCACACCCCGCACCTGCTCGACGAGGCGCTGTCGTGGCACCAGAACTACGTGCAGACCGGCCGGATGTGAGCACCCGCTCCTGAGCCAGCCCCTGAGCCAGCCCTGAGTCAGCGGCGGGGCCGGGTCCGGTTCAGGGCAGCGTCTGCCGGCGGCGTCGGCGCAGACCGATCCCGGCGCCGGCCCCCAGCAGCAGGGCCAGGACGCCGAGGGCGGCCGTGGCGACCCGCCGCTCGGTGGACCAGGGCCAGCGGGGGTCGTCGAAGTCCTCGGTGCCGTGGCTGACCAGGTCCGTGGCGACCGAGACGTGCATCCCGTCGCGCGGGAGTTTCCAGGTCAGCAGCACCGGTCCCTCGGTGACCTGGTCGCCGTCCACCCGCAGCTCGGTCATCTGCAGCGAGGCGCTGCCGGCCCGGTTGGCGACCCCGACGAAGGAGCGCGCCGAGGTCCACCCCAGCGGTTCCTTGTCGCCGCGGGCGGTGGGGTGTCGCAGCTGGGAGAGCGTGCCGTCGGTGGTCCGCACCAGCCACCGGTCGCCGCCGGTGGCCAGGTACTCACCGTCCGGGGAGATCGAGGCCAGGCCCAGGGCGAGGCTCTCGCCGGGGTTCCCGCCACGCCACCCGCGGCCCTGGTCGTCGGTCACGGCGCCGCCGGTGCGGGACTGGTTGCGCCGCGGCTCCATCTTGCCCGCGGGCAGCTCGTCGACGGGGTCCGCGCCGGAGTAGGTCACCGGTCCGCGCACCGAGGCGGAGGAGTCGGTCCACTCCACCGGCTCGTCGGCGGACCAGGCCAGCCACTGGCCGTTGGTCGACCACCGGATCGTGGAGAGCATCAGGGCACGGTCGTTGCGCCCGGTCAGCGTTCCGCGCCGGACCTGGCCGGTGCGCAGGTCCAGCACCGCCAGCCCGGCCTCGGTGTCGGTGGTGGAGCGTGCGGGCTCGGCCCAGCCGTAGGCCAGGTGCCACCCGTCGGGGCTCAGCGACAGCACGCCGCGGTCCAGGCCGCGACCCTTCTGCTCGTCCCAGCCGGGCAGGGCCAGCAGGTGCTGGGTGCCGTCGACGGCGTCGACCAGGACCGGGACACCGCGGGGGTCGACCCAAGCCACCGAGCCCTGGCCCACGGCCAGGTCCCGGGTGACGTGCTCGCCGAACTCCCCGTCCGCCCCGCGCACGGTCAACCGCTCGGGCACGGCGTGCAACCGCGTGGGCAGCGCGCCGTCCGGGTTCTGCGTGGCCGGCTCGACGGTGCGGGTCGCCCCGACGGCGGTCCAGGCCACGAAGGCGCACAGCAGCACCGAGGCGGCCACCGCCAGGCTGAGCAGCACCGTGGGGGCATCCACCCGGGGGGTTCTGCGCCGGCCGGCGTTCCACAGGTCCTGGCGGTCCAGCGCGAGCGGCGCGTCCTCGGCCAGGTCGGCCAGCGCGGCCCGGAGGTCGGGAAGGTCCTGCTGGTCGCGTGCGGGGTCGGCGTCGTTCCCGGTCATGACTCAGCTCCCTTCCCGATGAGTTCGGCCAGGTGCGGTGACCGGCTCCGGAGCCGGTCCAACGCCTGACGGTGGGTGGACTTGACCGTCCCCACCGAGACCCCGAGCGCCTCGGCGGCCTGGGCCTCGGTCAGGTCCTCGTAGTAGCGCAGCACCAGCACGGCCCGCTGCTTGCGGGTCAGTCCGTCCAACGCCTGGGCCAGCGCCAGCCTGGCCTCGGTGTCGTCCGCCGGAGCGGCCGTGTCGACGTCGTCGATCGGGTACTCGGCGAACTTCTGACGGCGCCAGCGCGACACGTTGGCGTTGTAGAGGATCCGCCGCACGTACGGCTCGGGGTGGTCGTGGATCTTCTCCCAGTGCCGCGCCGCCTGCATCAGCGCGGTCTGGACGAGGTCCTGGGAGAGGTGGTGGTCGCCGGTGAGCAGGTAGGCGGCACGCAGCAACGCCGGGGACCGGGCCGCCACGAAGGCATCGAATCCCTCCACGTCGGCGGTCAGCAACCGCACCACTCCTCATGACTGCTGTCACGCACCCCGGGTGCTGTCCGGGGGGCACCGGGGCGAAGAAATCTGGCTCTTCTGACTGATCCGTGGGTCATCGGCCGGGCAGCAGCGGTCGGTGTCCGCCTAGGTTGAGCATCGCGAGGCCGATGAGGGCGTCGGGTGAGCGGAATCCGAAGGCCACCCTGGTGATGA
>JAEWXC010000099.1 GCA_023396115.1 Actinomycetes bacterium | reverse complement strand
GTCGAGGCCGGCGCGCTGCCCGGTCTGCTGCCCGGCGGCCGCCCGGTCGCCGACGCCGCGGCCCGGGTCGACCTGGCCGCCGCGTGGGGCGTCGAGCACCCGCCCGACGCCGCGGGGCGTGACCTGGACGGGATCGTCGCGGCACTGGGTTCCGGTGCCCTCGGCGGAGTCGTCGTCGGTGGCGTGGACCCGGCCGACACCGCCGACCCGGCGGCCTTCCTGGCCGCCCTGGACGCCGCGTTCGTGGTCTCCCTGGAGGTCAACGCCACCGCGGTCACCGACCGGGCCGACGTGGTCCTCCCGGTGGCCCCGGTCACCGACCGGGCCGGCACCTTCGTCACCTGGGACGGACGGCACCGCGCCTTCGAACAGGTCTTCAGCGACCCGCGCACCCTGCCCGACCTGCGCCTGCTCGCCGGGATCGCCGAGGAGCTCGAGGAACTCGGCCACGGCCGGTCGCTCGGCTTCCGCACCACCGCCGAGGCGGCCGCCGAACTGGCCGCGCTGGGTGCCTGGGACGGCGACCGCACGCCCGCCCCGAGCGTCGCCGGCTCCGCACCGGCCGCGGGGGAGGGACTGGTGCTGGCCACCTGGAAGCTGCTGCTCGACCACGGCAGCCTGCAGGCCGGCGCCACCTCGCTGGCCGCCACCGCCCGGCGCCCGGTCGCCCGGATCGGGGCGGCCCTGCACGCCGAGCTCGGCCAGCCCACCGCGATCACCCTGACCGGTGACCGGGGCACGAGCACCTGGCCGGTCGAGGTCGCCGACGTCGTCGACGGCACGGTCTGGGTGCCCAGCAACTCCACGGGTCACGGGGTCCTGGTCGACCTCGCCTCACCCGGCAGCCGGGTCACCGTGAAGGGAGCGGACCAGTGAGCGTCCTGACCACACTGTCCACGCTGGGCGGCCTGGCCGCGGCAGCGCCGGACGAGACCGACCGCCTCGGGTCGTTCGGCAACGACCCGCTGTGGGTCGTCCTCGTGAAGTCGCTGCTGATCTTCGTCGTGCTGGTGCTGCTGACGCTGTTCAACATCTGGTTCGAGCGCCGCGTGGTGGCCCGGATGCAGCACCGCATCGGCCCCAACGTCAACGGCCCGTTCGGTCTGCTGCAGTCCCTGGCCGACGGCGTGAAGCTGGCGCTCAAGGAGGACCTGACCCCGAAGAACGCCGACAAGGTGGTCTTCATCCTGGCGCCGGTGCTGGTGGTGGTCCCCTCGTTCGTCACGTTCGCGGTGATCCCGTTCGGCCCGGAGGTCAACTTCTTCGGCCACACCACCCCGCTGCAGCTGACCGACATGCCGGTCGCGGTGCTGTTCGTCATGGCGATCGCCTCGATCGGCATCTACGGCATCGTCCTGGGCGGCTGGTCCTCCGGGTCGACCTACTCGCTGCTGGGCGGCCTGCGCTCGAGCGCGCAGATGATCTCCTACGAGGTCGCGATGGGCCTGGCCCTGGTCGCGGTCTTCATGTACGCCGGCTCGATGTCGACCTCCGAGATCGTCACCGCCCAGGCCAGCCGGCAGGTCGAGCTGTTCGGGATGGACATCACCGTCCCCGGCTGGTTCGCGCTGCTGCTGCTGCCCTCGTTCGTCATCTACGTGATCTCGATGGTCGGCGAGACCAACCGGGCGCCCTTCGACCTCCCCGAGGCCGAGGGTGAGCTGGTCGGTGGCTTCCACACCGAGTACTCCAGCCTGAAGTTCGCGCTGTTCTTCCTCGCCGAGTACATCAACATGGCGACCGTCTCGGCCCTGGCCACCACGCTCTTCCTGGGTGGCTGGACGGCGCCGTGGCCGATCTCGATCTGGGACGGCGCCAACTCCGGCTACTGGCCGGTGCTGTGGTTCTTCGCCAAGATGTTCCTGTTCATCTTCATGTTCATCTGGCTGCGCGGCACCCTGCCCCGCTACCGCTACGACCAGTTCATGGCGCTCGGCTGGAAGCGGCTCATCCCGATCTCGCTGGCCTGGATCGTCCTGGTCGCCACGATCCGGGTGCTGACCGGGCCCGAGGGCATCGAGCGGCGCCCGCTGATGATCGTGCTGGGCGTGATCCTGGCCGTCGCGCTGGTCGCGATCTTCGTCGGCCCGAAGGCCGTCGAGGAGGACGAGACCGAGGAGCCCCCGGCCGGGACCGGCGCCTTCCCGACCCCGCCCATGCCCGCTGGTGGCGCCGTCCGCGGTGCCGCCGCCCCGCTGGAGTTCCCCGGCAGCGCCGCCCGCGCCGCCGGCACCACCAGCACCGTCCCCGGCAGCACCGGTGAGGAGAACCGATGAGTGAGTCGCCGACGCTGAAGGAACAGCTCTGGGACCCGGTCGCCGGGTTCGGGGTGACCTTCCGGACGATGTTCCGCAAGGTCGTCACCGAGCAGTACCCCTTCGAGAAGCTGCCCACCGCCCCGCGCTTCCACGGCCGGCACCAGCTCAACCGCTGGCCCGACGGGCTGGAGAAGTGCATCGGCTGCGAGCTGTGCGCCTGGGCCTGCCCGGCGGACGCGATCTACGTCGAGGGTGACTCCAACGACGACGCCTCCGGCCAGCGGTTCAGCCCCGGGGAGCGGTACGGCCGCGTCTACCAGATCAACTACCTGCGCTGCATCCTGTGCGGGCTGTGCATCGAGGCCTGCCCGACCCGGGCGCTGACGATGACCAACGAGTACGAGCTGGCCGACACCAGCCGCGAGGCGCTGATCTACGAGAAGTCGGACCTGCTGGCACCGCTGCTGCCCGGCATGGAGCAGCCGCCGCACCCGATGCGGCTCTCCGACGACGAGGGCGACTACTACCGCGGCACCTTCTCGGCCGGCACCCGCGCGGAGGAGGAGAAGTGACCGCGTTCTGGATGCTGGCGCCGGTGATGGTGCTCGCCGCCCTGGGGCTGCTGTTCGTGCGCAAGGCCGTGCACGCCGCGCTGCTGCTGGCCGTGGTGATGATGAGCCTGGCCGTGCTGTACGCCGGTCTGGAGGCCCCGTTCCTGTTCGCGGTGCAGATCATCGTCTACACCGGCGCGATCCTGATGCTCTTCCTGTTCGTGCTGATGCTGGTCGGCGTCGACGCCTCGGACTCGGTGGTGGAGACCATTCGTGGCCAGCGGTTCCTGGCCGCGGTGCTGGGTCTGCTGGTCGGGATCACCCTGGTCCTGGGGGTGGGACAGCTGAGCCTGGGCGGTGCCGTGGGTCTGGAGGCCGCCAACGAGGGTGGCAACGTCGAGGCCCTGGCCGACCTGCTGTTCAGCAAGTACGTCTTCGTCTTCGAGGCGACCAGCGCGCTGCTGATCACCGCCGCCATCGGCGCGATGGTGCTGGCGCACCGCGAGCGTCTCACCCCGAAGGCGTCCCAGGCCGACCTGGCCGCCGAGCGGGTGCGCGACTACGGCGAGAGCGGCAAGCACCTCGGTCCGCTGCCGGCACCGGGCGTCTACGCCCGGCACAACGCCGTCGACACCCCCGCACTGCTGCCCGACGGCACGGTCGCGGAGAGCTCGATCAGCCGGGTGCTGGCCGCCCGCGGCTCGGTGCGCACCGCACCCGCCGACGACGTCACCGGCGTCCGCGAGCAGCTCGGCCACGTGCCGCGCGCGACGGACCCGGACGAGACCCCCGACGGTGACGCCGGGCGCGAGGGAACCGAGGAGCAGGCATGACCGAGCACTACGTCGTCCTCTCGGCGATCCTGTTCACCATCGGCGCCGTGGGCGTGCTGGTCCGGCGCAACGCGATCGTGGTCTTCATGTGCGTGGAGCTGATGCTCAACGCCTGCAACCTGGCCCTGGTCGCCTTCGCCCGCCAGCACGGCAACCTCGACGGACAGGTCGCGGCGTTCTTCGTGATGGTCGTGGCAGCTGCCGAGGTCGTGATCGGGCTGGCGATCATCATGACCATCTTCCGGACCCGTCGCTCGGCCTCGGTCGACGACGCGAGCCTGCTGAAGTACTGAGGTGAGAGGGATGAATGCAGTGAACCTGCTCGCCGAGTCCGGCAGTGGAGCCCCGGTGGTCGACCCGGTCGCCGCGGACGGGGTCTTCGGGCTGCTCTGGCTGGTCATCGCCCTGCCGCTGCTCGGGGCCGTGCTGCTGCTGGTGGTCGCGCCGTTCGCCAGGGGCGCCCTGGACCGGCACGGACACCTGATCGGCACCGCCGCAGCCGTCGGCTCGTTCGTGCTCAGCCTGACGCTGTTCTTCTCCCTGACCGGCCGCGCCGAGGACGACAGGCAGATCGGCCAGCACCTGTGGAACTGGTTCACCGTCGGCTCCTCGAGCGTCGACATGAACCTGCTCTACGACCCGCTGACCTCACTGTTCCTGCTGCTGATCACCGGGGTCGGGTCGCTGATCCACGTCTACTCGATCGGCTACATGTCCCACGACCCGCGGCGCCGCCGGTTCTTCGGGTACCTCAACCTGTTCGTCGCCGCGATGCTCACCCTGGTCCTGGCCGGCAACTACGTCGTGGTCTTCCTGGGCTGGGAGGGCGTCGGTCTCGCCTCCTACCTGCTGATCGGCTTCTGGCAGCACAAGCCGTCCGCGGCGGCCGCGGCGAAGAAGGCGTTCGTCATCAACCGGGTCGGCGACATCGGCCTGGCGCTGGCCATCTCGGCGATGTTCTTCCTGTTCGGCACCACCGACTTCGGTGCGGTGAGCCACCTCGCCGCGGGCGCCTCGGAGAACTGGCTGACCGTGCTCGGCCTGCTGCTCCTGCTCGCCGCGTGCGGCAAGTCCGCCCAGGTGCCGCTGCAGGCGTGGCTGCTGGACGCGATGGAGGGCCCGACGCCGGTCTCGGCCCTGATCCACGCCGCGACCATGGTCACCGCCGGCGTCTACCTGGTGGTCCGCTCCAACTTCATCTACGAGCTCACCCCGACCGCCCAGACCGCGGTGGTCGTGGTGGCGGTCGTGACGATGCTGTGGGGTGCGGTCATCGGCTGCGCCAAGGACGACATCAAGAAGGCCCTGGCCGGCTCCACGATGAGCCAGATCGGCTACATGATGCTCGCCGCCGGACTGGGTCCGGTCGGCTACCCGTTCGCGATCTTCCACCTGCTCACCCACGGCTTCTTCAAGGCCAACATGTTCCTGGGTGCCGGCTCGGTGATGCACGGGATGGACGACGACGTCGACATGCGCCACTACGGGGCACTGCGCCGGGCGATGCCGGTGACGTTCCTGACCTTCGCGATGGGCTACCTGGCGATCATCGGCTTCCCGTTCTTCTCGGGCTTCTGGTCCAAGGACAAGATCATCGAGACGGCGCTGGCCGACAACCTGCTGGTCGGGCTGCTGGCGCTGCTCGGCGCCGGCATCACCGGCTTCTACATGACCCGGCTGATGCTGATGACCTTCTTCGGTGAGAAGCGCTGGGCCGACGGGGTCCACCCGCACGAGTCGCCGAAGGTGATGACCGGTCCGCTGGTCGTGCTGGCCGCGATGAGCGTCTTCGGCGGGCTGCTCCTGCTGGGCGACTGGATCGTGGAGTTCCTCGAGCCGGTCACCGGCCACGGGGTGCACCACGACCCGCCGCTGCCGGCGATCGTGATCACCCTGATCATCGTCGCGGTCGTCGCCGTGGGCGTCGCCCTGGCCTGGCTGCTGGTCGGGCGGCGCGAGGTGCCCCGCGAGGCCCCCACCGACGTGTCGGTGCTCACCCGGGCCGCCCGGGCGGACCTGTACGGCGACGCGATCAACGACGGGGTCGTGGTCGGTCCGGGCCGGGCGCTGGTGGGTGCCCTGGTCACCGCCGACCGGGCCGCCGTGGACGGCGTCGTCGAGGGCGGCGCGGCCACCGCGAACCTGCTCTCGCGGCTGTCCCGCCGGATCCAGAACGGCTACGTCCGCTCCTACGCCCTCTCGGTGTTCGGCGGCGTGCTGGTCGTGGTCCTGGCCCTGCTGGCGGTGAACCTGGCATGACGCACCGTCGACGCACCCCCTCCGTCCCCGCCCGCCCCCGACTCAGCGAGGTCACGGCATGACCGACTTCCCCTGGCTCACCTGCCTGGTCCTGGTGCCGCTCGTCGGCGCCGTCGTGACCGCGCTGGTGCCCTCCAAGGCCCTGGCCAAGCAGGTCGGTCTCGGCTTCGCCCTGCTCGGTCTGGTCGGTGCCGTCGCGGTCGCCGCCCAGTTCGAGACGGACGGCGGCTGGCAGTTCACCGAGACGCACCGCTGGATCGACCTGTTCGGCGTCCACTACGCCCTGGGCCTGGACGGCATGGGCCTGGTCATGGTGCTGCTCACCGCGGTGCTCGTGCCGATCGTGCTGCTGGCCAGCTGGACCGAGTCCGAGGAGGGCAACCCGAAGGCGTTCTTCGCCTGGACCCTGGCCCTGCAGGCCGCCTCGGTGGCCGTCTTCACCGCCACCGACGTGTTCCTCTTCTACGTGGTCTTCGAGGCCACGCTGATCCCGGCGTACTTCCTGGTGGCCGGGTTCGGTGGCGAGAAGCGCGGCCGCGCGGCCACCAAGTTCCTGCTCTACCAGCTGGCCGGCGGCCTGGTGATGCTGCTCAGCGTGGTGGGCCTGTACGTGGTCTCCGCGCAGGCGGGCAGCCCCTCCTACCTGCTCACCGACCTGGCCCAGCTGGAGCTGGACCCGACCACCGAACGCTGGCTGTTCGTCGGCTTCATGGTCGCCTTCCTGGTCAAGGCGCCGCTGTTCCCGGTGCACACCTGGCTGGCCGACACCACCGAGCAGGCCACCCCGGCCACCTCGGTGCTCCTGGTCTGCGTGCTCGACAAGATCGGCACCTTCGGGATGCTGCGGTTCTGCCTGGGTCTCTTCCCCGGTGCCAGCGACTGGGCCACCCCGGTGGTCATCGCCCTGGCCCTGGTCTCGATCGTCTACGGCGCGTTCATCGCGATCGGTTCCGACGACCTGCTCCGACTGGTCGGCCTGACCTCGCTGAGCCACTTCGGGCTGATCGTGCTCGGCATCTTCACGCTGTCCTCGACCGGCGGCGCGGGCGCGGTGCTCTACATGGTCAACCACGGGGTCGGCACGGCGCTGCTGTTCCTGGTCGCCGGGCACCTGATCCGGCGCACCGGGACCGCCTCGATCAGCCAGATGCGCGGCATGGAGAAGTCCGTGCCGGTGCTGGCCGGGCTCTTCCTGCTGGCCGGTCTGGCCGCGTGCGGTCTGCCGGGGCTCTCGCCGTTCGTCAGCGAGCTGATGGTGATCGTGGCCGCGTTCGGCTACGCCTGGTGGGTGGGGGCGATCGCGGTCACCGCCATCGTGCTGGCCGCCATCTACGCCCTGTGGGCCTACCAGCGGGCGTTCACCGGGCCACCGCCGCAGACCACGGCCCCTGCCGAGCCGGTCCGGGACCTGTCGGGTCGTGAGGTGGGCATCCTGGCGCCGCTGGTGCTGGCCCTGGTCCTCTTCGGCTTCTACCCGGCGCCGTTGCTGGACGCGATCAACCCGACCGTCGACGCCACCCTGCAGCACGCCGGGGTGGGTGACCACGCTCCCGAGGTGACCACCGAGCAGGAGCCGGCCGAAGGAGCCCACCCGTGAACGACTTCCTGAAGCCCACCCTGGAGTACTTCGAGCTCTCCCCGCTGCTGGTCGTCTTCGCGGTCGCCTGCCTGGGCGTCCTGGTGGAGGCGTTCCTGGGCCGTGAGCTGCGCCGGGTGGTGCAGCCGGTGCTGGCCGTGGTCGGACTGCTCGGCGCCCTGGTGCTGACCGTGCTGGTCGGGACCGGGCTGGGCGAGCACGGCGACGGCGCCGCCCGCGGCATCGTCGGCGGCATGGGCACGATCGTCGTCGACGGCCCCGGAGTGTTCCTGTGGGGCACGATCCTGGTCGTCTCGGTGCTCGGCGCGATGCTCTTCGCCGAGCGGCGCCTCGACGGCGGGGTGAGTGCCTTCGCCGGCCAGGCCGCCGCGCTGCCCGGCACCGACGCGGAACGCCAGGCTGCCAGCAAGGGTCTGGAGCACACCGAGGTCTACCCGCTGATGGTCTTCAGCGTCTTCGGGATGCTGATGTTCGTCGTCGCCGGGGACCTGATCACCCTGTTCGTGGCGCTCGAGGTGCTCTCCCTGCCGCTGTACCTGCTCAGCGGGCTGGCCCGGCGCCGGCGGCTGCTCAGCCAGGAGGCGGCGCTCAAGTACTTCCTGCTCGGCGCGTTCTCGTCGGGGTTCTTCCTGTACGGCGCGGCCCTGCTCTACGGCTACGCCGGGGCGATGGACTTCGCCTCGATCCACAACGCCGTGGCCAACGACGTCGGCAACTCCACGATGCTGGCCATCGGCACCGGTCTGCTCGCCGTCGGGCTGCTGTTCAAGGTCGGTGCGGTGCCGTTCCACTCCTGGACGCCCGACGTCTACCAGGGCGCTCCGACCCCGGTCACCGCGTTCATGGCGGCCGGCACCAAGATCGCCGCGTTCGGCGCGATGATGCGCCTGTTCTACGTCGCGCTGGGCGAGGACCGCTGGTCCTGGCAGCCGATGATGATGGTCATCGCGGTGCTGACCATGGTCTTCGGCACGGTGCTGGCGATCACCCAGTCCGACGTCAAGCGGCTGCTGGCCTACTCCTCGGTGGCGCACACCGGGTTCATCCTGGTCGGCGTGCTGGGGCTGCAGGGCGCCGGCGAGCTCGGCGAGGGCCAGATCTCCTCCACCCAGGCGGTGCTGTTCTACCTGGTCAGCTACGGCTTCACGATGCTCGGTGCGTTCGCCCTGGTCGGCCTGGTCCGTGACGGCGGCGGGGAGACCAGCCAGTTGGAGCGGTGGCGCGGTCTGGGCACCGAGTCGCCGGTCGTCGCCTCGGTGATGGCGCTGTTGCTGCTCTCGATGGCCGGCATCCCGCTGACCGCGGGGTTCATCGGCAAGTGGGCGGTCTTCTCAGCGGCGGCCTCGTCGGGTGCCTGGCTGGTGGTCGGGGTCGCGATCGTCAGCTCGGTGATCGCGATCTGGCTGTACCTGCGGGTCATCGTGGTGATGTTCTCCCGGTCCGGTGACGGACCGGCCCCGTCGGTGGCCTTGCCCTCGGTGCTGACCACCGTCGTGATCACCGTGGCGGGCGTCACCACCGTCGTCCTGGGTGTTCTGCCCGGCCCGGTGCTCGATCTGGCGGCCCATGCGGGAGAATGGATCAGGTGAGCACTGATTCCGCGCTGGCGCTGCCCGTCGTCGACCCTGAGCTGGCTGCGCGGCTGAACGCGCGCCTCGAGGTCGTCGAGTCCGAGCTGCTGCGTCACGTGCAGAGCCGTACCGCCTACGTGACCGAGGCCGCCACCCACCTCCTGGAGGCCGGGGGCAAGCGGTTCCGGCCGCTGCTGGTGCTGCTGGCCGCCGAGGCCGGTGACAGCGCGGACGCCCGTGAGGTCATCGACGCCGCCTGCGTCGTCGAGCTGACCCACGTCGGCTCGCTGTACCACGACGACGTGATGGACGAGGCCGAGCTGCGCCGCGGCGCCGACTCGGCCAACGCGCGCTGGGACAACCTGGTCGCGATCCTCACCGGTGACCTGCTCTTCGCCCGTTCCTCGGAGCTGACCGCCTCGCTCGGTCCGGAGGCGGTGCGGATCCAGGCCGAGACGTTCACCCGGCTGGTCGAGGGCCAGATCCTCGAGACCGTGCCCCCGGGCGAGGGCGAGGACCCGCTGGCCCACTACCTGGAGGTCGTCTCCGGCAAGACCGGTTCGCTGCTGGCCACCTCTGCCCACTACGGCGCCCGGTTCGGCGGTGCGCCGAGCGAGGTCGTCGACGCCCTGACCGCCTACGGCGAGGTCATCGGCTCGGCCTTCCAGCTCTCCGACGACATCCTCGACGTCGCCTCCGAGTCCGAGGAGTCCGGCAAGACCCCCGGCACGGACCTGCGTGAGGGCGTCCCGACGCTGCCGGTGCTGATGGCCAAGGAGTCGACCGACCCGGCCGACGCCCGCCTGCTGGAGCTGCTGGACGCCGACCTCACCGACGACGCCCTGCACGCCGAGGCACTGACCCTGCTGCGCGCCCACCCCGCGATGGACCGGGCCCGCCGCTACGTGCTGGGGCAGGCCGAGGAGGCCAAGGCCCTGCTCAAGGTGCTGCCCGAGGGCCCGGTCCGCACGGCCCTGGAGTCCTTCGCCGACATCGTCGCCACCCGCGGCGCCTGAGCCCCGCAGCGCCGACCGGGCACATCCGCGACGCCGACCGGTCGCATCCGCGACGCCGACCTCCCCCCTTCCGCGACGCTCACCGGGCACTTGTGCGGCGCCGACCGGGCACTTGTGCGCCGACCGGGCACTTGTGCGACCCCGACCGGGCACTTGTGCGGCGCCGACCGGGCACTTGCGCGGAGCCACCGGGGGACGGACGACGCCCCTGCGCCACCTGTGCACGACAGGCGGCTCCCCGGGACGTCCGACCTCAGAGCGCGGAGGCCTCGGCGGCGAGCTTGAGCTGCCGCCGCCGGTGACGCAGGGCCTCGACGGTGAAGACAGCCAGGGCGAGCCACACCAGGGCGAACCCGGCCCAGCGTCCCGCCGACATGTCCTCACCGAAGACGACCAGCCCGAGGATGAACTGGACCACCGGGGCGATGTACTGCAGGAGCCCCAGGGAGACCATCGGCACCCGGGTGGCCGCGGCGCTGAACAGCATCAGCGGCACCACGGTGACCACGCCGGTGGTCAGGAACAGGGCGGTGTGCCACCACTCGCCGGTGGCGAAGGTGCTCTCGCCCCGGGTGCCGAGCCAGACCAGCCACGCGATGGCGACCGGGACGGAGATCCACGTCTCGTAGGCCAGCGACTCCAGGGCACCGGTGTCGGCCTTCTTCTTGGCCAGCCCGTAGGTGCCGAACGAGCAGGCCAGCACGAGCGCGACGTACGGCGGGTGCCCGTAGTCGACGCTCAACACCAGCACCGCCGCCAGGGCGACCCCCACCGCGGCCCACTGCAACCGGCGCAGCCGCTCGCCGAGGACCAGGACACCCATCAGCACGGTCACCAGCGGGTTGATGAAGTAGCCCAGCGACGCCTCCACCACCCGGTCGTGGTTCACCGCCCAGATGTAGGTGCCCCAGTTGACAGCGATCACCACCGCGCCGATGGTCAGCAGCCCCACCTTGCGCCGGTCCGCGAGCAGGGCGGCCAGGGCGCGGCGGCGCCGGGCCAGGACGATGATGAACACCATCGTGACCGCGGACCAGAGCACCCGGTGGGCGAGCACCTCGGTGGCCCCGGCCGGCTCGAGCAGGGGCCAGTACAGGGGGAAGAGTCCCCACAGCAGGTAGGCGGCGGTCCCCAGGGCCAGACCGCGACGGTTCTCCACGTCCGCAGCATAGGGAGCAGCACCCCCTGACGGGGCACCGGTGCCCTGATCCGGGTGCTGTCCCACGCCCGCCCGGTTGGACACCCCCGCCTCGTCCGAGCACAATCGGGCGCGGAACCATGCAGATGAGACTTTCGGGAGGCCCCATGCGCATCAACCGCGCCCTGACCGCCGCCGTCGCCGGCGTGCTCGCGCTCACCCTCAGCCCGGCCGCTCCGGCCGGCGCCACGGAGACGACCACGACCAAGGTCGAGCGGGTGATCACCGTCAAGTTCGCCCAGGTCCCGGGCACCGAGATCGCCAAGTTCACCGGGAAGGCCTACAAGCTCAAGAAGGGCAAGGCGATCCTGCAGAAGAAGGTCGGCAAGAACAAGTGGAAGAAGGTCGACGCCGACAAGACGACGAAGACCGGCAAGTTCGTCCTCAAGCACCGCGTGCCCCGCAGCGGCAAGAAGACCGTCTTCCGGGTGAAGACGAAGGCCGACGCGAAGTACCTGCGCTCGTTCAGCCCCAAGCAGATCATCAGCTGGAGCTGAGCACCGCTCCCAGCAACGACGAGGCCCCTGCACCGCACGGTGCAGGGGCCTTGTCGTGTGTCGGTGGGGTCAGACCACGGTCCAGGTGTCGCCGCCGCCGATCAGCGAGGCGAGCCGGTCCGAACGGTCCCCGTCCACCCCGCCCTGGGCGGTGGCGACCTGGGCACGCGCCTGGTCGTCGTAGGTGGCGCGCTCGACCTGGCGGAAGATGCCGATCGGGGACTGGTTCAGGTAACCCGAGTCGGTGAGCCGCGACAGCGCGAACGCGGTCGACGGGTCGTCGGCGTGGGCGTCGTGGACCAGCAGCTCCGAGGCGTCGACCTGGCCGGGCTCGGTGCCGACCTCGACCACCCGGACCCCGCCGGAGGCGTCGCGCACGACTCCCTTGCCGCCCAGACCGTCCTCACCGGGCGTGCCGAACCGGATCGGCTCGCCGTGCACCAGCGGGATGATCGCGTCGGCCTTGGTGTCGTTGGACTTGATCGCGTCGAACGCACCGTCGTTGAAGATCGGGCAGTTCTGGTAGATCTCCACCAGCGACGTGCCGCGGTGCGCGGCGGCCGCGGAGAGCACCGAGGTGAGGTGCTTGCGGTCGGAGTCGATGGTGCGGGCCACGAACGACGCCTCGGCGCCCAGGGCCAGCGAGACCGGGTTGAACGGGTGGTCCACCGAGCCCATCGGGGTCGACTTGGTGACCTTGCCGGTCTCCGAGGTGGGGGAGTACTGGCCCTTGGTCAGACCGTAGATCCGGTTGTTGAACAGCAGGATCGTCATGTTGACGTTGCGGCGCAGCGCGTGGATCAGGTGGTTGCCGCCGATCGACAGGGCGTCTCCGTCACCGGTGACGACCCAGACCGACAGGTCCTCGCGGGCGGTGGCGATGCCGGTCGCGATCGACGGGGCACGCCCGTGGATCGAGTGCATGCCGTAGGTGTCGAGGTAGTACGGGAACCGCGACGAGCAGCCGATGCCGGAGACGAACACGATGTTCTCGCGGCGCAGGCCCAGGTCGGGCAGGAAGCCCTGGACGGCCTTGAGGACCGCGTAGTCACCGCAACCGGGGCACCAGCGGACCTCCTGGTCGCTGGTGAAGTCCTTGCCGGTCTGCGGGGTGTCGGTGGTGGGGACCAGGTCCACACCCGAGCGCAGGCCGGGGAAGGGGAGTTCGGTGGTGCTCACGAGAGGGACTCCTCGTTGACGGTGGCGGACAGGTTGACCTCGATGCCCTCGGCCTGGGCCACCAGGTCGCCGATGGCCTGGGCCAGGGCGGCGGCCTTGAGCGGCATGCCGTTGATCTGGTTGTAGCCGATCACGTCGACCAGGTACTTGGCGCGCAGCAGCATCGACAGCTGGCCCAGGTTCATCTCGGGGACCAGCACCTTGTCGTAGCGCGCGAGCACCTCGCCGAGGTTCTTCGGGAACGGGTTGAGGTGACGCAGGTGCGTGGTGGCCACGTCGTAGCCGGCCTTGCGGACCCGGCGGGCTCCGGCGCCGATCGGGCCGTAGGTGGAGCCCCAGCCCAGGACCAGGACCTTGGCGCGGCCGGACGGGTCGTCGACCTCCAGCGGCGGGATCGAGTCGGCGATCCGTTCGATCTTCGCGGCGCGGATCTCCGACATGCGCTGGTGGTTGGCCGGGTCGTAGGAGATGTTGCCCGAGCCCTCGGCCTTCTCGATGCCACCGATGCGGTGCTCCAGGCCCGGGGTGCCGGGGATGGCCAGCGGGCGGGCCAGCGTCTCCTCGTCACGCAGGTAGGGCCAGAAGTCGGCCTTCTCGTTGCCCTTGGCGTCGACCGAGACGTGGTTGGTCTCGGTGGCGAAGTTGGGCTCGATCACCGGCAGCTCGGAGAGCTCGGGGATCCGCCACGGCTCGGAGCCGTTGGCCAGCATGCCGTCGCTGAGCAGCATCACCGGGGTGCGGTAGGTGACCGCGATCCGGGCGGCCTCGACGGCGGCCAGGAAGCAGTCACCGGGGGACTGCGGCGCCACGACCGGCACCGGCGACTCGCCGTTGCGGCCGAACATCGCCTGCAGCAGGTCCGACTGCTCGGTCTTGGTGGGCAGGCCGGTCGAGGGACCGCCGCGCTGCACGTCGATGACCAGCAGCGGCAGCTCGGTCATCACGGCCAGGCCGATCGCCTCGGACTTGAGCGCCACACCGGGGCCGGAGGTCGAGGTGACCCCCAGGTGCCCGGCGAACGAGGCGCCGATCGCAGCACCCACGCCGGCGATCTCGTCCTCGGCCTGGAACGTGGTGATGCCGAACGACTTGTGCTTGCTCAGCTCGTGCAGGATGTCCGAGGCCGGGGTGATCGGGTACGTGCCCAGGAAGACCGGCAGGTCCGACTGGACGCCGGCCGCGACCAGGCCGTAGGCCAGCGCCAGGTTGCCGGTGATGTTGCGGTAGGTGCCGGCCGGCAGCTTGGCGGGCTTGACCTCGTAGCGGACCACGAACGCCTCGGTGGTCTCACCGAAGTTCCAGCCGGCCTTGAACGCGGTGATGTTGGCGTCGCGGATGTCGGGGACCTTGGCGAACCGCTTGGACAGGAAGTCCACGGTGGTCTCGGTCGGGCGGCCGTACATCCACGAGACGAGGCCGAGCGCGAACATGTTCTTGGCGCGGGCGGCGTCCTTGCGGGACAGGCCGAACTCCTTGACCGCCTCGACCGTCATGCCGGTCAGGTCCAGGGTGTGCACCGCGAACTCCGCCAGCGACTCGTCCTCGAGCGGGTTCGCCGAGTAGCCGGCCTTGTCGAGGTTGCGCTTGGTGAAGTCGTGGGTGTCGACGATGATCGCCGCGCCCCGGGGCAGGTCGCCCAGGTTGGCCTTGAGGGCCGCCGGGTTCATCGCCACCAGGATGTCGGGGGCGTCGCCGGGGGTGAGGATGTCGTGGTCGGCGAAGTGCACCTGGAAGCTCGACACACCCGGCAACGTGCCCTGGGGGGCGCGGATCTCGGCGGGGAAGTTGGGCAACGTCGACAGGTCGTTGCCGTACGAGGCCGATTCGTGGGTGAAGCGGTCACCCGTCAACTGCATGCCGTCACCGGAGTCGCCGGCGAACCGGATGATCACGCGGTCCAGCTGCTTGACCTGCTTCGTCACTGCTGCGTCCTTGCTTCCTGGTTCGGGGATGAGCCGGAACATACCGTGAGTATGACTCCGATGGAACACGTTCTAGCGAACGTGTGACTCGCTTCCCACGATAGCCCGCCAGATGAGACGCCGGCAGCCGTACTCAGGTCGTGGGCGCTGCGGGTGCAGCGAGTGCTCCGGTGATCGTGCCGTGGGAGCCGTCGCGGGGCTCGTTCTGCGGTCCGCTGGGCGGATCGACCGGCTCCCCGACGCTGCCCTTCCAGCCCTGGGGCGCCGGGGTTCCTGTCGGTCCGCCGCGCCCCGCTGGCCGGCCTCTCGCCGCCGCGTGGTCCCGACCCTCACCCCGGCCCGACGCGCCGCGATCCGGACCATTTGTCTGGTAAATCCCCTAAGTCATGTAATCTCCTCGACAATAACGAGAGGGAGGGCCCCGAGAGCCCTCCTCGTGGACTCAGGAGAACCCATGAAGCGCTCGACACTCGCCGCAGTCGCCGCCACCGCCCTCGTCGCCTCGGCAGCCCTGGCCGGCTGCGGCGGCGCCGCCTCCTCCGACGCGGACGGCAAGACCCTCGACATCGTCGGCTTCGCGGTCCCCGAGGCCGCCAACAAGGCCATCGGCGCGGAGTTCAACAAGACCGACGCCGGTGACGGCGTGAAGTACAAGACCTCCTACGGCGCCTCCGGCGACCAGTCGCGCGCCGTCGAGTCCGGCCTCGAGGCCGACTACGTGCACTTCTCGGTGGCCAGCGACGTCACCCGCCTGGTCGACGCCGGCCTGGTCGCCGACGACTGGGACGCCGGCGAGAACAAGGGCGTCGTCTCCCGCTCGGTGGTGGTCTTCGGGGTCCGTGAGGGCAACCCGAAGAACATCCGGACCTGGGAGGACCTGGTCAAGCCCGGCGTCAAGATCGTGACCCCCAACCCGGCCTCCTCGGGCGCCGCCCGCTGGAACGCGCTGGCCGCCTGGGGACAGGTGATCCGCAGCGGCGGCACCGAGGCCGAGGCCGGCAAGTACCTCGACGCGTTCTTCGGCAACGTCGAGTCCCTGCCCAGCAGCGGCCGCGACGCCACCACCACGTTCCTCGGTGGCACCGGCGACGTGCTGATGGCCTACGAGAACGAGGCGATCCTCGCGGCGCAGAACGGGGAGGGGTTCGACTACGTCATCCCCGACACCACGCTGCTGATCGAGAACCCGGGCGCGGTGCTGGAGAAGGCCGACCCGGTCGCCTCCGAGTGGCTGGAGTTCGTGCTCAGCGACGAGGGCCAGCGCCAGTTCGCACTCAAGGGCTTCCGCCCGATCCGCGACGACGTGGACTACGGCGGCACCGTCGAGGGCGCAGCCGACCCCGCCGATCCGTTCCCGACCGTGCCGAACCTGATGACCGTGGCCGAGGACTTCGGCAGCTGGAGCGAGCTGTCCACGAAGTTCTTCGACGAGAACGACGGCCTGGTCACCCGGGCCATCGCCGCCTCCGGCAAGGCGTCGTGACGACCACGGACGCACCCGTCGAGGGCCGGACGGCGACCCGCCGTCCGGCCCGCCGGCGTGTGCCACGCACGACCCTGGACCGCACCTCGGGACTCGGCCTCGGCATCGCCATGACGTGGTTCAGCCTGCTCGTGCTGATCCCGTTGTGCGCCGTGGTGGTCACCGCCTCGGAGGGCGGGTGGGGCAACTTCGTCGCCGCCGTCACCCACGAGCAGACCCGCTCGGCGATCTACCTGACCGTCGGCACCGCCGCCCTGGTCACCGTGGTCAACGTGGTGATGGGCACCCTGATCGCCTGGGTCCTGGTGCGCGACCGGTTCCGCGGAAAGGCGTTCCTCGAGGTCCTCATCGACATCCCCTTCGCGCTGCCGACCATCGTCGCCGGACTGGTGCTGCTCTCGCTCTACGGGCGCAACGGTCCGCTCGGCATCGACGTGGTGACCACCCGCGCCAGCGTCTTCCTGGCGTTCCTCTTCGTCACGCTCCCGTTCGTGGTCCGCACGGTCCAGCCGGTGCTGGCCGAGCTCGAGGGCGACGTCGAGGAGGCCGCCGCCTCCCTGGGGGCCTCCCGGTTCACCGTGCTGCGCCGGATCGTGCTCCCCGCGCTGGTGCCCGCGATCGCCGCAGGTGCCGCGCTCTCGTTCGCCCGCGGGGTCAGCGAGTACGGCTCGCTGGTGCTGCTCTCGGGCAACCTGCCGTTCCGCACCGAGGTGACCAGCGTCCGGATCCTGTCCAGCATCGAGAACAACAACCTGGCCGGCGCGGCCTCGGTGGCCACCGTGCTGCTGCTGGTCTCACTGGCCGTGATCGTGCTGCTCGACGTGCTGCAACGACGGGCGGTGCGTCGTGGCTGAGACCGCACTGCTCGAACGACCCACCGCCCCCGCGCCGGTTCCGCGGAGCCCGGGCGCACCGCGCGACCCCGTCGGCCTGCTCGTGCGTTGGGCGTTGCGGCTGCTGGTCGTCACCTACCTGGTGATGCTCGTGGCCTGGCCGGTCGCCCTGGTCGCGGTCAACGCGTTCAGCGACGGCGCCGGCGCGCTGGTCGAGGTGCTCGGCGACCCCGACGTGCAGACCGCGCTGCGGCTCAGTGCCGTGGTCGCCCTGGTGGCGGTCAGCATCAACACCGTCTTCGGGATCACCATGGCGATCCTGCTGGTGCGCCACGAGTTCCCCGGCAAACGGGCGCTCAGTGCCCTGGTGGACCTGCCCCTGTCGGTCTCCCCGATCGTGGTGGGGCTGGCGCTGGTGCTGGTCTACGGCGGCCGGGACGGCTGGTTCGGTCCCGGGTTGGAGAACGCCGGCCTGCAGGTCATCTTCTCCACGCCCGGCATCGTCATGGCCACCGCGTTCGTGGCCCTGCCGCTGGTGATCCGCGAGGTCGTGCCGGTCCTCACCGAACTGGGGGAGGAGCCCGAACAGGCCGCTCGCAGCCTCGGCGCGAACCGCTGGCAGGTCTTCGCCCGGATCACGCTGCCGGGCATCAAGTGGGCCGTCGTCTACGGCGTCGTGCTCTCCCTGGCCCGCTCGCTCGGCGAGTTCGGCGCCGTCAAGGTCGTCTCGGGCAACGTGCTCGGGGAGACCCGCACCGCCACCCTCGTGGTGGAGGAGAAGTACCTGAACTTCGACGCAACCGGCGCCTACGCGGTCGCCTTCGTCCTCGCCATGGTCTCGGTGGTCTGCATCGTGGTCGTCGCCTGGTTGCGCCCCGACAAGGAGGAGAAGGACCGATGAGCATCAAGGTTTCCTCGATCACCAAGACCTTCGGCGACTTCGTCGCCCTCGACGACGTCACCGTCGACCTGCCCACCGGACAGCTCACCGCCCTGCTCGGGCCGTCCGGTGGCGGCAAGTCGACACTGCTGCGGGTCATCGCCGGGCTGGAACAGGCCGACGCGGGCACGGTGGCGATCGAAGGCCGTGAGGCCACCCACCTCACCCCGCAGCAGCGCAACGTGGGGTTCGTCTTCCAGCACTACGCGGCGTTCAAGCACCTCACCGTGGCCCGCAACGTGGCCTTCGGCCTGGAGGTCCGCAAGCGTCCCCGGGCCGAGATCAAGCAGCGGGTGGGGGAGCTGCTCGAGCTGGTGCACCTGTCCCAGTTCGCCGACCGGCTGCCCGCCCAGCTCTCGGGCGGTCAGCGGCAGCGGATGGCCCTGGCCCGCGCCCTGGCGGTGGAGCCCAGCGTGCTGCTGCTGGACGAGCCGTTCGGGGCCCTGGACGCCAAGGTCCGCAAGGAGCTGCGTGAGTGGCTGCGTCGGCTGCACGACGAGGTGCCGGTGACCACCGTCTTCGTCACCCACGACCAGGAGGAGGCCCTCGAGGTCGCCGACAAGATCGTGGTCGTCAACGCCGGCCGGGTCGAGCAGATCGGCACCCCCGACGAGCTCTACGACGCCCCGGCCACCGACTTCGTCATGTCGTTCCTCGGCGAGGTCACCCGGCTCGGCGGGGTGGCCCTGCGTCCGCACGACGTGGACGTCACGACCGCCCCCACCCACGCCGGGGCCGTCGAGGGCACGGTCTCGCGGGTGGTCCGGATCGGCTTCGAGGTCCGGTTGACGGTGCTGAGCGTCGACGGTGAGCAGGTGCAGGTCCAGCTGACCCGGGCGCACGCCCGGCAGCTGGGTGTGGCGGAGGGGGCGACGGTGTGGTTGACCGCCGTGCCCGGCGCCGCGATGGTGCCCGCCCGACGTGCCCTTGCTCCGGTGCCGGCTGTCTCGGCGTAGCCGGCACCGGCGGGTGGGGCGGGGGCGGCGACCCCGGTCCACCCGAACCGCGGTGCGGTCACCGGTCCCGGGG
>JAEWXC010000068.1 GCA_023396115.1 Actinomycetes bacterium | reverse complement strand
GCCCGGGCCCGGGCCCGTTCCTCGGTGGTGCGCAGCGCGAGCCGGGCGTCCATCTCCGCGGACCGACCCTCCCGGGCGGCGGCCGCGAGCTCCTCACGCCGGTCCACCTCGGGCGCCTCGTCGGGGGCGACCTCGGCCGCCGCGAGCCGTTCCTCGGCCTCGGCCAGCCCGCTCAGGTCGGCGTCCCGGGCCTGCTGGGCCGCCTCGATGGCCCGCACCAGTCGTTCCGCCTCACCACGGGCGGAGCGGGCGGCCGAGCCGTGCTGTCCGAGCTCCTCGGCCACGGCCGCGAGGGTGGCGTCGGACTCGTGCAGCTGGGCCAGGGCCACGTCGACGCGGGTCGCGGCCTCGTGCCGTTGCGCCTCGAGCCGGGAGGTGGCGAAGGTCAGGCGTTCGATCTCGGCGGTGGCCTCGGCCAACGCGGCGGTGGCCTCGTCGACGGCCGCCTGGATCTCCAGCTGGCTCTGCTGCCCGCCGGCACCACCCTCGGCCAGGTGGGCGCTGATCAGGTCGCCGTCGCGGGTGACGGCCACCAGACCCGGGTGCGCGGCGACCGCCGCGGCACCGGCGGCGGCGTCGTCGACCACGACCACGCGGTGCAGCAGCCGATCCACGGCGCCCCGGTAGGGCGCTGCGGTGCTGACCACGTCGCTGGCCCGGACCGCCCCTGCCGGGG
Organism: Actinomycetes bacterium; assembly: GCA_023396115.1. Lineage (GTDB taxonomy): Bacteria > Actinomycetota > Actinomycetes > Propionibacteriales > Nocardioidaceae > Nocardioides. The sequence goes on along the minus strand of JAEWXC010000068.1, from coordinate 27,990 downwards.
GTTCCGGTGCCGGGTCGGCGGGCGCGGGCGCCCCGCCGGGCAGCAGGGCGGCCCGCCCCAGTCCCTCGGTGCGCAGCCGGGCGACGAGTTCGGCGGCGGCGGCCAGGTCGGTGACGACCAGCGCGTCAGCGGCACGGCCCAGGGCGGCAGCGACCGCGGCCTCGTACCCGTGCTCGACCTCGAGCAGCGCGGCCACCGTGCCCACCACGGCCTCGGCGCGGGTGGCTCCGTCGGTGCCGAGCAGGGCGCCGGCGCCGTCGCGCCGGTCCAGGCCCAGTTCCAGGGCGTCGCGGCGGGCGACCAGACCGGCCCGGTCGCGGTCGGCAGCCTGGGCCTGCTCACGGGCCTCGGCGAGCTGTTCGGTGACCTCGGCCAGGGCGTTGCTGGCCTCCTCGTGCTCGGCGTCGAGGCCCTCCTCACCGGCGTCGAGGCCGGCTACCCGGGTCTCCAGGGCGGTGAAGTCCCGGTTGGCGCGTTCGGCCCGTGCTTCGGCCTCGGCCCGGGCCTGGGTCAGTCGGCCGATCTCGTCCTCGGCCGCCCGGGCCCGTGAGCGCAGCGCGTTGACCTGCCCGGTCAACCGGGCCAGCCCCTCGCGCCGGTCGGCGGCGGCGCGTTCCAGGCCGGCCACCCGCTTCTCCTCCGCGGCGGCGGCGGCCTCGTGGGCACGACGGTCGGCGACCGCGGCGTCGAGTGCCTCACGCTGGGCGGTCAGCTCGGCGGCGACGGCCTCCTCGGCCTCGCGGGCACGGGCGGCCTCGGCCTCGAGCGCCTCGGGGTCGCGTCCCCCGTCGGGCAGCGGGTCGGACTGGCCGGCGGCGTTGCGCACCCGCTCCGCGGCCAGCGACCGGGTGCCCCGGATCCGCTCGGCCAGTCCGGAGAGCGCGAACCAGGTCTCCTGGGCGGCGGCCAGCGCCGGCAGGTCCTCCCGCAGCGCCGCCTCCACCGCGGCCTCCTGCTCACGGGCCGCGGCCAGCGCCGCCTCGACCTCGGTGCGCCGCTCCAGCAGCACCGACTCGTCGGCCAGGTCCTGCTCCAGGGAGGTCCGGGCGGTGTGCAGGTCGTCGGCGAGCAGCCGGGCCCGGGCGTCGCGCACCTCGGCCTGGACGGTCGCCGCCCGGCGGGCCACCTCGGCCTGCCGGCCCAGCGGCTTGAGCTGGCGGCGGATCTCGGTGAGCAGGTCTTGGAGACGGTCCAGGTTGCCGCGGGTCGCGTCCAGCTTCCGCAGCGCCTTCTCCTTGCGCTTGCGGTGCTTGAGCACCCCGGCGGCCTCCTCCACGAAGCCGCGCCGGTCCTCGGGGGTGGCGTGCAGGATCTGGTCCAGCTGTCCCTGCCCGACGATGACGTGCATCTCCCGGCCGATGCCGGAGTCGCTCAGCAACTCCTGGACGTCCAGCAGCCGGCAGGTCTGTCCGTTGATCGCGTACTCCGAGCCGCCGTTGCGGAACATCGTACGCGAGATCGTGACCTCGGCGAACTCGATCGGGAGTGCGCCGTCGGTGTTGTCGATGGTCAGCTGCACCTCGGCCCGGCCCAGCGGGGGGCGGCCGGAGGTGCCGGCGAAGATGACGTCCTCCATCTTGCCGCCGCGCAGGCTCTTGGCGCCCTGCTCACCCATCACCCAGGCCAGGGCGTCGACGACGTTGGACTTGCCCGACCCGTTGGGGCCCACGATGCAGGTGATGCCGGGCTCGAGCAGCAGGGTCGTGGCGGACGCGAAGGACTTGAACCCCTTGAGGGTGAGGCTCTTCAGGTACACCGGCACTCCTCCTCGACCAGCCGCGCGTCACACCCTACTGGTCGGGAGCCTCGGCGGAGGCCGGTCCGGCCGGGGCGGGAGCGTCGCCGGGCCCGGTGTCGTGCTCGGTGGCGTGCTCGGTGTTGTTCTCGGCGTCAGCGTGCGCGATCTGGTCCAGCGAGCGCCACATCACCGCCAGGGTCAGCGCCGAGCCGACGAACGCGAACCAGAACGGCCCGACCACGCCCCACTGCCGGGCCACGACACCACCCTGGGGGGAGCCCACGACGATCCCGCCGAACACCCCGACCAGGTACACCGAGGCGACCCGGCCCTGGAACTCGCTGGGCACCGCGCGCTGCCGCACCGCGGCGGAGAGCGCACCCCAGACCGAGGCGTAGGCCCCGAAGACGAACATGATCACCAGAGCCAGCCACGGCCACGGGTTCACCGCGAGCGCCAGGTGCACCCCGACCTCCAGCAGCAGGCAGCCCTTCATCAGGGCCCCGAGCGGCAGCGACTCCTCCAGCCGGCGGTAGGCGAACGTGCCGAGCACTCCCCCGACCGCGCCGACGGTGGTGAGCAGCCCGAACCCGATCTCGCCCATGTCGAGGTGGACGGTGGAGTAGAGGACCAGGACCGACCAGGCCGCACCCCAGGTGAGGTTGAACAGCACGATCACCAGCGTCAGCGTGCGCACCGGGGCGTGCGACCAGAGCCAGCGCAACCCCTCGGCGACGTCGTGGCGGACCCGGGTGCCGCGCGGCGCCGGCGCCGGAGGCAGCCGCAGCCCGGCCAGGATCCGGGTGCCGAGCAGCACCAGGACCAGCTGCAGCGCGAACGGCCACACCATCCCGACGGCGAACAGGGCGGCCCCCAACGGCGGACCGGCGAGCTGGTTGACACTCAGCAGCGCGGCCATCAGCCGCGAGTTCGCGACGCCCAGGTCACGTTTCTCGACCAGCATCGGCAGCAGGGTGGAGCTGGTGGTGTCCGCGACGACCTCCGCCACACCGAACGCGAAGACCGCGGCCAGCACGACGGCGATGGAGACGTGCCCGGTGGCCAGGAACACGACCAGGACGGCCAGCAGCCCGCAGCGGGCGAGGTTGGCGCCGATCACCAGCAACCGGCGGTCGAGCCGGTCGGCCCACGCACCGGCCGGCAGGCCCAGCAGCAGCCACGGGAGCTGCTGGAGCAGCGGTGCCATCGCCACCAGCAACGGGTCGTGGGTCTGCGAGGCGACCAGCAGCGGGCCGGCCGCCAGCGACATGCCGTCGCCCAGGTTGGTGATCCAGGCTGCGCCGACGAGGCGGCGGAAGCCCGGACCCAGCCGGGCGGGCAGCAGCACGTCGAGCGCCCGTCGGGGCCCGGTGGGTCGCGGTGCCCCGGTGCCGGCAGGTTGCTGCGGATCGCGTCGGGTCCGGCGGGTCACCGGGGGCCGCGTCGGACGGCGGGGGTGGGTCCGGTGGTCACCGGGTGCGCGCGGCGAGCTCGGAGGCGAGCTCGGCGTCGAGGTCGGCGGAGTGCAGCGCGGTGAGGCGGTCGTTCTCCTCCTGCAGGTGCTCCACCAGGGCGGTGAGGTCCGCGACCCGGCGGCGGAGTCTGGCGTTCTCGCCGGCCAGCGCGGACCCGTCGGCAGGGATCGTCAGGTGTCCGAGGAGTGCCTTGGCCATGGGGATGGGTCCTGTTCTGCTGGTGGTGCACGTCGACGGCGGAGCGGGTGGCCACCGGCACGGCGGCCATCGTCCAGAGTCCCACCGCTGCCCGGCCGGGTCAAACGGGGCCGGACCGGCTGTCGTGAGCGACACGGTTCCGTTCCCGGGAAAAGTCGGGCGAGTCCCCCGGTGCCCCCGTAACGTGGTCGGGTGATCACCTCGCCGCGCCCGCGGCCCCTCATCGCCCCGCGACCGCGCCCCCTGTCGGTGTGGCACTTCGCGAACCCCGGCAACTGGACGCCGACCTCGCTGGTGCGGGCCACCGCCCAGGGTGCCCACACGCTGCTCGACCACGGGGTCGGCGCGTTCTTCGCGCTGCAGCGCACCCGGCGTTCTGACGACTACCTGCGCAACATCCACAGCGACGTGCTCGCCGGGATCGAGCTGTACGAGCGGCTCGGGTGGCTCGAGGACGCCTCGCTGGCGCACACGGACCCGGGTCCGCCGGAGACCGTGGAGATCGTGGAGGTCGATCGGGCCGGGGGGTACGAGCAGCTCTCCTTCGCCAGCGCCTACACGCCGCACCCCGAGGACCCCTCGGGGGCACGGTGGCAGTCGCTGCGCGAGAACCGGACCGTGCACGCCTTCATGCTGCGCCACCCGGAGCCGCGCCCCTGGGTGGTCAACGTGCACGGCGCCGGGATGGGCAACGTGAGCGCCGACCTGCTGGCGTTCCGGTCGCGCCAGCTCTTCGAGCAGGGCGTGAACGTGATCCACCCGGTGCTGCCGCTGCACGGCCCGCGCCGCTCGAGCGAACGGGCGCACTACCCCTCGGAGTCGCTGATGCACAACGTGCACGGTGCTCTCCAGGGCACCTCGGACGTGCGTCGGGTGCTGGCCTGGATCCGCCAGACCCAGCCGGGTCAGCCGATCGGGGTGCACGGGATCTCCCTGGGCGGCTTCACCACCGGGCTGGTGGCCAGCCTCGAGCCGGACCTGGCCTGCGCGATCCTCGGGGTCCCCCCGGTGGACCTGGTCCTGCTGCTGCAGGCCCACCACGGCCGGGGCCAGGACAACGACATGCGTGAGCAGAACTTCGAGGTGGGGGCACGGCTCTCGCACATGCTCACGCCGCTGAAGCTGAAGCCGGCGATCCCCCACGAGCGCCGGTTCATCTACGCCGGGGTGGTGGACCAGCTGGTCGACTACGCCGACCACGTGGCCCCACTGGTGGCGCACTGGGACTACCCCGAGGTGCTCGTCTTCGACGGCGGGCACGTGGGCGTGGGCCTGAGCCGGGCGGTGCCCCGCTTCGTGCGCGACGCGCTGCGCAGCAGCGGGGTGCTACCGCCCGACTGAGCTCGACGCGGCCTGACTGGGCCCGGCTGAACTCGGCTGGGCCCGACCGGGCCCGGCTCAGCCCTCCTCCGGCTCCTCGGGCTGCTCGCGCACCACCCGCAGCGAGGGTCGCACCCCGGGCAGCGGGGCGTGGTGGTTGATGAACGCCTCCTCGGCCCTGCGCTCCACCCGCACGATCAGCCCCAGGATGCCGCGCAGCTCGGTGCGGATCGCGCGGGTGCGTTCGACCCGGTCCTCGGCGTCCTCGAGCAGCCCCTGGGCGGCGAACAGCTGCAGGCCGGTGTCGAACAGCAGCGCCGAGACCGGCTCGGAGGAGGAGACCCGGCGCTGGGCCACGTACTGCTCGCCCAGCCCCAGGGCGTCCTTGACGATCTGCTTGCGCTCCGGCAGCTGGTCGTACCCGGTCAGGGTGTCCGCGACGATCGCGTACGACTCCAGGAACGGCCGGATCGTGAACGCCGCGGTGAGCGGCAGACGTGCGGTGAGCATCTCCCCCACCGGCCCCGTCCCCCCGCGGAGCACCTCGCGCCAGTCGGCGTCGAAACGTTCCATCTCCCGCTGGAGGTCGTGGTGCTGCCGCTCCTTGTCGTTGAAGTAGAACTCGAACTTCAACAGGTCGCGCAGCCGGTAGGCGACGCGCCACAACTCGGGTTCGGGGTCGTGGCCGGCGGCGGCGGCCACGCCGGCCGCCATCGCGGCCACCTCGGCGATCGCCGCGTTCAGGAACACGTGGATGACCGAGTTGCGGTAGAACGTCGCCGCCAGCTGGTCGGCCGGGGAGATCAGCCAGACCGTGTCGTGGCCCCGGCGTACCGCCGTGACCGGGCCGCCCGCGGCGAGCGCGTCCAGCGCCACCTCGACGCCGTCCCGCTCACGCAGCAGGGCCACCCCGCTGGCCACCGGCAGACCGACCCGGTCGAGGTGGTCCAGCGTGGGTTGCAGCGCCCCGTGCACCTGCCGGGCGGTGAGCCCCAGGCCGCGGCTGCCCAGCAGGACCGAGGTGATCAGCGCGGTCGGGGTGACGGTGGTGGCCTGGTTGACCCGCCACGCCACCTCGAAGGCCATCTTCTGCAGTGCCAGGCGACGCTTGGCCGGGTCCTGGGCGATCTCCCCACCGGGGTCGCCGAGGAACTCCCGCATCGACACCGGCTCCGGGTACCGCACGTACGCCTTGCCGTAGTGCCGCTTCTGCTGCTTGCGGAGGTAGCCGAGCAGCCACCCCATCCCCTCGGCCTGCTTGCCGGCGCCGCGGGCGTAGGAGGCGTACTCCTCGATCTCGTCGAGCTGGTCGAAGGCGATCGAGACGGGCTGCAGCGCGATGTCGTCGATGCGGCCGTCGAGGTAGGCCTTGGCGGCGTAGCTGAGCAGCCCCAGCTTCGGCGGCAGCATCTTGCCGGTGCGCGACCGGGTGCCCTCGATCGACCAGGACAGGTCGAAACGACGCTCCACCAGGTAACCGACGACCTCCTGCAGCACGTGCTTGTACAGCGGGTCGTCACCGATGTTGCGGCGGATGAAGATGGTGCCGGCGCGCCGGTACAGCGGACCGATCGGCCCGAACGCCATGTTGATGCCGGCGAACGTGTGCGGCAGCGGCAGCCCCTGGTCGTGCAGGGCCAGGGTGAGGACCGGGTTGTCCATGTTCGAGCGGTGCGACCACAGGAAGATCGTGGCCTGCTCCTCCAGGGTGGTGCGCAGCCGGTCGACCTCTCCGGGGTCCATCTCGATCGTCGGGTCGAAGCCCTTCTCGAAGGTGCGCCGGCTGATCGCGGGGATCAGGTCGGCCGCGAGCCGGCTCCACCCCGTGGACAGCTCGGTGAGGAACTCCGCGGCCCGCTCCACCGACACCTTGTCGGCGCCGATCTCCCCGGCCAGGTGCTCCAGGGAGTCGTGGAAGCGGCGGGAGGCGAGGATCTCCTCCTTGACCAGCCGCGGCGACTTGTACACCGGGCCGAGCTGGCGGCGCTCGGCGCGTTCGAGGGAGAGCCGGGCCCGGCGGGCCACGTGCGCGGCGAACGCGAACCCGCCCTGCTGACGCGGCTCGTTGCCCTCCTCCTCCCAGGCGTCCCACAGGTCGCGGACGGTGGCGGGTTCCGCCTCGACCACCAGGGCCCGGTCGGGTTGGCGTCGCACGATCCCGGCCTGCTGCCGCTCACTGGGCCGGTACGGGTTGATCCCGCGCAGCAGCTCGGTGTAGTCGGCACGCCGGGTACCGGAGCGGTCCGCCGGGCGCCACAGCACCCCGAGGGGCTGCACCTGCCAGTTCTCCCGGAGCCGGGACGCGAACGCGGCGACCTCGGCGTCGGTCCGGGGCAGCTGCACCACCTCGAGCGGGGTGGACGTGTCGGTGCAGCTCGGGTGCTCGCGCAGCAGCCGTGCCTCCACGCTCGACCGGGACCGCACCAGGAGCAGGGTCCCCACGACCTCCTTGTCCATCGCGGCCCCCTCAGTCCTGCGTCGGACGGCTGGTCGATCCCGGGGCTTCCGGTGTCGGCACGGCCTTCGTCACCACAGTCTCGCCCTCCGCGGCCGGGTTGGCCACCGTCGAGCGGGCCGGGGACGGCGACGCGGACGTCCCGGTGGTCGTCCCCGCAGCCGTCTTCTTCACCGGCGCCTTCGTGGAGGTGGCCTTCTTCGCCGGCGCCTTCGTGGAGGTGGCCTTCTTCGCGGTGGCCTTCTTCGCGGTGGCCTTCGTCGCGGTGGCCTTCTTCGCCGGCTTGCGGGCCGGTGTCCGGCCTGCCGGGTCGGTCATCGGCGCGGGGCGACCCGGCCAGTCGGCCAGCCGCTGCAGGTAGACCTCACGGACCGCGGCGATGTGCTCGTCCAGGGTGCCCACCTGCCAGTCGGAGGTGTCGACCGGCTCCCCCACGTGGACGTCGACCACGCCCGGGTTGAAGGTGTGCGAGTCGGGCCCGGCCACGTCCTCGGCGTTGCGGATGATGATCGGCACCACCGGGACACCGGCCGCCATCGCCATCCGGAAGGCGCCCTTCTTGAAGCTGCCCACGCTGGTGGTGTCGATCCGGGTGCCCTCGGGGGCGACCAGGATCGAGAGCCCCCGACGGGCCAGGTCCTCGACCTTCTTCAGCTCGGCCAGGGCCGCCGCGGTGTTGGACCGGTCCAGGAACGCGACGTCCATGAACTTGCCGACCGGCCCCATGAACGGGTCCTTCTCCAGCTCCTTCTTCGCCACCCCGGTGTAGTCGTGCGCGATCAGGGACGCGGCGATGAACGAGTCGATGTTGGTGCGGTGGTTGAACACGAAGATCGCCGGGCGGGCGTTCTCCAGGTTCTCCGCACCGGAGATGTTGAGCTCCACCCCGTTGAGCCGCAGCAGCATCCGGGGGTAGTTGCGCAGCAGCACGTTGATGCCGGCCCGCTTGTCCTGACGGGCGACACCGACGGCCATGCTGGAGGCCGCGTAGGCGCCCATCGACCCGAGTCCGTACAGCTGCTTGACCCGGTACCCCAGCCCACCGGCACCACGGCTGGAGAAGTCCAGCACCGGCCAGCCGCGACGCTCCGCGACGGCCCGCAGCCCGGAGCGGGGGTTGGTGGGACGGGGGCGCCCGACCAGGTACATCAGGGCGGTGTCCTCGTCACCGTCGGCGTAGAAGTAGGAGTCGGACAGGGCGATGTCGCGTGCGGCGGCGAACTCCTGCACCGCGCGGGACTTGCCGGTCCCCCAGATCACCGGCTGCCGGACACCACCGGTGACCACGCCGTCCTCGACCTCCAGCTCGTTGCAGAGCACGTGGCTGATGCCCAGGTGGTCGGCGACCGGCTGGACCTGCAGTCGCAGCGCCGAGGAGGCCAGCACGACGGTGTGCCCCTGGTCGAGGTGGGCCTGCACGAGCCGCCGCATCTCGGGGTAGACGAGGTCCTTGACCCGCCGGGAGAACACCCGCTCGGCCAGGTCGTCGATCTCGGCGACCGGGGTGCCGGCCATCGAGGCGGTGGAGAGCTGCAGCATGTCGGCGAAGTCCAGGGCCCCGCGGGCGAACTGCAGCACCGGACCCAGCGAGCGCAGCAGGTCCAGCCGGCTCACCTTGCCCGCGCGCTGCTGCTCCTTGGTCATGGCGGCCGCGGTGAACCCGGCGACCAGGGTGCCGTCGAGGTCGAAGAACGCCCCGATGTGCGGCCCCTTCTCGCTGCCGCGGACCTCGGCCAGGGTGCCGGGGAGCCGCTGCTCGTGCTCTGCGCGTCGCCCGGCCATCACCGCTCACCCCGCTCGAGCTCGCCGTCGGTCGCGGAGACGGCGGCCTCGCCGACCAGCTCCACGAAGCCTTCCCGCAACGAGGCCTCCAGCAGTGGCTGGTCGTCGAAGCTGAGCGGGTCGTAGCGGAAGGCGATGTAGCAGACGCCGTTGCGCGAGATCATCGTGGCCATCATCGCCACGCCCGGCAGCGGTCCCAGTCCGTACTGGCCGACCACCCGGCGCCCGGCGATCCAGGTGTCCACCGGGTAGCTGGGCACGTTGGAGGCCTGCACGTCGGCCATGCTGACGTTGGTGTTGAGCTCCTGCAGCACCACCATCGGCAGGTTCACCACGGCCGGTGCGATCAGTCCCATCACGTCCACGGCCGGCTCGTCGCGTCCGGCCCGCACGGCGTCCCGGATGGTGCTGACCCGGCGGCCCAGGTCGGGTTCGCGCATCGGGGCCTCGAAGAAGATCCCGGTGAAGGCGTTGCCCTCCATCGAGTCGCCCTCCTGGCGCAGGTTCACCGGCACCGCCATCCGCAGCGTCTCCAGGTCGACGCCGCTGGCCCGGTGGTAGGCCTGCAGGCCGAGGGTGAGTCCGGCCAGGTAGGCGTCGTTGACCGAGCCGTCGTACTTCTTGCCGGCTGCCTTCAACGCCGCCAGGTCGACCTGCAGGGTGCTGGTGCGTCGCGAGACCCCGCGACGGGTCAGCAGCGGGGAGCGTTTCCCGGAGTCGTGCAGGACCCGCCCCAGCGACTGCACGAACTCCACGGACCGGCGGGGGTGGCGCACCGCGTGCACGGCCGCGCCGGCCAGCGCGCGTCCACGCCGCAGACCCAGCCCGGGCAGCTCGCGCAGCCCCTGCTTGCTGAGCTCGTTGGGTGAGAGGTCCGCGGGGGTGGGCACCGGCGGCATGTCGCGCAGCGGCGCGTCCTCGGTGAGGTCGTAGAGCTCGACGGCCATCGCGACGCCACCGACCCCGTCGGCGACCACGTGCGAGAGGTGGTCGACGAGGGCGGCGCGTCCGCCCTCCAGCCCCTCGACCAGGGTCACCGTCCACAGCGGGCGGGCCGGGTCGAGCGGGGACGAGGCGATCGTGTCGGCCAGGTCGAGGAGCTGGCGCAGCGTGCCGGGCTCGGGCAGACGGACCCGGCGCAGGTGGTAGCCCAGGTCGAAGTCGGGGTCGACCACCCAGCGGGGGGCCGTGGTCGGCAGCGTCGGGGTGACCACCTTCTGGCGGAACCGCGGCACCACCCGGCTCATCCGGTCGAACGCGTGCACCACCCGGTCCCACTCCGGTGCACTCTGCAGGATCTCCAGGTTCACCATGCTCGAACGGCGGCTCGGATCCCCCTCCCCCAGGTGCATCATCTGGTCCCCGGCGGACATCCGCGGGTGCTGCTCCGGCATCTCGTCCCCCTGTCGCTGGCACCGGTCGTCGGACCGGTCACTCCCACAGTAGGGGGCACGCCGGACGCGTGACGTTCGTGACGTCCCGGCGAGCGGGAGCAACTTGGGCAGGTGCCCGGCTGCTCTAGACCTTTTCGACCCCTCCACGGGCCTCGTCGGGGGCGCCGTCCGGGGTCGTTCAGACGGGGGCGTTCAGACGGGGTGGAACCCGTACCGGGACAGCACCGCGTCGAGCCGTTCCCGGGCTCGCGGGACGTAGCCGAACGCGTCGGCACGCTGCCGCAGGTGCTCCACCCCCGCCCCCGCGGCGTCGACCACCTCGGGGCTCGTGCCGGTGTCGCGGACCCGGGCCGCGAGGCGGACCAGGGCCTCCAGCACGATCGGGTGGTCGTCGGCGTAGGGCAGCAGCTCGTCGAAGACCATCCGCACCACCTCGGCACGGTCGGTGACCGGCCAGTGCAGCACCGGCCGGCCCTCGGGTGCGTGGGTCCGTTCCCCGCGGGGCCCGACCATGGCCAGGACCCCGGCGGTCAGCTCGTCGACGGCCTGGACGGCCGTGTAGGGGTCGTTGGTCCCGGGCGAGAGGGCCCGCACGGCCATCTCGAGCACCTGGCGCAGCGCGAACCGGACGTCCTGCTCGGTGGTCCGTTCGGGGCCAATGTTGAGCGCCTGCTGCACCGCCCCGGCCAGCCCGGGCCGCGGGTCCGGGTCCTGCCCGGACCCCGGGTGGGCGTAGGCCAGCACCTCGCCGTCGACCACGTGGTCGCCCACCGCGACCACCAGCGTGATCACGGCGTCGAGGCGGCGGGCCGCATCCACCAGCGCCGCGGTGTCGCGGACCGTGACGTACCCGGTCGCGGTGCTGCGCAGCGGCTCCCCGGTGCCGACGGGCTGGACCGGGTCACGGACCTCCGGCTCACCCGTCGAGGACCACTGCTCGGCGACGACCTCGACGAGCCGGCTGCGTGCGCCACGGGTCAACGTGGCGATCTGGATCGAGTCGGCGACGTGGTGGATGAAGTGCACCAGGGCACCCACGCACACCACGGCCGCCAGCAGCGCCAGGTCCACGCCCAGCTGCGGGACGAAGTCGCCCTCCGCCCGACCACCGACGCTGCGCAGCACCAGCAGCGAGTAGAGGAAGGTCGCGACCAGGATGCCGAGCACCCACTGGTTGGAGCGGTCGGTCATGAAGTTCCGCACCAGGCGTGGCCCGTAGGTCGCCGACGCGGTCGCGATCACCGCGACCGTGATCGAGAACGCCGTGGCCGCCACGCCCAGGCTGACGGTGGCCACCGCGGTCAGCACGCTCCGGGCCCCCTCGACCCCGAGCTCCGGGCCCCACAGCACCGAGGAGGTGACCCACCCGAGCTCCTCGGCCCGCACGGCGAGGTCGGCCAGGGCCATCGCGACCAGCACCAGCACCGCCGGCAGGAACCACATGGAGTCGCGCCAGCGGCGCAGCGTCGCGTGCAACGGGGAGCGGGTCAGGGACGCAGCCATGGCGGCACTCTGCCGCAGCCGCACGGCGAGGTCACGCACCCACCGCGAACGGGGCGTGGTGAGGACTCACGCGCGGGGGCGTCGGGCCCGGGGCACCGGCTGGCAGCGGGGGCAGAAGTACGAGGACCGGTTCATGAACGCCACCCGGCGGATCGGGGTGCCGCACCGTTCGCAGGGCTCCCCCTCGCGCCCGTAGGCGTGCAGGGAACGGTCGAAGTAGCCCGACTCCCCGTTGACGTTGACGTAGAGCGCGTCGAAGGAGGTGCCGCCCTGGGCGAGCGCCTCGACCATCACCGTGCGGGCGTGGTCGAGCAGGGTGGCGCCCTGGCTGCGGGTGAGCCGGTCACCGGGTCGTTCCCCGTGCAGCCCGGCGCGCCACAGCGACTCGTCGGCGTAGATGTTGCCGACCCCGGAGACCAGGGACTGGTCCAGCAGCAGGCGCTTGACCCCGGAGCTGCGGCGCCGCATCCGGGCCACGACGGCCTCGGCGTCGAACTCGGGGTCGAGCGGGTCACGGGCGATGTGGGCGATCCGGGCGGGGAGTTCCGCGCCGCCCGGGGCGGTCTCCAGGCCGCCGAACATCCGCTGGTCGACGAAGCGCAGCTCGTGCCCGTCGTCGAGACCGAACCGGACCCGCAGGTGCCGTTCCGGGGCGGCGTCGAGGGGTTGGACGAGCATCTGCCCGCTCATGCCCAGGTGCCCCAGGAGCGCGTCGCGCTCGTCCAGGGCCAGCCAGAAGTACTTGCCGCGGCGACGCACGGCGGTGACGGTGCGACCGGTGACGGCGTGCGCGAAGCCCTCGGGACCGCCGGGTTCACGGCGTACGGGGCGCGGGTGCAGGACCTCGACGCCGGTGACGGTGCGGCCGACCAGGTGTCGTTCCAGACCGGCCCGGACGACCTCGACCTCGGGCAGCTCGGGCACGTCAGTCGGTGGCGGGGTGGGCGGCCCGGATCTCGCGGTAGGCGGTCTCGGCGGCGGCCTGTTCGGCCTCCTTCTTGGACCGGCCCACGCCGTGGCCGTAGAGCCCCTCGCCGACGCGCACCTGCGCGGTGAACGTCTTGGCGTGGTCGGGGCCCTCGTCGGCGATGACGTACTCGGGCACGCCGAGGGACAGACCGGCGGAGAGCTCCTGCAGGGAGGTCTTCCAGTCCAGCCCGGCGCCCATGTCGGCCGCGGCCTCCATGAGCGGGTCGAAGAGACGGTGCACCACGTCGGAGGCGGCCTCGATGCCACCGGAGAGGTGGATCGCGCCGATCAGCGCCTCGACGGTGTCGGACAGGATCGAGGCCTTGCCGCGACCGCCGGTGGTCTCCTCGCCACGGCCCAGCTTGATGTGCTGGCCGAGCTCGATGTCACGCGCGACCCCGGCCAGCGCGCGGGCGTTGACCACGGCGGCGCGCAGCTTCGCCAGACGCCCCTCCGACAGGTCGGGGTGCGCCCGGTACAGGGTCTCGGTGACAACGACCCCGAGCACCGCGTCGCCGAGGAACTCCAGACGCTCGTTGGTGGGCAGGCCACCGTTCTCGTAGGCGTACGAGCGGTGCGTCAGAGCACGGTCCAGCAGCTCAGCGTCCAGAACTGGATCGCCGAGCGCCGTCCGCAGCGCGTCGGTGCTCAGGGTCGTGGGGTCTGTCGGTCTCAGAGGACCTGGCGACGGTCGGCGCGCGCGCCGTACTGGCCGCACTCGCCGCAGGCACGGTGCGGCAGGTGCTTGGCGCCGCAGGCCGGGTTGGCGCAGGTCGCCAGGGACGGCGCGACGGCCTTCCACTGCGAGCGACGGTGACGCGTGTTGCTGCGCGACATCTTCCGCTTCGGGACAGCCACAGTGTTCTCCTCAAGTCTGGCCGGGGGTCCGGCCGATCTGCTTCGAGGTCGGGGTTCCGACCTTCAGTTCTCGTCCTGCTTCAGTTCTGCCAAGCCTGCCCACCGCGGGTCCACGGCCGCTCCGTGCATGTGACCGGGGTCGTCCGCGAGGCGCGCACCACACTCGGTGCACAACCCCGGACAGTCCTCGGAGCACAACGGCTGGAACGGCAGTGCGAGCACCACCGCATCCCGCAGCAGCGGTTCGAGGTCGAGCAGGTCGTCCTCGAGCCGGCTGGTCTCGTCGTCCAGGTCCTCGTCGGCCTGGTGACGCTGGTGGTCGTCGTAGACGAACAGCTCCTGGAACCGGACGTCGATCTCGTCGTCCAGCGCTACCAGGCACCGCGCGCACTCGCCCTCCAGCTCCGCACGGGCGGAGCCGGTCACCAGCACCCCCTCCATGACCGCCTCGAGGCGCAGGTCGAGTTCGACCGGCGCACCCTCGGGGACACGGAGGACGTCGATACCAAGTTCTGCCGGTGCCGGTACCGACGTGGTCACCTCACGCTGGGACCCCGGGCGGCGTCCGAGCTCGCGGGTGTCGAGCACGAGCGGCGCTCTCGGGTCCAGGCTGGTCAGGGGAATCACTCCGGTTCCGGGCAGGACAGAACCCCCGAATCTTATCCGCAGGGTTCCGTGGCGGGCAAAACGGGGTCCGGTGCCGCCGAGGCGGTCCGGACCCGCACGGTCAGCAGCCTACCGGCTGCGCCCGGCGAGCCGCTCCAGCAGCGGTCCGTGCACCTGCGCGGGGACCAGGGCGGAGATGTCGCCGCCGTGGCCGGCGACCTCCTTGACCAGGCTGGAGGAGACGAACCCCCACTCCGGCGCGGTGCCGAGGTAGACGGTCTCCACCCCGGTGAGGTGGGCGTTCATCTGGGCCATCGGCTGCTCGTAGGCGAAGTCCTGGGCGTCGCGCAGGCCCTTCACCACCGCGACCGCTCCCTGCTCGCGGCAGAAGTCGGTGAGCAGCCCGGTGAACCCGGCGATCCGCACCTGCGGGAGGTGGGCGGTGACTGCCTCGAGCATCTCGATCCGCTCCTCGGCCGAGAAGAGCCGGTTCTTGGAGGCGTTGACGCCGATCGCGACCACGACCTCGTCGAAGAGGCGGGAGGCGCGGGTGAAGATGTCCAGGTGCCCGAGGGTGACCGGGTCGAAGGTGCCGGGGCAGACCGCCCGGTGCACGACGGGGTGGCTCATGACTCGTCCTCCTGGGGGTCGTCGGCGACGCTGGCGGCCGGGGCCGCGTGACCGTACCAGAGCACCGTCTCGCCGTACTTCTTGCGCCGACCGGCCTCCAGCCCGGCCGGCCAGGCCGGTTCGGGGCTGCGTCGGCCCCGCTCGACCACGACCAGCGCGTCCGGGGCCAGCCACCCGTGCTCGACCAGGGCCACCAGGTCCGCGGCGAGCTCCTCCTCCGACAGCGGGTAGGGCGGGTCGCTGAGCACCACGTCGAAGGGCTCCCCGGCCGGTTGGGACAGCACGGCGCCCACCGGTCCGGTGACCACCCGGGCCACCGGGCAGCCCAGGTCCCGGACGTTCGCGCTGACCACGGCCGCTGCGGCGCGGTCCTTCTCGACGAACCAGACGGCCGCGGCCCCGCGTGACCAGGCCTCCAGGCCCAGCGCCCCGGAGCCGGCGTACAGGTCCAGGACACGCAGGCCGGTCAGGTTGCCCGCCCACGCCTCGAGGCTGGAGAACAGGGCTTCCCGGACCCGGTCGCTGGTCGGGCGGGTGCCGTCTCCCTGGGGCGTGCCCAGGCGGCGTCCGCCGGCACCGCCGGCGATGATCCGGGTCACGGGCGCCACCCGCCGAGCTGGTCCATCCTCATCCCTTCTCCATGAACTCGCTGCGTCCGGCGGCGGCGATCTCGTCGACCGCCCCGGCCAGCACCGGGTGCGCCGCCAGCGTCGGGTCCTCCGCCAGGAGCTCCTCGGCGGCCTCGCGGGCCCGCACGATCATCTTCTCGTCGCGCAGCACCCGCAGGCTGACCAGGCTGGAGCGGAAGCCCGACTGGTTGGCGCCGAGCACGTCGCCCTCGCGACGTTGTGCCAGGTCGACCCGGCTCAGCTCGAACCCGTCGGTGGTCGAGGCGACCGCGTCCAGACGGTCCCGGGCGTCGGTGCCCTGCTGGGCGCCGGTGACCAGCAGGCACAGGCCCGGCAGGCCGCCCCGGCCGACCCGGCCACGCAGCTGGTGCAGCTGGGAGACGCCGAACCGGTCGGCGTCCAGCAGCACCATCGTCGTGGCGTTGTGCACGTCCACGCCGACCTCGATCACCGTGGTGGAGACCAGCACGTCGATCTCGCCGGCCGCGAAGGCCCGCATCGTGCGGTCCTTCTCGTCGGGGTGCATCCGCCCGTGCAGTGGCGCCACCCGCAGACCGGACAGCGGCCCGGCAGTCAGGGTCGCGCAGGTCTCCTCGACGGCCGCGGCGGGCCGGGTCGGGGTGAGCGGGGCGCCGTCGTCGTCGACGTCGAGGTGGTCGGCCTCACCCGCCTCGGACTCGTCGCCGCTGATCCGGGGGCAGACCACGTAGGCCTGGTGCCCGGCGGCGACCTCCTCCCGGACCCGTTCCCAGATCCGCGGCTCCCAGCCGGGGTGGTCGGCCAGCGCCACGACGTTGCTCTGGATCGGGGCGCGGCCGGCGGGCAGCTCGGCGAGCGTGGAGACCTCCAGGTCCCCGAATACGGTCATCGCGACGGTGCGCGGGATGGGGGTCGCGGTCATCACCAGCACGTGCGGCGGGACGGTCGACTTCGAGGTCAGCGCGGCCCGCTGCTCGACACCGAACCGGTGCTGCTCGTCGACGACGACCAGGCCCAGGTCGGCGAAGGTGACCTTCTCCTCCAGCAGGGCGTGGGTGCCGATCACGATGCCGGCCTCCCCCGAGGCGATGTCGAGCATCGCCTGCCGTTTCGCGGCGGTCGACATCGAGCCGGTGAGCAGGGTGACCCCGGTGGACCCCTCGGCGCCGAGCAGGCCGGTCCCGGCCAGGTCGCCGAGCATGGCCAGCGTGGAGCGCAGGTGCTGCTGGGCGAGCACCTCGGTGGGAGCCAGCAGCGCGGCCTGGCCCCCGGAGTCGACCACGCGCAGCATGGCGCGCAGGGCGACCAGCGTCTTGCCAGAGCCGACCTCGCCCTGCAGCAGCCGGTTCATCGGGTGGGCGCCGGCCAGATCGGTCTGGATCTCCTCGCCGACCTGCTGCTGGCCCGGGGTGAGCTCGAAGGGCAACCGGGCGTCGAAGCGCTCCAGCAGGTCACCGTGCCCACCGGTGCGGGCGGTGGACCCCTCGGCGCGCCGTTCGGCCCGGCGCCGGGCGAGCACCAGCTGCAGCACCAGCGCCTCGGCGAACCGGAACCGCTTGCGCGCCGTGCCCAGCTGGGTGTGGTCGTCGGGGGCGTGCACCCAGCGCAGCGCGGTCATCACGTCGACCAGGCCGAACCGTTCGCGCAGGTCCGCGTCGAAGACGTCCGGCACACCGGTGACCAGGTCCAGGGTGGTGCCGATGACCTTCTGCAGGTCCCAGCTGGTGAGCTTGGCGGTGAGCGGGTAGACCGGCATCAACCCGCTGAGCCGGCCCTGGGTCACCGAGTCGGTGTCGATCGGCTGCCCGTGCGGCTTGTCCAGCTGCCAAGTGGACCCGTACCGCTTCACCACCCCCACGAAGAGTCCGCGCGAGCCGACCGGGAAGTCGGCCACGGTCTTCTCGGCCTGCCCCGCGTACGGGCTGAAGAACGAGATCGCGAACTCCGGTCCGGCGGTACGGACCCGCACCTCGGCGCGGTACTGGCGCCGCCCGTTGCGGGAGAACGTGGCCACCCGGGCGTTGGTGATCTCCCCCACCACGGTGAGGGTCTGACCCACCTCGGGCTGCCCCACCTCGGAGAGTTCGGTGAGCGTGACGTAGCGCCGCGGGAAGTGGTGCAGCAGGTCGCCGACGGTCTCCAACCCGAGCCCGTCGATGACCCGGGACCGCTTGTTGGTCTGGCGACCGAACACGGCCGCGACCGGGCTGTCCGGAGTGATCTCCACCATCAGGGACGTGCGCTCCTCGTCCGGGTCAGCGGGCGCGTCACTCGACGCTCATCAGCAGCGGGTACCGGTCCTGGCCGCCGGTGTAGACCAGCACGTCGACGTGGGGGTGGGCCGACTCGACCCAGCTGGTGGTCCGCTCCAGCAGGCCCTCGGGCACCCCGGCCCCACCGACCAGGGTCACCAGCTCGCCACCACCGGCCAGCAACCGGCCCAGCACGTCGTGGGTGACCTCCTCCAGGTCGCCGCCGACGACGGCGAAGTCACCGGCCACCACCCCGAGGACGTCCCCGACCTCGCACGGGCCGGCCATCGTCATCGCCTGCTTCGCCGCGACCGTCACCGCACCGTGGCGCACCGCGACGGCGGTGGCGGTCATCTCCAGCACGTCGGAGTCGAACGCGCGACCCGGGTCGTGCACCGCGACCGCGGCCAGCCCCTGCACCTGCGCCAGGCTGGGGATGACCCGGACCCGGGTCCCCCAGTCCTCCTCCGCGGTGCGGGCGGCGATCTGGGCGACCCGGACGGTGTCGGGGTCGTTGGGCAGCAGCACCACCTCGGCCGCGCCGGAGGCGTCGACGGCCGACAGCAGTTCCCCGGTCGAGGGCCGGCGGGCGGGTCCGCCGGGCACGACCACCGCGCCGGCCTCGGCGAAGAGCTGCTCCAGGCCCGGCCCGGCGGCGACCGCGACCACGGCGCGCCCGGTCCGGGTCCGCGCCCCGGGGCGGGCGGTCGGGGTCGAGGTGGTGCCGGTGAGCTCGGCCAGCTGCTCGGCGAAGTGGGTGACCCGGACCCGGTGCGGACGCCCGGCCTCGATCCCGGCCTCGATGGCGGCTCCGACGTCGTCGACGTGCACGTGCACGTTCCACAGGCCCTCGCCGCCGACCACGACCAGGCTGTCGCCCAGGTCGGCCAGGCGGCCGCGCATCGTCTGCACGGCGGCGTCAGTGGCGTCCAGCAGGTACATGACCTCGTAGGCGGGGCCCTCCGCGGTGAGGTCGCCGGCGGGGATCGGCACCGGGAGTCGCGGCTTGTGCACCGGCACCTGTGGCGCCCGCCCCGTGGCGGCCTGCTCGGCGGCGTCGAGGATGACGCTCAACCCGCGTCCGCCCGCGTCGACCACCCCGGCGTTGCGCAGCACGGCTAGCTGCTCGGGGGTGCGGGCCAGTGCCTCGCGGGCCGCCCGGGCGGAGGCGGTGAAGATGTCGCGCACCCGGGCCTGCCCGACCCCGGCGCGGGTGAGTGCGGCGTCGGCGGCCGCCCGGGCCACGGTGAGGATGGTGCCCTCGACGGGGGTCCCGACGGCGGCGTAGGCGGCGTCGGCGGCCTGCGCGAACGCCTCGGCCATCACCGGCCCCGAGGGTCGGGTGGGTTCGGCGACCGCCGCAGCCAGGCGCTGCACCACGCCGGTGAGGATCTGGCTGAGGATCACGCCGGAGTTGCCGCGTGCCCCGAGCAGCGCACCGCGGGCGAAGGCGGCCAGCACGGGGGCGAGGTCCTCGCCGCGTCCCTGGGCCTCGGCGTCCGCGAGCGCCTCACGGGCGGCCTCCCGGGCCGAGGAGACGGTCAGGTACATGTTGGTGCCGGTGTCCCCGTCGGGCACCGGGTAGACGTTGAGGGCGTCGATCTCCTCGCGGGTCTCGCCCAGCGCGTCGACGGCGATGTCGATGAAACGCATGACGGAGGTCATCGAGATCCCACCCGGTACGGTCTCCACCTCGACACCTCCCTCTCGCCTCGCCCACGCGCCGGCACGGCCGGGGGCTGACCCGTCAGCCTGGGCTACACCCTAGTGCGGGAGGCCGACCGGTCCGGGGGTGGTCGGGCCGGATTTCACCTCCGCGCAGGGCATCCGATACTGTGTCCCGGTTGCCTGCGCAGCGTCACCGACGCTCCGGGCACGCCTGACACACAAACCTCGAACTGATCGGAGTGCACGGTGGCTGCCGTCTGCGACATCTGCGCCAAGAAGCCGGGCTTCGGCAACAACCGTCCGTGGTCGCGCAAGATCACGAAGCGCCGCTTCAACCCCAACATCCAGCGCGTGCGCGCCACCGTGGAGGGCACCCCGAAGCGCCTCAACGTGTGCACCGGTTGCCTGAAGGCCGGCAAGGTCTCGCGCTGACCCCTCGCTGACGCGGGTCCGCCCGCCAGCGTTGTGCCAGGAACCCGCCCCTCGGGGCGGGTTTCTTGCATGTCCGGGCACGGACGGGGCCGGACGCGCAGGCCCGCCGGTCCGCCCGGGGCTGTCAGAAGTGGGTCCAGCCGCCCTCGCCGTCGACCTCACGGCCGTCGACGGTCACCCCGGTCCCCTCGTCCACCCGGCCGATGACCTGCCACCCCTCGGGCACCGAGTCGGAGTCCGGGAAGGTGGCGACCAACGCGTGGTCGTCACCGCCGGTGAGCACGAACTGGAGCGGGTCGGCGCCCAGCGCAGAGCCGACCGCGTGCAGCGGTTCGGCGACCTCCAGGGAACGGCTGGCCACGTCGATGGTCACCCCAGACGCCCGGGCGACGTGACCGAGCTCGGAGAGCAGCCCGTCGGAGACGTCGAGCATCGAGGTGGCGCCCGCCTCGGCCGCGACCGGGCCGGCGGCGTAGGGGGGTTCGGGGCGGCGGTGCGCCTCCACCAGCACCCGCGGGCTGCGGAACCCGCGCCCCAGGACGGCAAGACCGGCCGCGGCCCATCCCTGCCGCCCCGCCAGCGCCACCACGTCCCCGGGGCGGGCCCCCGAGCGCAGCACCGGCGCAACCGTGCAGGCACCGAGCACCGTGACCGCCAGCGTCACCTGCTCGGACCGGGTCAGGTCCCCACCGACCACCGAGGCACCGACCAGGGCGCACTCCTCGGCGAACCCCGCCGCCATCTCCAGCACCCAGCTCGCCGGCAGGTCGGCCGGCACCCCCAACCCCAGGGTCAGCGAGTGCGCACGGCCTCCCATCGCGTTGACGTCGGAGAGGTTCTGGGCGGCGGCCCGGTGCCCCACGTCGCGGGCGTCCGACCAGTCGCGCCGGAAGTGGTGCCCCTCGACCATCAGGTCGGTGGAGACGACCACGTGGCCGTTGCGGATCCGCAGCAGGGCCGCGTCGTCGCCGGGCCCCACCAGGACCTGCTCCCCCTGCCCGAACAGGGCCGTGACGGCCTCGATCAGGGCGAACTCACCCACCTCACCGACGGTGGCACCGGGCGCGATGGAGGGCGTGCTGGCAGGTGGCGTGGCGGACATGGCGCCCATCCCACCAGAACCTCCGGTCGCGACCTACCGGCACGCGCCGGGCAGGCAGTAGGTTGGCAAGGTCACACCGACCGGGTACCTCCGGGACGTGTGGGCAGACCGAGCAGGTGGTCGTACCCGGCCACCTCCACCGAGCGCGAGGAGTCCGTCATGGGCGTGCAGGCCTACATCCTGATCCAGACCGACGTCGGCAAGGCGGCCGAGGTCGCGGCCGAGATCCGCACCGTGGCCGGGGTGACCGTGGCCGAGGACGTCACCGGTCCCTACGACGTGATCGTGCGAGCCGAGGCCAACGACGTCGACGAGCTGGGCCGGATGGTGGTCTCGCAGGTGCAGAACCTGCCGGGCATCACCCGGACCCTCACCTGTCCGGTGGTACACATCTGAGTGACACGGGGTCGGTCTCCGACCCGCGGCTGGTGCCGCACCCACGACGAGGCGGCTCCGGGTCCAGACCCGGGGCCGCTTCGTGGTGCCCGACCCGATCGAGGAGAAGACCGCCCGTGCCCCGCTCGTCCCGCCTGCTGCCCGCCCTCACGTCCCTGCCGCTGGCGGTGCTGCTGGGGGCCTGCTCCGGCGCGGTCGAGGTGGACGTGCCGGACACCGACGGACCCACCCGCGAGGCCTGCACCGAGCTGCTCGACGCGCTGCCCGGCACCCTGCTGGGCCAGGACCGGGTCGACGTCGACCCGGCCGAGGCGCCGGCGCGGGCCTGGGGCGACCCGGCCGTGGTGCTGACCTGCGGGGTCCCGGCCCCGGTCACCGACCCCGACCACCTCGGTTGCAGCATCGTCGAGGAGGTGCAGTGGCGGCTGCCCGGTGACTCCGAGCTCAAGGACGCCGACGCGGACGTGGTGGTCACCACCATCGGCCACGACCCGGTCGTCCAGGTGGCGGTGCCGGCCGAGGACCGGCAACGGTTCGCCGACATCGCCCACGAGCTCTCCGCGGCCCTGACCGAGCACACCGAGATCACCCAGGAGTGCATCTGAGCCCGGGTCCGCCGGCCGGCCGCGTCGCGTGCAGCAGCGGGTGGACGGGCGGATCAGGGCTCAGCCCGGGTCCGGCTCAGGCCGCGGGCGAGGTGTGCCGGAGCAGGTACCGCCGGCGCAGCAACGTCGCCGCCACGACCGCCAGGCTGACCCCGGCCGCACCGACGTCCGCCAGGAACTCGGCACCGGCTGCGACCCGGTCGTCGTAGGGGTCGGCCCAGAACGGGACCACCACCCCGACCAGCACGACCCCGAGCGCCAGCGCCAGGGTGTGGTCCGGCCCCCAGTCGCGGCTGCGGGACAGGTGCCCCAGGGCGAGCACGCAGCACGTGATCACGACGACGGCGCACACCAGCGCGGCAGCGTTCTCGCCCGGCAGGTACAGCAGGTACGCGCCGAACCCGAACACGGCAAGCACCACCGGGGAGGGGACCACGCTCCCGGTCCCCGGTCGCCGACGGCGGAGCACGGCGGCCGCCACCAGCACCAGGACCGCCGTCGAGGCCACGAGCACCTGCAGCGGCGAGGCCTGGAACCCGGCGCCCTCCTCGTCCTTGACGCCCAGGTGGTTGACCACGGCGGCCAGCAGGTAGGCCAGCGCCACCACCGTCAGCCCCACCCGGCCCAGCCACGGTTCCCGGCCCCGCCGCGACCAGCTCTCGGCCAGTGCCAGGGGCGTGGCGATGCTCGCCACGGCGTGCCCGGTGACGAAGCTGACCAGGTGGTACAGGCTGAGGCCGGGCACCTCGAGGTGCACCGGGTGCTGGAAGTCGTAGCGCCCGTAGTGGGGGTTGAACAGCGACTGGTCGACCAGGCCGGCCTGGAGCACACCGAACGCGGCCCCCAGCAGCAGGATCGTGGGCCACCCGCGCCCGGTGCGCCGCGCGAACTCGCGGATCAGCAGGGCCGCGCCGCCGTACAGCGGGCCCAGGAAGAGCACGATCAGCGGCAGGTCGGTGAGCGGGTAGCCGCCCCAGGACAGCTCGGCGAACCACGGTGCCGCGACCAGCACGGACAGCACCGGCAACCACCGGGTCCGGCGCGCCACGCCGACGCGTGTCCCGTCCCCGACCGTGGCCACCGGCTCGCCGATCAGCGCAGCCCGGTGTCGCGCTCCAGGGCCAGACGGAGCAGCCGGTCGACCAGGTCGCGGTAGGGCAGTCCGGTCGCGGCCCACATCTGCGGGTACATCGAGGTGGGGGTGAACCCCGGCATGGTGTTGATCTCGTTGACCACGACCGACCCGTCGGGCATCACGAAGAAGTCGACCCGGGCCAGCCCCTCACACCCCAGCGCCTGGAACGCACGGGCGGCCTGGGCGCGGATCTCGGCCACCAGGTGCTCCTCGATCCGGGCCGGGATGTCGATCCGGGTCTCCTGGTCGGCCAGGTACTTGGCCTCGAAGTCGTAGAAGGTGTGCTCGCCGCCGGTCACGACCTCCCCGGGCAGGGAGGTCTCGGCGCCACCGTCGAAGGTGCCGAGCACCGCGCACTCGATCTCCCGGGCGCCCTCCATGGCGATCTCGACGAGCACCTTCGCGTCGTGCTCCAGGGCCAGTTCCATCGCGGCGGCGAGCCCCTCGGGACCCTCCACCCGGCTGATCCCGATGCTGGAGCCGCTGCGCGGCGGCTTGGTGAAGACCGGGTAACCGAGCTCGGCCACCCGGGCTGCCGCCTGCTCGGGGTCCTGCTGCCACTCGCGGCGGGTGACGACCAGCCCGGGCGTGACCCCCAGGCCGGCGGCGGCCAGGGCCTGCTTCATGTAGACCTTGTCCATCCCGACCGCCGAGGCCAGCACACCGGAGCCGACGTAGCGCACGCCCGCCATCTCCAGCAGGCCCTGCAGCGTGCCGTCCTCGCCCCACGGGCCGTGCAGCAGCGGCAGCACCACGTCGACCTGGCCGAGCACCTCGGGCACCGAGGAGGGCGAGTTGACCACCAGCTCGGTGACGTCGCCGGCGCCGACCAGGCTGACCGCCCGGCCACTGCCGTCGACCTCGGGCAGAGCGTTGCCGGTGATCGCCAACCGGGAGGCGTCGTCGGACTGCAGCACCCAGCGTCCGTCGCGGGCGATCCCGACCAGCACCACGTCGTAGCGGTCCCGGTCCAGGGCGGCCAGCACGCTGCCTGCGGTGACGCAGGAGATCCCGTGCTCGCTGGACCGACCGCCGAAGACGACCGCGACCCGGGTACGGGCGGGGGTGGGAGGGACGTCGGACGGCGTGGTCTGCTCACTCATGACGGCCCCGACCCTACCGTTCCCGACCGGGCCCTAGGCTCGTCGGCATGTCCGACGACGCGAACCCGCTGCAGGCACCCGTCCCCTCCCCCGCCACCACGCCGGGTGAGCGGCGTCCCGCGACCCGCGCGGTGCACGTGGGCCGGCCCCCGCACACCCCGGACCAGCCGCTCAACGCCCCGATCACCATGGCCTCCACGTTCGTGGCCGGCGGCGACCTGGAGTACGGCCGGCACCACAACCCCACCTGGACCGCGCTCGAGGATGCCATCGGCGACCTGGAGGGCGGTTCCTGCCTCACGTTCGCCTCGGGTCTGGCCGCCGTCGCCACGGTGCTGGACCTGGTCGGCGCCGACGCCAAGGTGGTGGCGCCCCGGCACGCCTACAACGGCACCGTGATGCAGTTGGCCGACCTCGAGGCCCGCGGGCGCATCCGCTGCGAGCTGGTCGACATCACCGACACCGAGGCCGTGGTCGCCGCCTGCGACGGTGCGGCGCTGGTGTGGCTGGAGTCCCCGACCAACCCCGCGCTGGAGATCGCCGACATCCCGGCCATCACCGCCGGCGCCCACGAGGCCGGCGCCTACGTGGTGGTCGACAACACCTTCGCCACTCCCCTGCTGCAGCGCCCGCTGGAGGACGGTGTCGACATCGTGGTGCACTCGGCGACCAAGTACCTGGCCGGGCACAGCGACGTGCTGATGGGCGCCCTGGTGACCCGCGACCCCGAGCTGCTCGGGGTGCTCAAGGGCCGCCGGGACCTGCTCGGGGCGATCCCGGGGGCGTTCGAGGCGTGGCTGACGTTGCGCGGTCTGCGCACCCTGCACCTGCGGGTCGAGCGCGCCCAGGCCAACGCCACCGAGCTGGCCGAGCGGTTGCGCCACCACCCGGCGGTCCAGGAGGTCCGTCACCCGGGGTTCGGCGCGATCATCTCGATCGTGCTCACCCACGGTGTCCTGGCCGCCGACCTGCTGGTCCGCAAGACCTCCCTGTGGGTGCACGCCACCTCCCTGGGTGGGGTGGAGTCCACGTTCGAGCGTCGCCGCCGCTGGAAGGTGGAGCCGGAGACCATCCCGGACGCGCTGGTGCGCCTGTCGGTGGGGATCGAGGACGTCGAGGACCTCTGGGAGGACCTGGCCGGAGCCCTGGACGACGTCGCCCGCGCCTGAGTCGCGCCCCCTGTCCGCGGCCACGGACCGGGCGGTGGGTCAGTCGGTCTCGGCCTTGGTGTCGCGGGCGATGAAGCTGGCCATCATGTCGGGGGCGGTCATCCGGCCGGCGACGACGTCGTCGACGTGGTCGGCGATCGGGGCGTCCACGTCGAGGCTGGCGGCCAGGCCCCGCAGCGACGAGCAGGACTTGGCGCCCTCGGCCACCTGGCGGGTGGAGGCGTAGATCTCCTCGGTGGTCATGCCGCGCCCGAGCTTCTCGCCGAAGGTCCGGTTCCGCGACAGCGGCGAGGAGCAGGTGGCCACCAGGTCACCCAGCCCGGCCAGGCCCATCAGGGTGAGCGGGTTGGCGCCGAGGCGCACCGCCATCCGGGCGGTCTCGGCGAGCCCGCGGGTGATCACCGAGGCGGTGGTGTTGTCGCCGAAACCGAGTCCGACGGCCATCCCGACCGACAGACCGACGACGTTCTTGTAGGCGCCCCCGATCTCGCACCCCAGCACGTCCACCGAGGTGTAGGGCCGGAACGCGGGGCTGTGGCACATCGCCTGGAGACGCTTGGCGACCTCCTCGTCCTCGCAGGCCACCACCGAGGCCGCCGGCTCACGCCGCGCGATCTCCTTGGCCAGGTTGGGTCCGGAGATGACCGCGATCCGGCTCGGGGAGGCGTCGGTGACCTCGGAGATGACCTGGCTCATCCGGCGCAGGGTGCCCAGCTCGACGCCCTTCATCAGCGAGACCAGCACCGCGTCGGAACCGATCGCCGCGGCCCACTCGGTGAGGTTCTCCCGCAGCGACTGCGAGGGCACGGCGAGCACCACGGTGTCGGCACCGGAGAGGGCTTCCTCGTGGTCGTGGGTGGCGCGGATCGACGGCGGCAGGTCGATGCCGGGCAGGTAGTCGGCGTTCTGGCCGGTGGAGTTGATGGTCTCGCAGACCTCCTCCCGCCGGCCCCAGATCGTCACGTCGTTGCCGGCGTCGGCCAGCACCATCGAGAACGCGGTTCCCCAGGAACCTGCGCCGAAGACGGCCACCTTGCTCATGGACGATCCTTCCTGTCCTTCGTGGGGTTCCCGATCTCGGAGACTCCGGCAGTGCGGGGGTTGAAACGTTCCGCGGGGGCCTCCTGCCCGCGCAGTTCGGCCACCAGGGCGGTGATCGAGGCCATGATCCGGCCGGTGGCCTGCTGGACCGCCGCCGGGGTGGGGCTGCTGTCCTGCGGCACCAGGTCGGCCAGGTCGACCGGGTCGCCGGCCTTGAGGGTCACGGTGCGCCGCGGGAAGAGGTGCGGCCGGGTGGCGTACGGGGCGAGCACGTCCTGTGCCCCCCACTGCCCGACCGGGATGACCGGGCACCCGGTGGCCAGGGCGATCCGGGCGGCGCCGGACTTGCCGACCATCGGCC
Organism: Actinomycetes bacterium; assembly: GCA_023396115.1. Lineage (GTDB taxonomy): Bacteria > Actinomycetota > Actinomycetes > Propionibacteriales > Nocardioidaceae > Nocardioides. Next base: position 1,190 of record JAEWXC010000068.1, on the reverse strand, counting down.
ACAGGTCGGGGTCGCGGGTGATGGTGCCCTCGGGGTAGACCACGACGCACTCGCCGTCGTGGACGGCCTGGACCGCAGCGTCGTAGGCGCCAACCGCGGTGGCGGTGAGCCGCTCGACGGGGATCTGGCCGGCGCTGGAGAGCAGCGTGCCGACCCCGCGGACCCGGAACAGGGCCGCCTTGGCCAGGTAGCGCGGGATCCGTCCGTGGTCGTAGACGAAGCGGGCCGAGAGGAACGGGTCCACGTGCGAGACGTGGTTGAGCACGACCAGGCACCCGCCGCTGGCGGGGATCTTGTCCCCGTCGATCCACCGCTCGGTGACGGTGGCCGTGAGCACCGGCTTGATGATGGCGGCGGCCGTGGTCACGGCCCAGCCCCGAGGCTGCTCCACCTTGCGCACCCGGGACCTCCTCGTCCTCACCCCAGTGGTCGGCACCTGCGTCGACCGTGGGAGCAGGCTACCTGTGCCGCACGTGACCTGGCCCACCTGCACCGACGTGTCGCGGACGGCGAGGCGGCCGGGAGGCCCTGCCCCCGCCCGGCCGCCGGGATGGGAGGATCACGGCGATGTCCGACCCGACGCCCGACCCGCTGCCTGACCCGACGCCTGCCGCCACCGGCCCCGCAGAGTTCTGCGTGGTCGTCCCGGTCAAGCCCCCGGCCCGGGGCAAGAGCCGGCTGGCCGGCCCCGACGACGCGGTACGGGTCGACCTGGCCGAGGCGTTCGCGCTGGACACCGTCGCAGCGGCCCTGGCCACCCCCGGCGTGGTGGGGGTGCTGGTCGTGACCGACGACCACCACTTCGCCCGACGGGTCCGGGACCTGGGCTGCGGCGTCGTGCCGGACGGTGTCACCGGCGACCTCAACGCCAGCCTGGTCCAGGGCGTGGCCGAGGCACTGCGCCGCTGGCCGGGAACGCAGCCCGTCGCGCTGTGTGCCGACCTCCCGGCGCTGCGACCGCACGAGCTCGCCCTCGTGCTGCTCCGGTCGGTGCCGGGCAGCGCGTGCTTCGTCCCCGACGAGGCCGGTACCGGGACCACCACCTACCTGGCCCCGTCCGAGCGCTTCTCCCCCCGCTTCGGGCACGACTCCCGGGCCGCGCACGCCGACGCGGGTGCGGTGCCGCTGGACGGCCCGTGGCCCTCGGTGCGCCAGGACGTCGACGACCTGGCCGCCCTGGCCCGGGCCGG
>JAEWXC010000030.1 GCA_023396115.1 Actinomycetes bacterium | reverse complement strand
GCCCGGTCTCGGCCCGCGCGGCCCGCTCCCTGCTGCCCGCGCCCGCCGCCGACGGGCCGTGGCCCGACGTGCCCGACCTGGTCGGGACCGACCAGCGTGGCCGGGGCATCGCGTGGGCCGCGGTCCTGGTGTGCGCGGCCACCTGCCTGGCGTGCGTGACCCGGTGGTGGAGCTGGTGGGCCTGACCGGCCCGGACGCTGCGTCGGCGGGTCCTCCTAGGCTGGCCCCATGAGCACCCAGCCACGCATCGGAGCCCACGTCGACCAGGACGACCCGGTCGGTGAGGCCGCCGCCCGCGGGATGGACGTGGTGCAGATCTTCCTGGGCAGCCCGCAGAGCTACAAGGGCCCGGTCGTCGAGCACCCCGACGGCGCCGAGGCGCTGCGGGCCCGGGCCGAGGAGGCGGGCGTGACGATCTACGTGCACGCCCCGTACATCGTCAACGTCGCGACCACGAACAACCGGGTCCGGATCCCCAGCCGCAAGCTGCTGCAGCAGCACGTCGACACCGCCGCCGCGATCGGTGCGGCCGGGCTGGTCGTGCACGGCGGCCACGTGGACAAGGCCGGCGACGACCCCGAGCTGCTGGCGAAGGGCTTCGACAACTGGCGCAAGGCGGTCGAGGCCACCGACCTGAAGGTGCCGCTGCTGATCGAGAACACCGCCGGCGGTGACCACGCCATGGCCCGGCACCTGGACCGGATCGCCCGGGTCTGGGAGGCGGTCCAGGCCGCACCCGGCGCCGAGAACGTCGGCTTCTGCCTCGACACCTGTCACGCCCACGCCGGCGGCATCGCGATCAGCGACGCCGTGGAGAAGGTCCGCGCGATCACCGGGCGGATCGACCTGGTGCACGGCAACGACAGCCGCGACGACTTCGACTCCGGCGCCGACCGGCACGCGAACCTCGGCCAGGGCCGGATCGACCCCGCCGAGCTCGCCGCGGCGATCGGGTCCGCCGGTGCCCCGGTGGTGCTGGAGACCCCCGGCGACGCCGCCCAGCACCGCGCCGACGCCGACTGGCTGCTCAGCCACTGGTGAGGGCCACCAGTCCGGCGGCACCGTGGCGCCGGGTCAGCAGGTTTGGGCCACCCGCACACGGGTAGAGACTCCCCACACGGGCGAACAGGGATCCGACCGACCTTCTTGGGGCGGTCGGATCCCTGTTGGGTTCCCGGCCCGGACACACCGCCCGGCCCTCCACCAGCCCCGCGTGGCGCACACCACGGGTCCCCGGAGCGACGACACACGGACACCAGCCGCCGAGGAGCGCCCAGTAGCATCGCTCCGGTGACCAGCCCAGCCCGCAGCACCGCGCCGTTGACCGTCCGGGTCGCCGACGCCGACGAGCACCTGGCCTTCCTGGCCACCCAGCCGTCGGCCTCGTTCCTGCAGACCCCCGCCTGGGGCCGGGTGAAGGCCGAGTGGCGCCACGAATCGGTGCTCTGGGAGCGCGACGGGGCCGTCGTCGGCGCCGCCCTGGTCCTCTACCGGCAGCTGCCCAAGGTCCGCCGCTACCTGGCCTACCTGCCCGAGGGCCCGGTCATCGACTGGGCCGACGACGACCTGGCGGCCTGGCTGACGCCGCTGCTGGCGCACCTGAAGTCCCGGGGCGCGTTCGGCGTCCGGATGGGCCCGCCGGTCACCACCCGGCGCTGGGACACCGCCGCGGTCAAGGAGGGCATCGCCGACGAGTCGGTGCACCGCCTGGGGGACCTGCCGCCCACCGAACGGGACCGCACCGGTGCCGCCGTCGTCTCCCAGCTGCACGAGCTCGGCTGGCGCCTGCAGGGCGCCGAGGGTGGCTTCGCCGCCGGCCAGCCCCGCTACAACTTCCAGCTGCGCCTGGTGCACCCCGACGGGACCCCGCGCACCGAGGCCGAGGTGCTGGCCGGGATGAACCAGCTGTGGCGGCGCAACATCAAGAAGGCCGACAAGTCCGGGGTCAACGTCACCCGCGGCACGCTGGCCGACCTGGACCGCTTCCACGCCCTGTACGTGCACACCGCCGAGCGCGACGGCTTCACCCCGCGCCCGCTGTCGTACTTCCGGGTGATGGGCGAGGCGTTGGCCTCGGAGGGCCCCGAGCGGTTCCAGCTGTGGCTGGCCGAGCACGAGGGCGACCTGGTCGCGGCCACCATCGCGATCCGCGTCGGCACCCACGCCTGGTACTCCTACGGCGCCTCCTCCACCGAGAAGCGCGAGGTCCGCGGCTCCAACGCCGTGCAGTGGGCGATGATCCGCGACGCCCTGGCCGCCGGGGCGCACGTCTACGACCTGCGCGGCATCACCGACACCCTGACCAGCGGCGACCCGCACCTGGGGCTGATCCAGTTCAAGGTCGGCACCGGCGGCGAGGCCGTCGAGTACGTCGGCGAGTGGGACCTCCCGATCAACCGCGTGCTCTACGCCGCGTTCGACGCCTACATGAAGCGCAGGTGAGTGAGATGACGCTCCGACTCGTCGTCGACGGCGACCGCTGGCGCCAGCACCTGGCCGGCGTGGCCGCCTCCACCCCCGGCCTGGTGCCGGTGGCCAAGGGCAACGGCTACGGCTTCGGGCTGGCCGCGCTGGCCCGCCGCACCCAGTGGCTGGCCGACAAGGGCCTGGGCTGCGACGTGCTCGCCGTGGGCACCTACTCCGAGCTCGACCAGGTCGCCGGCCGGTGTGACGCGGACCTGCTGGTGCTCACCCCCTGGCGTCCGTTCGGGGCCGCGCTGGAGGTCGACCCGGCGCTGGCCGACCGGGTGGTGCACACCGTCTCCCGCCCCGAGGACCTCACCGCCCTGGCGGCCCGTGACCCGCACGCCCGGGTGGTGCTCGAGCTGGCCACCTCGATGCTGCGGCACGGGATGAGCGGGCGCGAGCTGCGCAGCCTGGAGGTGCCCCGCGGGATCCGGCTCGAGGGAGTGGCGCTGCACCTGCCGCTGGGGCAGGGCTCGCACCTGGCCGAGGTCGACCGGCTGCTCAACGACGTCGTCGCCGCCGGCCTGCAGACCCACACCGTGTGGGTCAGCCACCTCTCGGCCGACGAGCTGCGCACGCTGCGCCGCGACTGGCCCGACTACACCGTCCGTCCCCGCATCGGTACCGCCCTGTGGCTCGGCGACCGGGGGGCGCTCTCGGTGCGCGCGACCGTGCTGGACGTGCACCCGGTCGAGCGCGGCCAGCTGTTCGGCTACCGCGGCCGCTCGGCCCCCAAGGCCGGGCACCTGCTGGTGGTCTCCGGCGGCACCGCCCACGGGATCGGCCTGGAGGCACCCACCGGGGACACCTCGGTCCGGGCCCGGGCCGCGACCCTGGCCCGCGGCGGTCTGGACGCGGTCGGCTTCGTCCGCTCCCCGTTCTCCATCGACGGCAAGCAGCGCCTGTTCGCCGAGCCCCCGCACATGCAGGCCTCGATGCTGTTCGTGCCCGCCGGGGCCCGGCTGCCCGAGATCGGCGAGGACGTCGACGTCCGGGTGCGCTACACCACCACGACGTTCGACCGGGTCGAGCTGGACTGACCCGGCACCGGGTCCGCGTCCGGGTCGGCCGCCCGGACCGGGTCCCGCTCGGGGTGCCGCACGTCGTCGAGCACCCACCACGCCAGCCACAGCTGGGTGGCCACCCGCACGGCGATGGCGAACACGTAGGCCGGTGCGGACCCACCGTCGGCCCCGGCCAGGAAGCCACCCAGGTACCACCAGACCGCCCAGAAGTAGAGCGCCTCACCGGCGGCCCACACCAGCAGGTCGCGCCAGCGGGGCCGGGCCAGCACGGCCAGCGGCAGCAGCCACAGCACGTACTGCGGTGAGTAGACCTTGTTGACCAGCACGAAGGCCAGCACCACCAGGAACCCGACCTGGCTGAACCGGGGCGTCACCGGGGCCCGCAGCACCAGCACCGTGATCGCGGCGCAGGCCAGCACGAGCAGGACCGCCGAGACGGTGTTGATCGTGGCGGCGCCGAACTCGTGGCCGCTCACCCGCTCGGCCAGCAGCCACAGCGAGCCCAGGTCCGCGCCACGGTCGGCGTTGGCGTCGAAGAAGACCCGCCACTGCTCCCAGCCGGTCCACATCGCCGGCAGGTTCAGCAGCAACCACGCCACCACCGCGGCCACGACGGACAGGACCGCGTCCCGCACCCGCCGGTCGCGCAGCAGGAGCAGCACCAGCACACCGAGCAGCAGCACCGGGTACAGCTTCAGCGCGGTCCCGACCCCGGCCAGCAGCCCCGCCATCACCGGGTCCCCGCGGGAGAACGCCCACATCACCCCGGCGACGCAGGCGACGGCCAGCAGGTCCCAGTTGACGATCCCGGTCAGCGCCAGCGGCGGCAGCACCGCGAACGCGGCCACGTCCCAGACCCGACGGCCCGCGGCCCGGGCCAGCAGCGCCACCGCGACCAGCGCCGCGCCGGCCAGCAGCACCGAGTTCAGCACCGTGTAGGTGAGCTGCTCGGCCGGCAGGTCCCGGTGGCTCATCGGGTCGTTGGCCGGGACGGCGTCGCGGTCCACGCCGTGCAGCTCCCGGGTCAGCCAGGCGGTCGCCCAGGCCACGTAGGAGATCCCGACCGGGTACTCCAGGGTGCGCGGCCGCTCGCCGGGCATCGCCTGCTCACCGTCGTAGGGCCACCGCAGGTCGTCGAGGTCCCGGGCCGTGTACAGGTAGGGGATGTCGGAGTAGCAGCCGTGGCTGTAGCGACGCTTCTCGTGCTGCCAGCTGTCGTCGGCGCAGACCTGCTTGCCGAGCATGCCCAGGGTGAACGCCAGCGCGGTCAACGCCAGCAGCACGCTCACCGGGGTCCACAACCGGCGCCCGGCGTGGTCGCCCAGCGGGCCCCCGACAGCCGGGGAGAGCGCCCGGACCAGGGGGTCCCGGCGCGTGGGGGCGACCGGTGTGGCCGCGCCCCGGCGGGTCACCCCGCGGTCCCGGCCCAGCGGCCGGTGAGCAGCGACAGCCACGGCGCCCAGCCGGCCGC
>JAEWXC010000029.1 GCA_023396115.1 Actinomycetes bacterium | reverse complement strand
GGCCCGCACGCTGCTGCGGGTGCCGCTCCGCACCCGGCCGCCGACCCCGCTGGGCCGGCTCCGGTCAGCCTGCCGGCGCTGCCGTTCGGGCTGGCCTGGGGAGACGTGCTGCGGGACGTGGCGGTGCTGCTGCTCGGCGCCTTCGCGCTCGGTACCGGGTGGGACGCGTACACGGTCGGCGGCGACAACTGGTGGGTGCTGGTGCCGGTACTGCTGACCTGGGCCTCGGTCGGCGTGCCCTACCTGGGCCGTTTCGGGGTGGTGAAGGGCCTCTCCCCGCAGGTCTCGTTCCCGGTCAAGGCAGCCATGAACGTGCCGTCCCTGTTCGCCGTCCTCGCCGTGTACCTGTTCGAGGTCCTGGAGGTGTTCGCCGACTTCCGCGACGGTGGCCTGGTCGGCACCGGGGTCGTGATGCTCACCGCAGCGGTCGCCCTGGCGGTCCAGCCGCGGCTGGGGGAGGACCGGCCCGGCCGGCACGACGCCCGGTGGCGCGTGGCCGCGGCGGTGCTGTTCCTCCTCGCGGCCCTGGGCGCGGTGTCCGGCTGGCTGATGTGGCTGCTGCAGGACAACAACCTGCTCGGCGGCGCGCTCCGGCTCACCGGCATCGGCGCCCCCGGGGTCGGCCACCTGCTGCCTTGGCTGGTGCTGCTCACCGCGACCGGTCAGCTGCTGTTGAGGCGCCCCACCTCGGTGGTGCTCGCGGTCGCGGCCACGATCGGTCTGGGGCACGCGGTCGTGGTGGTGCTGACCACCGTCGGTCTGGACCTGGGCATCGGCTCCGGGGGCCTCGACCTGGCCTCGACCACTCCCTACGTTCCGCTCGCGGTGCTCGCCGGGGCGCTGGCGGTCTCGCGCCCGGCCCTGCGCAGCGTAGCCTCCGCCCCGACGGTGAGCCCGGCCTCGGGCTCGGCTTCGAGCCCGACCTCGGGTCCGGCCCGGGGGACGAGTGGCTGGTACGTCGAGGTGGCACGGCTGCTGACCCGGCTCGCGGCCCTGACGGCTGCCGTGCAGGTGCCGGGTCTGGTCGTGGACGTGGTCGCGAGGTCGGGTGGCCGGGTCACCGGCGCGGTGCTGGCGATGGCCGTCCTGGCCTGTGCCGTGCTGATCGCCGTGGCGGGGTCCTCGCTGCCCACCGACCCCGCTGCCGGCGGCGGTCGCAGCTCGGCCGTGCTGCTGCTGTCGTTCGCGCTGCTGCTGGCGCTGGTGGTGATCGCCGCGGCCGACACCGGTTATATCTTCTCGCGCACCTGGATGCTGCAGTTCCACGGTGCCCTCGCCCTGCTGGTCGCCCCCGGGGTGGCGTTGCTGGCGCTGACGGTGCCCGCCGAGGTTCGCCGCGACCTCGGGCCGGTGAACACCTCCGCGCTGAGCCGGGAGGAAACCGCCCACCAGTGGAGTGCGGCGGCCGGCCAGGCCGGGTCCGGCCAGGCTGGGTCGGGGTGGGGTGTGCCGCCCACAGCGACCGGTCCGGTCAGCCCCGCGTCGGGCGGTGCGCCCGCCCAGCAGCAGGCCCAGCCGCCGGTGCAGCAGCCGGGCCAGCAGTCCGGGGGCACGACCGGTTGGACGTACCCGCCGGCCGGCTCCGGGCAGGCCGGTGCACCGCCCGAGGCACCCGGCGGTCAGCCACAGGGCTGATTCGGGCCCGTCCGGGGCTGAACCGTCACGGCGCCGTCCCTGCGGCTCAGTCCCGTTCGGGCACCAGGTCGAGCCAGTCGGCCAGAGCGTCGACCTCGTCGTGGACCGCGGCCCGGTCGGCGTCGGTCCACGCCCCGTCCTCGTGCAGGGCGGTCACGGTGAGTACGCCACGCTCCCGGTCGGCGGTGGCGTCCAGCTTGCCCACGAGCCGGTCGCCGACCAGCACGGGCATCGCCCAGTAGCCCCAGCGCCGCTGCGCCGCCGGCTTGTACATCTCCAGCTGGTAGTCGAAGGCGAACAGGTCCCCGGTGCGGGTGCGGTCGAAGACCAGCCGGTCCAGCGGCGAGAGCAGCGCCACCCGGCCGGTGAAGTCGGCCTCCAGCAGCTCGGCCTGCCCCGGGTCGAGCAACCACGTGCCGCGGGTCCCCTCGACCCGGACCTGCTCGGCCTCCGGAGTCGTCGTGCCCTCGGTGACCCGGCGCGCGCGGGCGATGCCGAGTGCGGCCAGGGCGCGGCGGGACCGGGTGGCGAACGCCTGCTCCAGCGGCACCGTCTCCACCTCGGGCCAGACCCGTTCGGCCGGCAGCCAGACCCGTTCCCGGCCCTCGCGCCCAGCCACCGCCACCTCACCGCGACGGGCCAGCCCCTCCAGCATCATCAGCACGTTCTTGCCGTTGTTCCACCCCGAGGAGCGCCACGGCACCACGGCGGTGTCGGGCAGGTCCCGGGCCGCGAGCGGGCCCTCGTCGGCCAGCTGCTCGAGCAGGTCGCGGCGGAAGTCGTCGTTGGCGACCATCCAGTCGGCCTTCTCGGTGGCCCACTCCGGCAGCTCACCCAGGCCGGGCCACACCGCCATCTCGGCCCGGTGCAGGCCCAGGTCGGCGGTGGGACGCACCACCCCGTCGTGCTCGACGGCCCAGCCGGCTGCCACGGACCGGTCGGCGTCGCCGCTGCGCCACCCCTGGCCCAGGCGGGTCCACATCGCCAGGTCGGCGTGCGGGTGCACCGCGGCGGTGAGGTCGACCTGCAGGAACGTCAGCCGGTGCAGCACCGCCTCGGGGTCGACCGGTCGCGGTGCGTCGAGGAGCTGGGCCCGGACCGCGGCGCGGCGGGCCTGCTGGGCGGTGAGGGTGCGCACGGTGCCATCCTGCCGCGCCCCACCGACCCCGGGTGCTGAACCCGGGCCGCTCTCGGTGGTGCGGCGAGCGCTCAGGCCTGCTCGAGCAGCGCCACGACCGCGCGCTGCCCCTTGGCCCGGGCGTGCTCCAGGGCGCTCACCCCGTCGGCGTCGGCGATCGAGGGGTCGGCGCCGGCCTCGAGTAGGGCACGCACGATCCGCTGGTGGCGCGGGCCGCCGTCCCCGAGGATCACCGCCTCCAGCAGCGCGGTCCACCCCAGGTCGTTGACGTGGTCCAGGTCGATGTCGGTGCCCACCACCCACTCCACGTACTCGGCGTGCCCGCGTTCGCTGGCCGGGATCACCGACAGGCCTCCGTACCGGTTGCGCACGGTGAGGTCGGCACCGGCCGCGAGCAGCACCCGCCCCATCGCCACCGAGCCGGTGACCCCGGTGACCAGCCAGGGCGTGTCGTGCCGGCCGTCGAGGGCGTCGGGGTCGGCGCCGCGGCGGACCAGCAGCCTGGCGACCTCGACCCGGTCCTCGGTCGCGGCCACCAGCAGCGGGGTACGGCCCGCGTCGTCCCGGGTCTCGGTCCCGGCGCCGGCCCGCAGTGCGGCAGCCGCCAACGCCAGGTCGCCGGTGTCGCTGGCCACGGCCAGGGCGCCGGTGGGGTCCTTGGGCAGGGCCGTGGCCCGTCGCCAGAAGTGCGCCGCCGACTCGGGGGACTCGACCTCGCCCTCCACCCCGGCGGCGGCGAGCAGGGCCAGGGTCTGCCGGGTGTGCTGGTTCCCGACGGCGGCCAGGGCGGCGGCGCCGTCGGTGCGGACCCTCCGGCGCGACCCCGGCCCGCGCAGCAGGTCAGCCAGCTCGTCGAGCCGGCCCTCACGGGTCAGCCGGACCGCCTCGGGCACCTGCGCCTCCTGGCTCGCCTCGTCCGCGGGCACGTCGGTGCTCGGGCCCGGGCTCGGGCTCGTCGAGGACGCGGGAGTCGGGGACGGGGCGCCCGGGGTGGAACAGCCCGCCAGGGTCAGGGCGAGCAGGAGCCCGAGGCTGGTGCCGGGCACGCGCAGGGAGATCACCCCACGACGCTAGCGCGGTGCTCCGAGCCGGTGACGGGTGTCGGGGGGCGGGCGTAGCGTGCGCACCATGACGACCCGACTCGCTCCGTACCTCAACTTCCCCCAGGGCAACGCCCGCACGGCGCTGGAGTTCTACCACTCCGTGCTCGGCGGCGAACTGTCGATCAACACCTTCGGCCAGTTCGGCGTCCAGGGTCCCAACGCCGACAAGGTGATGCACGGTCAGCTGGAGGCCGACGCGCTGCTGCTGATGGCCGCCGACGCGCCCGCCGACATGGTCACCGTGACCCCCGGCGACAACATCTCGGTGGCGGTCTTCGGCGACGACGTCGAGCAGATGCACCAGTGGTTCGCGGCCCTGTCCGAGGGTGGCGAGGTCGCGGTGCCGCTGGCGGTGCAGGTGTGGGGCGACGAGTTCGGCTCGTTCGCCGACCAGTTCGGGATCAACTGGATGTTCAACGTGGTGGCCCGGTCCTGAGCACCCCCTGCCCACCGGCGGCGTGACCGCCGGCCGGTGGGCCGGGCCGGGCCGTGGTGGTTCACCAGGGGTGCGGTGCGTAGTCCTTCAGGAAGACCCCGTACAGGTCGGTTCCGGCCTCACCCTGGACCACCGGGTCGTAGACGCGCGCGGCGCCGTCGACCAGGTCCAGCGGGGCGTGCCACCCCTCGGCAGCGATCCGCAGCTTCTCCGCGTGCGGTCGTTCGTCGGTGATCCACCCGGTGTCCACGGCCGTCATCAGGATCTGGTCGGTCTCGAACATCTCGCCCGCCGAGGTGCGGGTCATCATGTTCAGCGCTGCCTTGGCCATGTTGGTGTGCGGGTGGCCGGCACCCTTGTAGCGGCGGGAGAACTGTCCCTCCATCGCCGACACGTTCACCACGTAGGCCCGCCGGGCCCCGGCCGCCACCGCCGCCCGCATCGCCGGACGCAACCGGCTGACCAGCAGGAACGGGGCGATCGAGTTGCACAGCTGCACCTCGAGCAGCTCCAGCGGGTCCACCTCGTCGACGGTCTGGGTCCACGAGTTGTTGACCTGCACGTCCGGCAGCAGCCCCCCGGCGTCCACGGCCGTCCCGGCCAGGTGCGCCTCCAGTGAGGCGTTGCCGGCCTTGAGGGCCAGCGCGGTCAGGGTCGCCGCCGAGTGCGCCGCGGCGGCCTGCTCGATCGACTCGCCCTCGTGCGCGGCGACGGCGTCGTTCGAGAGGGCTCCGGCGATCGCCGCGGGGTGGGCCGCGGAGACCCCGGAGAAGGTGACCATCTCGGGCAGGTCGACCCCGCCCGGCAGCGGCTCGTTCTCGGCGTCGACCAGCGGTGCGTAGGCGCCCGGCGAGCGGCGCACGGTTTGGCAGGCGTTGTTGATGATGATGTCCAGCGGCCCGGCCGCGGCGACGTCGTCGGCCAGCGAGATCACCTGGGCCGGGTCACGCAGGTCGATGCCGACCACCTTGAGCCGGTGCAGCCAGTCGCCGGAGTCCTCCAGCGCCGCGAACCGGCGCACCGCGTCCTTCGGGAACCGGGTGGTGATGGTGGTGTGCGCCCCGTCGCGCAGCAGCCGCAGCGCGATGTACATCCCGATCTTGGCGCGACCACCGGTGAGCAGCGCCCGCTTGCCGGTCAGGTCGGTGGAGGCGTCCCGCTTGGCGTGGCTCATCGCCGCGCACGAGGGGCACAGCCAGTGGTAGAACGCGTCGACGAGGGTGTAGTCGTTCTTGCAGATGTAGCAGCCGCGGGCGGTCAGCAGCTCCCCGGCGAACGCGCCGGTCGCGGTCGAGACCAGCGGGATGCCGGCGGTCTCGTCGTCGATCCGCATCGCCGACCCGGTGGCGGTGGCCTCGATGATCGCCCGGTCGTGGGCCGCCTCGGCCTCCCGCTTGGCCAGGCGACGCTCCTTCTTCAGCGTCTTGTACATCCCCGAGGCCGCCCGCTTCACCCGGACGTGGTCGGGGTGGTCCTCGGGCACCAGGTGCAGCGACTCCAGGACCCGCAGCGTGGTCGCCAGGTCGTCGGGGTCGATCCCGGGGTGCTCGTGCTCCGTGCGTTCGTGCTCCGTGCTCACCGGCTGATCCTAGGTCGCCGGGCCCCCGAGCCCCAGATCGCGCCGACCTCCCCCTTTCCGCGACGCCGACCTCCCCCCTTCCGTGGCGCTGACCGGGCACTTACGTGGCGCCGACCGGGCACTTGTGCGCCGACCGGGCGGTTGCGTGGCGCTGACCGGGCAGTTGCGTGGCGCTGACCGGGCACTTACGTGGCGCCGACCGGGCACATGCGCACCGACCGGGCACTTGCGTGACGCTGACCGGGCACTTGTGCGCCGACCGGGCGGTTGCGCGACGCCGGTCAGGCGGTTCTCCGGAGCCCGTGGCAGCATCGCCGGGTGAACCTGCGCGGGGCCTTGGCCGACACCCGACCCCTGGCGGTCCCGGCTTTCCGCCGGCTCTGGCTGGCCAACATCGTCACGGTCATCGGCGCCCAGCTGACCGTCGTGGTGGTGCCCGCGCAGATCTACGCGATGACCAACTCCTCGGCCTACGTCGGGCTGACCGGAGCGTTCGGTCTGGTGCCGCTGGTCGTGTTCGGCCTGTGGGGCGGTTCGCTCGCCGACGCCCTGGACCGGCGCAAGCTGCTCGTGGTCACCACCGTCGGGCTGATCCTCACCAGCGCCGCCTTCTGGCTCCAGGCCGCACTCGGCAGCCCCGACGTGTGGCTGCTGCTGGGGATCTTCTCGCTGCAGCAGGCGTTCTTCGCGGTCAACCAGCCCACCCGGTCGGCGGTGCTGCCCCGGATCATGGACGCCGAACTCCTGCCCGCGGCCAACTCGCTGAACATGACCGTGATGATGGCGGGCGCCATCGCCGGCCCCCTGATCGGCGGGGCGCTGATCCCGGTGCTCGGGTTCGCGCCCCTCTACCTGCTGGACACGCTCTGCCTCTTCGCCACGCTCGGCGCGGTCGTCTCCCTGCCGGCCCTGCCGCCGGAGGGGGTCACGGTGAACCCGGGGCTGCGGTCGATCATCGACGGATTCCGCTACCTGGCCGGCCACCCGGTGCTGCTCATGTCCTTTGTCGTCGACGTGATCGCGATGGTGTTCGGGATGCCACGGTCGCTGTTCCCCGAGATGGCGCACCTGGACTTCGGCGGGCCGTCGGAGGGTGGGGTCGCGTTCGCCCTGCTCTTCGCCGCGATCCCGGCCGGGGCGGTGCTGGGTGGTGTCTTCTCCGGGTGGGTGTCACGGATCGAGCGTCACGGGGTCGCCGTCACGGTCTCCATCGTCATGTGGGGCCTGGCGATGACCGGCTTCGGGATCGCCGTCGCGTTGGCCGGTGGCGGAGCCGGGGTCGCCCTGGCCGCCGCGGTGCTGATGCTGATGGTCGGGGGCGTGGCCGACATGGTCTCCGCGGCGTTCCGCACCACGATGCTGCAGTCCGCGGCCAGCGACCACGTCCGGGGTCGGCTCCAGGGCGTCTTCATCGTGGTCGTCGCGGGCGGGCCGCGGCTCGCCGACATGCTGCACGGCGCGGCCGCCGGTGTCGTCGGCGCACCCGCCGCGGCGGCCGGCGGAGGGGTCGCGGTCGTGCTCGGGGTGGTCCTGGCCGTGGTCCTCGTGCCGAGCTTCTGGCGCTACCGGGCAACCCGTTCGGCGTGATCCAACGCGCCGCCACGGTTCCAACGCGCCGCCACCGATCCAACGCGCCACTACGGTTCGACCGCGCCACCACCGGTTGTAACGCGCTGTCCAAGGGTCCAACGCGCCGGCATGCCGGCGCGTTGGACCAACTAACTGCGCGTTACAACCAGCCAGGACGGCGGGGGCGGCACCGTCAGCGGCGCCAGAGCTCCCGGAACGAGGGGGACATCCAGGAGGTGCCGGAGCCCGTGGGAACCGGGCCGAGCTCCCGGCCGCCCTCGACGACCCGGGTGGCGGTGCCGTACCCGAGCCAGGTGCGGGTCGGGACGACGCCCTGCCCGGGCCGGGAGTAGTCACAGACTCCCCGCGGGAAGAGGCGCTGCAGCTTGGCGAACTGGGCGTCGCTCAGCGCGGTCACCCCGGGCACGTCGAGCTTCGGCCTGACCACCGCCCGGGTCAGCGGGGTGAGCCGACAGGCCAGGCGGTCGTTGTACCGGTCGTCGCCGGCCTGCTCGCGCGGGGTGCTGAGGTTGGTCTGCAGCAGCTGGACCTCGCGGCTGGTGCAGCCGATCCCGCCGAACGGGTCGATGTTGAGGCACCGGTTCTTCAACGAGCCGGGCTTGTTGGCCACGATCTTGTCGGCCAGCGGCCGGGACGACCGGTCCTTCTCGACCGCGGTGAGCCAGGTGTCCATCTGCTTGAACGCCTCGACCGGCCACGTCAGGTCACCGACCAGCGGGACCAGACCGAACCACATCACCCGGTTCCTGGCGTGACCCTGGGAGCGGACCAGCCGGTCCTGGGCCCAGAAGGCGTGCGCGTAGTCGTGCGCCAGCCCCGGGTCCGGTCCACCGTGGTTGATCATCGCCACCTCGGAGACGTTCTCCATCCGGTTCACCAGGCCGGTGCGGTAGGCGTTCGTCACGGCCTTCGCGTCCCCGGTGATCCGCTGCGGCACCCGGTCGGAGTTGATGTCGAGCCCGCCGAGCTTGGCGTTGAGGTCGAGGAACATCGCCGGGGTGATGACCCCGGCCTTGAACTGCTTGAGGCCGTAGAGCACGCCCGCATTCGCGAACGGCATCCCCCCGAACCCGCGGCCCGCGGCCTTCTCCCAGGTCGAGGCGGTGGCCGGGCGACGGCCCAGCAGGTTGGCCATGATGTCGAGCACCGAGCAGCGCACTCCACCGGGGTTCTTCTCGGAGTCGAACCTGGTGCTCCGGTCGCCGGCCACCGGGGCCCGGGTGCCGGGGCAGGCGTGCTCGGGGTTCAGGGCAGCCTTGAACAAGCCCTCGTCGGCGACCACGGCGTTGAGGTGCGACAGGTGCCCCTCCACGGCGGCCACCTGCACCGGGTTCCACAGCACGCCCGCGCCCCACCGGTTCGGCTTCTCGAAGTAGCCGCGCATCAGGTGGTAGTCGGCGAACTGGGCACCCGCGGTGATCACGTCGGGGTAGGAGCAGCTGGTGACCAGGCCCTGGTAGATGCCCGGGTAGGTGTTGGCGATGGTCTGCTGGGCGATGGAGCCGCCCGAGCAGCCGGTGCCGATCGTGTAGCGCACCGGGCCGTACCGCTCGACCAGCCGCTCCTTGACCATCACCAGCGACTCCGCCTCGACGGCGACGTTGCAGTTGTGTCCGGTGTTGTTCAGTGCGGTGGAGACGACCGCGAAACCCCGGCCCAGGGCGGCCAGGTAGGAGTCCTGGATGCCCAGCAGCCCGGTCGCGGCCGCCAGCGGGCCGAGCGAGTCCAGGGTGCCGGCCATGTCACCGAGCGGGGGTTCGCCGGGACCGTAGGAGCTGCCGCAGTTGCCGCCGTGCGGGATCAGCACCTTGCCGTTCCAGGTGTCCTGCGGCCGCCACGGAGTCCACGGCCGACCGGGGCGGTAGAGCGTGATGATCGTGTACCGGTCGCGGGCCTGGTACCCGTCCTCGCGGCGCACCACGAACGGCACCCGGACCCCCGTGTCGGTGGTGGTCGTGGCGACGTCCGAGGGCGGCTTCGCCGGGTTGTACGGGTGCAGCCCGGGCCGGTCGGGCCGGTTCGAGCGGTACAGCAGCGTGAACCGGGCGGGCTCGTTGCACTGGGCGTCGCGGGCGGTCTTCTGGCACGTGTAGGGGCGGTGCTGGGGGCCGGAGAAGACCGGTCCGCCGTTGGGGTGGTTGCGGATCACCAGCCGGGCCCGGCCGCGCTTGCCGAGGCGTTTGCCGACCTTGCCGACCGTCCTCGCGCGCAGCACGTTGCGGCCCACCCTCAGCCCGGTCAGCCGGGCCCGGAACGACCCGTCGGGGCGCACCTTGAACTGGCGGGTCACCGACTTGCGGCCCAGACGCAGCCGGACCTTCGAGGCCCGCACGCGGCGCGGCAGGTGCACCGTCACCAGGGCGTCGCCGGCGGTGACCAGGTCGGGTCGGGTGGAGTCGACCGTGAGCCGCAGCCGTCGCGGGGCCCGCCGGGCCTCGACCGGTCGTGCCGTGCCGGCAATCCCGGGGGTACCGGCGACCGTTGGGTCCTCGCCGCCCGGAGCGGGGTCGTCCGCGCCGGCCGAGGGCGCCCACCCGACCAGCAGCGACGCCACCAGGACGAGGCCGGTGAACGCCACCAGCGGTGCCCACCCGACCCCCCGGACGGGCGGGGTCTGCGTCGGGTGCCGGCGGGTGGATCGGTGCATCGGTGCCTCCTGGTGCGGGTCCAGGGACCAACGCGTGGCGCCGGTCGAGGTCACGTGCACCGGCCAGGACACGGCTTGGCAACGATCGCCCGGCAGCCCCTCGACGGGCCCGGTGCGGCCGGTCGTAAGGTCACCGGGTGCGGGAGTTGCGGGGCGAGGACGTCGGAGGTGGCGCAGCGGGTGCCGCCGGGGGCGTCGCGGTGCGGTGCGAGGGCGTGGTGCACCTGTACCGCACCTTCGAGGGGCACGACGTGGTCGCGCTGCGCGGCGTCGACCTGAGCATCGAGCCCGGTGAGCGGGTGGCCTTCCTCGGCCCGTCCGGCTCCGGCAAGTCGACCCTGCTGCAACTCCTCGGCGGCATCCAGCGCCCCAGCGCCGGGCGGATCTTCCTCGGCGAGGAGGAGATCAGCCGGATGGGGGAGCGCTACCTGGCCCGGATCCGCTCCCGCGACGTCTCCACCATGCTCCAGGGCGCCACCCGCAACCTGCTGCACTACGCCACCGCCCGGCAGAACATCGCCTTCGCGCGGCTCGCCCTGGACGCCGCCGACCGGCGCCGCGTCGTGCTCGACGACGAACTGCTGGCCCGGGTGGGCCTGTCCGACCAGGCCGACCAGGTGGTCTCCACGCTCTCCGGCGGGCAGCGCCAGCGCCTGGCCCTGGCCTGTGCCGTGGCGACCGGCCCCCGGCTGCTGCTGGCCGACGAACCCACCAGCCAGCTCAGCCACGTCGACGCCGACCACGTGCTGGACCTGATCCACTCGGTCGGCGACGACTTCGGGACCACCATCGTCGTGGTCACCCACCAGCCCGAGGTGGCCGCCACCTTCGGCCGCACGGTGACGATGAAGGGCGGCCGGGTCGGGGCCGAGGGCCGCGACGGCGCCGAGTACGCGGTCGTCGGGGAGGACGGGGTGCTGCACCTGCCCTCGCACCTGGGCAACGAGTGGGCGCCTGGCACGCTGGTCCGGATCGAGGAACAACCCGGCGGCGACCTGCTGGTCAGCCGCTCCACCGACGGCGCGGCCGGAGGTGCCCGATGACCGACGTGGACACCGCACCGAACGACGAGCTCGTCGTCTCCGGCCTGAGCTTCTCCGCCGGACGCCTGCTGCTCTCCGAGGTCGACGTCCGGTTCCCGGCCGGCACCGTCACCGCACTCTCGGGGCCCTCGGGGTCGGGCAAGACCACCCTGATCTCGGTCGCCGGCGGCCTGCTGGAACCCAGCAGCGGGCGGGTCACCTGGCGCGGGGAGCCCACCTGGACCGGCTACGGCGACCCGCGGCCGGACCTGGCGTTCGTGCTGCAGGTCTACGGACTGGTCCCGATCCTCTCTGCGCGGGAGAACGTGGCGGTCGCGCTCCGCGCCCGCGGTGTCGCGCCGGCCGAGGCCGACGAGCGGGCCGAGGCCGCGCTGGCCCGGTTCCACATCGCCGACCTCGGTGACCGGCAGGTCGAGGAGCTCTCCGGCGGCCAGATGCAGCGGGTCGCCTGTGCCCGCGGCTTCGTGGTGGAGGCCGCGGTCCTCTTCGCCGACGAGCCCACCAGCGAGCTCGACGAGGGCAACCGGGGTCTGGTCCTGACCCAGCTGCGCGAGGAGGCCGCCCGGGGTGCGGTGGTCGTCGTGGCCACCCACGACCCGGCCGTGGTCGAGGCCTGCGACCGCCACTACGCCCTCGACGAGGGGCGGGTCGTGGCGGTCGAGGAGTGAACCGGCTGCTGCGCGCGGTCGGCTCCCGACGCGGGCCGCTGCTCGCGCTCGCGGCGCTGACCCTGGCCGTGGTGGCCGGCACGGTCGTTCTGGTCCAGCTGGCCACCGAGGCCGGCACCTCGCTGGGCTGGTCGGTCGCCTGGGTGCTGCTCGGTGCGGTCGCGATCCCCGGCACCGCCCGGGAGGTCGCGGTGGGGCAGCGCCGCGAGATCGCGGTGGCCCGACTGCGCGGCCTGCGCGGCGCCGGCCTGCTGTCCCGGTTCCTGGTTGAACCCGCCCTGGCGGTCGGTGCCGGCCTGGTGGTCGGCCTGGCGGTCGGCGCGGGGGTGCTGCCGTTGCTGGCCCGGGACTGGTTGCCCGGCACGGTCACGGTCGGGGCACCGGCACTGCTGGCCGGCGCCGCCGCTGCCGTGGTGGCGTGGCTGGTCGCCGCGGTGACCAGCGCCCCGGTGCTGCTCGAACCCCTCACCCACCAGGTCTCCGGTCCCGGACGACCCCGACGGGCCGGCGCGTGGGCCCGGGCCGGTCAGGTGCTGCTGCTGGTGGCCGCGGCGATCTCGGTGCAACGCGCCTGGGCCCTGGCCGAGGAGGGTGCCGCGGTCGACCCGGGCGCGGCGGACCCGGTGGTGCTGCTCGCCCCGACCCTGGTCGGACTGGCGGCCGGACAGGTGGCGGTGTGGGGCCTGGACCTGCTCGCCCGGGTCGGCCGGACGGTGTCGTGGCACCGGTTCGGGTGGTGGCTGGCGGTGCGCTCCCTGACCCGGAGGGCCGGCGCCACCGGCGTGCTGCGGCTCCTGGTCGCCGGCGGCGTGGTGGCGGTCCTGGCGCTGAGTGCCGTGGCCGGGGTCGGGCGGTGGCTCGACGACTCCGCGGCCCTGCAGGTCGTCGGGGCCCGGCAGGTTCCGGTCTCGACGACCCCGGCCCAGACCCTGGCCCTGACCCGGGACCTGGATCCCGAGGGACGGTTCCTGATGGCCGGTGTCGCCGCGACCTCCGACGCCCGGCCCACCGAGCGTCGCGGCTACCTGGACCTGTCCCGCTTCGAGCAGGTGGTGGACGCCGAGGTGGTCACCGCCCCGGTGGGCGACCCGACCCGGCTGGTCGCCGAGGCCGACCCGGCCACCACCGACGGCGACCGGGTCCGGATCGACTACACCGCCTCGGCCCGGCCGCCGCACCAGAGCGCACCCGGTCGCCTCGAGCGGTACCGGCTGCGGGTGCTGGTCGGCTACCTCGGCGCCGACGGCTACCCCGGGGAGCAGGAGTTCGTGGTCCCTCTCGGTGCCGATCTGCGGGGCAGCCTGGACCGGCGCGTGGGTGAGTGCCCCCGCGGCTGCCAGGTCCGCAGCGTCCAGGTGAGCCTGCACCGCACCCAGGTGGTCGGCGCCTTCGGCGGCAACGTCGCCCGCCGTCTGGTCGACGCGCTCCTCGACGAGCCGATCACCCTCACCTTCGCCCGGCTCGAGGTCGGCGGGGTCGATCTCACCACCGAACGGTGGGTCACCGCCGGCGGGATGGACATCCTGGCCGACACCACCTACGTGGACCGCCGCGACGACGCGTTCCGGGTGCACCTGGTGCCGTACCTGCCGCCGGGGGTGCGCGAGGACTGGGGCCTCGGGGTGACCGAGCTCGAGCTGGCCCGCAGCCGGGCACCGCTGCCGGTGCTGGTCGCCGGAGCCGCAACCATCCCCGCCGCACCGGACCCGGGCACCGTCGGGCAGGGCGTCGGCGAGCGTGACGAGCAGGCGCGCACCCCCGGTGGCCGGCCCCGCCCCGCGGACGTCCGAGGTCGCGCCGAGGCGCTGCCCGTGGTCGGGGACGCCGGGATCCTGGCCGACCTGCCCACCGCGCTCGACCTCGACGACCCGGCCGGCGTGAACGCCCGGGTCTTCGTCGTGGCGGCCGCCGACACCCCGGCGGACCTGCTCGCCCGGGTCGAGGAGGCCGGCAGCGACCCCGCGCTCACCGCCGACACGGTCCGACAGCGGCTGGTCTCCTCCTCCGGTGCCGCGCAGGTCCCCGGCCTGCTCGCGCTGGGGGCGGCCGCCCTGGTGGTCGGGTTCCTGGCGCTGGGCGCCGGACTCGGGCGGCGGCGCGCCGAGGAGGCCGAGACCGTGGCGGCGTTCCGGCTGCTGGGGGTGGACCGCGCCGACGTGGCCCGCGCCGGCTGGGTGGAGAGCCTGCTGGTCGCCGTCGCGGCCGGGGTGGCCACCCTGCTGGCCGGGGTGCTGGCCGTCGCGCTGCTCCTGGACCAGCTGCCTCTGGTCGCCCCTCCGGTCGGGTCGGCGCACCTCGACCTCGGGGTGCACTGGCTGCCGGCGGTGGCCGTCTCGGTCGGGGTCGTGGCAGTCGCGACCCTGGTCGGTCGCCGGGTCCGGGCGCTGCCCGAGGCCGCGACCCGACCGGCGACCCTGCGGGAGGGCGGCGCATGAGCGTGTTCCCCTCGATGGCCGGCACCGTGCTGCGGGGCCTGCGCTCGCGCGCGGTGCTCGCGGTCGGCTCGGTGCTGCTGGTCGCGCTCGCGGTCGCCTCGGCCGTGCTGGGTCCCAGCTACGCCGTCGCGGTCACCAACGCCTACGCAGTCACCCGGCTCGACGCCACCGCGGTCACCGCCACGGGGGTGACCCGCACCCTGGTCGCCGCCGAGCGCACCGGCCGCCGACCCGCCGCCGACGCCCCGGCCCAGCGCCGGGCGCTGCTCGACGCGGTCACCGTGGCCGCTCAGGAGCGGGACCGCGGAGCCTGGCGGGCCCCGCAGGTCCAGCTCGAGTCCGCGCGCTACAACGCGCTGCGCGGGCTGGTGACGTTCCTGGCCCGGGAGGACGCCTGCGAGCACCTCGACATCACCGGCCGGTGCCCGACGGCCGCCGGTGAGGTCGTGATGGTGGCCGCTGACCTGGAGCGGGCCGGCGGCACGATCGGGAAGCCCCTGGACCTCGACGTCTACGTCCCGGAGTCGCTGCGCGACCAGTACGAACGCTCCCCGGTCGCGGTCCGGGTCGTGGGCACCTACCAGCTGCCCGAGGGGCGCGCCGTCGAGGAGTTCTGGTTCAACCGGGCCCGGATGGCGCCCACCCCCGAACGGGTCACCGACACCAGCTACACCCCCTACCAGCCGGCGCCGCTGGTGACCGTGCCGGAGACCTTCGACGCGATCCCCGTCGAGGACTGGGTGGCGCGCGCGGATTCGGTGCTGGACGTGACCCCCGCACTCAGCGTGGCCGACGTGGACCGGGCGGCGGAGGTCAGCGGGACGTGGAGCGTCACCCCGGAGGAGATCGGTGCCCGGGAGATGGGCACGGACGAGCTCGGCACCGGGGTGCTCACCACCGACCAGTCCCTGCTGGACCTCTCCGGCGTCGCCGCCGACGTGCGCAACGAGCAGCAGACCGCCTTCGTGTCGGTCACCCCGGCGGTGATCTCGCTGGTGCTGGTGGCGCTGACCCTGCTGCTGCGGCTGCTCGGTGCGGCCAGCGACCTGCGCGTGCCCGAACTCGCCCTCGCCTCGCTCCGCGGCGTCGGCAGCCGCGGCCTGTGGCTGCTCGGTCTCGCCGAACCCGTCGCGGCGCTGCTGCTGGCGGTCCCGATCGGGGTCGCCGGCGGCGTGCTCGGCGCGCACGGGATCGCCCGCGCGTGGCTGCTGCCGGAGCTGCCGGTGCCGTTCCCGGCCGCCAGCTGGTGGGCCGCGGTGCTGGTGGTGCTGGGTGTGGTCGGCGTCGCGGTGCTCGCGGTCGGCACCTCGCTGCGCCGCTCCCTGGCCGGGCAGCTGACCGGCGTGAACCGTCCCCGCACCGCCAGCCGGTGGGGAGCGGTCGGGCAGCTGGTGCTGGTCGCGGCTGCCGTCGCGGCGCTGGCCAGCCGGTTGGCCGCCGACCCGGGCTCCGAACCGGACCTGCTCGACCTGGTGCTGCCGGTGCTGCTCGCCGTCGTCGCCGGTCTGGCCGCCACCCGGGCGGTGGCCCGACTCGCCGGCGCCTGGGTGCGCCGGGTCCCCGGCGGTCCGCTGGCCCCGTGGGTCGCGGTCCGGGCGTTGGCCCGTCGGGGCGAGGGCACCGTGGTGATCCTGCCGCTGGCCGTCGCGGTGGCGGTGGCGGTCTTCGCCGTCGGGGTCTCCTCGGCCGCCTCCGACTGGCGCAGCTCGGTGGCCAGCACCCGGGCACCCACCGGCACCGTGTGGGCCTCGAACGCCGGCATCGCCGACACCGCCGCCCTGACCCGTCGGCTCGACCCCGACGGGACGTGGCTGATGGCCGCGGCGGAGGTCCCCGCTCCGGGCACCAGCTTCTCGGTGGTCGACGCCGACCGGATGGCGGCGGTGCTGCAGTGGCCGAGCTCCTGGAGCCCCGACCGCACGCCGGCCCAGGTGGCCGACGCGATCGCCTCACCCGGCCAGGTTCCGATGCTCTCGGGCCGACGACTGACGGTGCAGGTGCGCAACGACGTGCGCAGCGAGAAGCCGGTGATGATGGAGGTCCGGCTCGGTGAGCGGGGCGGGGTGCCGCAACGGGTCTACATCGGGCCGTTCGAGCCGGGCACCAGCACCGCCTCGGTGGACCTGCCCGCCTGCCCGCAGGAGTGCCCCGTCGAGGGGATCACGGTCGCGGCCGGAGCGGGCACCACGATGGTCATGGACGGCACCTTCACCCTCACCGGTCTGGAGGTCGACGGCACCCCGGTGCAGGACCCGTGGAGCCGTGCCGGCTGGGTCGCCTCGCCCGACACCCAGGCCGCCAGCGCGATCCTGCGGGTCGCGCCCTCGCCCGACGGCCTGGAACTGACCCTGGACTCCGACGGTGCTCCCGCCCTGGCGCGGCTCTCCACCGGCGGGCTGACCGCGCAGCGGCCGGTGGCGCGCGGGGTGGACGTCGACGACGCCGACCTGGCCCGGCTGGACGGCTCGGGACTCCCGCCGGTGCGTGCGGTGCTGGGCCTGGAGGGCACCCCGTTCCTGGGGCCGGTGGGCCTGTTGGTCGACCGGGTGCAGCTGCAGAACGACCGGCCGCTGTACGACAACCTGGCCCGGGTCCGGGTGCTGGAACGCGACGGGTCGCCGGACGACCTGGGCCGGGAGCTGGCCGCGGCCGGGCTGCACGTGGAGACGACCTGGCAGGCCGAGAAGGAGGCGCTCGACTCCGGCGGTTACGCGATGGCGCTGCGGCTGTACGGGATCGTGGCGCTGCTGGTGCTGGTGATGGCCCTGGCGGGTCTGGTGGTCTCGACCGCGGTGCAGCTGCCCGCCCGACGCCGCGACGCCGCGGCCCTGCGCGTGGTGGGGGTGCCCCGCCGGACGGTCCTGGTGCAGGTCGCCGTCGAGCTCGGGGTGGTGCTCTCGGGTGCCGCGCTGGCCGGGATCGCGGCCGGCACCGTGGCGCAGCTGGTGGTGCTGCGCACCATCACCCTGGGTCAGGTCGACGACCTCTCGACGCCGCACCTGACCGCCCGGGTCGACGGCTGGTTCCTGCTCGGGGCCGCCGCCGTCTGTGCCCTGGTCCTCGGGGCCGTCGCCCTGGTCAGCGCCCTGCTGACGGTCCGCGGCGCCCGCGGGTCGACCCTGCGCGAGTCCACCCGCTGACCGCGCGCTTGTGCGGCCCCGACCTGCCCCCCTTCCGCGGCGCCGACCGGGCAGTTACGCGACGCCCACCGGGCACTTCCGCGACGCCGACCGGGCACTTCCGCGACGCCGACCGGGCACTTGTGCGCCGACCGGGCACTTCGGTGGGGCTGACCGGGCACTTCCGTGGCGCCGACCGGGCATTTACGTGGCCCCGACCGGGCGCTTGTGCGCCGACCGGGCGCTTGCGTGGCTCCGTCACACCGGCGTGGCGCGGTTCACCCAGTTCTGGGTGACCTCCATGCCGACCTTGAGGTAGAGGTCCAGGGCCCCGGTGCGGGAGTCGGTGTTGAGCTCCGAGCGGGTGGCCCCGTGCGCGCGGGCCACGTCGAAGGAGTCCACCAGCAGCGCCTGCGCCAGGCCGCGGTGCCGGCAGTCGGCCCGCACCGCGAGCCGGTCGACGTAGCCGCAGTTCTCGGTCAGCAGCACGATCGAGACGCCGACCACCTCCTCGCCCCGCGCCACCACGCGGACCTGCCAGGGGGCGAAGCCCGGGCGCTCGAAGACCGATGCCACGAAGTCCTCGTACGACTCGCGGTCGCGCTCGGACCACTCCAGGAACGCGTCCTCGACGACCGTCCAGACCTGCTCGTACTCCTCCGGCGCGGCCTCGCGCACCGTGTGCCCCTCGGGGACCGGGCGGTCCGCGATCCGTGCTCCGGCGGGCAGCTCCAGCACCCACGAGTGCCACCTCGGCTGCCACCCGAGCCGCTCCAGCAACTGGTCGCCGGCGGACCCGGCCGGGTTGGGCATCCCGACCACGTCGGCGCCCTTGGCGGCCGCGATCTCACGCATCCGCTCTGCCAGCCAGGTGCCGATGCCGCGGCCCCGGTAGTCGGGGTGTACGGCCCCGTCGCCACGGTCGCGGGCCATCACCTCGCAGTACCCGACCAGCCGGTCGCCGTCGAAGACCCCGACGGAGTGCGCCGACACGTCGTAGGAGGGCTTGGACCAGTCGCTGATGATGTCGGCCAGTTCGATGGCGACCTCGGGCAGGTCGACCTCCTCGCTCTCGGCCATCACCCGGAAGACGGCCTCGGCGTCGTCGAGCGTCAGCGGTCGGGTGCTCAGTTCCTGGGGCAGTGGGCTCACACCGCCGATCGTGGAGCGCCGGCGACCCCGCTGTCCACGGCTTTGTTCACTCCGCCGCTCCCGGACCCCTCTACCCGCCAGTTGTAACGCGCAGTTTGTTGATCCAACCGTCTGGCATGCCGGCGCGGTCGAACCGGTGGGAGCGCGTTCGAACGGTGGTGGCGCGGTGGAACCGGTGGCGTCACTGTCGATGGTGGTGCGCACTCGGCGTCACGCAAGTGCCCGGTGGGCGCCGCGGAAGTGCCCGGTGGGCGTCACACAAGTGCCCGGTCGGCGAAGAAGTGCCCGGTGGGCGTCACGCAAGTGCCCGGTCGGCGCCACGGAAGTGCCCGGTCGGCGCCGCACAAGTGCCCGGTGAGCGCCGCACAAGTGCCCGGTCGGCGAAGAAGGGGGAGGGCGAGCGTCTGGTGAGCGAGATCGCGTCGGCGTGGAATGAGCGGCCGGTGCGCGGGACCACTACCGTGGTGGGTTATGAGCGACGACGTACGTGGTGACGACTCCGGCACCACCCCCACCGGCGGGGCAGACACCGGATCCGACACCCAGACGTTCTCCGACCTCGGTCTCGACGAGAAGGTGCTGGCCGCCCTCAAGGACGTGGGCTACGAGAGCCCGTCGAAGATCCAGGCGGCCACCATCCCGCCGCTGCTGGACGGGCACGACGTGGTCGGCCTGGCCCAGACTGGTACCGGCAAGACGGCGGCCTTCGCGCTGCCGATCCTGTCCAACCTGGACCTCAAGCAGAAGACCCCGCAGGCCCTGGTGCTGGCCCCGACCCGTGAGCTCGCGCTCCAGGTCTCGGAGGCCTTCGAGAAGTACGCCGCCCGGATGAAGGGCGCCAAGGTGCTGCCCGTCTACGGCGGCCAGGGCTACGGGGTGCAGTTGTCCGCGCTGCGCCGTGGCGTGCACGTCGTGGTCGGCACCCCGGGTCGGATCATGGACCACCTGGAGAAGGGCACGCTCGACCTGAGCGAGCTGCGCTTCCTGGTGCTCGACGAGGCCGACGAGATGCTCAAGATGGGCTTCGCCGAGGACGTCGACCAGATCCTCGCCTCCACCCCGGAGGACAAGCAGGTCGCGCTCTTCTCGGCCACCATGCCGGCAGCGATCCGCCGGATCTCGGCCAAGCACCTGCGTTCGCCGGTCGAGATCACCATCAAGGGCAAGACGACCACCAGCGCGAACATCACCCAGCGCTACCTGATGTCGAGCTACCCGCAGAAGGTCGACGCGCTCACCCGGATCCTCGAGGTCGAGAACTTCGAGGCGATGATCGTCTTCGTCCGGACCAAGAACGAGACCGAGACGCTGGCCGAGAAGCTGCGCGCCCGCGGATTCTCCGCCGCCGCGATCAACGGTGACGTCGCCCAGAACCAGCGCGAGCGCACAGTCAACCAGCTCAAGGACGGCAAGCTCGACATCCTGGTGGCCACCGACGTCGCCGCCCGCGGCCTGGACGTCGAGCGGATCAGCCACGTCGTCAACTACGACATCCCCACCGACACCGAGTCCTACGTGCACCGCATCGGTCGGACTGGCCGCGCCGGTCGCACCGGCGACGCGATCTCGTTCGTCACCCCGCGTGAGCGCTACCTGCTCCGGGTGATCGAGAAGGCGACCCGCCAGCCGCTGACCGAGATGCCGCTGCCGAGCGTCGACGACGTCAACACCCACCGGCTGACCAAGTTCGACGACCAGATCACCGGCGCCCTGGCCGAGCGCGAGCGGATCGACTTCTTCCGCGACGTGGTGGCCCACTACGTCAAGGAGTTCGACGTCCCCGAGGTCGACGTCGCCGCCGCCCTGGCCGTGGTGATGCAGGGCAAGGAGCCGCTGCTGCTCGAGCCCGAGCCGGAGCGTCCGGCCCGCAAGCCGCGCCGCGAGTTCGACGGCGAGCGTCCCGAGCGTGGCGAGCGTGGCGAGCGCGGTCCCCGCAAGGAGCGGCCCGCCCCGCCGGAGGGGATGACCACCTACCGGATCAGCGTCGGTCGCCGGCACAAGGTCGAGCCGCGCCAGATCGTCGGCGCCCTGGCCAACGAGGGCGGCCTGGGCCGGTCCGACTTCGGCCGGATCGACATCCGGATGGACCACTCGCTGGTGGACCTGCCTGCCAAGCTCTCCTCGGAGACCTGGGACGCGCTGCGCGAGACCCGGATCAGCGGCAAGCTCATCGAGCTGGCCCGCGACCACGGCAAGGCCCCGCGCCGCGAGGGCGGGTACAAGGGCCGCGGTGACCGCGACGACCGCCCGCGCAAGAAGTTCGAGCGGCGCGACGAGGGCCACGAGGACGTGGTCCGGAAGAAGCCGCGCCACAAGAAGTGAGCCCCGGCCCTCCGGGGCCCGGACACGACGAAGCCCGCACCGAGCACGGTGCGGGCTTCGTCGTTGCGTGGGTCAGGCGTTCTTGATCGCCGAGACGTCGAACTCGAGCTTGATCTTGTCCGAGACGAGCACGCCGCCGGTCTCCAGCGCGGCGTTCCAGGTCAGGTTCCAGTCCTTGCGGCTGATGGCGGTACCGCCCTCGAACCCGATCCGCAGGTTGCCGAACGGGTCCCGGGCCGAGCCGGTCTCCTCGAACGCGATGGTCACGGGCTTGGTGGTGCCGGAGATGGTGAGGTCGCCGGTGATCTCCCAGTCGGCGCCGTCGCGGGCCACCGCGGTGGAGACGAAGGTGATCTCCGGGTGCGCCTCGGCGTCGAAGAAGTCGGCCGAGCGCAGGTGCCCGTCGCGGTCCGCCGAGCCGGTGTCGACCGAGGCGGTGGCAATGGTGAGGGTCACCGAGGAGTTGGCCGGGGTGGCGGCGTCCACGTGGGCGGTGCCGCTGAACTCGGTGAACTGGCCGCGGACGGTGGTCACCATCGCGTGCCGGGCCGAGAAGCCCAGGCGGGTGTGCGAGGGGTCGATGGTGTAGTCCCCGCTGATGTCCTCGACCGCGGTGGTGGCGGCGTCGAAGTGGGTGTCGGCCTTCTTGAAGATGCCCATGATCGTGTCCTCATCCGTGTAGTAGAAAGTTCAACTAATCTAAGTCTGAACCAGCTCGGGTCATTCCGCAACCCCCGGGTGGCGTGGGTCACGCCAGCATGACGCGACGACTCGACACGGTGCCACCCCTTGCTCCTAGGCCGGTCGGCGAAACGCCGAGAGCCGCGCCCCCGGTGGGGGACGCGGCTCTCGTGGGCGTGGATCTCAGGCTGCCCGGGGTGTCGTGCGGGCGGAGCTGGAGGTGTCGCTCCAGCGCATCTCCATCCGCACGCGTCCGTCCGGGCGGGTGACGGGGACCCAGGTGGCGTGCAGACGCGGTGCGCGCTGGACTCGGTTGATCTGGTTGCTCATGGGACACCTTCCGTTCACCTTCTGTTCACCCAATCTAGCACGTCCCCACCTGCACACCAGCGCGCGGAGCGAAGATCGCCCGTTTCCACCACCTGAGGGGGCATCTGGGGGACTGGTGGGGCTCCACTCTCCACCTGGCGGGAACGGCGGCCCACCCCGTCGGGTGCCGGGAGAAGACCGACGGCCCCTTGCTGCATGGGGTCAGCAAGGGGCCGTGTCCGGCGGCGGTCCGATGGACGCCGCCGCCTGCGGAAGTCTCGCAGTCGACCCCGGACGTGTCCGGTGAACGGCCAACCTTTTGCGCTTCCGCCGCTGCGCCGCGCCCGTCGCCGGTCCCGACGTGAGCACGGTCACGCCCGCCCGGGTAGTCCGAGGATCAGACGTCGAGCAGCTCGACCAGGCGCTTGCGGGAGCGGATCCCGAGCTTGCGGTACAGATCGGTCAGCACCTCGGTGACCGACTGCCGCGTGGTGAACAGGCGCTGGGCGATCTCCCGGTCGGTCAGACCGTCCCGGACCAGCGACGCGATGCGGCGCTCGCGCCCCGAGAGCTGCACCTCCGACCGGGGTCCGACCCGGCGGGGGGACTTGCCCATCCGGCCGAGCACGGCCGCGACGCGTTGCTGCAGCGGGTAGAGCTCCTCGGCGTTCGCGTAGGTCTCGGCCTCACGGACCAGCTCCAGGGCACGCCGGGTGTCGGCCTCCTCGTGGGCCAGCAGCAACATGCTGGCGAGGTCGATCTGCACCTGGGCCCGGATCCGGTCCGCGGCCACGCCCTCGAGCACCTCGCAGGCCTCGGTGAGCAGGTCCCGTGCGTCCAGCCGGGCGGTCACCGCGACGCTGGTGCGCAGCGCGTGGGCCAGTGGCGCCGGTGCACCGAAGCGTCGGGCCAGCTCCAGGTTCTCCTCGGCCAGACGCTGCGCCTCGGCGAACCGGTGGCCCCGGACCGCCGCCACCGCGGCGCCGGCCCGCCACGGCACCAGGGTGGGGTTGTCGGTGCCGCCGCGGAGCAGCTGGCCGGCCTGCTCGTAGAGCCGGGAGGCCTCGTCGTGGTCGTCCCCGGCGGTGGCCAGGTCGGCCAGCGCGTTGGCGGCGACGGCGCCGGCCATCCCGCCGTGGCCCAGCAGCTCGGCGAGCTCGGGTCGGTGCCGGGACGCCTCGTGCAGGTCGCCGCGGGCCAGCCAGCACTCCGCCCGCGAGGCGAGCGCGAAGGACCGCTGGGCCTGCCACGTCACCTGGCCGCCGCGGAGCGCCTCGTCCAGGTCGACCAGGGCCTCGGAGATGCGGCCCATCCGGGTCCGGACCAGTCCGCGGGAGGAGGCCGCGACCACGTACTGGCCGCGGGTGCCGCGGGCCCGGGTGAGCTCCATCGCCCGCCCGTAGAGCCGCTCGGCGTCGAGGTGGTCCGAGGTCCAGGTCCGCAGACCGATCCGCAGGAACAACAGCGAGGCGCGCACCGGGTGGGCCAGGTCCCCGGCCAGGTCGGGGTCGGCGCCGGCGTACTCGCGCACCCGCGCTGCCTCCCGGCTCTGCCGGACCAGCAGCAGCGCGGCCGGCAGGGTCTCACTGCCCTCGGCGTCGATCAGGTCCTCGGGGCGCCAGCTCGACATGTCCAGGGCCACCGAGCTGCCGACGAACCCGGCGACCAGCATCTGCGAGGCCACCCGCGGCCACCCGTCGGTGCCGCGGACCGACTCCAGGGTCTCGGCGTAGCGGCGTGCCGCCTCCCCGCTGCGACCGTGGTCGATGAGGACGTCGGCGGCACGGGCCTTCAGGGTGGCGGCGGCGACGGGGGTGTCGGCCAGTTCCGCCGCAGCGTCCAGTGCCTGCACCGCCTCCTCGGCGTGCTCGACCTGCACGGCGGTGGCCAGCAGGGTCAACCAGCGGCTGCGGGCGCCGCCCTCGGGGTGCTCGGCGAGAGCGCGTCGGGCGAGCAGCTCGGCACTGGCGCGGTCCCCGCGGGCCAGCGCGGTCTGCGCCGGCGAGCGGAGCAGCTGCCGGAGGGCGTCGTCGTGGTCGAGCGCCACCCGGGCGGCGCGGAAGGCCACCACCGACGGGGCCAGTTCGTGCTCGACCGCAGCGCCGGTGGCTCGCCGCCACCAGACCTCCTGCTGGTCGGCGTCGTACCGGGCCAGGGCGTCTGCGCCCGCGGCGGGGGGTTCGGTGAACAGGGTCTCCCGGATCCGGCACAGCAACCCGTCGGCCAGCAGGTCCTCGGCGGCCTCGGCGACCTCCTCGACGTCGCGGTCCAGCAGGTCGGCCAGGCTCGCCGCACTCGCGTCCGCGCCGAGCACCTCGCAGCCCGCGAGCACGGCCAGCGGCAGGCCGCCAGCGGGCAGTTCGGGAGGTGCGGTCGGGACGGTCGGGGTGGTGGTCCGGTCCTCCCGGGCATCGAGGACGGGGTGGACCAGGGAGCGGCCCGATCGCCCGGGACCCCGACGCAGCGGCACCGGCACGTCGCGCAGGTCCGCGCCGACCAGCACCACCAGGCACCGGCTCGAGGTGATCAGCGGCACCACGGCCGCGAGCACCGCCGCCGAGGCGTGGTCGGCGTGCTCGGCGCCGTCGACCAGCACCAGCAGCGGTCGTTCCGCCGCGGCGGCGTCCCACCACCACTGCAGCGCGAAGGCGAGGTCCCCGACCCCGTGGAAGGTGCCGGCGGCGAGGTCCCGGAGCAGGCGGCCGGGCCCCTCGGCGGGGGGCACCCGGTCGTGGTGGGCCAGCAGTTGGCGGAGCACGTCGTGGGTGACCCGGTCCCGTCCGGGCAGGGCGCGGGCGGCGGTGACCTGCCAGCCCTCCGCGGCGGCGCGGTCCAGCAGGCGGTGGCGCAGTCCGGCCCGCTCCGGGTCGGTGCCGGTGAAGCCGAGGACGTGGCCGCGACCACGCGCAGCGCGCGCGAATGCGCGCACCGTCAAAGCCTCCTCGTCGCCGGCGGCGAGGAGTGCGTCCTCCCTCATGGTTCGAGGCTAGTCAGCGGCTGGGCGGGTGTCCGTCGAACGCCAGAACGCCTGCGGAAAACGCGAGAACACCTTCGGAATCTGTGACGGGGGTCTCGGCATGCTCGACCACCGGACGTGGCTCGGGCGCCCGGGGGTCGGGGGTCTGGGCAAGCTCGACCACCGGGGGGTGCTCGGGTCTCGGCAAGCTCGACCACCGGGGGTCGGGGGTCGGCGGGCTCGGCGGGCTCGGCGGGCTCGGCGGGCTCGACCACCGGGGCGGGGTCAGGGGCGGGCGAGGGCCAGGGCGCGCTCGGCCATCGGACGGACCAGGCCGCGGTCGGCGGGGACCAGGCCCACCCGGGTGCGGCGGTCCAGCAGGTCGTCGACGTCGACGGCACCCTCGTGGGTGACGGCGAAGACCAGTTCGGCCAGCGTGACCGGCAGGTGCGGGGCGGCCGGGGCCAGCAGGTCGGCCTCGTCCAGCCCGCTGACCTCGCGGGCGGTGGCCAGCACCAGGTCGTGCTCGGTGCCGAACCGGCGGACCAGTCGGGCGGGGCCCTCCAGGCCGGCGAGCACCGTGCGTGGCGCCGCCCCGAGCAGCGGCAGCTCCCGAGTACGGCACGGGCCGGCGGTCAGGTCGGTGGTGGCCAGCGCCGCGTCCACCGCGTCCTGGGCCATCCGTCGGTAGGTGGTCAGCTTGCCGCCGACCACCGTCACCAGACCGTCGGGCCCGGTGAGTACCGCGTGCTGGCGGGACAGGTCGGCCGTGCCCTCCTCGCCGCCGGTGTCGAGCAGCGGGCGCAGGCCGGCGAAGGCACCGACCACGTCGTCGCGGTGCAGCGGCCGGGAGAACGCGGCGCCGACCACGTCGAGCAGGAAGCCGATCTCGGACTCGCTCGGCGTCGGCACGTCGGGGACCGGACCCTCGACCGGCTCGTCGGTCAGGCCGACGTAGATGGTGCCGTCGGGCTGGGGCAGCACCAGCACGAACCGGTTGGTGGCACCCGGGATCGGTGCGGTGACCGAGACCCGCAGGCCCGGCAGCGTCTCGCCGCGCAGCACCAGGTGGGTGCCTCGGCTGGGTCGCAGCCGCACGTCCGCGGCCACGTCGCCGGCCCAGACCCCGGCGGCGTTGACGACCGCCGACGCCGTGACGGTGCGGGTGTGGCCGGTGACCTCGTCGCGCAGCTCCACCCGGGTCCCGGACGCGGAGAGCACCCGGACGCGGGTCCGGACGTCGGCCCCGTGGGCCACGGCGGTGCGGGCGATGGCGGTGACCAGCCGGGCGTCGTCCTCGAGCTGGCCGTCCCAGCTCAGCAGTCCGCCGCGGAGTCCGCCCGGTCGCAGGTCGGGGGCCAGGGCCAGGCTCTCGGTGGCCGAGATCCGACGCGGGCGCGGCAGGGTCTCGGCGTCGGTCCGGGCGCTGCGGCGCAGCAGGTCCCCGGCCACGAATCCGGCCCGGGCCAGACCGGCCTGCCAGCCCGGGACGTTGCTGCTCAGCGGCAGCAGCATCGGCATCGGGTGGGTCAGGTGCGGCGCGGTGGTCTCCATCAGGATGCCGCGCTCGACGGCGCTCTCGTGCGCCACCCCGACCTGTCCGTTGGCCAGGTAGCGCAGGCCCCCGTGCACCAGCTTGGAGGACCAGCGGCTGGTGCCGAAGGCCAGGTCGTGGGCGTCGACGGCGAGCACCGCCAGGCCCCGGGAGGCGGCGTCCAGGGCGACACCGGCACCGGTGACGCCCAGGCCGACCACGACCAGGTCGACGTGGTCGGGCAGGTCGTGGGTGCCGGACCCGATCCGGGCCTCAGTGCCGGACGGTGCGGCGGTGGGGGTCGGGTGCGTCACGGGGCCAGCGTCCTCTCCACGAGCAGGGTCAGCTCGCTGTCCAGGTCGGTCAGGGAGATGTCGTCGTCGAGCATGGTCTGGGCGCTCATCACGTGGCCGTGCCCGGCCAGGACCAGCCCGCGGGCGATCAGCACCGGGTTGCCGGCCCGGACCCAGCCGCCGGCCTGACCGTGGCGGACCGCCTCGGCGAGCACCGCGATGAGGGCCTCCTGCGAGCGGCCGCGACGGGCCAGCAGGTAGGTGAGCAGCAGCTCGGGGTCGAGCTCGACGATCCGGACGAAGAGGTCGTTGGAGCGCAGCGCGCCGACCAGTCGGACCATCGTGCGGGCCAGGTCGGCGCGGCTGCCGGGCAGGCCGTCGCCCTGGTGGGTGGTGGCGGCGACCTGGGTCCACTCCCGGGTCATCAGGTCACCGAGCAGCTGGTTCATGTCCGTCCAGGTCCGGTAGATCGTCATCCGGGAGACCCCGGCGCGCCGGGCCACCTCGGTCAGCGTCGAGCGGCGCCAACCCACGTCGAGGATGCAGTCCCGGGCGGCGTCGAGGTAGTCGTCGCGGGCATCTGCGGCGGACCTGTTGTGACGAAGTGACGTCATATGTAACAGTGTAACGCATGAGCCAGCAGACGCCCCAGATCTCCCAGCCCGAGATGCACCCCCAGCGGTGGGGCGACCCGGCCGCGGCGACATCCCTGCCCGAGACCGCCCGCGGGCTGGTCGACCTGGTCTTCGGTGTCTCCGAGCGTCCCGCCCGCGACCACGTCGAGGTGCCCGCCTCGCAACTCCGCGACACCGCCCACGCGGCCCTGGTCGACCTGCTCGGCGCCGAGCACGTGCTCACCGACGACGCCACCCGGCGCGGGCGCACCCGCGGCAAGTCCACCCCCGACCTGCTCCGCGCCCGGGCCGGCGACCTGAGTGACGCCCCCGACGTCGTGGTCCGCCCCGACACCCACGAGCAGGTCGCGGCGCTCCTGGCCCTGGCCTCCGAACACCGACTCGCGGTCGTCCCGTTCGGCGGCGGCACCTCGGTCACCGGCGGCCTGGTCGCCGCCCGGCAGGGCCTGACCGGCGTGGTCAGTCTCGACCTGGTCCGGATGAAGCGGCTGCTGGCCGTCGACGACGTCTCGATGACCGCCACCCTCGAGCCAGGTCTGCGCGGCCCGGAGGCCGAGGCGCTGCTCGCCGAGCACGGGCTGACCCTGGGGCACTTCCCGCAGTCCTTCGAGTTCGCCAGCATCGGCGGGTTCGCTGCCACCCGGTCCTCGGGGCAGTCCTCGGCCGGGTTCGGCCGGTTCGACTCCCTGGTCGTCGGACTCCGCGCCGCCACCCCGGTCGGCGACCTGGAGTGGGGTGTCTCCCCGGCCAACGCCGCCGGGCCCGACCTGCGCCAGGTGCTGCTCGGCTCCGAGGGCGCCTTCGGCGTGATCACCGCGGTCACCGTCCGGGTCCGCCGCGTCGCCCCGGTCAAGGTCTACGAGGGGTGGCGCTGGGCGTCGTTCGAGGCCGGTTCGGCCGCGATGCGCACCCTGGCCCAGGAGGGCTGGCTGCCCACCGTGCTGCGCCTCTCGGACGAGTCCGAGACCGCGATCAACCTGGCCGACCCCTCCGCCATCGGCGGCGAGGGGTCCGGCGGCTGCCTGATGGTCGTCGGCCTGGAGGGCACCGCCGCCACGGTCGAGGCGAAGCGGTCGGTGATCACCGACCTGCTCACCGCCGCCGGTGGCACCCCGGTCGGCACCGAGGCCGGCGAGGCCTGGGCCCACGGCCGGTTCAACGCCCCGTACCTGCGCGACTCGCTGCTCGACGTCGGCGTCCTGGTGGAGACCCTGGAGACCACGACGTTCTGGTCCGGTGTCCCGGCGCTCTACGCCGGGGTCAAGGCGGCCCTGACCGAGCAGCTCGGTGAGGGCGCCCTGGTGCTCTGCCACATCAGCCACGTCTACGAGACCGGCTGCTCGCTCTACTTCACCGTCGCCGCCAAGGGTGCCGTCGACCTGCTGGCCCAGTGGGCGCCCGCGAAGGCGGCCGCCAACGACGCGATCACCGCCGCGCACGGCTCGATCACCCACCACCACGCGGTCGGGACCGACCACAAGCCGTGGCTGGAGGCCGAGATCGGGACGGTCGGGGTGGAGGTCCTGCGCGGGCTCAAGCGCACCTTCGACCCCGCCGGCATCCTCAACCCGGGGGTGCTGGTCCCGTGACCCGCAGCTTCGCGTTCCTGGTCAACCCGCACTCCGGCGGCGGAGCGGCCCCCGAGGCCGTCGTGCCGGTCGCGCGGGCGCTGCGCGACGCCGGGGCGGTCGTCGACGTCACCTACTCCCCGGGCCCGGCGGCGATGGCTGCGCTGGTCGAGGAGGCCGTGGCCGCCGGACACGTGGTGGTCTCGGTCGGCGGTGACGGGATGCTGGCCTCCCTGGCCGGCCTGGTCGCCCGGGCCGACGGCGTGCTGGGCATCGTCCCGGCTGGTCGCGGCAACGACTTCGCCCGGATGCTCGGCATCCCCGACGACGCCGCGGGCCAGGCCCGGGTGCTGCTCGAGGGCACCGAACGGCGCGTCGACCTGCTCGACGACGGCGGTCACCTGGTCGCCGGCTCGGTCTACGCCGGGGTGGACGCCCGGGCCGCGGCCAAGGTCGACACGATGAAGCGGATCCCCAAGCCCGCCCAGTACCCGCTCGGCGGGTTGTGGGCGCTGGCCACCTACTCGCCGGGCCGGTTCCGGGTCGAGGTCGACGGGGTCGCCGACCACTACGCCGCGGCGACCGTGGTGGTGGCCAACTCCGCGTTCTACGGCAAGGGCATGAAGATCGCGCCGGGCGCGGTCGTCGACGACGGGCTGGCCGAGGTGGTCATCGTCGAGGCCGCCTCGCGGTGGGCGCTGATGCGGGCGATGCCCTCGCTCTACGACGGCAGCCACGTCACCCGGGACGAGGTGACCGTGCTGCGCGGCAAGCGGATCACCGTCGCGGCGGACTCGCCGGTCCCGGTCGAGGTCGGCGGCGACGGGGAGCCCCTGGGGTTCCTGCCCGGCCTGGACGCCGAGCCGCGGGTGATCGAGGTGGCGCCGGGGGCGCTGCGCATCCTGGCCTGACCACCCGGTGGTCGAGCTTTCCGAGACTGCCGAGCCCACCCGGTGGTCGAGCTTGCCGAGACCCCGAGACCTCAGCTGACGCCCTCGGGAGGGTCGCCGGGGATGGTAGAAGCCCCAGGCGTCTCGGGTCACCTGGGGCTTCTGGAAGCAATTCCAGCACGCGACCCACGGGCCGCGCAGGAGAACTCCCGAAGAACCGGGATTCCTTTGCCAACCGGTTCCCGGAACAGGTCTGCCACCGACCCGGTTCCTGAGGGGCTGGGTCAGGGCAGGGCCCAGAGCAGCACCTCGGCGTCCCGGTCGGTCCCGAACGACCCGACGTCGCCGGCACCGTCGATCCGGGCGGTGTCCCCGGCGTCGAGCAGCTGGCCCCCCAGGTCGATCGTGCCGCGCGCGACGAACAGGTGCAGTCGCGGCGCCGCGGGCAGCTCCAGGTGCGTCCCGGCGACCGGTCGGGCGACGTGCAGGGCCGCCCCGGCCACGTCCACCCGGAGCCCGCTGCCGCCGACCGGGGTGGTCCACCCCGGACCCGCCAGGTCGATCCGCTCGTGGGCGTGGGTCGGGGTGCTGCCCGGGGTGTCGGGGGTCAGCCAGGTCTGCACGAACCGGGTCGGACCGCTGGCGGCGTCGGCCATCTCGCTGTGCCGGATCCCCTCGCCCGCCGACGTCACGTGCACGTCCCCGGGGCTGAGCTCGAGGCGGCGGCCCGAGGAGTCGGTGTGCACCAGCACCCCGTCCAGCACCCAGGTGACGATCTCGGTGTTGCTGTGCGGGTGGTCGGGGTAGCCGGCCGCCGGCTCGAGGGTGTCGTCGTTGTGGACCACCATCGGCCCGAAGCCGACGTTGTCCGGGTCGTAGTGGACGCCGAAGGAGAACGCGTGCCGGGTCAGGCGACCCTCGTCGCCGGTGGACTTCCTCGCCGAACTCGGCACCACGGTGAACCCCATGCGGCTATGGTCCCCGAGTGACCTCCCCAGGCCCCACCGGCCCCTACCCGCAGCTGCCCGCGGGCTTCCGGTTCGGCACCGCCTCCGCGGCCTTCCAGGTCGAGGGAGCCCTCGACGCGGACGGTCGCACCCCCTCGGTCTGGGACACCTTCACCGCCGAGCCGGGTCGGGTCGTCGACGGGACCGACGCCAGCCGCGCCTGCGAGCACTACCGGCGCAGCGCCGAGGACGTGGCGCTGATGCGCGGGCTGGGCACCGACTCCTACCGGTTCTCGATCTCCTGGTCGCGCGTCGTGCCGCACGCCGACGGGAAGGTCAACGAGGCGGGACTGGACTTCTACGACCGGCTCGTCGACCAGCTGCTGGAGGCCGGTCAGGCGCCGATGGCGACGCTCTTCCACTGGGACCTGCCCCAGTACCTGGAGGACGACGGAGGCTGGCTCAACCGCGCCACCGTGGACCGGTTCGCCGAGTACGCACGGATCGTCGGCGACCGGCTGGCCGACCGGGTCGAGCACTGGGTGCCGGTCAACGAGCCGGTGATGGTGACGATGCTCGGCTACGGCGAGGGCTCGCACGCCCCCGGCAAGCAGCTGATGTTCGACGCCATCGGGGTGGCCCACCACCTGCTGCTCGGCCACGGCCGCGCGGTGGCGGAGCTGCGGGCCAGCGGGGCGAGGAGCGTCGGCTGCGCCAACCACCACGCCCCGATCTGGCCGGCCAGCGAGGACGAGCTCGACACGGGCGTCTCCAAGCTGTTCGATGCGCTGTGGAACGGGCTCTTCATGGAGCCGATGCTGCTGGGGCGCTACCCCGCCGACGTGGCCGGGCTGCTGACCAAGTTCGTGGCCCCCGGCGACATGGCCACGATCCGCCAGCCCCTCGACTTCTACGGCGTGAACTACTACCAGCCGATGAAGGTCGCCGCCGCGGCCGAGGACGCGCCGCTGCCGTGGGAGATGCGCGAGGTGCTCGGTTACCCGACCACCGACTTCGGCTGGCCGGTGGTGCCCGAGGCGCTGCGGGAGTGGCTGATCATCACCCGGGCCCGGTTCCGCGCGGCGATCCCGCCGCTGGTGATCACCGAGTCGGGCTGCTCCTACGCCACCGGGCCGGGCGCCGACGGCGTGGTCGACGACCAGGCCCGGATCGACTACCACGACGCCCACCTGCGTGCCATCGCCGCCGCGGTGGAGCGGGGCGTGGACGTGCAGGGCTACTACGCCTGGTCGCTCACCGACAACTTCGAGTGGGCCGAGGGCCTGAGCCAACGCTTCGGCCTGGTGCACGTCGACTTCGACACCCAGGTCCGCACCCCGAAGCGCTCCTACGACTGGTACCGGGACATGATCGCGTCCCAGGAGGCCCGCGGCTCCTGAGCGTGCGCCCCGGGGCGTGGATCTCGGCAGGCTCGATCGGCGGAACCCCGACCCCCCGGGGCGCGGGTCAGCTGAGCGAGGCGACGACCCGGGTGCCCTGGTCGATGGCACGCTTCGCGTCGAGCTCGGCGGCCACGTCGGCGCCGCCGATGACGTGCACCGATCCGTGCCCGGCCAGCGCGTCGACCAGGTCGCGCACCGACTCCTGCCCGGCGCAGAGCACCACGTGGTCGCACTCCACGAGCACCGGCTCACCGGCGACCTCCAGGTGCAGCCCGTCGTCGTCGATGCGGACGTAGGAGGCGCCGCGGACCTGGGCGACTCCGGCCTGCTTGAGCGTGGCGCGGTGCGCCCAGCCGGACGTCTTGCCCAGCCCGATCCCGATCGGGGTCTCCTTGCGCTGGACCAGGGTCACCTGCCGGGCCGGGGTGGGCAGCACCGGCGTGGTCAGCCCGCCCCGGTGGGTGGCGGGGTCGCCGACGCCCCAGCGGGCCTTCCACTGCGCCTCGGTCTCGGGGGTGTGGGTGAGCCAGTGGCTCATGTCCACGCCGATCCCGCCGGCGCCGACCACGGCCACCCGGGCTCCGGGGACCGCGCGGCCGGAGAGCACGTCGGCGTAGCCGAGCACCGACGGGTGGTCGACGCCCTCGATCGCGGGGGTGCGCCCGACCACGCCGGTCGCCACCAGCACGTGGTCGAAGTCGGCCAGGTCCTCGGCCTGGGCACGGGTGCCCAGGCGCACCTCGACGCCGAGCACCTCCAGCCGGCGCCCGAAGTAGCGCAGCGTCTCGGCGAACTCCTCCTTGCCCGGCACCGCCATGGCGTAGCGGAACTGCCCGCCGATCTGCTCGCGCGCCTCGAAGAGGGTCACCGCGAAGCCGCGCTCGGCCGCCGAGGTGGCCGCGGCCAGTCCGGCCGGTCCGGCCCCGACGACCGCCACCGTGCGGCGGCGCGCGGCCGGCAGCGGCAGCAGCACCAGCTCGGTCTCGTGCGCGGCCCGGGGGTTGACCAGACAGGAGGAGCGCTTGTTGGCGAAAACGTGGTCGAGGCAGGCCTGGTTGCAGCCGATGCAGGTGTTGATCTCGTCGGCACGGTCGGCGGCGGCCTTGGCCACGAACGCCGGGTCCGCGAGCAGCGGGCGGGCCATCGAGACCAGGTCGGCGACGCCGTCGGCGAGCAGCTGCTCGGCCACCTCGGGGGTGTTGATCCGGTTGGAGGCGACCACGGGCACGTCGACGGTGGCCTTGAGCCGGGCGGTCACCTCGCGCCAGGCGGCGCGGGGGACGGGGGTGATGATCGTGGGCACCCGGGCCTCGTGCCAGCCGATGCCGGTGTTCAGCACGGTGACGCCGGCCTCGACCAGCCGGTGGGCCAGCGCCTCGGTCTCGGCCCAGGTCTGCCCGTCCTCGACCAGGTCCAGCAGCGAGATCCGGTAGACGATCGGGAAGTCGCCGACCAGCTCCCGGGCCCGGCGCACGACCTCGACCGGGAACCGCATCCGGTTCTCCACGCTGCCGCCCCAGGCGTCGGTGCGGTCGTTAGTGCGGGCGGCCAGGAACTGGTTGATCAGGTACCCCTCGGAGCCCATGATCTCGACCGCGTCGTAGCCGGCCTTCCGGGCCAGCGCGACCGAGCGGGCGAAGGCGGTGGCGGTCGCGTCGACGTCGCGGGTGCTCATCGTGGCCGGCTTGAACGGGGTGATCGGGGACTTGCGCGAGGAGGCCGAGACGCTGAGCGGGTGGTAGCCGTAGCGCCCGGCGTGCAGCACCTGCAGCGCGATCGCGCCGCCCTCGGCGTGCACGGCGTCGGTGACCTGGCGGTGCCGGGCGGCGTGCAGCCGGGTCGACATCTGCGAGGCGAACGGCTTGAGCCAGCCCCGCAGCGTGGGGGAGTAGCCGCCGGTGATGATCAGGCCGGTGCCGCCGCGGGCCCGCTCGGCCAGGTAGGCCGAGAGCTTGCCGATGTCCCAGGGGTGGTCCTCCAGGCCGGTGTGCATGGAGCCCATGACGACCCGGTTGCGCAGCTGCAGCGCGTCGGGTCCGGTGCCCAGGGTGATCGGGGACAGCAGGTGCGGGTACGTCTCGCTCACGGGCGGGCCTCCAGGTACTCGGTGATCCAGTCGATCCAGAACTGCTCCAGGCGGATGCCTCCGCGCAGGACCAGGTGGGTGTCCAGGGTGTGGTCGTCGGTGGGAGTGGGTTCCTCGGCCGCGAACTGCTCGTAGAGCGTCAGGCGGGCGCGGTGCTCGGCGAGGTTGTCGCGCAGCACCGCCTCGACGGCGGCCCGGTCCCCGAACGAGGCGCCGCGCATCTTCACCGCCAGCTCGGAGCGGAACGCCTCCATCGGGGTCGGCTCGGCCAGCCAGTCGGCCAGCACCTGCTCGCCCAGGGCGGTGACGGCGTGCACCTTCTTGTCCGGTCGGCCGGTCTGGGCGACCTCGGTGACGTCGACCCACCCGTCGGCGACCATCCGGGCCAGCACCCGGTAGATCTGCTGGTGGGTGGCGTGTGCGAAGAAGCCGATCGACCGCTCGAACCGGCGGGTCAGCTCCAGTCCGGACCCGGGGTGCTCGCGCAGTGCGACGAGCAGGGCGTGCTCCAGTGCCATGTGCACATCGTTGCATAGCATTGCAACGAGGTGCAATGGGGGTGCCTCGCGGGTCGACCGCCCCCGCTGCCATGACGTTCGTCGCACCCGTGGCCCACCGCCCCCGTTCCGGTCTTGACGAGTGTCAGGACCGCCTAGGCTGACCCCATGCGTTCTTCCCGTGCCCCCCGTCGCGCCCTCCGGTCGCTGGCGGTGCTGCCCCTCGTCGTCGCCGCCGTCGCCTGCGCCCCGCAGGAGGGGGAGGACCCCGACGCCGCTCCCACCACCGGCGACTGCGCCGTCGACCAGCTCCCGCTGAAGACGGCGGGCAAGCTCACCATCGGTACCGACTCCCCGGCCTACGAGCCGTGGTTCGCCGAGAACGACCCGACCAACGGCCAGGGCTACGAGTCGGCCGTCGCCTACGCCGTGGCCGAGGAGCTGGGCTTCGACCGGGCCGACGTCACCTGGGTGCGGGTGCCGTTCAACAACTCCTACAAGCCCGGCGAGAAGAACTTCGACTTCGACATCAACCAGATCTCGATCAGCGAGAAGCGGGCCAAGGCCGTCGACTTCTCCCGCGGGTACTACTCGGCTTCGCAGGCGGTCATCGCCCTGGAGAAGGACGGCGTCGAGGCCACCTCGGTCGCCGACCTGGCCTCGCTGAAGCTCGGCGCCCAGACCGGCACGACCAGCCTCACCGCGATCACCGACGTGATCCAGCCCAGCGAGGACCCGCTGGTCTTCGACGACACCAACGCCGCCAAGCAGGCGCTGCTCAACGGCCAGGTGGAGGCGATCGTCGCCGACCTGCCCACCGCCTTCTACATCACCGGCGCCGAGATCGAGGGCTCCGAGATCGTCGGCCAGTTCCAGCCCGAGACCGGTGAGTCCGAGGAGTTCGGCCTGCTGTTCGAGAAGGGCAGCGACCTGGTCGGCTGCGTCGACGAGGCCCTGCACCGCCTCGAGGAGGACGGCTCGCTGGACCGCTTCGCCGACGAGTGGATCGCCACCAACGCCGACGTCCCCGTCCTCGACTGACCCAGCCACCCGCTCGATGACCGACCAGCCGACCCCACCCTCCCCGACGATCGGGGACGGTGGGGTCTGGCAACCCTCCGACCACGAGCTGCGCCGCCGGGCGGTGCGTCGCCAGCGCCGCACGGTGCGCACCCTGATCGCGGTGCTGTTCACCGCGTTCGTGCTCGGCCTGCTCGTGCTCGGCCTGCGGTTCAGCCCCGGCTGGGACCGGTTCGCCGAGACCTTCCTGGACCCCGGGCACGCCAGGGCCGTGCTGCCGGCGGTGCGTGACGCGTTCTGGGTCAACGTGAAGATGTTCCTCGTCGCCGAGGTCGCGATCCTGCTGGTCGGCGGCCTGGTCGCGGTCACCCGTTCCACCACCTCGGCCTGGCTGACCCCGCTGCGGGTCCTGGCCACGCTCTACACCGACCTGTTCCGCGGGCTCCCCACCCTGCTGGTGGTCTTCGTCTGCGCCTTCGGCATCCCCGCGCTGGATCTGCAGGGCGTCACCAACGACCTGTTCTGGCTGGCCACCTTGGCCCTGGTGCTCTCCTACGGGGCGTACGTGGCCGAGGTCTTCCGCGCCGGCATCGAGTCGATCCACCCCTCCCAGCTGGCCAGCGCCGACGCGCTCGGCCTGAGCCGGGCCCAGACGATGCGGCTGGTGGTGCTGCCCCAGGCGGTGCGCCGGGTGGTGCCGCCGCTGCTCAACGACTTCATCTCGCTGCAGAAGGACACCGCACTGGTGGCCTCGGTCGGCCTGGTCGAGGCGCTGCGCGCGGCCAGCGACTACGGCAACTACAACTTCAACTACACCGGCCTGGTGGTGGCGGGCTGCTTCTTCGTGGCGCTGACCATCCCGCTGGCCCGGATCACCGACTGGCTCGGCCGCCGGGCCGCGCGTCGGGAGAGGGGACTGGCATGAGTGCCGACGGGCTGACCGCTGCGGGGTCGGACTCCGGGCCGGTGCCGCGGTTGCACGCGGTGGGCGTGCGCAAGCACTACGGCGACAAGGTGGTGCTGCGCGGCGTCGACCTGGTGGTCTGGCCCGGTGACGTGATCTGCCTGATCGGCGCCTCCGGCTCGGGCAAGTCGACGCTGCTGCGCTGCCTCAACCAGCTCGAGACCCTCGACGACGGCATCGTGCTGCTCGACGGCACCGAGATCTCCGACCCGCGGGTGGACCCGCGCGGGGTGCGGCGCCGGGTCGGGATGGTCTTCCAGGCCTACAACCTCTTCCCGCACCTGGACGTGCTGGCCAACTGCGTGCTGGCCCCGGTGCACGTGCACGGCGTGCCCAAGGCCGAGGCAACCGAGCGGGCGCTGCGCCTGCTCGACCGGTTCGGGCTGGCCGACAAGGCCCGCGCGCACCCCGACGCGCTCTCGGGTGGGCAGCAGCAGCGGGTCGCCCTGGTCCGCGCGCTGTGCGCCGAGCCGGAGGTGCTGCTGCTCGACGAGATCACCGCCGCGCTCGACCCGGAGCTGGTCGGCGAGGTGCTCGACGTGGTCCGGGCCGAGGCCCGCGAGGGCATGACGATGGTGCTGGCCACGCACGAGATGTCGTTCGCCCGCGAGGTCGCCACCCGGGTCTGCTTCCTGCACGACGGGCAGATCCTCGAGGAGGCCGAGCCCGAGCAGATCTTCACCGCGCCCCAGCACCCCCGGACCCGGGAGTTCCTGGCCCGGGTGCTCCCGGGCTGATCTGCGCCTTGCCGTGTTGCGCAGTTTCCCCACGTATCTGGGGGAACTGGCGCTGGTCGTGCGAAATGTCGCACGACAACCGCAGGTTTCCCACGACCGATGTGACGGATGGGACGATCACCCACAACCGTGACAGTGTTTCTGTCACAATCGCGGCATGGCTTACGAACTCGGTCAGGGAACCGGCCCGCTCGCCGGCGTGAAGGTCGTCGAGATTGCCGGGATCGGCCCCGGCCCGCACGCGTGCATGATCCTGGCCGACCTCGGTGCGGACGTGATCCGCGTCGAGCGTGCCGGCGGTGGCATGTTCGGCGGTGGTGACAAGGACGTGCTCACCCGGAGCCGGCCCAGCGTCGCGATGGACCTCAAGAACCCCGACGCCCTGGCCACCGTGCTGGACCTGGTCGCCGAGGCTGACGTGCTCGTCGAGGGCATGCGCCCGGGCGCCATCGAGCGGCTCGGCCTCGGCCCGGACGCCTGCTGGGAGCGGAACCCGAAGCTGGTCTACGGCCGGATGACCGGCTGGGGCCAGGAGGGTCCCTGGGCGCACGCCGCCGGCCACGACATGAACTACATCGCGATCACCGGTGCCCTGTTCGGGCTCGGGCAGGTCGCCGAGAAGCCCCAGTTCCCCGGCAACCTGGTCGGTGACTTCGGCGGCGGCTCCACCTACCTGGTGATCGGCATCCTGGCCGC
This sequence comes from Actinomycetes bacterium, assembly GCA_023396115.1. GTDB lineage: Bacteria > Actinomycetota > Actinomycetes > Propionibacteriales > Nocardioidaceae > Nocardioides. Next base: position 12,268 of record JAEWXC010000029.1, on the reverse strand, counting down.
GCTGCTGGAGGCGAAGGTCTCCGGCAAGGGTCAGGTCGTCGACGCCGCGATCGTCGACGGCACCGCCCACCTCAACGCGATGGCGGCCACTCTGGCCGCGGTCGGGGCGCCCACCGACCGCCGGGTCTCCGGCCTGCTCGACGGCGGGACGCCGTACTACGACATCTACGAGACCGCCGACGGTCGGCACATGAGCGTCGGCGCCCTGGAGCCGCAGTTCTACGACGAGCTGGTCCGGCTGCTGGAGCTCGACGACCTGCCCAACCGGTACGACGCGGCGAACTTCGGTGCGATCAAGGAGGCGCTGACCACCAAGTTCCGTGAGCGCACCCAGGCCGAGTGGTCGGAGGTCTTCGCCGGGACCGACGCCTGCGTCGCCCCGATCTTGCCGCCCACCGAGGCGATGGAGCACCCGCACATGGCCGCGCGCGGCACCTTCGTGGAGGTCGGCGGGGTCACCCAGCCGGCGCCGGCTCCCCGGTTCTCGCGCACCGGGGCCACCATCTCGATGGGACCCGGTGGCCCGGGCTCCCGCACCCGTGAGGCGCTCGAGGCGTGGGGCGTGCAGAACGTCGACGCGCTGCTGGAGAGCGGCGCCGCCACCCAGGCCTGATCGACCGGCCCGGCGCGGGATCCACCGCGCCGGGACCGATCCAACGCGCCGGGAGCGATCCAACGCGCCGCCACGGTTCGACCGTGCCGCCACGGGTTCCAACGCGCTGGCATGCCAGTCGGTTGGATCAACCAACTGCGCGTTACATGGCCGGATCCAGCGCCCGGACACGTCGACCGCGCCGGGACCGATCCAACGCGCCGCCACGGTTCTACCGTGCCGCTACGGGGTCCAACGCGCCGCCACTGGTTCGACCGCGCCGGCATGCCAGTCGGTTGGACCAACCAACAGCGCGTTACATGGGCGGTTGCTGCGCGCAGCTGCGCGTCGGAGGGGCGGTAGCCTCGCCTGCACCCCGACCAGGAGGAGACGCGCGTGCAGGAGACCGAGCAGGTGGACGTGCTCATCGTGGGGGCCGGGCTCTCCGGCATCGGGGCCGCCGCGCAGCTGACCCGCGAGCACCCCGGACGCTCCTACCTGGTGCTCGAGCGGCGCGAGGTCAGCGGCGGCACCTGGGACCTGTTCCGCTACCCCGGCGTCCGCTCGGACTCCGACATGTTCACCCTCGGGTACCGGTTCAAGCCGTGGACCGACGAGCGGGCCCTGGCCGACGCCGGCTCGATCCTGGGCTACGTCCGCGAGACCGCCGCCGAGTACGGCGTCGAGGAGCACGTGCGCTACTCACACGAGGTGGTCCGGGCGGACTTCGACTCCTCCGTCGGCCGCTGGACCGTCACCGTCCGCACCCCGGAGGGGGAGCGTCGCATCGGCTGCGGGTTCTTGTGGATGTGCTCGGGCTACTACGACTACGAGAACGGGTTCACGCCGCAGTTCGACGGTGTCGAGGAGTTCACCGGGCGGGTCGTGCACCCGCAGCACTGGCCCGAGGACCTGGACCCCACCGGCCAGCGGTTCGTGGTGATCGGGTCGGGTGCCACCGCCGTCACCCTGGTCCCCGCGCTCGCGGAGGCCGGGGCCGCGCAGGTGACGATGCTGCAACGCTCGCCGACGTACGTGATCTCCCAGCCGGCGGTCGACCGGGCGGCGTCGCTGGCCCGGCGGGTGCTGCCCGAACGCGCGGCCTACGCGCTGCTGCGTGCCAAGAACGTGCGGGTCGCCTCGACGCTGTACCGGCTGTGCCAGCGCTTCCCGGGGCCGATGCGCCGGGTGATCCGCGCCGGCAACGTGGCCCTGCTCCCCGACGGCTACGACGTCGACACCCACTTCAACCCCCGCTACGGGCCGTGGGACCAGCGCCTGTGCCTGGTCCCGGACGCCGACCTGTTCTCCGCGATCGGGCGCGGCGACGCCGAAGTCGTCACCGACACCGTCGAGACCTTCACCCCGACCGGGATCCGGACCGGGTCGGGCCGCGACCTCGAGGCCGACGTGGTGGTCACCGCCACCGGGCTGAACCTGCTCGCGTTCGGGGGTGCGTCGTTCACCGTGGACTCCGAGCCGGTCGACCTGACCTCGACGATGGCCTACAAGGCGCTGATGCTCTCGGGGATGCCGAACTTCGCCTACACGATCGGCTACACCAACGCCTCCTGGACCCTCAAGGCCGACCTGGTGGCCGAGTACGTGTGCCGGGTGCTGGGACATATGGCCGCCCACGGGCACACCACCGTCGTTCCGGTGAGCGACCCGGCGGTGACGCCCGAGCCGTTCATGGACTTCGAGGCCGGCTATGTGCTGCGTGCCCTGGACCGGCTGCCGAAGCAGGGCGACCGGGAGCCGTGGAAGCTGCGCCAGAACTACGCCCGGGACGTCCGCACCATCCGGCACGGACCGATCGACGACGGGGTGCTCGCCTTCGGGTGACCCCGGGGAGGCACTGCCGCCGTGCGCGGGTCGCGGTGATCGAGCTCGCCGAGATCGCGACCGGGTCTCGGCAAGCTCGACCGACGGGGACAGTGCTCGGGCGCCCGGGACGGGCTCGACGACGGGGGCCCGCGTTCGGGTGACCCCCGGGGTGAGGGATCACACGCGGACACCGACTCGGCCGTGGGTCGGACCCGGCCGTAGAATGGTCGGCACGACCCGTCCAGTCTTGCCTCGGGTCGACGCGAGGTCCCCGGCTGAATCCCGTGGGAGCCGCCCTGCTCAGCAGGCACCGCGGCCCTGAGCCGCCCGCACCGCCGTCGGCGGAGCGCGTTGGCGAGACGCCAGCAAGAGAGATCCGACATGAACTTCGCCGAACTCGGCGTGCCCTCCGCCCTGTGTGCCGTCCTCGACGGCCAGGGCATCACCGACCCCACCCCGATCCAGGCCGCGACGCTGCCCGACAGCCTCGCCGGCCGCGACGTGCTCGGCCGCGGCCGCACCGGCTCGGGCAAGACCTTCGCCTTCTCGATCCCGCTGGTGGCCACGCTGGCCGCCAGCGCCCGCCCGGCCCACCCGGGTCGTCCGCGCGCCCTGATCCTGGCGCCCACCCGTGAGCTGGTGCTCCAGATCAAGGAGACCCTCGACCCGCTGGCCAAGGCCGCCGGGCTCACCACGATGACCGTCTTCGGCGGCGTCGGCCAGAACCCGCAGGTGCAGGCGCTGCGCAAGGGCACCGACATCGTCCTGGCCTGCCCGGGCCGGCTCGAGGACCTGATGGGCCAGGGTCACGCCGACCTGTCCGCGATCGAGGTCACCGTCCTGGACGAGGCCGACCACATGGCCGACCTGGGCTTCCTGCCCGGCGTCCGCCGGATCCTGGGCAAGACCCCCAAGGACTCCCAGCGGCTGCTGTTCTCCGCGACCCTGGACAACGCCATCGACCAGCTGGTCAAGCAGTTCCTGCACCAGCCGGTCACCCACGAGGCCGACTCCGCGCAGTCGCCGGTCGCCACCATGCACCACCACGTGCTGCACCTGGGTCACCGCGACCACCGGCTGCCGGTCCTGGTGGACCTGACCAGCGCCCCGGGTCGCACGGTCGTGTTCACCCGCACCAAGTACGGCGCCAAGGGCCTGGCCCGCCAGCTCAACCGCGCCGGCGTGCCCAGCGTCGAGCTGCACGGCAACCTCAGCCAGAACGCCCGCACCCGCAACCTGGACGCCTTTCACTCCGGTGCGGCGACCACGCTGGTGGCCACCGACATCGCTGCCCGTGGCATCCACGTCGACGACGTGTCGCTGGTCGTGCACGCCGACCCGCCGGTCGAGCACAAGGCGTACCTGCACCGTTCGGGCCGCACCGCCCGCGCCGGTGCCGAGGGCACCGTCGTCACCCTGATGACCGACGAGCAGGTCCGCGACGTGCGTGACCTGACCCGTCAGGCCGGCATCAAGCCGACCACCACCAAGCTGTCGAGCGCGGCGCACCCCGTGCTGGCCGAGCTCGCCCCCGGTGAGCGCGCGCTGGTCAAGGGCGGTTTCGTCCCCGAGGCACCGGTCGGCGGCCAGGCCCGTACCGGCGGCAGCGCCAACGGTGCTGCCGGCGCCGGCAAGTCCGGTGGCTCGCGTCGTCGCCGTGGCCGCGGCGCCGGACAGGGCGGCCAGGGTGGTCAGGCCCGCTCCGGTGGTCAGGGTGGTGGCCAGAAGGCTGCCGCCGGTCAGCGCCGTGGCGGCCAGTCCGCTGCGAACGGTGCCGGCACGGGCGGCCAGCGCCGCCGCTCGGGCGGTCAGTCCGGTGGCCAGGGCCGCTCCGGCCAGGCGGCCGGCAGCCGTTCCGGCGGCCGCGGCGGCCAGGGTGGCGGACGCAGCCACTCCGCCGCCTCGTTCTCCCGGGGTCGCTGACCGGCGACCCGATCGACGTCCGTGGGGGCGGTCCGCGTTTCGCGGGCCGCCCCCACGGGCATCTGCGGGGCATGAACCTGCGCTCCCTGCTGACGGCCGCGGTCGTCGTCGCTGCCTCGGTGACCGTTCCCGCTGCCGGCGCCAGCGCCGCCGGGACCAAGGACAAGGTCATCACGGTGGTGCACCACAACACCGACGGCCGGGGTACGGACACGGCGATGGAGAAGGCGCTCGCGCTCGGGAAGGACCTGGACGTGGTCGCCTTCCAGGAGATCTGCCGGAGCGAGGCCAAGGCACTCAAGACGAAGTACGCGGTGATGTTCGAGCCGCGGGTGACGCACGAGCACTGCCCGAAGCCGGACGGCACAGCCGGGAAGAAGGGCATCGCGCTGGTGTCCCCAACCCGCAAGCTGACGCAGAGGAAGGTCATCGACCTCGGCACGTACTCGACCCACGACTTCAACGCGCTGTGCGCCCGGGTCGGGGGCACAGGGGTGAAGAACACCTGGGTGTGCACCACCCACCTGGCGCTGTCGTACGGCACGAAGGGTGAGGACGGGTACGTCAACGGCAAGGTGGCCCGGAAGAAGCAGATGAAGATCCTGCGCCGCGAGATCGGGGGCATGGTGAACAAGCAGAAGCGTCGGGTGGTCGTCACCGGCGACTTCAACATGGAGCCCACCGACCCGCTCTTCGTCAACTGGTTCGACGCCGCGGGCACCGGCTTGTGGGCCGAGGCCGACCAGCCCGACTGGTGCCCCCGGGTCGCGTGCCGACAGATGGAGGCCACCACGGACGCGCGGGCGGCGACGCCGGACAAGCCCGCGCGCAAGGGACGCCGCCTGGACTACGTCTTCGCCCCGACCAAGCAGGTCCGGGTCGGCAAGCTCCGCAAGGACCTCACCGACTCCACCGTCGAGGGGCAGGGTCACCACGTGGTGGTCGCCTCGATCCCGTTCCGCTGAGGCACCGCAGGGAGCCCGCGGGTGACTGCCGTTTGAGGTCCGCCCGGGCCGGGCAGGGGACGGGGATGAAGCGACTCGGCGCGATCCTCGGTACTGCCCTGCTCCTGAGCCTCGGGACCTCCGTCCCGGCCGACGCGGGCCCGGAGTCAACGCCGCGAGCTGCCGGGACCAAGGTCATGGTGGTGTCGCACAACACCGACGGTCTGGGAACCCGCGCCGGGCTGGCCACCAAGGGCGCGGACGCCTACACGTTCCAGGAGATCTGCGTCCGGCAGGCCGCCTCCCTGCGCAAGCGGGGCTGGAAGGTGTCGTTCGCGCCGCGCATCGCGCACAAGGACTGCGGCGGCAAGAAGGTGAAGGACGCCAAGAAGATGAAGGGCGTCGCGGTGGTCAGCAAGCACCGGCTCGGCAAGAAGCGCACGATCGACCTCGGTGTGCGCTCCCCGGGCGGTCACTTCGGGGCGCTGTGCGTCCCGGTCATCGGCGCGGGAGTGGCCCGCCTGGTCGTCTGCACCACGCACCTGGCCGTCGGTGGCACCAACGCCCCGGCCGACCGCGCCGCCCAGGCCGCGACGATCGCGACGGCGGTCAACGGGTACGTCAAGAAGGGGGACCGGGTCATCCTCACCGGCGACTTCAACGCGGCACCCACCGAGGCCTCGCTCAACCCGATCTACAAGGTCGGCAAGGATGCCGCCGGCACGGCCTCGACGGGCACCTTCTGGGAGGGCGACCAGATGACCTGCGGCACCCCGTGCCGTGACATGCAGGTCACCACCACGAAGAAGAACAAGAAGATCGACTACTTCTTCGTCTCCTCGCCCGGGGTGGGGAAGAAGCGCGTCGGCAAGACCGTCAAGATGCCCAGCACGAACTCGCACCACAAGGTGGTCGTCGGACGGGCGACGTTCAAGCCCCTGAGGTGACGCGGAGCGAGCTCAGCGGGTGCGGCGCTCGATCCGCTCCCGCTTGCTCGCGTCGATCGCGGCCTCGTAGGCGGCGACCAGGGACGCGATCGAGAGGGGCTTGAGCCGCTCCACGATCAGCTGCAGCTTCTCGGCCTGCTCGGTGGTCGGGTCGTCGGAGTAGACGGGCCACACCATCGTGCGGAACACCTCGTTGAGCTCCTCGGCCAGCTCCTGCCCGTGCTTGGCGTAGATCGCCCCGGCAGCCGCGGCCGCCTCGGGCGGGAAGCCCAGCTCCAGCAGGTTCAGGCCGACGCCGAGCTGGGAGGTGCTGACCCGGTACGGGCCGGGGCCCGACACGATGCCGAGCACGGCCAGCGTGGCCAGGTCGGCGTCGCTCAGCTCGCGGCCGACCCGGGCGGACAGCTCGTGGCGGTCCATCTCCACCGGCAGCTCGGCCACCCAGGGCGCCAGCATCGTGCGGTGCAGGGCGATGTCCTCCGGGGTGGCGTCGGCGGGGATCGAGGCCAGGTACTTCTCGATCGCCGAGAGCGTGAACCCGTGGCTCTGCAGCTCGCGGACCAGCTCCAGGCGGGCCACGTGCTCGGCGGCGTAGTAGCCGCTGCGGCCCTGCCGGATCGGCGGGGGCACCAGACCCCGGGTCGTGTAGAAGCGCACGTTGCGCACGCTCATCTGGACCCGGGCACACAGCTCGTCGATGGAGAGCAGGTCGCCCTGGCTGTTCATCCCTGCCTCCTCGGAGTGGTCTTGACGATCGTGACAGTAATGGTGTCACAATCATCGCGCACACTCCCCGCGGCGCGCTGCGGCCCGCCCCTGATGCAAGGAACGTCATGGCAGAAGCATTCGTGTACGACCACCTCCGCACGCCGCGCGGCAAGGGCAAGGCCGCCGGTTCGCTGCACGAGGTCAAGCCGGTCGACCTGGTCGTCGGGCTCCTCGACGAGCTGAAGGTCCGCAACCCCAGCCTGGACACCAACCGGGTCGACGACCTGGTGCTCGGCATCGTCTCCCCGGTCGGCGACCAGGGCGGCGACCTGGCCAAGACCGCCGTCATCGCCGCCGGGTACCCCGACACCGTCGCAGGCGTGCAGCTCAACCGCTTCTGCGCCTCGGGACTGGAGGCCGTCAACCAGGCCGCCGGGCGGGTCCGCGGAGGCTTCGAGGACCTGATCATCGCCGGCGGCGTCGAGTCGATGAGCCGGGTGCCGATGGGCTCCGACGGCGGCGCCTGGGCCTCCGACCCGGCCACCGCGCTGAAGTCCGGCTTCGTGCCCCAGGGCATCGGCGCCGACCTGATCGCGACCCTGGAGGGCTGGACCCGCGAGGACGTCGACACCTACGCCGCGCAGTCGCACGCCCGGGCCGCCGCCGCCTGGTCAGAGGGCCGGTTCAGCCGCTCGGTGGTGCCGGTCAAGGACCTCAACGGCATCACGGTCCTGGACACCGACGAGACGATCCGCCCCACCACGACCGCCGAGGGCCTGGCCGGCCTCAAGCCGTCCTTCGCCGGGATCGGCCGGGACGCGGGCTTCGACGACGTGGCCCTGGAGAAGTACCACTGGGTCGAGAAGATCAACCACGTCCACCACGCCGGCAACTCCTCGGGCATCGTCGACGGCGCCGCCCTGGTCGCCATCGGCTCCGAGCAGGTCGGGGTCGACCTGGGCCTGACCCCGCGGGCCCGGATCATTGCCACCGCCGTCTCCGGCGCCGACCCGGTGATCATGCTGACCGGCCCCGCCCCGGCGGCCCGCAAGGCGCTGGCCAAGGCCGGCCTGGGCGTCGAGGACATCGACCTGTTCGAGATCAACGAGGCCTTCGCCTCGGTGGCGATGCGGTTCATGCGCGACATGGGCATCACCGACGAGATCACCAACGTCAACGGCGGCGCGATCGCGATGGGTCACCCGCTGGGCGCGACCGGCGCGATGATCCTCGGCACCCTGGTCGACGAGCTGGAGCGCCGCGGCCAGCGCCGCGGCCTGGCCACGCTGTGCGTCGGCGGCGGCATGGGCATCGCGACCATCGTCGAGCTGGTCTGACCTCCCGTACGGACAAGGAAGAAACTGATGACTGAGAACACCAGCGCCGTCCGCTACGACAAGGACGCCGACAACATCGTCACCCTGACGCTCGACGACCCGAACGCGAGCGCCAACACCATGAACGACCTCTACAAGGAGTCGATGGCTGCGGCCGTCGATCGCCTCTACGCCGAGGTCGACGAGGTCCGCGGCGTGGTCGTCGCGTCGGCCAAGAAGACCTTCTTCGCCGGGGGCAACCTCAAGAACATGGTCACCACCACCAAGGCCGACGCCCAGGCGGTCTTCGAGACCGGCGAGGCGGTCAAGGCCGGTCTGCGTCGCCTCGAGCTGTACCCGCGCCCGGTGGTCGCCGCGATCAACGGCGCCGCCCTGGGTGGCGGGTTCGAGATCTGCCTGGCCACCAACCGCCGGATCCTGGTCGACGACCCGCGCGTCGAGGTCGGCCTGCCCGAGGCGAGCCTGGGCCTGCTGCCCGGCGGTGGCGGCGTCACCCGCGTGACCCGCCTACTCGGCCTCACCACCGCCCTGATGGAGGTGCTGCTCCAGGGCCCGCGCCTCAAGCCCTCCGCGGCGCTGGCCAAGGGCCTGGTCGACGAGCTGGTCGCCACCCGCGAGGAGCTCGTCCCCGCCGCGAAGGCGTGGATCCTGGCCAACACCGGTGACGAGGAGGCCACCAAGGCGGCCGCCACCAACCCGTGGGACGCCCCCGGCTACAAGATGCCCGGCGGCTCCCCGAAGTCCCCGGCCCTGGCCGGCATGCTGCCCGCGCTCCCGGCGATGCTGCGCAAGCAGCTCAAGGGCGCCGACTTCCGCGCCCAGAAGGCGATCCTGGCCGCCGCGGTCGAGGGCGCCCAGGTCGACTTCGACACCGCCAGCCGGATCGAGTCGCGCTACCTGACCAGTCTGATCACCTCCCAGCAGTCCAAGGACATGATCCAGGCGTTCTTCTTCGACATGTCCGCGATCGGGTCGGGTTCGCTGCGCCCCGACGGCTTCGACCGGTGGAAGGCGACCAAGGTCGGTGTCCTGGGTGCCGGGATGATGGGCGCCGGCATCGCCTACTCGTGTGCCCGCGCCGGCATGGAGGTCGTGCTCAAGGACGTCACCGCCGAGGGTGCCGCGAAGGGCAAGGCCTACAGCGAGAAGATCAACGCCAAGGCCGTCGAGCGCGGTCGGCTGACCCCGGAGAAGTCCGCGGAGCTGCTGGCCCGGATCCACCCCACCACCGATGCCGCCGACCTGGCCGGCTGCGACCTGGTCATCGAGGCCGTCTTCGAGGACCCGGCGCTCAAGCAGCAGGTCTTCGCCGAGGTCGCCGCGCACGTGAACCCGGACGCGCTGCTGTGCTCCAACACCTCCACGCTGCCGATCTCCGAGCTCGCGGTGGGCGTGGACCGCCCGGCCGACTTCATCGGCCTGCACTTCTTCAGCCCCGTCGACAAGATGCCGCTGGTGGAGATCATCCGCGGCAAGGAGACCTCCGACGCGGCGCTGGCCAAGGCCTACGACGTGGTCCAGCAGCTGCGCAAGACCCCGATCGTGGTCAACGACAGCCGCGGGTTCTACACCAGCCGGGTGATCGGGACCCAGATCAACGAGGGCCTCACCATGCTCGGCGAGGGCGTCCAGCCCTGGTCGATCGAGCGGGCCGCGCTGCAGGACGGCTACCCGGTGGGTCCGCTGCAGATCAGCGATGAGCTCAACATGGAGCTGATGGCCAAGATCCGCAAGGCCACCAAGGAGGCCGCCGAGCGCGACGGCGTCGAGTACGCCGAGACCCCCAGCGACCGCGTGGTCGCCCGGATGGTCGAGCTGGGCCGCTCCTCGCGGGTCAAGGGCGCCGGCTTCTACGAGTACGCCGACGGTCGCCGGGCCGGCATGTGGCCCGGTCTGGCGACCGAGTTCCCGCCGGCTGAGGAGCAGATCCCCTTCGCCGACGTGAAGGACCGGATGCTGTTCATCGAGGCCCTGGAGACCGCCAAGTGCTTCGAGGAGGGTGTGATCACCTCCGCGGCGGCCGCCAACATCGGCTCGATCATGGGCATCGGGTTCCCCGCCCACACCGGCGGCGCCGCGCAGTTCATGCGCGGGTACGAGCGTGACGGCGAGATCGGGGTGGCCGCGTTCTGTGCCCGCGCCGACGAGCTGGCCGACGCCTACGGTGAGCGGTTCCGCCCGAGCGCCTACCTGCGCGGCATCGCCGAGCAGCAGGCCAGCACCGGCGAGGCGTTCCCCGCCTGACCCCGGCCCACCACGACGCCCGACCCGCACGCCGCGGGTCGGGCGTCGTCGTTCCCGGGCCTCCACCGGTCGAGCGTGCCGAGACCCGAGACCGCCCGCCGGTGGTCGAGTGGCGCCTCCGGTGGTCGAGCTTGCCGAGACCCCGAGACCCCGGCCACTCCCCGCAGCAGAGTTCGCGGTTCCCGGGACGGAGACAGCCGCCAGCCGGGAGGATGCCCCCATGGGAGCGGGAGCAGTGGTCGTGCAGGACCTGCACGTCCGGTTCGGCGAGGTGGAGGCGGTCGCCGGCGTCGACCTGGTGGCGCAGGCCGGAGAGGCGAGCGCCCTGCTGGGTCGCAACGGTGCCGGCAAGTCGACGACGATGCGGGTGCTGGCCGGCGTGGTGCCGCCCACCAGCGGTTCGGTCACGGTGGCCGGGATCGACGTCGCCGTCGACCCGCTGGCGGTCAAGCGCGCGGTCGGCTACTGCCCCGACGTCGGCGGACTGGTCCCGCGGGCCACCCCGTGGGAGCACCTGCAGCTCTCGGCCCGGCTGCGCCGGATGACCGGGTGGGAGTCCCGCGCCCGTGAGCTGCTCGAGCGTTTCGAGCTCGGCGACGTCGCGCACCGGGTCACCACCGGCTTCAGCCACGGGATGAGCCGTCGGCTCTCGGTGGTGCTGGCCACCTTCCACGAGCCCGCGGTGCTGCTGCTCGACGAGCCCTTCGACGGGGTCGACCCGATCGGCGTGGAGGCCACCTTCGAGGCGATCGGCGACGCTCGCGCCCGGGGTGCGGCGATCCTGCTCTCCACCCACCTGCGCGAGCTGGCGGTGCAGGTGTGCACCGAGGCGCTGGTGCTGCGCGGCGGCTCCCGGGTCGCCGGGGTCGCGGCCGCCCAGCTCGCCGGCGAGGAAGGCGCCGTGGCCTACCGTGCCCTCCTCGACTGAACCCTCCACCCGTCCGGTCACCCGGGTCACCGGCTCACCCGCCCCGCTCGGCCGGTGGCAGCGGCTGCGGCACGACGTGGCCGACGTGGGGCACCTGGTCGCGTTCCGGTCCCGGCACGTGCGCAACCCCCGGCGGGTGCGTATCGCCGCGACGGTGCTGGCGGTGCTGCTGATCGGCGCCGCGACCCTGCCGACCCTGCACCCGAGCGCCGGCGTCAACAACAGCGACCGCGCCTTCGAGCTGCTCCTGCTGCTGCCCACCCTGATGACCGGCTTCCTGCTGTTCACCGTGGTCTCGGCGGTCGCCTCGGGCGGCGGACGTGAACTGATGCCGCGCGACGAGGCCACCGTGTTCCCGGTCAGCCCCACCACCGACCACCTCGGGGCGCTGCTGCTGGCCCCGCTCAACATCGCCTGGATCTTCCAGGCCGGTGCCCTGCTCGGCACCACCGCGTTCATCGTCGGCGGCGCCGGGCTGGCCACGATGCTGCCGTTCATCCTGCTGTGGCTGGTCGCGGCCACCGCGGTTGCCCAGGTGGTGGCCTGGACCGCCGAGCTGGTCCGCCGCGGCCCCCGGGGGGTCTGGACCATCCGGGTCGTCACCCTCGCGGTCGCCGTGGCCGCGCTCGCGGTGCAGCTGAGCGGCAACACCGGTCGGGTCCTGGACATGCTGCCCACCCGTCAGGTCGTGGTCTGGGGCATCTCCGGGATCGAGGGGTTCTCGTGGGTCTGGGCCGGGGCGATGGGCGTGCTCGCCGTGGTCGCCGTGGCCGCCGTCGCGCTCGGTGCCTGGCCGGCCCACGCCGCCAGCCGCCGGC
>JAEWXC010000062.1 GCA_023396115.1 Actinomycetes bacterium | reverse complement strand
GTCGGAAACAAACCGCCCGGTCAGCATCGACAACGTGCCCGGTCGACGCCACGCAAGTGCCCGGTCGGCGACAAAGTGCCCGGCCGGCGCCGCGCAAGTGCCCGATCGGCGACTAAGTGCCCGGTCGGGGCCACACAAGTGCCCGGTCGGGGCCGCGCAAGTGCCCGATCGGAAACAAACCGCCCGGTCGGGGCCACACAAGTGCCCGGTCGGCGTCGCGGAAGGCGCCCGGTCGGCTCAGCGGGCGACCCAGGCGTCGACGACGTCCCGGAGCACGGCCGGGTAGAGCAGCAGCGGCAGGGCACAGACGAGTGGCACCCACCAGGCCGGGGCCCCGCGGCGCGCGCGCCGGGCCAGCCAGACCAGCGACCCCACGCCCGGCAGCACCGGGACCAGCACGATCGCGACGGTGAGCAGGTCCGTCCCGGCGCTACGGCACCGGGAGGTCGAGCAGTTGGCCGCCTCCAGCCCGATGTCCATCCACCCGAGGATGCCCAGGAAACCGCCGATGCACAGCAGCAGCACGCTGAGCAGGGCCCCGACGACCCGGTCGGCGGTCCGCTGCGGCGGGACGGGGGCGGGCTGCTGGGTCACGTGCCCGACCCTAGCCGGACCGGCCTGCAGCACGCAGCGACGCGCGGGTCGGGCCAGGACGCGCCCCCTCCCTCCTCCCCGGCCCGTCGCGTTGCCGGGGAGGCCGGACGCGCAGGACCGGAGCACCCATCGGATGCGCGGCCCAGCACCCACCCGGGCGCCGGGCGGCAGCCGTCAGTGGTGGCGGCGCAGGCCGAACGTCAGCCCGTCGACCAGGGCACCCCAGGACGCCTCGATGACGTTCGCACCGACCCCGACGGTGACCCACGAGGTCTCCCCGTCGGAAGTCTCGATCAGCACGCGGGTGATCGCGTCGGTGCCGTGTCCCTGGTCGAGGATCCGGACCTTGTAGTCGATCAGCTCGAACTTGGCGACCTCCGGGTACGCCTGCCCGATCGCCTCACGCAGCGCGGCGTCGAGGGCGTTGACCGGCCCGTTGCCCTCCCCCGTCACCACGTAGCGCACCCCGGCGGAGCGGATCTTCACGGTGGCCTCGGAGACCGCCTCGGCCCCGGCCGCGGGCTGGGTCTCGGTGATGACCCGCCACGACTCGGTCTCGAAGTAGCTGGGCCGGGTGCCCTCGGCCTCCTCCAGGAGCAGCAGCTCGAAGGAGGCGTCGGCGGCCTCGAAGGTGTAACCCCGCTGCTCGAGCTGCTTGACCCGGTCGGTCAACCGGGTGACGAGCTCACGGTCGCCGGACAGGTCGTGACCCAGCTCCTTGCCCTTGAGCTCGATCGAGGCGCGCCCGGCCATGTCGGAGACCAGCAGGCGCATGTCGTTGCCGACCTCGAGCGGGTCCAGGTGCTGGTAGAGGTTCGGGTCGACCTTGATCGCGCTGGCGTGCAGGCCGGCCTTGTGCGCGAAGGCGCTGGCGCCGACGTAGGGCTGGCGACCGGCGGGCGGGACGTTGGTGACCTCGGCGATGGCGTGCGCGATCCGGGTGGACTCGGGCAGCAGGCCGGGCGGCAGCACCTGTCGACCCAGCTTGAGCTGCAGGTTGGCGACCACGGTGACCAGGTCGGCGTTGCCGGTCCGTTCGCCGTACCCGTTGATGCAGCCCTGCACGTGGGTGGCGCCGGCCTCGACCGCGGCGAGCGAGTTCGCCACCGCACACCCGGTGTCGTTGTGGGCGTGGATGCCGACCCGGACCCCGGTCTCGGCGACCACGTCGGCGACGATCTCACCGACCCAGTGCGGCAGCATCCCGCCGTTGGTGTCGCACAGCGCGACGACCCCGGCACCGGCCTCGGCCGCGGCCCGGACCACCTCGAGCGCGTAGCCGCGGTCAAGCCGGAACCCGTCGAAGAAGTGCTCGGCGTCGACGACGACCTCACGCCCCTGGGCGACCAGGTGGGCGACGGTGTCGGAGACCATCGCCAGGTTCTCCTCGCGGGTGGTGCGCAGCGCCAGCTCGACGTGGCGCACGTGCGACTTGGCCACCAGCGTGACGGTGGGCGCCCCGGACTCGAGCAGCGCCTCGACCTGCGGGTCGTCCTCGACCCGGACACCCGCCTTGCGGGTGGAGCCGAAGGCGGCCAGCCGGGCGTGCCGCAGCTGGAGCTCGCCGGCGAGGGCACGGCGGAAGAACTCGGTGTCGCGCGGGTTGGCGCCGGGCCACCCGCCCTCGATGTAACCCACGCCCAGCTCGTCGAGGAGCCCCGCGATGGCCAGCTTGTCAGCGACGGAGAGGTTGAGCCCCTCCTGCTGGGCGCCGTCGCGCAGGGTGGTGTCGTAGACGTGGAACTGACCCTGCAGGTCCATCGAGGCCTCCTTCATCGGGGCTGCAACAAAAAAACCTCCCGGAACGAGAGGTTGGGCGCGGCGGTCGGGACCGTCGCGCTAGCGAACGATGATGGTGTGCAGCACGGGACCATCGTGGCACGCGGGGTACCGGACCGCCGGGGTTGTCCGACATCCGACCACGCCACCGGCGTGCCCGGTCCCCCTCAGCGCAGCACCGACAGCGGGGCCTGCTGCCACGGCGCCCACTCGGTGCCGCTCGACTTGGCGGCGGCGAGCAGGCCGCTCGCGGCGGCGACCAGCACCACGACCGAGAGCAACCACAGCACCGGACGGGCGGCGGTGGGTCGCACCACCCGCCCGACGGGACCGGACCAACGTTCGGCGCCGGGACCGAACCACAGCCCCAGTCCGAGCACCGTCCCGGAGACGGCCAGACCGGGCAGCACGCCCAGGGCGACGGCGTAGCAGAGCAGCGCCGCGGCGGCCGCCACCCCGAGGCTCCAGCCGAGCAGCAGCACCGATCCGGGCAGTGCCCGGACCAGGTGCACCGGGGTGGAGACGAGCGTCTGGACCCCGTCGTACCACTTGGCACCGCGCACCTGGCGCCGGTCGGCGCGCGCCGATCCGGCCATCGAGCCGGACCGGACCAGCCACACCAGCAGCGCGACCAGGACGAGGGTGACCACCGGGGCCAGGGCGGTGGCGGCGCCGACGACGCCGGCGGCCGCCAGGTTGAGCACCGCGGCACGGAACCGTTCCCCGGCCGGGGGACGACCCTGCACGGGGGCGTCGTCGGTCCCCAGCCAGCGGGTCTCGTCCTCGCCCTCGGCGAGCACGGCGGTCTGCAGCGGGCGGGTCCGGTACTCCGACGGGGCGCTCCAGTCGGTCGAGCCGACCGCGTCCCACTCCTGGTCCGGCGCCACGAGGGCCGGGGCCGGGTCGGGCCGGTGCTCCGGCTCGGCGAGCGTGGGCGGTTCGACCGCGGCCACTCCGCCCGGGCCCGCTCCCCCGGCAGCCACCAGCGGCACGGTCAGCTGGGAGGGGTCGGAGGTGGCCGCCACCGGGGGCCGCACCTGGTGCAGCGCGGTGACCTGGTCGTCGCGGTCCAGCCACTCGCGCAGCTCCCGCAACGTGGGCCGGTCCAGCGGGTCCGGGGCGAGCGCCTCGCGCAGCAGGGAGGCGATCGGCTCCTCGATGCCGGCCAGGGAGTACTCGCCGCGCCGGACCCGGTCCATCACCGCCACCGAGGGGCCGCGACCGAACGGCGGGGTCCCGCTGCCGGCGAAGGCGACCGTGGCGGCCCAGGCGTGCACGTCACTGGCGGGGCTGGCGTCGTCGCCGTAGAGGATCTCGGGCGCCAGGTACCCGGGTGTGCCGAGCAGCCAGCCCTGGTGGGTCAGCCGCGGGTCGTCGGCGAGCCGGGCCAGGCCGAAGTCGATGAGGACCGGGCTGCGGCCCTCCATCAGGATGTTCGAGGGCTTGATGTCGCGGTGCAGGACCCCGACCGCGTGCACCGCGGAGAGCGCCTCGGCCAGGCACCGGGCGAACCAGTGCAGGTCGGTGCCGAGGATCGGGCCCTCCTGCTCGACCTGCTCGTGCAGCGACAGACCGGGCACGTAGCGGGTGGCGACGTAGGGGATGTCACCCCACGGGTCGGCGTCGATGATCTCGGCGACCCGGTGGGACTTGATCCGGGACAGCGACCCGACCTCCTGGGCCAGCCGCGCCCGGGCCTCGGTGTCGCCGATGATCGCCGGTCGCAGCACCTTCAGCGCCACCCGGTCACCCCCGGGACGCCGGGCCAGGTGCACCACGCCCATGCCGCCCTCGCCGAGCCGGGTCAGCAACTCGTAGCCACCCACCCGCAGGCCGGGCGGCGGCGCAGTGGGGTGCTGCGGGGACGGAGTACTCACCGCACGAGCGTAGCCCCGCGGCCCAGCCGATCCCGGCAGCGGCGCCCCGCCCGGTGTTGACCGGGGACGGGGCGCCGACCGGCGTCCGCTGGGGCGCGGTGCGGGCTCAGACCGCGCGCTGCATCCAGCCGGCGGGGTCTGCGGCCCGGCCGTACTGGATGTCGACGAGCGCCTGACGGATCTTCATGGTCAGCTCCTGGCTGGCCGGCGCCCGGGTGGTGCCCTCGGCCGAACGCAGCTCGCCGACCGGGGTGACCACGGCCGCGGTCCCGCAGGCGAAGACCTCCACGAGGTCGCCCGAGGCGATCCCCTCACGCCACTCGTCGATGGAGAAGAGCCGCTCGGTGACCTCGTGGCTCAGACCACGGGCCAGCTCGATGATCGAGGAGCGGGTGATGCCCTCCAGGATCGTGCCGGTGGCCGGGGTGACGATCGACCCGTCGGCGTGCACGAAGTACATGTTCATCCCGCCGAGCTCCTCGACGTAGCGACCCTCCTGGGCGTCGAGGAAGACGACCTGGTCGCAGCCCTGGGCGCTGGCCTGCTGCTGGGCCACCAGCGAGGAGGCGTAGTTGCCGCCGGTCTTGGCCGCGCCCATGCCGCCGCGCCCGGCGCGGGTGTAGTCGGTGGTCAGCCACAGGTTGACCGGCTTGACCCCACCCTTGAAGTAGGCCCCGGCCGGGCTGGCGATGACCATGAACGTGACGTGCTGGCTGGGCCGCACGCCCAGGAACCGCTCGGAGGCGAACATGAACGGACGCAGGTAGAGGCTCTTCTCCCCCTCCGCCGAGGGCACCCAGCGCTGGTCGACCTCGACCAGCGCGCGACAGGCGGCCAGGAAGTCCTCGGTCTCCAGGACCGGGAGCGCGAGCCGCTCGCTGGAGCGGGCCATCCGGGCGGCGTTGGCCTCGGGACGGAACAGCCACACCGAGTCGTCGGCGTGCCGGTAGGCCTTCATCCCCTCGAAGGTCTCCTGGGCGTAGTGCAGCACGGCCGTGGCGGGGTCCAGCGAGATCGGGCCGTAGGGCTCGATCCGGGCACCGTGCCAGCCCTCCTCGGGGGTCCACTCCACCGTGAACATGTGGTCGGTGAAGTGCACGCCGAAGCCGGGGTCGGCGAGGATCTCCGCGAGCCGGGCGTCGTCGGTGGGGGTGCTGGTGAGGGTGGTGCTGATCTCCATGGCCATGAAACTACTCCCTGTTCTTCGGTGAGATGCAGCGGTGCCGGGCACGCATGCGCGCGCCCGGCACCGGAGGTGGGTGGGGGCGTGGTCAGCCGGCTACTCGCTTGGCGACGGCGTCGCCCACCTCGGAGGTCGAACGGGCCAGCGACGGGTCGCGCTCGGTGAGGTCCGCGATCACGGCGGCCTCGACCTTGGCGGCGTCCTCGCCACGACCCAGGTGGTCGAGCAGCAGCCCGACCGAGAGGATCGCGGCGGTCGGGTCGGCGATGCCCTGGCCGGCGATGTCGGGAGCCGAACCGTGGACCGGCTCGAACATCGACGGGTAGGTGCGGTCGGGGTTGATGTTGCCCGAGGCCGCGACGCCGATGCCGCCGGTGACGGCAGCGGCGAGGTCGGTGATGATGTCGCCGAAGAGGTTGTCGGTGACGATCACGTCGAAGCGCGACGGGTTGGTCGTCATGTGGATCATCGCGGCGTCGATGTGCATGTAGTCGGTGGTGACCTGCGGGTACTCGGCACCGACCGACTCGAACAGGCGCCACCACACCGAGCCGGCGTTCACCAGGACGTTGGTCTTGTGGACCAGGGTGAGGTGCTGGCGGGGGCGCTTGGCGGCGCGGGCGAAGGCGTCGCGGATGACCCGCTCGACACCGAACGCGGTGTTGACGCTGACCTCGGTGGCCACCTCGGCCGGGGTACCGACGCGCAGCGCGCCGCCGTTGCCGGTGTAGGGGCCCTCGGTGCCCTCACGGACCACGACGAAGTCGACCTCGCCGGGGTTGGCCAGCGGGGAGACCGAGCCGGGGAAGATGCGCGAGGGGCGCAGGTTCACGTAGTGGTCGAGCTCGAAGCGGATCCGCAGCAGCAGGCCGCGCTCGAGGATGCCGGGCGGCAGGTTGGGGTCGTTCGGCTTGCCACCAACGGCACCGAGCAGCAGGGCGTCCTGCTGCTTGAGCTCGGCCAGCACGCTCTCGGGGAGCACGTCCTTGGTCCGCAGGTAGTTCTCGGCCCCCAGGTCGTACTGGGTCAGGGAGAACTGTCCGGGAGCCACCGCGTCGAGCACCTTGAGGGCCTCGACGGTGACTTCCTGCCCGATCCCGTCACCGGGGATCACACCAAGGTTGGTCGTCTGCGTCATGGGGCTGATGCTAGTTGTCGTCGGGCCGCTGGCCCGACGCGTCCCGCTGGTCGATCCACGACTGCACGGCCAGCGCGCTGTTCTCGTGGCTGCGGGGGTTCTCGGGGTGGTGGCTCGCGGGGCCCCAGTCGGGGTAGTTGTCGTACATCGGTCTGCTCCTGGCAGGTCTGGTCGGGGGCTCCCCCGGACCGGAGGTGGAAGGGTGGCAGGCCGCGCAACGCCGAACACCGCGGCGAGGTGGCCTACCTGTCAGGCCCCGCCGCGGCAGTCGATGAGTACGAGCACGTTCCGCATGATGGGGACAACTGTAGGCACCCGGCGCGAGCACCCGGACCGGTTTTCGTCGCGCCGTCCGACTCACGAATCATCACGGACGGATGCGTCCGTTCAGCGAACTCACCCCTCGATCCCCGCCTGAAACGACCGGGCAGACCATCCACGATGCGGGACGGGCGTACCGGGATGAAAGACTCGCCGGCATGAGTCACCCGCCCGAACTGCCCGACGTGGTCAACCGCGCCTTCGACGTCTCCCGCCGGGCCGGGTACGTGTCGTTCTGTCGCAACGAGACCGGGCGACTGCTGGCCACGCTGGCCGCCACGCGCAGCGGGACGATGGCCGAGTTCGGCACCGGCACCGGTGTCGGCACGGCCTGGCTGCACTCCGGGATGCGCCCCGGCACCCGGATCCTCACCGCCGAGCTGAACTCCCAGCTCGCCGGCGCGGCCGCGGAGATCTTCACCGGCGACGAGTCGGTCGAGGTGCTGGCGGCCGACTGGACCACGCTGATGGACCGCGGCCCCTACTCGCTGCTGTTCATGGACTCCGGCGGCGTCGACAGCGTCCGGGTCGACGTCGTGGCCGACCTGGTCGAGCCGGGCGGGATCGTGGTCCTCGACGACTTCACCCCGTGCGAGATTTGGCCCCCGATCCACCTGGGCCGGGTCGACACCCTGCGCGAGGAGTGGCTGACCGACGAGCGCTTCACCGCCGTCGAGGTGATGATCGCGGCCGACGCCGCGGTGATCGTCGCCACCCGCCGCTGACCCGCACCGCACCCACCCGCACTGCCCACGGGCCCGACACCTCTCGAGGTGCCGGGCCCGTGGCGCGTCCCGACTCCGCGCAGAGGGCAGGTGGAACCACCCCTTGACGACTTTAAGGACTTGTCCTTAAATGAGCGTGTGACCCCCACCACACGCAGCCAGGTCGCCCGGTCGGCCATGCTCGAGGCCGCCGAGCTCATCGTCGTGGAACGCGGCCTGGGCTCCCTGACGCTCAGCGGTGTGCAGCAGCGCTCCGGCCAAGCCAACAAGTCCGCGGCGGCCTACCACTTCGGGAACCGCGACGGACTGCTGCTGGCGCTGGCCGCCCGACACCTGGGCCCGGTCGGGCAGCGCCGTGACGCCCTGCTCGAGGCCGCCGGGCCCGGGGCCAGTCTCGAGCAACTGGTCGAGGCGCTGGTCCGCCCGCTGGCCGAGGCCACCGTCCTGCAGCCGGGCAGCCGCTGGGCCCGGGTCCTGGCCCAGATCTTCCTGGACCCAGTCGTCGGGCCGACCGTGCTGGCGCACGCCGAGGCCGCCAGCTTCCGCGACGTCCAGCGCCGCCTCGCCACGCACCTGGGCGGCCCGAACAGCTTCACCGACGGCCGGATCGCGGCCACCGTCGGCCTGCTGATCAGCACCCTGGCCCTCTGGGAGGGACAGCTCGACCAGCTCCCCGACCCCACCCTGCTCGCCGACGACCTGGTCGGCCTGTGCTTGTCCACCCTGCGCACCCCCGCGCCGCACCGAGGAGAACACCCGTGATCACCCAGACCACCATCTTCCGCACCCCCACCGACCCGATGGCCGCGTTCGGCCCGCTGGTGGGGCGCCGCCTCCCCGAGGGCATCGAGCCCACCCCGTACCACCTGTTCGACGCGCGCCCCGCCTCCCCCACGATCGGCGCCTACGTCACCGGTGTGCAGCTGGACGGCGGGATGTCGGAGGAGCTCCGGGCCGAGCTGCGCCGCGCCCTGCTGGAGTTCAAGGTGCTGTTCTTCCGCGACCAGCACATCGACCGCGACCAGCACCGCGCGTTCGCCCAGCAGTGGGGCGAGCTCGAGCAGCACCCGTTCTTCAAGTTCACCCAGCCCGGTCAGACCGACGTGGACGTCGCGACGCTGGCCAAGGACGCCATGTCGGCCGGGGTGGAGAACAACTGGCACAACGACGTGACCTGGCACGAGACCCCGTCCTTCACCTCGATCCTGCGTGCCGTGGAGGTGCCCGAGGTGGGCGGCGACACGCTGTGGGCCGACACGGCCGTGGCCTACGACCTGCTGCCCGAGGACATCAAGGAGCGCATCGACCCGCTCCAGGCCGAGCACGACTGGGTGCTGACCTTCGGCGCCGGCATGGGCCCCGAGGCCGTCGAGCAGCTGCGGCCGCACTTCCCGCCGGTGAGCCACCCGGTGGTCCGGGTCATCGAGGAGACCGGGCGCAAGGTCCTGTTCGTCAACATGGTCTTCACCCAGCGGATCCTGGGCGTGGAGCAGTCCGAGTCCGACGAGCTGCTCGCGCTGCTCTACCGGCACGTGAACCGCCCCGAGTTCCAGGTGCGCCTGACGTGGGAGCCCAACACCGTGGCGATGTGGGACAACCGCGCCTGCCAGCACTACGCCAGCAGCGACTACTACCCCGCCCGCCGGGTGATGGACCGGATCAGCGTCGTCGGCGAGGTGCCGGTCGGCGTGGCCGTGCCCGTCTGAGCAGCGACACCGGTCCCACTCCGCCTCAGCCCGACGGCGGGGTGGGCACCGGGCGCAGCGGCACCACCAGCGGCCGCAGCATCAGCTGCGTCAGCGGACCGATGCCCAGGGCGTAGAGCACGGTGCCCACACCCAGGGCGCCGCCGAGCAGAAGACCGAGGACCACCACCAGCACCTCCAGGCCGGTCCGGACCAGACGCAGCGACCACCCGGTGCGCCGGGCCAGACCGGTCATCAGGCCGTCCCGGGGGCCGCGGCCGAACTGGGACCCGATGTACAGCGCGGTGGCCAGGGCGTTCAGCACGACGCCGCCCACGACCAGCACGATCCGCCAGACCAGGGCGTCCGGTGCGGCCAGCAGGGCCAGGGTCGCGTCGGCCGCCAGCCCCACCAGCAGGGCGTTGGCCAGGGTGCCGATACCGGGGCGCTCCCGCAACGGGATCCACAGCGCCAGCACCAGCACGCTGACCACGATGATCACCTGGCCCAGCGTCAACGGCACGAACCGCGCGATGCCCGAGTGCAGGACGTCCCACGGCGCCAACCCCAGGGCACCGCGGACCAGCAGCGCCAGGGAGACCCCGTAGAGGGCCAGTCCCACCAGCAGCTGGGTGACCCGGCGCGGCAGCCGACCGGCGCGGAGCTGGTCGCGGATCGGCAGGTCGGTCAGCAGCTGCGGGGCCGCCTGGGCGAGCTGCGGGGTGGGGGTCTCGGTCACCCCACCATGATCCTGCGCAATGGCCTTGGAACAAAGAGCCAATCCTGCGACAGTGGCCACATGGCCACGTCCTCCATGCACGTCTCCCCCACCCGGCTCGCCTCCCTGCTGGGTGACTTCGACACCTCCCCGGCCTGGGCGGGTCTCGCCGAGGCGCTGCGGATGCTGGTCTGCGACGGTCGGCTTCCGCACGGCACCCGGCTGCCCAGCGAGCGGGACCTGGCCGAGGTGCTCCCGGTCAGCCGCACCACCGTCACCCGGGCCTACGACCAGCTGCGGACCAGTGGCTGGGCGGTGGCCCGGGTCGGTGCGGGGACCTGGACCCGGATCCCCGGTGGCCCCCGGCACGGCGTGGACCGCACCCTCAGCCCGCGGGGACCCGACCCCGACCTCATCGACCTGACCTGCGCCGCCACCGCCGCACCGGCCGGGGTGGCGGCCGCGTACGAGCGCGCGGTCGGGCAGCTGCCCGGTCTGCTGGCCGACCACGGCTACTTCCCCGCCGGACTGCCGGAGCTGACCTCTCGGATCGCCGAGCAGTTCACCGCCGACGGGTTGGCCACCGACCCGGGTCAGGTGATGGTCACGCCCGGCGCCCTGGCGGCCACCGCGGTCACCGCGCACGCCCTGCTGAAGGTCGGCGACCGGGTGCTGGTCGAGTCCCCCGTCTACCCCAACGCCCCGGCGTCACTGAGGCTGCGCGGGTGCCGGCTGGTCCCCCAGCCGGTGGCCAGCCGCGACCCGGCCGGCCTGGACGCGACCCTGCGCAGCTCCGGGATCCGCGCGGCGTACCTGTGCCCGGACTTCCAGAACCCCACCGGCGTGCTGCTCGACGACACCGAACGGGCCGACCTGGCCGCGGTGCTGGCGCGCCACGACGTGCTGGCGGTCGTCGACGAATCGCACCGGGGTCTGGTCCTGGACTCCTCGGGGCTGCCCGGCGGTCGGATGCCGCTGCCGTTCGCCGCGCACGTGGCCCGGGCCGGCGGTCGCGCGGTCACCGTCGGGGGCGCGTCGAAGACGGTGTGGGGCGGGTTGCGGCTGGGCTGGCTGCGGGCCGAGGAGGCCGACCTGGACGTGCTCACCGACGCCCGGCTCGCCCTCGACCTGGGCACGCCGGTGACCGAGCAGATGGTGCTGGCCGACCTGCTCGGCGACCCCGAGGTGCTCGCGGGCCACCTGGCAGCGTTGCGCGGGCAGCGTGACGCCCTCGTCGCCCGGGTGCGCGAGCGGCTCCCCACGTGGGAGTTCACCGTCCCCGTCGGCGGGATGGTGCTGTGGTGCCGGCTTCCCGGACCGTGGGCGGTCCGGTTCGCCGAGCTGGCCGAGGCCGAGGGTGTGGCCCTCACCCCCGGGCCGGTCTTCGACACCGAGGGCGGTGCCCGGGACCGGGTGCGGCTGCCCTGGACGTTGCCGGTGCCGGTGCTGGACGAGGCGGTGGACCGGTTGGCGCGGGCCTGGGACCGGCTGGGCGACCGGTCGACGGGCAGTGCGGACGGGATCCCGGGAGCCGCGGCGGCCAGGCCGGTGGTGGTGGCCTGACCGCGCTGGGTCTCGGCGGGCTCGACCACCGGTCGGGCGGCGGGGTCTCGGCAGGCTCGACCACCGGGCGGGCCCGAACACCGGGACCGGAGACGCCGCGAGGGCGGCCACCCCGGTGGGGTGACCGCCCTCGCGGAACAGGGACAGATCAGTCCAGGTCGACGGCGCGCACCGTGGTGGCGTCGATCGCGGTCTCGATCTCGGCCAGGGTGTCGGCGGTGATCGCCGAGTCGACCGACAGCGCGACCAAGGCCTCGCCGCCCTTCGCGTCACGAGCCACCTGCATCCCGGCGATGTTGACGCCGGCAGCGCCCAGGACGCCACCGACGGTGCCGACCATGCCCGGCTTGTCGGTGTAGGTCAGGAACGCCAGGTGCTCGGTGGGCTCGATGTCCACGTCGAAGCCGTTGACCTCGACCAGGCGCTCGCGCTGGGCCAGGCCGACCAGGGTGCCCGAGACCGAGACCTGGGTGCCGTCGGCCAGGGTGCCGCGCAGCGTCACCAGGTTGCGGTGGTCGCCGGCGTCGGCGTGGCTGACCAGCCGCACCGCGGTGCCGCGCTCGGCGGCCAGCAGCGGGGCGTTGACGTAGGAGACCTGGTCCTCGACGACGTCGGTGAAGACGCCCTTGAGCGCAGCCAGCTCGAGCACCTTGACGTCGTACTCGGTGATCTCGCCGCGGACCTCGACGTCCAGGCTCTGCGCGACCTCGCCGGCCAGCGCGGTGAAGACGCGGCCGAGCTTCTCGGTCAGGCCGATGCCGGGGCGCACGTCCTCGGCGATCACGCCACCCTGGACGTTCACCGCGTCGGGGACCAGCTCGCCGGCCAGGGCCAGGCGGACCGACTTGGCCACGGCGATGCCGGCCTTCTCCTGGGCCTCGTCGGTCGAGGCACCCAGGTGCGGGGTGGCGACGACGTTCTCCAGCGCGAACAGCGGCGAGTCGGTGCACGGCTCCTTGGCGAAGACGTCCAGGCCAGCAGCCGCGATCTCGCCCGCGACGAGGGCGTCGTACAGCGCCGCCTCGTCGACGATGCCACCGCGAGCGGCGTTGACCAGCACCAGGCTCGACTTGGCGGCCTTCAGCTGCTCGGCACCGATCAGGCCCACCGTCTCCGGGGTCTTGGGCAGGTGCACGCTCATGAAGTCGGCCTCGGCCAGCAGCGTGTCGAGGTCGACCAGGCGCACGCCCATCTGCGCGGCGCGACCGGCCTGCACGTAGGGGTCGTAGGCGATGACCTTCATGCCGAACGCGGAGAGGCGCTGGGCGACCAGGACGCCGATGCGGCCCAGGCCGACGATGCCGACGGTCTTCTCGTACAGCTCGATGCCGGTGTACTTGGAGCGCTTCCACTCACCGTTGCGCAGCGCGGCGTGGGCCGGCGAGACGTGGCGGGCCGCGGCCAGCATCAGGGCGACGGCCAGCTCGGCGGCCGAGACGATGTTGGAGGTCGGGGCGTTGACGACCATCACGCCGGCCTGGGTGGAGGCCTTGACGTCGACGTTGTCCAGACCGACACCGGCGCGGGCCACGATCTTGAGGCGCTTGGCGGCCGCCAGCGCCTCGGCGTCGACCTGGGTGGCCGAGCGGATCAGGATGGCGTCGACGTCGGCGATCGCGGGCAGCAGCTCGGCGCGGTCGGCGCCGTTGCAGTGGCGGATCTCGAAGTCCGGGCCCAGTGCCTCGATGGTGGCGGGGCTCAGCTCTTCGGCGATGAGTACGACAGGCTTGGTCACAGCGCTTCCTCGACTACGGGTGCGTGGGGTTCGACTGAGTGGACGCACGACGCTGTGCGAACACCCAGCCTAGCCGGTCGTGGTCGGGGTGCCGGGCTGGGTCGCCATGCGGACCGCACCCCGGGTGGCCTCCCCGGACCGCGACCGTGCCGGGCCGGGTTGATCAGATCGCGCAGCCGTCGGGGCCGCACGCCTCGGCGTCGCCACCGGTGACCAGCTGCACCTGCGGGTGAGCGTCGTCCCAGGCCCGCTGCAGCACCTGGCCGAACACGTCGGCGGGCTGGGCACCGGGGACGCCGTACTTGCCGTCGACCACGACGAACGGGACGCCGGTGGCGCCCAGCGAGGCAGCCTGGCGGATGTCGGCCTCGACGGCGTCGGCGTACTCGTCGGAGGACAGCACCTCGCGGACCCGGCTCTCCTCGAGTCCGGCCGCGACAGCGTGCCGGACGAGTACGTCGGTGTCGGAGACGTTCTCGGCCCGGGTGAAGTGGGCGGCCAGCAGCGCCTCCTTGAGCGCACCCTGGACGCCGTGGTCGGCCGCCAGGTGGAGCACCCGGTGGGCGTCGGAGGTGTTGACGTGCATCGTCTCGCCGAGCCGGA
This sequence comes from Actinomycetes bacterium, assembly GCA_023396115.1. GTDB lineage: Bacteria > Actinomycetota > Actinomycetes > Propionibacteriales > Nocardioidaceae > Nocardioides. Next base: position 53,081 of record JAEWXC010000062.1, on the reverse strand, counting down.
ACAGCAGGCCCTCGCCGGCCGCGGCCGCCTCGACCTGGTCCATCATCCGGCGCGCGCCCTCGACTCCCCCGCCGTACTTGCGCCCCAGCGCCTCGAGCGTCCGCTCGGAGGCCACCTTCGGGGCGGCCGGGTCCAGCTCGTAGGAGTGGAAGTGGATCTCCACCTCGTCCGCGTGCTCGAAGTCGGCAAGCGCGGCCTCCAACCGGCGCTTGCCGATGTAGCACCACGGGCAGACCACGTCACTCCAGATGTCGATGCGCATGCTGAGCAGAACACCGGCGAACACCGATTCCTTCCCGCCGGGAGGCGGCGTCGGTCCGCGCAAGCGCCCGCTCAGCGCCACTTTTGTGCCCGGTCAGCGCCACGCAAGTGCCCGGTCGGCGACTAAGTGCCCGGTCGGCGCCACACAAGTGCCCGGTCAGCGTCGCGGATGTGCCCGGTCAGCGCCGCTTTTGTGCCCGGGTGGCGAGGCGGGGGGCCGGGGGCGACCCTGAGGTGACCCCGAGAGGACTCAGGGGTGGATCGGTCGGTCTCCCCGATGTGCGCGCCCCCGTCCGGGAGCGAGAGTCAGGGCCATGATCACCCTTGACTCCCTGACCAAGCGCTACGGCAGCTTCACCGCCGTCGACGACGTCTCGTTCACGGCCCGTTCCGGACGGGTCACCGGCTTCCTGGGGCCCAACGGCGCCGGCAAGTCCACCTCCATGCGGATGATGGTCGGGCTGACCACCCCCACCAGCGGCACCGCCCTGATCGACGGCCGCCCCTACGCCTCGCTGCCCAACCCGGGTCGGGAGGTCGGCGTCCTGCTGGACGCCTCGGCCCAGCACGCCGGGCGCACCGGGCGCCAGGTGCTCACCGTCGCGCAGCGCACCATGGGCCTCCCGGCCCGGGTCGTCGACGAGATGCTCGACAAGGTCTCCCTCACCGAGGAGGAGGCCGGCCGCCGGGTCCGCAACTACTCGCTGGGGATGCGGCAGCGCCTGGGCATCGCGGTCGCCCTGCTCGGCGATCCCTCGGTGTTGATCCTCGACGAGCCCGCCAACGGTCTCGACCCGGCGGGCATCCGCTGGATGCGCGACCTGTTGCGCGACTACGCCACCCGCGGCGGGACCGTTCTGCTCTCCAGCCACCTGCTGCACGAGATCGAGGTCATCGCCGACGACCTGGTCGTGATCGGCAACGGCCGGATCGTCGCCGGCGGCACCAAGGCCGAGCTGCTGGCCGCCGCCGGCACCGTGGTCCGCGCCGCCGACCCCGACCGGCTCGTCGCGGCCCTGGCCGCTGCCGGCGTCGGCTGCACCCGCACCCCCGACCACGCCCTGCACACCGACGCCAGCGCCGAGCAGGTCGGCCAGCTGGCCCTGACGGCCGGCGTCGCCCTCACCGAACTCCGGTCCGCCGACGGCGCGGGCCTGGAGGAGATGTTCCTGGAGCTCACCGCCCAGTCCCAGCGCGAAGGAGTCGCAGCATGAGCAGCACGACCACCACCCCGGCGGCGGGCAGCACCGCCCCGGCGCACGCAGCCACCGGGACGACCCCGCCGGTCCGCCCCGGCAGCCTGGGCCCGGTGCGCCCCATCGGCTTCGGCCAGCTGGTCGGCGTCGAGACCCTGAAGATGTTCAACACCCGGTCGGGCTTCTGGCTGATCGCCTCGATCGGCATCCTGGCCACCCTCGCCTCGGGTGCGGTGCTCGCCTTCGGTGGCGAGGGGTCGATGAACTTCGAGACGTTCGCCTCGGCGGTGGGCGTGCCGATGGCGATCATCCTCCCGGTGGTGGCGATCCTGTCGATCACCTCGGAGTGGAGCCAGCGCACCGGCCTGACCACCTTCACCCTCGTCCCGCACCGCGGACGGGTGATCGCGGCGAAGCTGGTCGTCTCGGTGACCATCGGCGTGATCGGGATCCTGCTGGCCACCGGGGTCGGTGCCCTGGGCAACCTGCTCGGTGCCACGATCCACGGCATCGACCCGATCTGGGGCTTCAGCGTCGCCGACCAGGCCATGGTCGTGCTCGGCTCGACCCTGGGCATGCTGATGGGCTTCACCGCCGGTGCGGTGTTCCGCAGCTCGCCGGTCGCGATCGTCGTCTACTTCGTCTACAGCCTGGTGCTGCCGAACCTGTTCGGGGCGCTGGCCTACTACCAGGACTGGTTCATGGACCTGTGGCCGTGGGTGGACTTCTTCTACAGCACCACCAGCCTCTACGAGGGCGTCCCGGACGCCGAGGGCTGGGCGCAGCTGGCCACCTCCGGCACCATCTGGCTGGTCCTGCCGCTGGCCCTGGGGCTGTGGCGGATGGGTCGCTCCGAGGTGAAGTGACCCCCACGGAACAGCACGACGGCGTGGGCCGGATCCTCCCAGGGTCCGGCCCACGCCGTCTCGCCCGTGCCGCAGGGGGTGGCGCGGGCGGCAACCGGTACGGGCCTCGGGGGGCGACCCGTCCCGGTGGTTCCGGCTGCGACTCAGGCGGGGCGCAGGTGCCGGGTGAGGAAGTACACCGCGTGCGCCACCGCAGCGTCGTGGAACGGCTTGCCGGGGAACACGTCGAAGTGGTCACCGGGGTAGTGACGCACCTCGGCCCGGGCGGCGAAGGCGGCCTCGGCTGCGGCGAACGGCGGCGCGGAGACGTCGAAGTCGCAGATCTGGACCAGCACCGGGACGGTGACCTGCGCCGCGGCCTCGGCCGGGGCCCGGGTGCCCAGCTCCAGCCCGACGTCGGCGCGGACCTCGTTGCGCCAGCTGGGGCCGGCGATCGACAGGTAGTCCTCCAGCGCGCCCGGCACGGTCAGCGCACCGCGCTCGCCGGGACGGGCGGCCAGCGGCATCATCGGCGCCCGACCGCGGGCCACCCCGACCCGCGCAGCGATGCCCTGCCCGGTGGCCCGGACCAGGGCACCGACGCCGTGGGCGGCCAGGGCGTGCCGCATCGCGGCCAGACCGTCGACCATCGGGACGACCGAGACGACCGCGGCGACGTCGTCACGCTCGGCGGCCAGCCGCAGCACGTGCCCGCCGGCCAGGGAGACGCCCCAGAGCACCACGCGTGCCGGGTCCACCCCGGGCAGCGCCCGGGCGGCGTCGACCGCGCCGCGCCAGTCCTCCACCTGGGCGTCCAGGGAGACGACCTGACGCTCGTCTCCCCCGCTGGTGCCGAACCCGCGGTAGTCGAAGGTCACCGCGTCCAGGCCGGCCTCGGCGAAGGCACGGGCGAAGGGCTCGAGGCCCGAGTCGCGGGTCCCGCCCAGGCCGTGGCCGAGCACGACGACCGGACGACCGGCGTCGCTGGCCAGGGCGTCGTGGGCGGCCGGGAAGTGGCTGGCCTCGCAGCGGGTGCCGGCGACGGTGAACTCGAGGGTGCGGGGCGTGCTCGCGTCCCCGCGCTCCGTCGTGGTGGGGGCGTCCTGCGCGGGCGCCCGGTGGGCGGTACTGGTCTTCTTCACGGTGTGCTCCTGGCCGGTGGTCGGTGTCGGGTGGGCCGGTGGGGTGGGCCGGCGTCGGGTGGAGGGTCAGGCGCCGTAGACGCTGCGGACCCAGATGGCGGTGACGGCGGCGACGTGCTCGGCCCGGTCGGGGGGATCGGGCAGCACGCGACGCTCCATGTTGTGGTCGTTGAGGTCGAGCAGCACCTGGGCCAGCACGTCGGCGTCCGGCCCCTCGGGTGCCTTGCCGGCGGCCCGCTCGGCGCGGATCATGTCGGCCACGTCCTGGCTGAACGAGGTCCGGTCGGCGTCCCACATCTCGCGCACCGCCGGGTTGGTGGCGCGCGCCTCGAGCACCGCCCGGTAGAGGTGCTCGTGCCGCTCGGTGGAGGCGAAGATCTGGTCGACGACCACCGCGATCCGCTCCGCCGGCTCCCGGTCGGTGTCGGTGAGCACCTCACCGGCCGAGGCGGCCTCCTCGTAGACGGTCTCCATCAGCGCCGCGACCGCCGCGGACTTGCTCTCGAAGTAGAAGTAGAAGGCCGAGCGGGTCACCCCCGCACGGCGGGACAGGTCGGCGACGTTGATCGCCTCGACGCTGTCGCCGTCCTTCAACGCCTCGTCGAGCGCCTCCAGCAGTGCCGACCTGCGGGCGTCGCCCTTGGTGACGGTGCGCTGGGTCATCCCGCGCGCCGGGGCCGGTCGCGACGTGGGGGCGGCACCCTCGCGGGTCACGCGCCCACCCCGGCCCGGGTCCGCCCGGACGGCAGCTCCTTGGTGCGCAGCTGGTGCTCGTAGACGAAGTAGTCCAGCTGCTGGGTGTGCCGCGCGGTCTGGTTCATGTGCCCGGTGTAGAGCTCCTGGTCGGCCAGGATCGTGCGGTGCATCTCCGACTCCGACGGGAGCGCGTACTGCCCCGCGACGTAGGCGGCCATGAGCCGGGTCTGGGCCTCCACGAACGGGAACAGCGTGGGGGTGGACTGGGCGAAACCGATGAAGCAGAGGTCGTCGATCCCGGGCTTGAACATCCGCTTGTAGAGCGCGATGTGGTTGTCCGGGGCGGAGATGAACTCGGGGTCGAAGAACGGGAAGGTGATGTTGTACCCGGTGGCGTGGATGATCACGTCGAACTCGGCGCTGGTGCCGTCCTCGAAGTGCACCGTGGCTCCGTCCAGCCGGCTGATGTTGCCCTTGGCGACCACGTCACCCGAGCCGAGCCGCACCGGCAGCTCCACCGACTGCGTGGGGTGGGCCTCCATGAACTGGTGGTTGGGCATCGGCAGCCCCATGTCGACCGGGTGGCCGTTCTGCATCGGGGCCAGCTTGCTGATCGCCTTGCGCTGCCACTTCAGCGGGATGTGCACGTTGGTGCGGAAGCCCATGTCCGCGGGCTTGCCGCGCAGGTACTTGGGCACGATCCAGGCGCTGGACCGGGTGGAGAGGTACACGGTGTTGCCCAGGGTGCGGCTGGACAGCTCCACGGTGATGTCCGCGGCGGAGTTGCCCAGGCCGACGACCAGGATCCGCTTGTCCCGCAGGTGCAGCGGCTCCTCGGGGTCGATGTAGTGGTGGGAGTGGATCGTCTCGCCGGTGAACTCCCCGGGGAAGTCGGGGTAGCGGGGGTCCCAGTGGTGCCCGTTGCCGACGACCAGGAAGTCGAAGCGCCGGGTGCTGCCGTCGGCGAGGTCCAGCTCCCAACCGCCGCCGGGCAGGCGACGGGCGTGCTGGACACCGTTGTTGAACTCGATGTTGCGCTTGAGGTCGAACGCCTCGGCGTAGTCCTCCAGGTACTCCGCGACCAGCGTGTGGTGCGGGAAGTCCGGGTAGCTCTCGGGCATCGGGAAGTCCCGGAAGGAGAGCCGGTACTTGGAGGTGTCGATGTGCAGCGAGCGGTAGGCGCTGCTCATCCCGTTGGTGTTCTTGAAGGCCCAGTTGCCCCCGATCCGGTCGGAGACCTCGAAGCAGGTGTAGGGCACCTGGTAGTCGTCGAGCATCTTGCCGGCGGTGAGGCCGGAGATGCCCGCGCCGATCACGGCCACGGTGGGCGGGGCATCGGCCTGGGACGCGGAGAAGGTCATGGTGACTCACTTCACTCGGAGGGGGTGACAGGCGTCACGCTATGTCCTACTTTTGACGTACGTCAACATTTTTCGACACCTGTCAGGAGAACTTCGTGACCTCATCCACCCCTGCCCCCACCCCGGCTGACCGCGCCCCGGTCACGGTGGTCGTCGGCGCCGGATCGGGCATCGGCGCCGCGATCGCCGAGCACCTGCACACCGCCGGGCACACCGTCGTCGCGGCCGACCTGAACGCCACCGACGAGGTGCGCGGCGTCGACGTCGTCGACGAGGCCGGGGTCGCCGCCCTGCTCGACGCCGTGGTGGCCGAGCACGGCCGTCTCGACGGGGTGGTCAACTGCGCCGGCACCAGCACCCTGGCGCCGGTGGTCGACCACGACTCCACCGAGTTCCGCCGGATCCTGGACGTCTGCCTGGTCGGCGCCTTCCACGTCCTCAAGCACGCCGGCCAGCGCGTCAGTGACGGCGGCTCCCTGGTCACCCTGGCTTCGCTGAACGCGACCGCCCCGGGCACCGGGCTCTCGGCCTACTGCACCGCCAAGGCCGGCCTGGTGATGCTGTCGAAGGTGACCGCGCTGGAGCTCGCACCGCGCCGGGTCCGGGTCAACACCGTCTCCCCCGGCCTGGTCGTCACCCCGCTGACCGAGCCGGCGATGGGCATCCCCGGCGTGGAGCAGGAGTACCTGGACAACACCCCGCTGGGCCGGCCCGGCACCGGCGAGGAGATCGCCGCCACCGTGGCGCACCTGCTCTCCCCCGGCGCCGCTTGGACCACCGGCCAGGACCTGCTGGTCGACGGCGGCGAGTCGATGATGCGCTACCCCGACCTGCTGGGGCTGATCGCGAAGGCCTTCGGGTGAGCCGGGCCGTCCCCGCAGGAGCCTTCGACGGCAAGGTCGCGCTGGTCACCGGCGCCGGCTCAGGCATCGGGGCTGCGCTGTCGCGGGCACTGGTCGCCGCGGGCGCCCGGGTGGTGTGCAGCGACCTGGACCCGGCATCCGCGGCCGCGACCGCGTCCGGTCTGGGTGAGCGGGCCAGCGCGGTCGGCCTCGACGTGACCGACGCCGCGGCCGTCGAGCAGGTGGTGGCCGGGACGGTGGCCGAGCACGGTCGCCTGGACCTGCTGTTCAACAACGCCGGGATCTGCTTCGGCGGGGAGACCGAGCACCTCACGCTGGAGCAGTGGAACCTGATCATCGACGTCAACCTGCGCGGTGTCGTGCACGGGGTGGCGGCCGCGTACCCGCGGATGATCGCCCAGGGGTCGGGGCACATCGTCAACACCGCCTCGATGGGTGGGCTGACCCCCGGCGGTCTGCTGACCAGCTACGTGGCGACCAAGCACGCGGTGGTCGGGCTCTCCCTGGCCCTGCGCAGCGAGGCCAGCGCCAAAGGCGTGGGGGTCACCGTGGTGTGTCCCGGCGCCGTGGAGACCCCGATCCTGGACAAGGGGTCCGTGGACGACTTCGTGGGCCGCGACTACTACCTGCGTGGCCAGGGGCTGCGCCGGGCGCTGGATCCCGACGAGCTGGCCGCGGCGGTGCTGCGCGGCGTGGCCGCGGACGCGGCCGTGGTCATCGAACCCCGCTCGGCCCGGGTCCAGTGGCGCGTGGCGCGGCTGTTCCCCGGTCTGCTGTGGCGCTCGACCACCTCGTTCGTGACCCGGCAGCGTCGTTGGCAGGCCGAACGGACCACGGCGGCACGGTGAGCTGCCCGGTGAGCTGCCCGGTGAGCTGCGGGTGAGGCACCGGGGGTCTGCGGCGCTCAGGCCTCGAACAGGCCCTGACCGACGTACTCCCCCGGTCCCACCCCGGGCGGGACCGCGAACAGCGCCTGCCCGGTGAACTTCAGGTACTCCATCAGTGCGTCGTTCTTGGCCATCGCGGTCTGCATCGGGATGAAGTGCTGGGCGGGGTCACGCACGAAGGCGATGAAGAAGAGTCCCGCGTCCAGGCCACCGAGCGGGTCGGAGCCGTCGACGAAGTTGTAGCCGCGGCGCAGCATCCGCACCCCGCCGTTGTTGTCGGGGTGCACGACCGCCACGTGGCTGTCGACCGGGACCACCGGGCCCCCGCGGCCCGGGAGGTCCAGGTCGATCTCGGTGAACTCGTCCCCGCCCGACAGCGGGGCACCGGACGCCTTGGTCCGACCGACCAGCTCTTCCTGGGTGCGCAGTGGCTGACGGTCCCACGTCTCGATCCGCATGTTGGTGCGGCGCGCGCACAGGTAGGACCCGGCGGCCATCCACTCCGCACCCGGGTCGTCACCGGGCGCGACCCAGACGAACCGGTCCACGTCGTCGTGCTCCTCGGCCTTGATCGAGGCGGTGCCGTCCTTGAAGCCGAACAGGTTGCGCGGGGTCTCCTGGTCCACCGAGGTGGAGGAGGTCCGACCGAACCCCAGCTGCGACCAGCGCACCGACACCGTGCCGAAGCCGATCCGGGCCAGGTTGCGGATCGCGTGCACCGCCACCTGCGGGTCGTCGGCGCACGCCTGGATGCAGAGGTCTCCCCCGGTGCGCCCCGGCTCGAGCGCGTCGGCCGGGAAGTGCGGCAGGTCGCGCAGCGCCGCCGGCTGCCGGTCGGCCAGGCCGAACCGGTCCGCACCCTCGGCGTCGCGGAACAGGCCGGGGCCGAACCCGAACGTCAGGCTCAACCGGGACGCCGGCAGGCCGATCGCCTCACCGGTGTCGTCCGGCGGCAGCCGGTCGTCGCCCTCGGTGGGCCCCACCGGCCCGGCCGGGCGGCCCTGGACCAGCCGCTCGGCGGCCTCGGTCCAGGCCCGCAGCAGCGCCACCAGCTCCTCGCGGTCGCTGGTGATCACGTCGAAGGCCGCGAAGTGCAGCCGATCCTGGACCGGGGTCAGCACCCCCTGCTGGTGGGCGCCGCGGAACGGGTAGGACTGCGGGAGCGCGCTGCTCCCGGGCACTGAGGCGGCCGAGGGGTGGGCGCGCTCCAGCAGCACCGATCCCCCGAGCAACCCGGCGGCGCCGGCCACGGCCGCGCCCCCGGTCAGGAACCCCCGGCGGGAGAACCCGCCCCCGGCACCCATGACGCTCAGGCCCCGAGGACCGCGGCGGCGAGGTTGGCCAGCGGCTCCGACAGCGCGTTGACGCCGTCCTTGAGCTGCTTGACCTGGGCCTCGGTGAGGGTGTCGTAGGAGACGAAGCCCTCACCCTCGGCGTGCTCGTCGAGCATCGTCTGCAGGGCAGCGAACCGCGAGTCGAGGGTCGCGGCCAGCTCGGCGTCGTTGGTCTCCAGGACCGGACGGACACCCTCGTAGGCGACCTTGGCGCCGTCCAGGTTGGCCTGGAAGTCGTAGAGGTCGGTGCGCGACCAGTACTCCTCCTCGCCGGTCACCTTGCCCGCCGCGACCTCCTCGAGCAGGGCGGTGGAGCCGTTGGCGATCTGGTCGACGGTGAAGTTGAAGTCGTCGGCGTCGACCAGGCCGTCGAGCTTCTTGGTGTTGGCCAGCAGGTCGTCGGCGTAGGTGGCACGCTGCTTGTCGGTCAGCGGGGTGTAGTTCTCGGCACGGGCCGGCCACAGGTCCTTCTCGATCCGGTGCCAGCCGGTCCACTCCGCGCCCTCCTCGACGTCAGCCTCGCGCAGGTCCATGGCCGGGTCGAGGTCACCGAACGACTCCGCGACCGGCTCGATCCGCTCCCAGTGGGTGCGGGCGACCGGGTAGAGGGCGCGTGCCTCGTCGTCCTTGCCGGCGACGTAGAGGTCGACGAACTCCTCGGTCTTGGTGAGCAGCTGGTCGGCCTGGTCCTGCACGTAGGCGACGTAGTTCTGCTCGGCGGTGTCGATGAGCTCCTGCTGGTCGGCGGAGACCTCGACCTTCTCGTCGGACTCGGTCACGGTGAACTCGGCGCGGATGCCGTCGCCCTTCATGCCCGGCTTGCAGGCGGTCAGGTAGGAGCCCTCGGGCAGGGCCACGGTGAGGGTGCGCGAGAGCGAGGGACCGATGTTCTCCACCTCGGTGATGATCCGCAGACCATCCTCGGCCAGCACGTAGAACTCGGTGACCTGGTCACCGGTGTTGGTGACCTCGAAGCTGGCGGTGCCGGCCGGGATCGAGGTGGTGGAGAGCTCGCAGCCCTCGGCCGAGGAGTCGACGGTGACCGCCCGCTGGTCGCTGGACGGGTCGGCGTTCTCGGTGCAGGCGCTCAGGCCCACGGTGGCCACCAGGGCCAGGGGCAGCAGCAGACGGGGGCGCAGGGCGGTGGGTCGCATGAGGTGTCCTTGGGTGGCGGGTGCGGGTCAGGTGCGGGTGGAGGCCAGGCGACGCTGCCGGGCCGAGAGGAGGAACAGGGTCATCACGGGGACCAGGTAGGCGACCCAGACGATCGCCTGCAGCACGGTCGGGTCGGGCTGGAAGTTGAACAGGCCCTTGAGCAGGGTGCCGAGCCAGCCGTTCGGGTCGAGGGTGTCGGAGATGTCGAAGGCCTTGTCGTGCAGGCCGGGGAGGAACGCGGCCTCCTGCAGGTCGTGCACGCCGTAGGCGAGCACGCCGGCCGCGACGACGACGAGGAAGGCGCCGGTCCAGGTGAAGAACCGGGTGAGGTTGATCCGGACCGCGCCGGCGTAGAGCGCCCAGCCCAGGGCCACCGCGGTGGCGATGCCCAGGAACGCGCCGAGCAGCGGCTCCCAGGTGGCGGTGTTCTCGTTGGTCCCGGCGCGGGTGGCGGCCCACAGGAACAGTGCGGTCTCCAGGCCCTCGCGGCCCACCGCCAGCATGGCGATCACCACCAGCGACCAGGGCCGGCGTCCGTCGCCGTCGGCGGCACGGTCGATCTGGCCGCGCAGCTCGCCGGAGAGGTTCTTGGCGGCGCCGGCCATCCAGAAGACCATCCAGGTCACGAAGCCGACGGCGATGATCGACAGGGTGCCGCCGATGGCCTCCTGGGCCTCGAAGGTGAGGCCGCGGGGGCCGTAGGTGAGCGCGGCACCGAAGGCCAGGCTGACCGCCACAGCGACGCCGATGCCGCCCCAGATCCACCCGAGCAGGTGGCGCCGGTCGGTCTTGACCAGGTAGGCGATCAGGATCGTGACCACGAGGGCGGCTTCGAGGCCTTCGCGCAGTCCGATCAGGTAGTTGGCGAGCACGCTCCCACGATACTCCGCTGGCTTAGGGCAGCCTCACCTACCCCGACCAGTGGGACCGGTGTGCGCCATGGGGGTCGGGTCCCATCTTCGGGCGGGGGGGGGGCTCGGCAAGCTCGACCACCGGGGCGTGGGGGGTCTCGGCAAGCTCGCCCACCGGGGCGTGGGGGGTCTCGGCAAGCTCGACCACCGGGAACGCCGAACGGCCGGCCCCGCAGGGCCGGCCGTTCGCCATGTTCACACCGGGTGACGCCAGATGACGTGTGCGGCTCCCAGGCGGAGGCACGAAGTCGATCTGGGAGCGAAGCGATCGACGAAGTGCCGAGAACGCCGGAGACGCTCCGTCAAACTGGTGTCACCTTGCCGCAGAGCCGTCGGTGTAGTCGGCATCCTGCTGCTTCCACGAGAAGTGGCTGCGCAGGGTCTTGCCGGTGGCCTCGATCGGGTGCGCGGCACCCTTCGCGCGCAGCTCCTGGAACTCCGGGGCACCGGCGTCCTGGTCGGCGATGAAGCGCTCGGCGAACGCGCCGGAGACGATGTCGGCCAGAACGGCCTTCATGTTCTCCTTGACGCTCGGGTCGATGACGCGGGGGCCGGAGACGTAGTCGCCGTACTCGGCGGTGTCCGAGACGCTCCAGCGCTGCTTGGCGATGCCGCCCTCCCACATGAGGTCGACGATCAGCTTGAGCTCGTGCAGCACCTCGAAGTAGGCGATCTCGGGCTGGTAGCCGGCCTCGGTCAGGGTCTCGAAGCCGTACTGGACCAGCTGCGAGACGCCACCGCAGAGGACCGCCTGCTCACCGAACAGGTCGGTCTCGGTCTCCTCGGTGAAGGTGGTCTTGATCGCGCCGGCGCGGGTGCCGCCGATGGCCTTGGCGTACGACTTGGCCAGGTCCCAGGCGGTGCCCGACTCGTCACGCTCCACGGCGATGATGTCCGGGATGCCGCGGCCCGCGACGTACTCGCGGCGCACGGTGTGACCCGGCGCCTTGGGCGCCACCATGATCACGTCGACGCCCTCCGGCGCGGTGATGTAGCCAAAGCGGATGTTGAAGCCGTGGGCGAAGAGCAGGGTGTCGCCCTGCGCCAGGTTGGGGGCGATCGCCTCGGCGTACAGCTTGCGCTGGTGCTGGTCGGGCACGAGGACGACGACCACGTCGGCCTCCTCCACGGCCTCGGCCGGGGTGAGCACGCGGAAGCCCTCGTCCTCGGCCTTGGCGCGGGACTTGGAGCCCTCGGGCAGACCGATGCGGACGTCGACGCCGCTGTCGCGCAGGTTGAGGGCGTGCGCGTGGCCCTGGCTGCCGTAGCCGATGACGGCGACGTTCTTGCCCTGGATCAGGGTCAGGTCGGCGTCGTCGTCGTAGTACATCTCAGCCACTGGGGCTCTCCTTCTTCGTTGGCGTGTCCGGGTGGGGACTCTCGGATGGTACGGGGGCGCCGGGCTGCCGGGCGGCGGCGGGGCGCGGGGTGGGACTGCTCAGACGGCCCGGGGTGCCGGGATCGGGACCGGGCGGGCGCTGCGCTCGCTGATCGAGCGCGAACCACGGCCGATCGCGACCATGCCCGACTGGACCAGCTCGCGGATGCCGAACGGCTCGACCACCCGCAGGAAGTCGGCGAGCTTGTCGACGTTGCCGACCACCTGGATGGTCACGGCGTCGGGGGCCACGTCGACCACCTTGGCCTTGAACAGCTGCACGGCGTCGAGCACCTCGCCCCGGGTCACGGAGTCGGCGCGGACCTTGACCAGCAGCAGCTCCCGGTTGACCGAGGCCTTGCCGTCGAGCTCGACGATCTTGATGACCTCGACCAGCTTGTTGAGCTGCTTGGTCACCTGCTCCAGGGGCGAGCCGGCCACGTTGACCACGATCGTCATCCGGGAGATCTCCGGGTGCTCGGTCGGGCCCACGGCCAGGGACTCGATGTTGTAGCCGCGGCGCGAGAACAGCGCGGCGACGCGGGTCAGCACGCCGGGCTTGTTCTCGACCAGGACCGAGAGGGTGTGCAGGTCGGTCGTGACGTCGGTCATCGGTGGAGGTCCTCTCGGCTGGGCGCCTCTGGGCGGGTCACAGGTCGTCCTCGTCGAACTTGGGAGCCAGGTCCCGGGCGTACTTGATGTCGTCGTTGCTGGTGCCGGCGGCCACCATCGGCCAGACCATCGCGTCGCGGTGCACGCGGAAGTCCACGACCACGGGCTGGTCGTCGATCGCCATCGCCTTCTCGATGGTGGCGTCGACGTCCTCGGGACGCTCGCAGGCCAGGCCCACGCAGCCGTAGGCGTCGGCCAGCTTCACGAAGTCGGGGATCCGCCTGTCAGGTCCAGTGTGCAGGTCGGTGTTGCTGTAGCGCTCGTTGTAGAAGAGCGTCTGCCACTGCCGCACCATGCCGAGCGACTCGTTGTTGATGATCGCGACCTTGATCGGGATGTCGTTGATCGCGCAGGTGGCCAGCTCCTGGTTGGTCATCTGGAAGCAGCCGTCGCCGTCCACCGCCCAGACCGTCGAGCCGGGCATGCCGACCTTGGCGCCCATCGCGGCCGGGACCGCGTACCCCATCGTGCCCAGGCCACCGGAGTTGATCCAGGTGTTGGGGTTCTCGTAGCCGATGAACTGGGCCGCCCACATCTGGTGCTGACCCACGCCCGCGGCGTAGATCGACTCCGGACCCGAGATCGCCGAGAGCCGCTCGAGCACGTACTGCGGGGCCAGGGACCCGTCGGCAGGCGTGTCGTAGCCCAGCGGGTAGCGCTGCTTCACGCCGGCGCAGAAGGCGATCCACGCCTCGTAGTCACCCTCGCGCCCGGCGGCCTGCTCGGACTTGAGCAGGGCGATCAGGTCGATCAGCACCTCGCGGACGTCGCCCACGATCGGCACGTCGGCGAAGCGGTTCTTGCCGATCTCGGCGGGGTCGATGTCGGCGTGGATGACCTTCGCCTTGGGGGCGAAGGAGTCCAGGTTGCCGGTGACCCGGTCGTCGAAGCGGGCACCCAGGCTGATGATCAGGTCGCTGCGCTGCAGGCCGGCCACCGCCGAGACGCTGCCGTGCATGCCGGGCATGCCCAGGTGCTGGGGGTGGCTGTCGGGGAACGCGCCGCGGGCCATCAGGGTGGTGACCACCGGGATGCCGGTCAGCGTGGCCAGCTCGGCGAGCTCGCGGTGCGCCCGGGCGCGGATGGTGCCGCCACCGACGTAGAGCACCGGTCGCTTGGACTCGAGGATCAGCCGGGCGGCCTCACGGACCTGCTTGGAGTGCGGGCGGGTCACCGGGCGGTAGCCGGGCAGGTGCAGCTCGGTGGGCCAGTCGAAGCTGGTCATCGCCTGCAGGGCCGACTTGGTGACGTCGACCAGGACCGGTCCGGGGCGGCCCGTCGAGGCGATGTGGAAGGCCTCGGCCACCCGGCGCGGGATGTCGCGCGGGTCGGTGACCAAGAAGTTGTGCTTGGTGATCGGCATGGTGATGCCGCGGATGTCGGCCTCCTGGAAGGCGTCGGTGCCGATCATCGACTCCCCCACCTGCCCGGTGACGGCGACCATCGGGACGCTGTCCATGTGGGCGTCTGCGATCGGGGTGACCAAGTTGGTCGCGCCCGGACCGGAGGTGGCCATGCAGACCCCGACCTTGCCGGTGGCCGCGGCGTAGCCCTGCGCGGCGTGGCCGGCGCCCTGCTCGTGGCGGACCAGGATGTGCCGGATCCGGGTGGAGTCCATCAGCGGGTCGTACGCGGGGAGGATCGCTCCGCCGGGGATGCCGAAGATGTCGGTCACCCCGGCCGACTCCAGCGACTTGACCAGGCTCTGCGCGCCCGTCATCTGCTCACTCATCAGCGACCGTTCTCCAGTTCGGTGTCCCACGTGGTGTCCCACTCGGTGTCCATCGGTGATCCGTTCCTCGTCCGCCCAACAAAAAACCCCTCGGCCGGTCGTGGCAACGAGGGGACGACGCGTTCAGCGCGCTCAGCGGAGCGCGATCACGCGTCGGGACGTACGAGAAGTCGGAACTGCATGCCCCAAGGATGCCCCCGGCACCTGCCGGGCTCAACACAGTATGCCGGTCGTCCCGACATGTGGGACGGCAATCCCAAGATGTGGCGGGTGAGCCGGACCACGTCCGTGCCGTCCGAGCCCCCTCCGACATCCCGTCCCGGGTGCTCAGTCCGCGGCCGCGGGGCGCGCGGCCAGGCGGACCCGCTGCCGGCCGGCGTCGTCGAAGTTGCGGTCGTCGAGCCACTCCTCCAGGGCCCGGCGGACCCGGGGCCACTCGCCGTCGGTGATCGAGAACCAGTCGGTGTCGCGGCTGCGGCCCTTGTAGACCACCGCCTGCCGGAACCGCCCCTCCCAGATGAAGCCGAGCCGGATCGCCGCCCGGCGCGAGGGGGCGTTGAGGGAGTCGCACTTCCACTCGTAGCGGCGGTAGCCCAGGTCCTCGAAGACGTGGCGCATCAGCAGCGCCATCGCCTCGGTGGCGGCCCGGGAGCGCTGCAGCTGGCGGCCGAAGACGATCGCACCGACCTCCACGCTGCCGTGGGCGGCGTCGGCACGCATCAGGGTGGCCAGCCCGGCGGCCTGGCCGGTCTCGACCGGGACGATCGCGAAGGTGACCGTCTCGGCCGCGGCCCACTCGTCGATCCGGGCCGCGAGCTCCGCGACGGTCCGGGGACGCTCGTCGGAGCGGTAGGTCCACAGGTTGTCGTCCCGCTCGGAGCACAACGCGTGGTGCAGGGCCGCGGTGTGGTGCCGGGCCACCGGTTCGAGCCGCACGCCGACGCCGGTGAGCACCACGTCCGCGGGCAGCGGCGGGGGCGTGTGCTCGACCGCGGGGCCGATCGGCTGGCCGTGGTCGTTCGTGCGCGCGTTCACGAGATTCTCCTCAGGATGCTCGACGGGTCAGGCACAGCATCCCCGATGGACCGGTGCCGTCGACGGGCGGGTTCAGGCCAGCCGCTGGTGGATCTCCCGCCGGTCCCCGTCGACCACGACCCGCGCCAGCGCCCCGTTGACCAGCGGCAGGTGCGGCGGCACGTGGCCGATCTCGAGGTCGAACACCACCGGCAGGTCCAGCATCCCGACCGCGTCGAGCACCGCCCCGTGCTGGGTGAGGCTCTCGGCGTCCTCGGCGCTGGTGCGCCCCATCAGCAGGGCACGGGCGTGGGTGAACCAGCCGGCGTACCGCATCCCGTGCAGCATCCGGGCCACGTCGAACGGGTTGGCGTCGCAGACCTCCAGGTAGACGACCAGCCCGTCCGCGGCACGGGCCCGACCGAAGCCGGCCACGTCACCGAACGGGGTGCCGACCAGGTGCGCCACGGTGTCCAGGCACCCGCCGACCAGGCGGCCGGTGACGTCGAGCCGCTCGGCTCCGTGCAGGCTCCAAGCACCGGAGCCGACCCGGCGCCACTCGGTGGCCCGGGGCGCCTCGGGTCCCTCCTCGAACCGCACCCAGGTGTCGATCCGGCCGGAGTCGCGCTGGGTCACCTCCCCGGTGGCCGCGGCCAGGTCCAGCCAGTGCACCAACCCGTCGGGCACCTCGTAGGGGGTGTCGGCGAGGTTGTCGCCGTGCAGGGTGGCCCACCCGGTGCGCAGGGTCAGCGGCAGCAGGATGGTGGACAGGTCGGAGTAGCCGACCAGCCAGGTCGGCTCGGCAGCCGCGATCGCGTCGAAGTCCAGCTGGTCGAGCAGGTCGATCGCGGTCTCCCCGCCCCACGGCGGCACCACGGCGCGGATCGTGGGGTCGATGAGCATCGCGGTCAGCTCGGCGGCCCGCTCCGCCTTGGGTGCCGACACGTGGCCGCTGCCGTCCATGCACTGGCCGACGGTGACCGGGTGGCCCCGTTCCTCCAGCCACCGCACCGCGAACGCGACCCGCTCGGCCGCGGCACCGCTGGCGCCGCTGGACGGCGAGGTGACCCCGATCCGGTCCCCGGGCCGCAGCGGGGCGGGGAAGCGCAGGGCCGGTGAGGGGGCGCCGTCGACGCGGGGGACGCGGACGGTGTCGTTCATGCCAGCCCCTCCAGCACCTCGCGCACCGCCTGCATCCCGGTCTCCACCTCGGTGAACGAGGTGGACAGCGGCGAGAGCCCGATCCGCAGCCCGCCCGGGTCGCGGTAGTCGGGGATCACGTCGCGCTGCCACAGCGTCGCCACGACCTCCCGCATCGCCGGGTGGGTGAGGGTCACGTGACCGCCACGGCGGGCGGGGTCGCGGGGGCTGGCGACCCGGACGCCCAGGTCGGCCAGGTGCTGCTCGGCCCAGTCGATCGTGAAGCTGGTCAGCGCAACCGACTTGGCGCGGATCGCGGGCATCCCGGCGGCCTCGACCAGGTCCAGCATGTCGGGCAGGGCGAGCATCCCCATCACCGGCATGGTCCCGGAGACGAAGCCACGGATCCCGGCGCCCGGGGCGAACCCCGGCCCCATCAGGAACGGATCGGCGTGCCCCATCCACCCCTGGATCGGCTGGCGCAGCGTCTCCTGGTGGCGCCGGGCGACGTACCCGAACGCGGGGGCACCGGGGCCACCGTTGAGGTACTTGTAGGAGCACCCGACGGCCAGGTCCACACCCCACGCGTCCAGCTCCACCTCCACAGCACCGGCGGAGTGGCACAGGTCGAGCAGCACCAGTGCCCCCGCGTCGTGGGCGATCCGGGTCACCGCGGCGGCATCGAGCACCCAGGCGGATCGGTAGGCGACGTGGCTGAGCAGCACCACCGCGGTCCGCTCCCCCACCACCTGCGCCACCTGGTCGGGGGTGACGCCGGTGGCCGGGTCGGCCTCGATCCAGCGCAGCGTGAGACCGCGCTCGGCGGCGATCCCCTCGGCGACGTACCGGTCGGTGGGGAAGTTGTCGGTGTCCAGCACGATCTCGGTGCGGGCCGGGTCCTGGGCGCGCCGACCGTCGACCGCAGCGCGCAGCAGCTTGTAGAGCCACACGGTGGTGGAGTCGCCCAGCGCCACCTGGTCGGCGGCGGCACCGACGACGCCGGCCCCGATCCGGTCGCCCAGCGCCAGCGGCCGCTGCAACCAGTGTTCGTCCCAGCCGCGGATCAGCCGACCGCCCCACTCCCCGGTGACGAACTCGGTCATCCGCTCCGCGGTGACCGCCAGCGGCCGGCCGAGCGAGTTGCCGTCGAAGTAGACCAGGTCGTCGGCGGCACCCACGAAGTGGTCGCGGAAGCCGGCCAGCGGGTCGGCGGCGTCCAGGGCAGCGGCGCCGAGGCCAGTGTCACGGACGGCTTCGAGGCCGGTGTCGAGGCCGGCGTCGGTCTGCGGGTGGGCGGTGCCGGAGGGGTCGGGAACCATGCGGCACGGTAACCCACTAGCGTGCCCCTGTGGCCCTGACTTTCGACGACCTCGCCCGGCACGACGAGCTGGTCGTGACCACCTCGCTCGGGGAGGTGACGCTCCAGCTGGTCGAGGCGGAGCCGCGCCCGGAACCGCACCCCGGAGGCTCACTGGTCTGGCGCGGCCCTGCCGAGCCCGCCCTGGCCCAGGGCACCTACCCGGTGCGCGCGGGCTCGGAGGAGGACGTGGTGTTCCTGGTGCCGCTGGCCCGGGACCCCGAGGGGCTCACCTACCAGGCGGTCTACGCCTGACGGCTCACGTGGTCAGGTACTCGTTGAGGTAGCCCGACGCGTGGCGTCCGGTGACCACGGCCAGTGCCGGGGAGCGTCCGCCGACCCGCGGCCGTGCGGCCACGTCGCGGACCTTCACCCCGCTCCCCGCAGCGACGAACCGGCGCACCACCAGCGGGGTGGAGACCAGCCCGGAGGCGTGCACCCGCTGGACCCCGCGCACGCCACGCACCCGGGCGCCGGCGAGCAGGTCCGGCAGGGTCGACCAGCGCGCCCGCCCCCGACGCCCCACGGCGAGCCCGAGCAGCAGGCCGGTGTCGTGCCCGAGCACCGCGAAGGCGTCCGGACGGCCCCGGCCACCGGCGGACATCGCCCGCCGCAGTTCGCCCAGCCGGGCCCGGTCCACGGCCGCGGTGACGGTGTGGGCTCCCCGGGCACCCGCGCCGAGTCCGCGTCGGAACTCCCGCTCGGTCAGGGTCGGGTCGAGCAGCAGGTCGGCGGTGACGCCGGCGGCGCGCAGGGCGGCCACGGCCCGGGCAGCCCGGTCCCCGGTGGCGGCCACGTGCACGACAGCCGCGCCGGCGGCCCGCACCTGACGGGCGGCCCGGGCCAGGTCACCGGGCTCGTGGGTGTCCACGACGGTGGTGCCGGAGTCCCGACCGCCGGCTCCGGTGAAGCCTCGACGCACCGCGAACACGCTGTCGTACCCGGCGTCGGGGGCGAGGACGAGCTGGTGCAGCGAGGGACCCAGCCGACGGGCGGCGTACTGGCCCAGGGTGAGCGCCGACTGCCAGTGCTGCAGGGAGGTCCGGACCGCCCCGCCCACGTGGTCGGGCACGTGCGCGCCGACCCCGGCCAGCACCACGCCGGCCCCGGCGTCGCCGGCCAGCTCGAGCACCCGGCTCCCGACGGCGTCGGCCAGGGCAACCACCAGCACGTCCGCGCCACGGCGCAGCAGGTCGCTGGCGCTGTCCTCGACCCCGTGCAGCCCGAACGGCACCTCGGCACGGTGCAGGCGGACACCGGGCAGTGCCACCCCCAGCCCGGCGGCGAGTCGGTCCCCGCGACGGGAGACGGCCGGGCGTCCGGGCACGGACGGGGTGATCAGGCCCAGGGTCGGCAGCGGCCCGGTGACCGGGCGCCGCGCGGGGGCCGGGGCGGCGACGGCGCCGACCAGACCGGCGGTGGCCGCGCCGCCCAGCAGGGTGCGGCGGGTGGCGGTGAAGGTCATGACGGCTCCCTGGTGGAGAGGTGGAGGTCGGCGCCGGTCGTACCGACCGGACGCAGGCCGAGTGAGTGGTACAGCGCCACGGCGGCGGTGTTGGCGGGGTCGACGTGCAGGTCGACGGCGCGGTCAGCTGTGGAGGCCTCGTCGAGCACGGTGCGCAGGACGGCGCCGGCCACGCCACGGCGTCGGTGCTCAGCAGCCACGGCGATCCACACGACCCGGGTGCTGGGTCCGTGGGCGAGCACGAGGTGCGCGACGGGCACCCCGGCGACCTCGAAGAGGTGCTGCTCCCCGCTGCCGCCGGGTCCTGCCAGCCAGGCCCGGACCTGGACGTCGACCAGGTGCGCCAGGGCAGCGGCCGGCAGCCCGGAGGCGGTCAGCGCGGCCCGGCGCTCGGCCCGCACCAGACCGAGGACGAACGCCCGGTCCGCCGCCACCACCCGACGACGGGTCAGCGCGGGGACCATCTGCGACACAGTCATCACGGTCACGACCTCGGCGGGAACACGCCCTGCAGGGCGATGCAGTACTGGATCACCAGGAACGGCATCCGGTTCTCGTGCGGCTGGCTCCCGCCGGCCGTCCCGAGTGCGAGCGGCGAGGTGGCGACGGGGACGGCGCCGGCGGGCGCCCACCCGGCCTCGTCGGCCGTGGCGGCCAGGGCCCGGTCCGGAGCGGGCTGGCGCAGCGTCGCCTCGGCGGAGGTCGCCCGCACCTCGTGGGTGTGCACCGGAATCTCGGACTCCAACAACGTCACCTGGGCGGATCCGCCCGTCTCCCCCAGCCACCGGTCGGAGAGCCCCGGGCCCTGACCACTGCCGACGGCGACCTGTCCCTGCAGGTTGGGCAACCCGAAGGTGGACTGCCCGTTCCCGCCGTAGGTGGTGCCGAGCAACGAGAACAGGGCCGTGTTCTGGGCGATGGGCAACAGCGCGCCGTTGCACAGCGCCCAGCCCCGGGGAACGAAACCGAACGCGAAGGGTCGAATCTCCGCCACGAAGGGATCAGCCATCAGGTGCTCCTGGTCAGGTCGGCGAGGGGAAGATGCCGAACAGCGAGATGATCGGGTTCAGCGTCAGGTAGGGCTGCATGTTGTCGTGCGGCTGCGAGCCGCCGACCGCGTCGGTCGGGCTGACCTGAGCGTCGGGTGCGACGGTGGAGAACCGGGGCGTGCTCGGTGGGGTGGCGAGCACCCGTCCGGCAGGGCCGGCGTGCGTACCGGGCCCGGCGACGCCGAACGGATGCGTGTGGGCGGGGATCTGCTGCTGGGTGAGGGTCACCTGCTCGACGCCCGAGCGCTCCCCCAGCACGTAGCCGTTGCCCTGGTGCATCGGCACCCGTCCGCGCAGGTCCGGCAGTGCGTAGGTGCTCTGCCCGTCACCCCCGTAGGTGGTGCCGATCAGCTGGAACAGGGTCTCGTACTCGGCGATGGACAACAGGGTGCCGTCACAGAACATCCACCCGGCAGGGGCGAAGTTCCCGGCGAAGAGTCGGATCTCCCCGACGTAGGGCTGGGCCACGAGGTCTCCTCAGGTCGCTGACGGGAAGATGCCCGTGAGGGCGATGCAGTAGTTGAGCACGCCGAACGGCTGGCGGTTCTCGTGCGCCTGGGAGCCGCCGACCGCTCCGACGGTCTGCGGGCTCAGTGTCGTGACGGCTGCGGTGTCAGCCCACCCGTTCGACGTGGCCGCGAGCCGCCGGCCTGCCGGGGCGTGGACGCTGCCCCGGGCGGGTTCGGCCCGCAGCGTGTGGGTGTGGGCCGGCATCTGGGAGGTGCTGAGCGTGACTGCCGCGGCACCACCGGTCTGCCCCACGCTGTAACCCACCCCCGACCCCACCGCGACGCGACCTCGCAGGTCGGGCAGGGCGAACGTGGTCTGCCCGTTGCCGCCGTAGGAGTTGCCGAGCAGCGCGAAGAGCGCCTGGTTCTGGTTGATCGGCAGGAGCTGGCCGTTGCACTGGGCCCAGCCCCTGGGCGCGAAGACGAACGACATCAGTCTGATCTCTCCGAGGAACGGTTCAGCCATCGGTTCTCCTCACGGGTGCGGGGTGGTCAGGGCAGGGTCAGGGCAGAGCACTGGGGGCCTGAGGCGTAGGTGCCGGCGCCGATCACCGGCGCCGGGGTGATCGCGGTGTTGGCGCCGGTCAGCATGGACGCCACCGTGGCGGGGGTGGAGGTGGTGCCGGCCAGCCCGGACATCACCAGCGACCCGCCGCCCCGGCTGATCCGCAGGCCCGCCGCGGAGATCCCGCCGGTGAGGGTGTTGGCGCGGACGTCGAGGCACGAGCTGCCGGTGTCGGAGGGCAGCAGGCCCAGGGTCGCGCTCAGGGCGTCGGAGCTCGCGCTGCCCGGCGCGGTGACCGTGTTCGACGTGACCGTGGCGAGCAGGGAGGAGGCACCGTCACCGGTGCGCAGCCGGATCCCGCGGCCGGAGCAGCCCTGGACGGTGTTTCCGGTGATGCCGACCCGGAGCCGACCGGTGCCGCCCTCGTTCAACACCGCCACCCCGTCCCCGCCGGTGGAGCAGGGAAGCGAGGTCGACCCGAGCTGGTTGTCCCGGACCAGGCCGTCGGCCACGGCACCGGCCGGCAGAGCGGTGCCGCTGACGGTCACGGCGTGGCCGGCCGCCCGGGAGACCACGTTGCCGACGACGTCGTAGCGGAAGGCGCCGCTGCCCAGCGCCGCCCCGGCGGTGATCGTGATGCCCTGGCCCCAGGCACCGACGGTGCCGCCGGTCAGGATGTTCTGCCGCACCAGCGCCTCGGAGGTGCCGCCGCCGGCGACCACCTGCACGTGGTCACCGCGGTTGCCCGAGAACGTCGAGTGGTGCACGTCGGTGGTGCCGCTGGTCCCGGTGACGAGGATCCCGTCCTCCCCCGAACCGGTGACGCTCACGGTGTCGGCCTCGAAGCCGTCGGAGACACCCTCGACCCGGATCCCGGTCCCCACCGTCCCGGTGACGGCGAGCCGGCGCAGCACCGGGCCTCGGGTCTGCCGCAGCACCACCCCGTCGCCGGTGGAGTTCGCGATGGTGCCCGCCGGCGCGACGCCGTCGCCCAGGGTGAACCGCCCCTGCGTCCCGGTGTTGTCCAGACGGATGCCCGGGACGGCCCCCTGGGTCGTGATGGAGGCGAAGCTGAGTCCCGCAGCGCCGATGGTCGAGTTGACCACCGCGAGTGCGGTGCCGGTGGTGGTGCTGAGGTGGTTCGCGCTGCTGCGGGTCACCACCGTCGGGCCGCCCTGGACGTCCAGCGCGGGGCCGCTGCCGGTGGTCAGGGTGAGGACGCCGGTCAGGTCGAGGGTGCCGGTGCCGCGGACCTGGATGCCCCCGGAACCGCTGCCCGGCGAGGTGACCGTGCCGAGCTTCACGGTGCCGCTGCCGGTCTGGTTGACGTCCACCGCCGGGCGGCGGGTGCCGGGGACCAGTGGCCCGAGGACCTGGACCGTGCCGGTTCCGCCGGCGACCGTCAGGGTCGGACCGGAGCTGGACGAGCCGGTCACGGTCACGTCGGCAGCGACGGTGGCGGTGGTGGTGATGCTGGGTGCGCTGAGCACGACGGTGCTGGCGGTGCCGGTGAGCGCGATCCCGGACACCTCGGTGCCGTTGGCCAGGGTCAGCACGGTCCCGGTGGTACCGGTCAGCGTGCTGGCGCCCCCGGCGGCGACCAGTTCGTGACCCGAGACGGTCAGGCCGGTCCCGGCGCCGCGGACCTTCTGCGCCTGCTCCAGCAGCAGCGGGCCCGTGTGGGTGCCGGCGAACAGGTAGAGCAGGTCTCCGGCCGCATCGGGGTCGCTGGCCGAGGAGAGTGACGAGACCGAGGTGAAGGGCTGCGCCGAGGTCCCGTTGCCGTCGGTCGGCGCGGCAGGGTCGACGTACCAGACCCGCTGGCTGTCGAGGACCAGGTCGACGCGGGCCTGGGTGGTGCGGGTGCCGTCGCTGGCCCGCCACACGAAGACGTCGGTCTCGTTGCTGCGTCCCGGGGCCGGGGTGTAGACGAACGTGGAGTCCGCCGTGATCGTGACCGACCCCCCACGCGTGGTGGACACGGTCTCGGCGATCGCGGTGACCGGCTGCCCCTCCGGGTCGCTGGCGCCCTCCAGCAGCAGGGACCCGGTGAGCCGGACCGCGGGGCCGCTGGTGGTGGTGCCGTGCACGGCACGGGTGTTCGGCACCAGCCCCGTCCAGGTGCGCGGGGCGACCACCGGGGCCTCGTCGACGTCGTCGACGGTGATGGTGAAGGTGCGCGTCACCGCCAGTCCGCCGGGGTCGGTGGCGGTCACGGTCACCGTGACGGTGGGGGTGGCCTCGTGGTCGAGTCCGGCCATGGTGCGCAGCTGACCACCGACCACCCCGAAGGAGGCCGGGGTGACCGCGAACGTGTGGCTCTGCGCGGCGTCGGGGTCGAGGACCGTCAGCGCCCCCACCGAGCCGACCAGGTTCTCGGAGATGTGCGTGCCGGCCAGGGTGAGGTCGGTGGGCGCCTCGTTCACGTCACGGACCGTGATCTGCACGTCGACGTGCGCGCTCGCCCCGTCGGGGTCGGTGGCGGTGATCCGGAGGTCACGGGTGGCCCCGGCCTCGTGGTCCAGCGGACCACTGGTGACGAGCCGGTTGCCGTCGAGGGCGAAGTCGGCGGCACCGGAGCCCGAGAGGCTGAGGGTGAGCGCGTCACCGTCAGGGTCGGTGGTGGTGATGGTGCCGACGGGGCTGCCGGCGGGCAGGTTCTCGTCGACGGCGCTGCCGGCGAGCACGGGAACCGCCGGGGCCCGGTTCAGCTTGGTCACGGTGACCACCAGGTCGCGCTCGAGCCACAGCCCGGAGGGGTCGGTGACCCGGACCCGGACCGTGCGCTCCCCCCGGGTCAGGCTGGTGGCCGTGCGCAGCTCGGCGCCGGCCAGCTGGAACGAGGCGTTGTCGTTGCCGGTGCCCACGAGCGTCCAGGTCAGCGTGCCGCCGTCGTCGTCGTGAGCGGTCAAGGTGCCCACGACGGTGCCGGACGGCTGGTTCTCCATGACGGCGGCCGGGCTGAGGGCGATGTCCTCGGGCGCGTTGTCGAGGTCGGTGACCTCCACCTGCACCGGCTGCTCGTAGTCCAGGCCGCCCCGGTCGACGACCCGGACCCTCACCTCGAGCCACCCGGCGTCGGTCTCGGCGAAGCGGATCGGCCGGGTGGTGCGCAGTTCGTCGTCGACCACGGTGAAGGCGTCGGACGCCGGGTCCCCGGTCGGCGTGGTGACGCTGAAGGTGAACCTCTCCCCCGCGTCGGGGTCCTCGGCGCTCAGGTGGCCCACCACGGTCCCGGCCGGTGCCATCTCGTCCAGCGGGCCGGCGTCCAGGTCGAGCAGGTTCGGGGCCTCGTTGACGTCGGTGACGTCCACGGTGAGGGCCTGCTCCAGGGTGGCGCCGCTCCGGGTGGTGCCGGCGACCCGGACCGCGTAGCTGTTCTGCTGCTCGAAGTCGGCCGTGGCCTCCAGGACCAGGCTGTCGCCGACCAGGACGAACGACCCGTTGTCGGTGTCGCCGGTCCCGGCCACCAGCCGCAGGTCGTCGATCCGGGCGCCGGCCGGTTGCGCGGTGACGGTGCCGACGCTGGTGCCCTCGGCCTCGTTCTCGGCGACCCGGCCGGGGGCCAGGGCGAGCCCGGTGGCGGGCACCACGGTCACGGGAACGCTCAGCGCGGCGGTGGTGGAGCGACCGAGCCGGTCGGTGGCGCGAACGCGCACGGCGAGCGGTCGGGCGTCGGCCCGGTCGAGTCGGCCGGCCAGCACCAGGACCTGGCCGCGAACCCGAACCGCGGCGTTGTCGCTGCTGCCGGATCCGCCGACCAGGCTCCAGCTCCGGGTGTCCCCGCGGTTGGGGTCGGTCGCGGCGAGGGTGCCGACGGCCGAACCGGCGGGGGCGCCGTCGAGGGTGCCGGCACCGGTCAGGCGCAGGCCCGTGGGGGCGAGGTTCACGATCTGGCTGCGCCGGTCCCTGCAGGTGCTGAGCTTCTTGACCCACCGCGTCGACTTCTTGCGGGTGCAAAGCAGGACCGGGGCAGTGGCGGGGACCCGGGTGGTGCGACCGCGGAGCCTCGCCCCGGCGACCTTCCCCTTGCGGCAGGTCTTGGCGGTGATCGCTCCCTTGCCGACCAGGAACACCCGGCCGCCCCGGGCCAGGCAGAGGGTGCGCGGGGTGGCCGGGACGGCGGCCACCTTCTTCTCCTTCTTCGCGCAGCGACCGGTCGCGGGGACCCGGGCGGTGCCGCGCCGCTTGCCCTTCGTCACGACGCAGAGGTCCTGGGTCAGCGCGGGCGTGGCGGCCCGGGGCGTCCCCGGGGTGCCGGGCGCTTCGGCGCCACTGGGCGCGGCGAGGGCCGGAAGCACGCCGAGCAGCAGGACCAGCGCGGCGACGCGGGAGAGAACCCGCCGAGGCGCGTGCGTGCGGATCGGTCGGCTCACGGCGTCCCCCTGCTGCCCGAAAAGTGTGGTCGGGTCACTGTCGCACCGCGAGGGCCGGCCCGGAGCCGACTTTGGGAAACCTTGAGGAAACCGGTCCTGAGGGTGGTGGCCGGGCCGTCGTCACGACAGTGCCTAGACTGCCGCGCATGCCCGCTCCCGAGCGCCCCGAGATCGTCTGCCTGTGCGGTTCGACCCGGTTCGCCGCGGAACTCGCCGAGGCCAACCGCGAGCTCACCTTCGCCGGCGCGATCGTCCTGGCACCGGGCGTCTTCGCCCGGGTCGACGGAACCGAGCCCCAGCACCGGATCAGCGACACGCAGAAGGCCGCGCTGGACGTGCTGCACCGGCACAAGATCGACCTGGCCGACCGGGTGCTGGTGGTGAACCCCGGTGGCTACGTCGGGGAGTCGACGGCGCGGGAGATCGCCCACGCCCGGGCCACCGGGAAGCCGGTCACCTTCACCCACCCGGCCTGAGCCGGGGCCAGGGGTCCGCACAGGCGGCCCGGACGGCGGCCTCGTCGAGACGGGCGCGACGCAGCAGCGCGAGCTCGGCGGCGTTGACGCCCAGCGGCAGGTCGCCGTTGCCCAGGTCGGTGCCGTACAGCACCCGGCCGCCCGCGGCGTGGAAGCGGGTCAGGTTGTCCAGGGCCGTGTCCAGGGCAGGTGTGGCCTCGTGGATGGCCAGGGTCGAGATCCACGCCTGGCTCGCCGCGGCGCGCCGGACGAGGTCGTCGTCGAGCCGGTGGGTCCACGGGGTGTGCGCCAGGGCCGAGCACCCGGCGTCGAGGGCGAGCTCGACGGTGCCGGCCCCCTCGGCGTGGGCCACCACCGGGACCTCCCCCGCTGCCTCGACCACGGCCCGCAGCACCGGCGGTGCGAACACCGGTCCGGCGTCGCGGTGCAGGGTCGCCTTGATCACGCGTGCACCACGCGCCACCTGCTCGGCCACCGCCACGGCCGCGTCCTCGACGTCGCTGACTTCCCGGCAGGAGCCCGCCGGTGCCCAGGACCGGTCGGTGGGGTAGCCGCCCGGCGCGGTGAGGAAGCAGCCGGCCAGGTCCACCTGCAGGCCGGGCAGGTCGGTGGGCACGTCCGGCCCGGAGCCGAGGTCGACCACCCCGGCCAGCCCCCCGCCGGCGAGCGCGCCGGCGTCGACGAGCTGGAGGTGGACGTGGTGGTCGATCACGCGCATGCCCCGAGCGTAGTGATCGGCCGCGTCCGTGCCCGGGAACGCCCGCGGGCCCCGTCCGGGGTGGACGGGGCCCGCGGGTCAGGAGCGGCTCAGAAGAGGACGGCGCCCTGGCTGGCCGACTGCACCAGCTTGGAGTACTTGCCGAGCACCCCGTGGGTGAACTTCGGCGGCTCGGGCTCCCAGCCCTCCTGGCGCCTGGCCAGCTCGTCGGCGTCGACGTGCAGCTCCAGGGAGCGGTTCGGGATGTCCAGGGTGATCTGGTCGCCGTCCCGGACGAACGCGATCGGCCCACCGTGCGAGGCCTCCGGGGCCACGTGACCGATGCAGGGGCCGGTGGTGCCGCCGGAGAACCGGCCGTCGGTGATGAGCAGGATGTCCTTGCCCAGCCCGGCGCCCTTGATCGCGCCGGTGATGGCGAGCATCTCGCGCATGCCCGGACCACCCTTGGGGCCCTCGTAGCGGATGATCACCGCGTCGCCCTTGGTGATCCGGCCCTCGGCCAGCGCGTCCAGCGCGGCCCGCTCGCGGTCGAAGACCCGGGCGGTGGCGGTGACGACCTCGGCGTCGAAGCCGGCGGACTTGATGACCGCGCCCTCGGGGGCCAGCGAGCCGTGCAGGATGGTGAGGCCGCCGTCAGCGTGGATCGGCTTGTCGACCGGGAAGATCACCTTGCCGTCGACACCCTTCGGGTTCAGCGCCTCGATGTTCTCGGTCAGGGTCTTGCCGGTGACGGTCATGACGTCGCCGTTCATCAGGCCGGCGTCGAGCAGCGCCTTCATCACCACCGGGATGCCGCCGATCTTGTCGACGTCGGTCATCACGTACTTGCCGAACGGCTTCATGTCGGCCAGGTGCGGGGTGCGGTCACCGATCCGGTTGAAGTCGGCCAGCTCGAGGTCGACGTCGGCCTCGCGGGCGATGGCCAGCAGGTGCAGCACCGCGTTGGTGGAGCCACCGAGGGCCATGGTGATCGCGATCGCGTTCTCGAACGCCTCGCGGGTCATGATGTCGCGGGCGGTGATGCCGTGCTTGAGCAGGTTCACCACGGCCTCGCCGGAGCGGTGCGCGAACCCGTCGCGGCGACGGTCGACCGCCGGCGGGGCGGCCGAGCCGGGCAGGCTCATGCCGAGCGCCTCACCGATCGAGGCCATCGTGTTGGCGGTGTACATGCCGCCGCAGGCGCCCTCGCCGGGGCAGATCGCCTTCTCGACGCGCTTGACCTCGTCCTCGGTGATCTTGCCGGCCAGGCACGCCCCGACCGCCTCGAAGGCGTCGATGATGGTGACGTCCTTGCCGTCCACCGAGCCGGGCATCGTGGAGCCGGCGTAGAGGAAGACGCTGGAGAGGTCCAGGCGCGCGGCGGCCATCAGCATGCCGGGCAGCGACTTGTCGCAGCCGGCCAGCAGCACCGACCCGTCCAGGCGCTCGGCGCTCATCACGACCTCGACCGAGTCGGCGATGACCTCGCGCGACACCAGCGAGTAGTGCATGCCGTCGTGGCCCATCGAGATGCCGTCGGAGACGGAGATGGTGCCGAACTCCAGCGGGTAGCCGCCGGCGGCGTGCACGCCGTTCTTGACGGCCTTGGCCAGCCGGTCCAGGGACAGGTTGCAGGGGGTGATCTCGTTCCACGACGAGGCCACACCCACCTGCGGCTTGGCGAAGTCGTCGTCATCCATGCCCACCGCGCGGAGCATGCCGCGGGCCGCGGCCTTCTCGATACCGTCGGTGACGTCGCGGGAACGGGGCTTGATGTCGGGGGTGTCGCTCATGGCGGCAAGGCTAGTCCTCGACCCCGGTGTGCGGGGCGGGGAGTCCGGTCCTCGGGTCGCACGTCACAGTGCCCGGGAAGCAGGTGCGTAACGCTGGCGGTGGCCGGGACGAAGGACAGGGCATGAGAGCAGACGACACGACGACCGCCCGGGCTGCGGTCGACCCGGCCGCCTTCGAGGCGCTCTACCGCGAGCACCTGCCCGCGGTCCGGCGCTTCCTGGCCCGCCGGGTCGACGAACCGGCGGTCGTCGCCGACCTGACCGCCGAGGTCTTCCTGGCCGCCATCACCTCCGCGTCCCGGTACACCCCCGAACGCGGATCCCCCGGCGGGTGGCTGATCGGGATCGCCCGGCACGTGCTGGCCGACCACCACCGACGTCGGTCCCGGGAGCAGGCCGCACTGCGCCGGATCGACACCAAGGAGCTGCTGGACGCGGACTCCGAGCAGCGGATCGCTGCCCGGATCGACGCCGAGACCGATGCCCGGGTGCTGCTGCGCCGGATCGCCGCACTCCCCCGCGCCCAGCGCGACCTGGTCGAACTGGTCGCCGTCGAGGGGCTCCAGCTCACCGATGCCGCGGCCGTGCTCGGGATCCGTCCCGGCGCAGCCCGCGCCCGCTACCACCGGGCCCGCCGCGCGCTGGCCCAGCACCCCGCGCCCCACACCGCAGCACCCGGCACCGCACGACAGGAGGCCCTGTGATGACCACGCACACCCCCACCCACCGCCCCGACCCCGAGCTGGACACCTTCGAGACCGCGCTCCTGGGAGAGCTGCGCCAGGTGGTCGCCGAGAACGCCGTCGCCGCGCAGGCGGCCGCACCCGCGCGGGCACGTCGTCCCCGCCGAGCCTGGGCAGCCGGCCTGGGCGGCCTGGCCACGGTCACTGCCGGCGCGCTGGGCATCACCATGCTCACCGCCACCCCGGCCTGGTCGGTGGACGTGGACGGGCGGACCGGTGAGATCACGGTCAAGGTCAACCGGCTCGAGGGGGCAAGTGCGCTGGAGAAGGCCCTGGCCGAGCACGGGGTCAACGCGGAGGTCACCTACCTGGCACCCGGTCTGGCCTGCCGCGGCGGGAGGTTCACCGACGACACCCCCAGCGGCGCCGGGCTGGTGGTGGGCAGCGAGTCCTTCGAGGTCACCCTGCCGGCGGGCGCGGTGGGCGCGGGCGAGACCTTCGTGCTCTCCGCCTCGGTCACCGAGCTGCCCGGCGAGACCCTCCCAGACGGCACCGAGATCGTGGAGGGGTTCCAGGCCAGCGTCGACTTCGGTGTCGCCGCGGGGCCGGTCGCGCCGTGTGTCGCGGTCCCGTCCGCGTGAGCCGCGTCAGGCGGGCTGCTCCGCGGCAGCCTTGAGGGCCGCCGGACCCCGGTCGAAGTCGGCCGCGATCTTGTGGTCGAAGAGGAGCTTGCCGAGCAGCTGCATCAGCGGGTTGCG
Source organism: Actinomycetes bacterium (assembly GCA_023396115.1). Classification (GTDB taxonomy): domain Bacteria; phylum Actinomycetota; class Actinomycetes; order Propionibacteriales; family Nocardioidaceae; genus Nocardioides. The sequence goes on along the minus strand of JAEWXC010000062.1, from coordinate 22,826 downwards.
GGTGCCGGTCATGGTCCAGACGACCTCGGTGCCGCCATCCTGCGGGGTCAGGTCGAACCGGGAGACGTTGCGGGCCGCGAACGGCTTGACGAAGGTCAGGTCGACCACGATCCGCTCCGGCGTGGACTCGACGATCTCCATCGTCCCCTCGCCGGCCTTGCTGTTGCCCGCCCACGCGTAGTGGGCGCCGACGCCGGTGTCCGGCCCGGTGTAGGTGCGGCGCAGGTCGGGGTCGAGGCCCTCCCAGGGTGACCACGCCACCCAGTGGTGGAAGTCGTCGACCAGGCCGTGCACCCGGGTGGGGTCGGCGTCGACGTGGGTGCTGCGGGTCAGGGAGAAGGTCGCCATGCGCCGGCGCCTCGGGCTCGACCCGGCTCGGCTCGGGCTCGGTTCAGGCTCGGCTCAGGGGCGCAGGGTGCCGGACTGGGCCTCCGCGGACTCCTTGCCGGCCCGGTCGGTCACGAGGGCGAGGCCGTCGCGGGCGCTCTCGACGTCGGTGCGCCACAGGTGGAATCCGGCGACCTGGAGCGCCCCGGCGCGGTGGACGGGGATCCGGGGCCCGTGCACCCGGATCGCGACCGTGTCCGGGCCGCCGGGTCCGGCGGTGTCCTCGGAGACCCGCAAGGCGTTGCCGGTGCGGGAGCCGACCAGCCACGCCTCACCGGGTTCATCGCCCTGGGCGGGCAGGTAGAGCACCCGGATCCCGCCGCGGTCCAGGCAGGTCCACCCGGTGGGGCACTCGTCGACCCAGGCGGGGCGGTCGGGGGCGGCGAGCACGTCGAGCACGGCGGGGCCGACCGGCTCGGAGTCGGCACCGATCCGGATCCGTCCACCGACGGCCCCGGGTCCGAACCGCTGGGTGAGCGGGGACTCCCCGATCCACGCCCAGTCCTGGCCGTAGCGGGAGAACCAGCCCACGGCCAGCGACCTCGGGCTCTGGGTGACCAGATCGAGCGTGGCCGGGTCGGGTTCACCGCCGGCCCAGTCGTCGAGCTCCTCCCCTGCACGGAGCGTCTCGTCGGTGGCCCGCAGCGCCAGCCGCGGGTCGCGCACCACGTCCATCAGGTCGGCGAAGCTGATCGGCAGCTCCTGCTCACGCGGGTCGCCGGTGATGGCCGGCCCCGCGTACATCACCGAGACCCGGGCGCCGTCGCGGCGGGTGCTGAGGTGGACCAGCCCGGGGTCCTCCTCGGGCACTTCCTGCTCCCAGCTCACCTGCACGCCGTCGTCGGTGACGCAGTGGTCCGCGTTGCCGCACCCGGTGTCCTCGGGCACGGACTCCAGCGGCACGACCAGGACCTCGACCAGGTCCCCGTCGTCGCCCTCGCCGCCGCCGTAGCGCAGTTCCGCGCCGACGCTCCCCCGGGGGCTGGCAGCGTCGACGTAGGACGCGCCCCGGTGGGTGGTGTCACCGGGCAGGTGGTCCAGCGCCACGGCGGCGACGGCACGCGGGGTGATCGGTTCGTCGTCCGCGGCGCCACCCACCGGGGTCTCGGTCCCGCAGCCGGTCAGGACCAGGCTCGTGGCCACCGCGGCCGCGGTGAGCAGGACGGTGGTGGTGCGGGTCGCGCGGCGCATGTCCCCCCTCGGTCCCGGGCGTCCCTCGCCCGGGTGCCGGAACGCTACCGGGCCCGGCCGCCCCGGGGTGGGCGGCCGGGCCCGTGTCGCGTCAGCGCCAGCCCAGGCCGGGCGCGACGTCGCGCACGACCGTCTCCAGGAGGCGGGTGTTGTAGGCGACACCCAGCTGGTTGGGGACGGTGAGCAGGACCGTGTCGGCCAGCTGGACCGCCTCGTCCCCGGCCAGCTGCTCGACGAGCTGGTCGGGCTCGGCGGCGTAGCTGCGTCCGAAGATCGCGCGCAGGTTCTGCTCGATCTGGCCGATCTGCTCGGTGGAGTCGTTGTCGCGACCGAAGTACATCCGGTCCTCGTCGGTGGTGATCGGCATGATCGAACGGCTCACCGAGATCCGCGGCGTCCGCTCGTGCCCGGCCTCGGTCCAGGCCTGCAGGTACTTCTCGATCTGCTTGCGCTGCTGGACGTGGAACGGCTCCCCGGTCTCGTCCTTGACCAGCGTGGAGCTCATCAGGTTGAGCCCCTTCTGCGCGGTCCACACGGCCGTGTCGTCGGAGGCGGCTCCCCACCAGATCCGCTCCCGCAGGCCGGGCGAGTGCGGCTCGATCCGCAGCAGGCCGGGCGGGTTGGGGAACATCGGGCGCGGGTTGGGCTGGGCGAAGCCGTCGCCCTCGAGCACCTGCAGGAACACGTCGGTGTGGCGCCGCGCCATGTCGGCGTGGTCCTCCCCCTCGGCCGGGCCGTAGCCGAAGTACCGCCACCCGTCGATCACCTGCTCCGGTGATCCCCGGCTCACCCCGAGCTGCAGCCGACCGCCGGCGATCAGGTCGGCCGCACCGGCGTCCTCGGCCATGTACATCGGGTTCTCGTAGCGCATGTCGATCACGCCGGTGCCGATCTCGATCCGCGAGGTCTTCGCCCCGATCGCGGACAGCAGCGGGAACGGCGACCCCAGCTGCTGGGCGAAGTGGTGCACCCGGAAGTAGGCGCCGTCGGCACCCACCTCCTCGGCAGCCACGGCCAGGTCGATCGACTGCAGCAGCGCGTCCGAGGCGGTCCGCACCGCGGAGGAGGGGTGGTCGGTCCAGTGACCGAAGTTCAGGAACCCGATCTTCTTCATGACTGGTTCAACTCTCAACCAACCGCGGATGTTCCCGGCCGCTGCCCGACCGCCGGCCCTTGCGTCCCCTCACCCGGTCCGGCGGCGGTAGTGCACCGAGAGCACGCCGTTGCCCATCGCCTCGGAGGAGACCAGCTCCAGGTGGCGCGGGTCCGGCAGCCCGCTGCCGCACAACCGCGGCCCGTGCCCGGCGACCACCGGCTGCACCAGGAACCGGTACTCGTCGACCAGCCCCCACCGGTCCAGCGTGGTGGCCAGCGCGTTGCTGCCGAGCAGCACCCCGTCCGGAGTGGCCTCCTTGAGCGCGGTCACCGCCGCCGCCAGGTCGCCGGTCAGGTGGTGGCTGTGCGTCCAGGGGAACTCGCTGCGGGTGGTGGAGACGACGTACTTGGGTTTCTCCTCCAGCCGGCGCGCCCACTCCAGCAGCGACGCCGGCGCCTCGATCTCGCCGCGGGCGACCGCCGGCCAGTGGTCCTCCATCAGCTCGTAGGTCACCCGCCCCCACAGCATCGCGCCGTGCTCCTCCATCAGCCGGGTGAAGTGGGCGTGCGTCTCGTCGTCGGCGATGCCCACCCGGTGGTCGACGCACCCGTCCAGGGTGACGTTGAGGCCGAACGTGAGGAGTCCCACGACTCAGTCCTGGGTCCGCGCGGCGAACGCCTTGAGCGCCAGCGGTGCCAGCACCAGGGTCAGCCCGATGGTCCAGATCAGGGTCGCCAGGACCGGGTGCTGCAACGGCAGCGCCGCGTCCGGGGCCACCGCCGGCGCGTTGCCCCACAGCTCCCGCACCGCCTGGACCAGCGACGAGATCGGGTTCCACTCCGCGATCACCCGCAGCACCGAGGGCATCCGCTCGGCCGGCGCGAAGGCGTTGGACAGGAACGTCAGCGGGAACATGGTGGTGAACATGACGCCGTTGACGGCCTCCACCGAACGCATCTTGGACCCGACCAGGATGCCCACCCAGATCATCGCGAACGCCCACAGCAGCAGCAGGGCGTAGGCCAGCACCGCGTCCAGGAACGACCCGCGGATCCGCCAGCCCACGATCAGGCCGGTCAGGCTCATCACCACGATGCCGATGCTGGAGTGGATCAGGCTGGAGATGCTGCGCCCGACCAGCACGGCCGAGAGCCGGATCGGCAGCGAGCGCATCCGGTCCACGATGCCCTTGTCGATGTCGGCGGTCAGCCCCACCGCGACGATGAACGAGGCGAACGCGACGGTCTGGCCCATGATCCCGCCGAGCAGCCACTCGCGGTACCCGGCCGGGGCGTCGACCGCGATCGCACCACCGAAGACGTAGGCGAACAGCAGCACGAACATCACCGGCTGGATGGTGACGTCGAGCAGCATCTCGGGCATCCGCTTGATGTGGATCAGGTTGCGCCGGGTGATCGCCCAGGACTGCTGCAGCAGGGTGGTGCGCCGGATCTCGGGGCGTTCCAGGGTGCTCATGCGCCGACCTCCGCCGGGTTCTCGTCGTGTCCGGTGGCCACGTCCTCGGCGGTGTGGCCGGTCAGGTGCAGGAAGACGTCGTCCAGGCTGGGCCGTTGCAGACCGAGGTCGTCCAGGTCGATCCCGGAGGACTCGAAGACCGCCGCGATCCGGGTCACGTCGCCCAGCCCCTCGGCCGGGGCGCTGAGCCGGCGCGCGCCGCGGTCCACGTGGACCTCCCGGACCGCCGCCCTCATCAGCTCCGTGCCTCGATCCAGGTCGTCGGGGCGGGAGACGGTGACCACCAGCGCGGCCTTCCCGGAGGCGTCCTTGAGCTCCAGCGGCGTCCCCTCGGCGATCACGGTCCCCCGGTCGATCACCACGATGTTGTCGGCCAGCTGGTCGGCCTCCTCCAGGTACTGGGTGGTGAGCAGCAGCGTGGTGCCGTCGTCGATCAGACCCCGTAGCACCTCCCACAGCTCGGTGCGGCTGCGCGGGTCCAGCCCGGTGGTGGGCTCGTCGAGGAACAGCACCGGCGGGGTGGCCACCAGGCTGACGGCCAGGTCGAGCCGCCGCCGCATGCCACCGGAGTAGGTCTTGACCACCCGGTCTCCGGCGTCGGTCAGGCTGAACCGCTCGAGCAGCTCGTCACCGATCCGCTGCACGGTCCGGGCGTCCAGGCCGTAGAGCTGGCCGACCAGCCGGATGTTCTCCCGCCCGGTCAGCAGCTCGTCGACGGTCGCCGACTGGCCGGTCAGCCCCATCGAGCGGCGCACCGCACCGGGGTCGGTGAGCACGTCGTGCCCGGCGACCCGGGCGGTGCCGGCCGTCGGACGGGTCAGCGTCGTCATCATCCGCACGGTGGTGGTCTTGCCGGCCCCGTTCGGGCCGAGCAGGCCGAGCACGCTGCCGGTGGGCACCGCGAAACTCACTCCGTCCACGGCGAGTGTGTCGCCGAACTTCTTCACCAGGCCGTCGGCCTCGATCGCGATCTCCATCCGCGTCCCCTCATCGACTATTCCTAATAGGAACACTACGCTGGGTGGCGATGGCCGACAAGCGAGTTTCCCTGCCGATCACGAGCTACGCCCTGCTGGCGTTGTTCACGTTCGACGACGCCGAGATGACCGCCTACGAGCTCAAGCAGCGGGCGGACTCGACGCTGCGCTTCTACTGGACCTCGCCGGCCACCTCGCAGGTCTACTCCGAGGTCGCCCGGCTCGCCGAGCTCGGCCTCATCGAGGGCCGCGACGAGGACCGGAGCACCAGCTACCGGATCACGCCCGCCGGCCGCGAGCTGCTGGAGCACTGGATGGCCTCCTCCTCGCCCGGCTTCCCGGTCTTCAAGCACCCCTACGCGCTGCGGCTGGTGATGGGCCACCTCAGCGACCCGGCCACGATGCGCACGATGCTGGAGCAGTACCTGGTCGACCTGGCCGCGGCCCGCGCCGATCTGGCCGACGTGCGGGTGATGCTCGCCGGCGAGGACGCTCCCGGCGGCCAGTACCGCTACCCGTCCCTGGTCGCGGACTGGGGGCTGTCGCACTTCGACGCCGAGCGCGCGATCACCCTGGAACTGCTGGAACGGCTGGCCGAGGACGAGGCCACCCCTTCCTGAGTACTGGGTCCTGAGCACTGGGTCCTGAGCACCGACTCCTGCGCACCGGAACGGTCGTGCCGCACCCCCGCTGGGCCGCGCGTCGGTGATGATGTCCCGGTGAGCCCTTACTCCACCCGTCGCCTCGGCGCCGTCGCGATGGTGCTGGGCAGCATCGCCTCGGTCCAGGTCGGTGCCGCGATCGCCAAGGGCCTCTTCGACACCGTCTCCCCCGAGGCCATGGTGTGGCTGCGGCTGGCCACCTCGACCCTGCTGCTGCTGGCGCTGATCCGGCCCCGGCTCACCGGCCGTTCGCGCACCGACTGGTGGGTGGTGGCCGGCTACGGGCTGTGCCTGGGGCTGATGAACTGGGCGATCTACCAGTCGTTCGCCCGGATCCCGCTCGGGGTGGCGGTCACCATCGAGTTCATCGGACCGCTGGCCGTGGCGGTCCTGGGTTCCCGCCGGGCACGGGACCTGGTCTGGGCCGGGCTGGCCCTGCTCGGGGTGCTGCTGCTCGGCTGGGAGAAGACCGACCTGGACCCGGTCGGCGTGGCGTTCGCGCTGCTGGCCGGTGCCGCGTGGGGCGGCTACATCCTGCTCTCCGCCGCGACCGGGCGACGCTGGGAGGGGCTCGACGGTCTGGCCGCGGCCTCGGCGGTGGCGGTGCTGCTGGTCTCCCCCGTCGCCCTGGTCGGCGGCGCCGGGTTCCTCACCGATCCGCGGGTGCTGGCGCTGGGCGCCGCGGTCGGGGTGCTCAGCTCGGTGATCCCCTACGCGCTGGAGCTGGTCGCGCTGCGCCGGATCCCGGCCTCGGCGTTCGGGATCCTGATGAGCATGGAACCGGCCGCGGCCGCCCTGGCGGCGCTGCTGATGCTGGACGAGCGGTTGAGCGCCGGACAGTGGCTGGCGATGGCGTGCGTGGTGGCGGCCAGCATCGGCGCCACCGCCACCGCAGGTCGGCGCCGCCCGGACACCGGTACGGCAGACTCCTCCCATGGAGCCCCGGAGCAGCCGATCCCGCCCGCGCCGCAACCCTGAGCCCCGGCGCACGGTCGCCGCGGTGGTCCTGAGCGTGCTGCTGGCCCCCGCGCTGGCGGCGTGCAGCGACGAGGAGCAGCCGCCCGGCTCCACCGTCACCGCGACCGCGGGCGTGACCGACCCGCCGCCGGACACCTCCACCCCCAGCACCGACCCCGGCCCGGTCTCCGGCGACCCGCAGGGCACCACGCCGGTGGTCACCGGACTGACCACCCCCTGGGGTCTGGGGTTCCTGCCCGACGGCTCGGCCCTGGTCACCGAGCGCGACACCGGTCGCCTCCTGCACCTGGTGGAGCGCGGCGAGCGCTGGCGCAGCCGGGTCGTGGGCACCGTCGAGGCCGAGTCCGGTGGCGAGTCGGGGCTGTTGGGGGTGGCGGTGTCCCCGACGTTCGACGAGGACTCCGAGGTGTTCCTGTACCTGACCACCCGCGAGGACAACCGCGTGGTCACGGTCCGCTTCGACGGGGAGGCGACCAGCGCCCCGGAACCCGTGCTGACCGGCATCCCGAGCAGCTTCCTGCACGACGGCGGGCGGATGGCCTTCGGTCCCGACGGCCACCTCTACGTCTCCACCGGCGACGCCACCCAACCCGACCTGGCCCAGGACCGGGACTCCCTGGCCGGCAAGATCCTGCGGATCACCCCGGACGGCGACCCGGCGCCCGGCAACCCGTGGGACTCCCCGGTCTACTCGATGGGGCACCGCAACGTGCAGGGGCTGGCCTTCGACGACGAGGGGCGGCTGTGGGCCACCGAGTTCGGTGACTCCACCTGGGACGAGCTCAACCTGATCAGCGCCGGCGGCAACTACGGCTGGCCGGTGATGGAGGGCAACGAGGGACGTGACGACGAGGCGTTCACCGCCCCGGCGGCGGTGTGGAACCCGGCCGAGAACTCCCCGTCGGGTCTGGCCTTCCGGGACGGTGTCCTGTGGTCCGGGGCGCTGCGCGGGACCCGGTTGTGGGGCACCGCCCTGGACCTGAAGGGCGGGGTGCAGCCGCCCCGGGACTGGTTCGTGGGCGACCTGGGCCGGATCCGTACGGTGTCCACCGCCCCGGACGGGTCGCTGTGGATCACCACCTCCAACACCGACGGCCGGGCCGAGCCGGGCCCGCGCGACGACCGGGTGCTGCGGGTCGAGTTCGACTGAGCCCGGTCCGGGTCAGGGGACGGTGCGCTCCACGCGGGCGCGACGGGCGGCACGGCGCAGGCTGGAGAGCACCGCCGGTCCCAGCAGCGCGATCGCGACGGCGTTGGTGACCGCGCGGCCGGTGTCCCAGCCCCCGGTGGAGGTGAACAGCGTGTACAGCGCGAACCGGTGCAGGTTCTCGGTGAACGGGGCCCCGGAGACGAACGAGAGGTCGGTGGCCTCGTGCCCGGGCACCTCGATGCCGAGCATGAACGGCCAGCCCCACAGGTTCATCAGCGCCCCGTACAGGTAGGCCGCGACGATGCCGTAGACCACCAGCACCACGATCTCGGCGCGGCCGGTGAACCGGCGCGGCAGCAGCCCGGCGCCCATCCCGACCCAGCCGGCCACCAGCATCTGGAACGGCAGCCACGGCCCCACCCCGGCGGTGAACAGCGCCGAGACGAACAGCGAGGTGCAGCCCAGCACGAACCCGAACGCCGGTCCGAGCACCCGCCCACCCAGGATCAGCAGGAAGAAGACCAACTCCAGCCCGGCGACGCCGGCGCCCAGACCGCGCAGCACCCCGTTGACCGCGGAGAGCAGCCCCAGGATGGCCAGCACCCGGGCGTCCATCCCGCCCTCGGTCATCTCGGCCAGCACCATGACGATCAGCAGCGGCAGCAGCGCCAGGAACAGGAACGGCGGGTCCACCCGGGCACCGTCGGGCACGTCCAGCAGCAGCGGCCAGCCGAGCATCATCAGGCCCACGGCCGAGACCAGCGCCAGGACCAGGGCCGAGCGGGGGCCGATCCGCAGCGACGGGTCGCCGGGCCGGCGCCCGGTGCTGCCCGTGTTGCCCGTGGCGCTCACGGTGCTCACGTCGCCCCCACGGCGTCGGCGACCTGCGCGACGGTGAGCCAGCCGGGTCCGAGCACCTTGGTCACCTGCGGCGCGAACGAGGGCGACTCGGCCACCACGGCGGCGGTGGGTCCGGAGGAGACGACCTCGCCCTCGGCCAGCACCAGCACGTGGTCGGCCACCTGCGCCACGAACTCCACGTCGTGGGTGGCCACCAGCACCGCGTGCCCGTCGTCGGCGAGCTGGCGCAGCGCCCGGCCCAGTGCCTGCTTGGCCGGGTAGTCCAGCCCCCGGGTGGGTTCGTCGAGCAGCAGCACCGGCGGGCGGGCGGTGAGCACGACCGCGACGGCCAGCGCCAGCCGCTGCCCCTCGGAGAGGTCCCGGGGGTGGGTGGTGGGGTCGATGCCCGGGGCCATCGACTCGAGCAGTGCGGAGCACCGGCCGGGGGCGTCGGCGTCCTGGTCGGCGGCGGCGCACTCGGCGGCGACGGTCTCCAGGTAGAGCAGGTCGGCGGCGGTCTGGGGCACCATGCCGGCGGCCCGGCGGCGCTCGGCACCGGCGACGGCGTGTGGGTCCCGGCCCTGGCTGGAGACCTCCCCCGCCAGCCGGCCGAGCCGGCCCTGCAGGGCCCACAGCAGCGTCGACTTGCCGGCGCCGTTGCGTCCCATCAGGCCGGTCACGGTGCCCCGGCGGAGAGTGAGGTCGACCCCGCGGAGCACGGGGGTGCCGCCCTGGGCGACGACCACGCCGCGCGCCCGCAGCGCCTCGGCCCCCGTCGGCGCGGGTGGCGCAGGCGGAGCGGTCAGCGAGGACCGCCAGGCACCGGCACGGCGTCGGGCCTCACGGACCGTCAACGGCAGCGGAGACCAGCCGGCCAGCCGGCCCAGCTCCACGATCGGGGGCGCGACCGGCGAGTCGGCGAGCACCACCTGCGGCTCGTCGACGTGCACCGTGCCGTCGGGGCGCAGCAGCACCATCCGGTCCACGAACGGCACGACGCGTTCGAGTCGGTGCTCGGCCAGCAGCACCGTGACGCCCAGGTCGTGCACCAACCGGGTGACCGTGGCCAGCACCTCCTCGGCTGCGGTGGGGTCCAGCGCCGAGGTCGGCTCGTCGAGGACCAGCAGACGGGGGTGCATGGTCAGCACCGAGCCGATCGCCACCCGCTGCTGCTGGCCACCCGACAGGGTGCGCAGGTCGCGGTGGCGCAGGTCGGCGATGCCGAGCAGGTCCAGGGTCTCCTCGACCCGGCGGCGCATGGTGGCGGCGGGCAGACCGAGCTGCTCCATGCCGTAGGCGAGCTCCTCCTCGACGGTGTCGGTGACGAACCACGCGGCCGGGTTCTGCCCCACGTAGCCGATCGTGCCGGCGCGCTCGCGGGCCGGGCGGTCGATCACCGAGACCCCGTCGAGCAGCACGTCGCCGCGCAGCGTGCCGCCGGAGTAGGTGGGGACCAGCCCGGCGACGACGCCGAGCAAGCTGGACTTGCCCGCCCCGGTGGGGCCGGCGAGCAGCACCAGCTCCCCGTCGTCCAGGTGCAGGTCGACCCCGGCCAGCACGGTCCGCTGGCCGGCGTCCGCTCCGGGAGCGGGGTAGGCGAGGTGGATGTCGCGCAGCTCGATCATGCCGCCGCCTTCTCGGGGGTCTGGTCGGGGACGGTGGCCGCGACCGCGGCGCGGGTGGCCACGGTGGGGGCCGGCGGCGCCACCAGGCAGGGCAGCAGGGCCACCAACGGCACCAGCAGCCCGACCAGGTCGATCACCGGGGCGCTGGTGACCAGCGGGTGCGCCAGGTCGGGCACCTGGTGGGCCCACCACCCGATGCCCACCCCGACCACCAGACCGCTGCCGGCGACGAGGAACTCTGCCGGCTGCCAGGTCGCGGGACGGTAGCGGGTGCGGCTGACGCGGCGCCCGGCGCTGGAGAGCCCGGCGACCGCGGACAGGGCCCCCAGGGTGAGCATCGGCAGGCCGAGCCAGCGCGGCGTGGTGGAGTCGAGGAAGCCGTAGACCCCCACGGCCGAGCCCAGCAGGGCCAGCACCATCAGGGCACCGGTCCGACGTCGTTCGGCGGGCGCCGCGTCACCGGAACGCCCGTAGCCGCGCGCGTCCATCCCGGCGGCCAGGGCCAGGGACCGCTCGAAGGCGTCCTCGAGGATCGGGACCAGCAGTCGGCGCAGTCCCCGGATGCGTCCCCCGGCTCCCCCGCGCAGCTCCTGGGCGTGCTTGACGCGGCGGGCACTGTCGGCCAGCTGGGGCAGCACCGAGACGGCGACCACCAGGGCGGTGCCGATCTCGTAGAGGGCTGCGGGCAGGGAACGCAGCAACCGCTTGGGGTTGGCCAGCGCGTTGGCGGCACCGAAGGCCAGCATGATGCAGGCCAGCTGCATCCCGTCGTAGAGGCCGGCGAGCACCGCCTCGGAGGTGACCGGGCCGAGCAGCCGGATCCCGGCGGCCCACTCGGGCAGCGGGACCGTGGGCAGGTCGACCAGCACGTGGCCGACGTCGCTGCCGCCCAGCAGCACCCGGAACAGCACCCGGACGACCACGGTGATCGCGGCCAGCCACAGGTACAGCCGGAACGCCCGCGCCCAGGTGCCGTCGCCGCGGCACGCGAGCACGACGACGCACAGGACCGCGGCGAGCAGTGCCAGGGACCAGGGGTTGGTGGTCAGCGACGCGGCGGCGGCGACGCCGACCGCCCAGACCCACCACGCGACCGGGTGCAGCTCCCGTGGGAGCCGCACACGGCCGCGTGTGGTGGGTCCGGAGAGCGTCATGCTCAGGCGCTGCGTCGGCGGAGAACGACCAGGGCACCGGCGCCGAGGACACCGAGCACGGCCAGTACCGGCACCAGGATCGGCAGCCCGCCGTCGGAGCCCTCGGAGGCCTCGCCGCTCATGTCCGCGACCGGTCCGGCGGTGACGTCGGCGGCCGAGGTCGGCTCGCCGGTGGGCGTCGCGGACGGGCCGGTGGTCGACGACGAGGCGTCGGCACCGGCGGACTCGCTGGCGGACTCACTGGCCGAGGGGTCGTCCGAGGCCGTGGCCGACGGGTCCGGGGCGCTGGCCGAGGGGTCGGTCGAGGCGCTGGTCGGGCCGGCACTGGGCCCGGGGGTGGAGTTGGACGGCCCCCGGGTCGGGTTCTTCGTGGGGGCCTGGGTGGGCTGCTTGGTCGGGTTCTTCGTCGGCTGCGGGCTGGGTGCCTGGGTGGGCTGCTGACGACGGGTCGGGGTCACCGACGGCGGAGCCGCCCGTCCACTGCCCTGGTGCCACGAGAAGGCCACGTACCCGCCCTCGGGCACCCGCAACGACCCGACGCCGCGGCTGGCGTAGACCCAGCCGCCGCCCTTGCCGTCGGCGGTCCACAGGGACCAGTACGCGTCGGCCGGGGCCGCGTCGGCGCAGTTGTCCTGGGTCGGCACCCCGCTGACCCGGCACACGAACCCACCGGGGGCCATCGTGAGCGGGAAGCCGGCGTCGGCGAAGACACCCTGGGCGGTCTGGCCGGCCACCGAGGTGTCGCAGCCGGCGCGGACACCGCCGAGCTGGGCGAAGTCGACGATCACGCTCGCCCCGCCGCTGCCCGAGCAGGCGGCGGCGCTGGCCGGGGTCGGGCTGAGGCCGACCAGGGCGGCCGCGGTCACCAGGACCGCGGCCAGCCCGGCCCCGAGAGGTCGCAGGGCACGCATCAGCGCACGGTCACCTTCGCGACACCCTTGCGGTTGCCGTAGAGACCGGTGGCCTTGATCTTGGTCTTGCCCTTCTTCTTCGGGGCCTTGACCTTGGCGGTGAAGACGCCGCGGGCGTTCGCGGTGCCGCGGACCTTCTTCTTGACGCCCTTGACCGTGACGGTGACCCGCTCGCCGGCGGCCAGGCCCTTGACGGTGACCTTGACCCGCTTGCCCTTCTTCACCTTCTTCTTGGCGGGCTTGACCTTGAGGGTGGTCTTGCCGAGGACGACGGTGCTGGCGCTGGTCGAGCCGTCGGTGGTGCGCAGGGTGAGCGTGAGGGTGCCGGCGCTGGCCGCGGGGACCGCGGGGGTCAGGTCGGAGTTCGTCCCGGTCAGCTGCTGAGCGCCTGCGGGGGTGGTCAGGCAGGCCCGCTCGCCGGGGGCCAGGCCGCCGACCCGGGCGGTGACGGTGCCACCGGCCTTCGCGAAGTCGGGGGCCTGGACGGTCGGGGTGCGGGTGGCGCTCGGAGCGGCGAGCAGACCGGGGATGGCCTGGCTGCCGACCATGATCCACTGGCCGCGACCCTCCGGGGTGATCCCGTCGGCGGCGTCGGCGAGCTCGGTGGGGGTGTAGGCGATCGCGCCGGCCTCGGCGCCGAGCGCGGCGGAGCACTCACCGGCCACCTGCAGCGAGCGGAGCCAGATCGCGGACCGGGCGGCAGCGGCGTCCTCGCCGGCAGCGTCCAGCGCCCACGCGGCCAGACCGGTGGTGTTGGCGTTGGGACCCATCCACGGGTCGCTGTACGAGCCGTCGGCGCCCTGCTGGGTGACCAGCCAGTCAGCGGCCTTCTCCACGACCGGGGCCAGGGCCGGGGTGCTGTCCACGTACGGGGCGAGGTTCAGCACGGCGAGCGCGGTGGTGTCGAGACCGGCCGAGGCGGTCGCGTCCGAGACGCAGGACTGGTCGGCGTCCAGGTCGGTGGGCAGCGCGTCCCTGAACCACCCGTCGGCGCACTGCTGGGAGACCAGGTAGTCGACGGCCTCGGTGGCCTTGGCGCTGCCGCGGGCGACGAGTCCCTTGACCGACCAGATCTGGGTCCAGGTGCTGTCGTAGCCGCCGGGGGCGTCGTCGATCCGGCCCGTGCTGGCACCGGTGTCGATGACCATGCCCTCGATGGCGGCGGTGAGGTCCACGGCGCCCAGCTGGGCGTCGACGCCGGCGTCGCTGGTGAACGCCAGGGCCTTGGCGGTGGAGCTGCCCTTGGTCCCGTTGACGGTCCACGCGGGCCCGTCGGTCTCGAGCAGGTCGGCGATGGCCGAGACGTCGTCGTCGAACCCACCGACCGCGACCAGTTCGCTGCCCAGGTCGAGGGTCATGCCCAGGTCGCCGGAGCCGCCCCACCCGGGCAACAGCCCGTCCGGACCGAGGTTGGCGATCATCCAGGCCGCGGCGGCACGGGCCGGGCCCTGGTCGGTGTCGGCGTGGGCCGGGGTGGCGACGCCGGTCACGGCCGCCAGGGTGAGGGCGCCGGCGCCAGCCAGGGCGGCGGCGCGGCGAACGAGGTGCTGCACGGTGTTCCTTCCCGCTGCGACGAACGGGGTGCACACGTGGGGTGCAGACCCGCCGTGTTCCTCGACAGCGTGTGGTCAGGCGCTCGCGACTGGTGCTCCGGCTCGTGCCCCGACGTGCGGGGCACCCACGGTTGCGGGTCAGCGCCGGATTCGGACCGGCTTCCCCAGGCAGCGTGCGTGTGGTGATGTTCCGCCCACTCTACGCCGGGCGGACCGCTCCACCGATTCGCGTCCGCCACCCCTCCCCCGGCGGTCGAGCGCGCCGAGACTCGGGGCCCGCTGGTCGAGCCTGCCGAGACCGCGTTGGTCGAGCCTGCCGAGACCCAGACCCCTCACCTTCGCCGATGAAACCGCAGGTCCCCGTTCGCCAGCCGCCGGTGGTCGTAGGCGGCGTCGTGGATCCGGTGGTGGTGCCGGTTGCACAGGAGTACTGCGTTCGCCAGATCCGTCGCGCCGCCGTGGGACCAGGGCACCAGGTGGTGCGCCTCGGACCACGTCCCCGGGATGTCACACCCCTCGGCGCGGCAGGTGGTGTCGCGGATCAGCAGCGCCTTGCGCTGCGCCCGGCTGAAGAGCCGCTGCGCCCGACCCAGGTCCAGCACCTCCCCGACGCCGTTGAGGACCGCGGGGATGATCTGGGCGTTGCAGGCGAGTCGCCGAGCCTGGGTGGCGGTGATCCGGTCCGCTCCGTCGGGAGCCGGTGTCCCGAGGGTCGCGGCACCCAGTTCGGATCGCAGCGCGTCGAGGGTCATCGTGACGACCAGCGTCGTCGCGTCCCCGCCGTGCACCGGCAGGCGAGTCGGATCGACTCTTTCCAGGAACTGGCAGAAGGCCCGCGCCGCTCGGTGGCCGTACGGCACCGCGCTCCGGACCTGGACCCCAGCCTCGTCGCGCCGCGGGTTCGTGAAGGCATGCAGGTACGTCGCCAACCGGGCCGCCTCCGCATCGGGCAGCAGGCCGCTGATCCGCGTGGTGCCGTCACCCATCGAGCGAACCCCAGCCGCATCCTCGCCTCCGCGGAGGCCTCCAGGTTCGCCAGGTGTCGTGCCTCGATGGCTTCGGCGATCTCGGGCGCCACGACGTCGAGGATCCGTCGACCGAGTCGCAGCAGGGCTGCGGGGTCGTGGTGCTCGGCCTCCGCCACGAGTGTCTTCTCCGCGAGCGTGACGGTGTCGGGGGCCAGGTCGTCAGGCAGTTCGTCCAACGCCCGCGCGATCACCGACGCCTGCGCCCGGTTCGCCGAACCCACCCGGAACGCCTCGGCCAACACCGGTCGTCGTTCCAGGGCGAAGGCGAGCCGCAGGTCCGCCCGAGCGTCCCTCCCGGAGGAGTGCGTGGCATGGGCGACCCAGGCGGCCGCGTCCCGCGCCCCGGTCTGTTCCGCCACGTCATCGGCAGCCGCCAGGACCCGGAGACGCAGTTCGCAGACCCGGGCCTCGACCTCGGCGAGGTCCACCAGCGCGCTGGCCTTCTCGTCGGCCCCCATGAAGGTGGGGTTGGTGTCGGTGACCGTGCTGAGGCTGGCGGCGAGGTCGTGCGCGACCACACAGATCGGATGCTCCACGACCCTCCCCCTTCGATCCCTTCCAACACCTCCATTCTTCATCGAACACTTGTTCGAGTCAAGAGTGTTTGCGCAGGTCAGAGGATCTGTGGAAGAAGGTGCGAATGCTCGGTGGACGACCGGGGTTCGAGGCCCTCGTTCCTCGGGCACCTCACCGAGCGCGTCGGCACCTCACCGAGCGACACGAGGGCGAGATGAGCGGAACGACAGGAGCCCCGGAACCGTCCACACGGTTCCGGGGCTCCTGGCCGCAGGTCAGCGACTCGGGGCCAGCGACTCGGGGGCAGCGACTCAGGCGAGCTTCTCCAGGATCAGCTCGCGCACCCGACCGGCGTCGGCCTGGCCACGCATCTCCTTCATCACCGCACCGATGAGCGCACCGGCGGCGGCGACCTTGCCGTCGCGGATCTTGTCGGCCACGTCCGGGTTGGCGGCGATCGCGTTGTCCACCGCGGTCGAGAGGGCACCCTCGTCGGAGACCACCTCGAGGCCCCGCGCGACCACGATCTCCTCCGGCGTGCCCTCGCCGGCGTAGAGGCCCTCGAAGACCTTCCGCGCCAGCTTGTCGTTGATCCGGCCCGCGTCGACCAGCGCCTGCACGCCGGCCACGTCGGCCGGGCTCACGCCCAGCTCGGAGATCTCGGTCTCGGTGTCGTTGGCCCGTCGGGCCAGCTCACCCAGCCACCACTTGCGTGCCGACTGCGGCGCGGCACCCGCGGCGATGGTCTCCTCGACCAGGCCCAGGGCACCGGCCCCGACGGTGTCGCGCATCTCCAGGTCGGAGAAGCCCCACTCGGCCTGCAACCGGGCACGCTTCGCGGTCGGGTTCTCCGGCAGGGTGCCGCGCAGCTCCTCGACCCACTCGGGCGAGGGGGCCACCGGCACCAGGTCCGGCTCGGGGAAGTAGCGGTAGTCGTCGGCGTCGGACTTGGGACGACCCGAGGTGGTGACCCCGGTGTCCTCGTGCCAGTGCCGGGTCTCCTGCAGGATCGACCCGCCGTCGGTCAGGATCGCGGCGTGGCGCTGCATCTCGTAGCGCACCGCCCGCTCCACCGAACGCAGCGAGTTGACGTTCTTGGTCTCCGTCCGGGTACCGAGCTTGTCCGATCCCTTCGGCGCGAGCGACAGGTTCACGTCGGCGCGGATCGAGCCCTGGTCCATGCGGGCGTCGGAGACACCCAGCGCCACGATCAGCTCGCGCAACTGGGCCACGAACGCCCGGGCGACCTCGGGGGCACGCTCGCCGGCCCCGACGATCGGCCGGGTGACGATCTCGATCAGGGGGATGCCGGCGCGGTTGTAGTCGACCAGCGAGTGCTCGGCGCCCTGGATCCGGCCGGTGGCGCCACCGACGTGCAGCGACTTGCCGGTGTCCTCCTCCATGTGCGCGCGCTCGATGTCGACGCGGAAGATCTCGTCCTCGCCGTCGGCACCGGTGAGCACCACGTCCATGTACCCGTCGAAGACGATCGGCTCGTCGTACTGGGAGGTCTGGAAGTTCTTCGGCATGTCCGGGTAGAAGTAGTTCTTCCGCGCGAACCGGCACCAGGTGGCGACCTCGCAGTGCAGCGCGAGACCGATCCGGATCGCCGCCTCGACACCCTTGACGTTGACCACCGGCATCGCGCCGGGCAGGCCCAGGCAGACCGGGCAGGTCTGGGTGTTCGGTTCGGCGCCGAAGGCGGTCGGGCAGCCGCAGAACATCTTCGTGTTCGTGCTCAGCTCGACGTGGACCTCCAGGCCCAGCGCCGGGTCGAACGTCGCGAGCGTGTCCGCGAACGACAGCAACGTGTCAGCCATCAGTTGACCTCCTCCACCACGGGAGCCTGCGCCAGCATCGGGCCGCCCCACTTCTTCTCCAGGGCTGCCTCCAGCGCCGCACCGACCCGGTACAGCCGGTCGTCGCCCTGGGCGGGCGCGAGCACCTGGAAGCCCGAGGGCAGTCCGTCCTCGTCGGCCAGACCGTTGGGCAGGCTGATGCCGGGCACGCCGGACATGTTGGCCGGGATGGTGGCCAGGTCGTTGAGGTACATCGCGACCGGGTCGTCCAGCTTCTCGCCGAGCTTGAACGCCGTGGTCGGCGCGGTCGGGCTGACCAGCACGTCCACCTGGGCGAAGGCGGCGTCGAAGTCGCGGGTGATCAGCGTCCGCACCTTCTGCGCCTGGCCGTAGTAGGCGTCGTAGTAGCCGCTGGACAGGGCGTAGGTGCCCAGGATGATCCGGCGCTTGACCTCGTCACCGAAGCCGGCGTCACGGCTGGCCCGCATCACGTCCTCGGCGCTCGGGTCGCCGTCCGGGGTGACCCGCAGGCCGTAGCGCATCGCGTCGAACTTGGCGAGGTTCGACGACGCCTCGCACGGCATCACCAGGTAGTAGGCGGCCAGGGCGTGGGTGAAGTTGGGGCACGACACCTCGACGACCTCGGCACCGGCGGCCTTCAGCAGCTCCAGCGACTCGGTGAACCGGGCCATCACGCCGGGCTGCCAGCCCTCGCCGGCGAGCTCGGTGATGACACCGACCCGCAGCCCGCTCAGGTCACCGGCGGCGCCGGCACGAGCGGCCTCGACGACCGGCGGGACCGGGGTGTCCAGCGAGGTGGAGTCGCGGTGGTCGTGGCCACCGATCACCTCGTGCAGCAGCGCCGCGTCGAGCACTGTACGGGTGCAGGGACCGACCTGGTCGAGGCTGTTGGCCATCGCGACCAGACCGAACCGGGAGACCCCGCCGTAGGTGGGCTTGACCCCGACCGAGCCGGTCACGGCAGCGGGCTGGCGGATCGAGCCACCGGTGTCGGTGCCCAGCGCCAGCGGCGCCTCGAAGGCGGCCACGGCAGCAGCCGAGCCACCGCCCGAGCCGCCCGGGATCCGGGTGGGGTCCCACGGGTTGCGGGTGGGCCCGTAGGCGGAGTGCTCGGTGGAGGAACCCATCGCGAACTCGTCCATGTTGGTCTTGCCCAGGATCGGGAGGCCCGCCTCCTTGAGCTTGGTGACCACGGTCGCGTCGTACGGCGGGATCCAGCCCTCGAGGATCTTCGAGCCGCAGGTGGTCTCGATGCCCTCGGTGGCCAGCACGTCCTTGACCGCGATCGGGACACCGTCCAGGGCCGAGGCGGGGGTGCCGGCGGCGCGGCGCGCGTCGGAGGCGGCGGCCTGCGCCATGGCGCCGTCGGTGTCGACGACGAGGAAGGCGTGCACGCCGCGAGTCGCGTCACCGTCGACGGCGGCGATCCGGTCCAGGTGGGCACGGGTCAGCTCGACCGAGGTCACCTCGCCCGCGGCGAGGGCGTCGGCCATCTGCGCAGCGGTGCTGCGGGTCCAGTCGGTCATCAGCCCTCCTCGCCCAGGATCCGCGGCACCATGAAGCGCTGCTGCTCGGTCGCCGGCGCGCCCGAGAGCGCCTGCTCGGCGGTGAGGCCGGGGGTCACCACGTCCTCACGGAACACGTTGGTCAGCGGGATCGGGTGCGACGTGGCGGGCACGTCGTCACCGATGGCCTCGCCGAACGAGGCGACGGAGTCCAGGATCACGCTCAGCTGCGGGGCGAGGTGGTCCAGCTCGGCGTCGGACAGGTCGATCCGGGCAAGGTCGGCCAGGTGCGCGACCTCGTCCCGTGTGATCTCGGGCATGCAGACGTCCTTCGAGTTGAGAGTGGTCCAATCCTAGGACGTGTCCGGCGGCGGCCCGGCATCTCCCCGGGTGCGGACGGGCGCCCGGGACACGACCACGGCTCGGACGCGGCGCACCGGTTCGAGCCGGCTGTTCTGGCAGGGTGGCCGCGTGAACCCGCTCCGCCTGCTCCCCTCCCCCGTCGCCGGACGTCTGCGCCGGGGCCTGGCCGCGACCACCGCCCTGGTGCTGGCCGGCTCCCTGGCCGCCTGCTCGGACGACTCGAAGGCCACCGACGGGGTGCTGCGCTACACGGCACTGGGTGACTCCTTCAGCGCCGGCCCCTGGATCCCCGAGACGGTCGACTGGAACTGCCAGCGCTCGGACCACAACTGGCCGACCCTCTTCGCCGGTGAGCACGAAGGTGTCGAGCTGGAGGACCGGACCTGCTCGGGCGCGAAGACGGTGCACGTGTTCCAGCCCCAGCTGGCCTACGGGCAGCAGGTCGACCCGCAGCTGGACGGGGTCAGCGCCTCCACCGACCTGGTGAGCATCTCGCTGTCGGGCAACGACTTCGACACCTTCGGCACGATCATGGGCGAGTGCACCACCCTGGCGCTGGAGGCCCCGCAGGGGTCGCCGTGCACCGACAAGTACGCCGAGCAGGGCAAAAAGGTCGTCGACACGATCATCGGTTCGATGGTCGACGTGGTGCAGGCGGTCCAGGAGAAGGCACCCGACGCCCAGGTGGTGCTGGTCGGCTACCCGCAGTTCATCCCGGCCAGCGGCTCGTGCCCCGACAAACTGCCGCTGGCCGCCGGCGACATGGCGTGGGCCCGGGACGTGAACGAGGCGATGACCCAGGTGGTCCAGCAGGCCGCCGACCGGACCGAGGTGGCCTACCTGGACCTCTGGGAGCTCACCGAGGGGCACGACATCTGTTCCGACGACCCGTGGATCAACGGCCAGACCGACACCCCCGGCAAGGCCACCCGCTACCACCCGTTCCTGGCCTTCCAGGAGGCCGTGGCGCAGGAGTTCAGCGAGTTCGCCGAGGGTGAGCTGGACCTGTTCTGAGCCGGCGGCTGGCAGGTCCGCCCTCAGCCCCGGTCAGGCCCGGGGTCACAGCGCGTCGGGACCGTCGGCGAGGAGCCGCTCGAAGCCTGCCTCGTCGAGCACCGGAACCCCCAGCGTCTCGGCCTTGTCGGCCTTGGAGCCGGCGTTCTCCCCCACCACCACGTAGTCGGTCTTCTTCGACACCGAGCCGGACGCCTTGCCGCCGCGGCTGATGATGGCCTCCTTGACCGAGTCGCGGGTGAAGTTCACCAGCGACCCCGTCGCCACGATCGTGAGCCCCTCCAGTGTCCGCGGCGTGGACTCGTCACGCTCGTCGGCCATCCGGACCCCGGCCGCAGCCCACTTGGCGACGATCTCGCCGTGCCAGTCCGACTCGGGTCCGTCGAACCAGTCCCGCACCGAGGCCGCGATGGTGCCGCCGACGCCCTCGGTCCCGGCCAGCTCCTCCAGGGAGGCCTGGCGCACCGCCTCGAGGGAGCCGAACGCCGTGGCCAGCTCCCGCGCGGCACTGGGCCCGACGTGCCGGATCGACAGCGCCACCAGCACCCGCCACAGCGGGACGTCCTTGCGGGTCTGCAGGTTCTCCAGCAACTTGGCGCCGTTCGCGGAGAGCTGGCGGCCCTCCTCGCCCTTCTTCGCCTCCCGGGTGAACAGGGCGGTGCGCAGCAGCGCGGCCTCGTCGAGGTCGAAGATGTCGCCCTCGTTGGTGATGCCGCCGGACTCCAGCAGCGCCGCCGCGGCCTCCGAGCCCAACCCCTCGATGTCGAAGGCACCGCGGCCGGCGACGAAGAAGACCCGCTCCAGCACCTGCGCTCCGCAGGCGCGGTGGTTGGGGCAGCGGCGGTCCTTGTCGCCCTCCTTCTGCTCCACCAGCTCGGTGCCGCAGCCGGGGCAGGTGGTGGGCGCGACCCACTCGGGCAGACCCTCGGGACGCAGACCCAGGACGGGACCGAGGATCTCCGGGATCACGTCGCCGGCCTTGCGCAGGATGATCGTGTCGCCGGGGCGGACGTCCTTGCGCTGCACCTCGTGGAAGTTGTGCAGCGTGGCCCGCTCCACCGTGGAACCGGCCACCTGGGTGGGTTCCATCACGCCGAACGGGGTGACCCGCCCGGTGCGGCCGGTGTTGACCTCGATGGAGATCAGCTTGGCGTTGACCTCCTCGGGCGGGTACTTCCAGGCGATGGCCCAGCGCGGTGCCCGCGAGGTCGAGCCGAGCTGGCGCTGCTGAGCGATCGAGTCGACCTTGACCACCACGCCGTCGATCTCGTGGTCGCCGTCGTGCCGGTGCTCGCCGTGGTGGGCGATGAACTCGCGAACCCCGGCCAGGTCGGGCACCACCCGGAACGTCTCGGCGGTGTGCAGCCCCCAGGCCGCGAGTGCTGCGTAGGCGTGGGACTGGCTGTCGGCCTCGAAGCCCTCGCGGTACCCGATGCCGTGGCAGATCATGTCGAGTGCCCGCGACGCGGTGACCTTGGGGTTCTTCTGCCGCAGCGACCCGGCCGCGGCGTTGCGGGGGTTGGCGAACGCGGGCTTGCCGGCGTCGAGCATCTGGGTGTTGAGCGCCTCGAACGCGGCCACCGGCAGGAACACCTCGCCGCGGATCTCGACCACGGCCGGCACCGGAAACTCGTCGGTCCCGGTGAGCCGGTCCGGCACCGTGCTGATGGTGCGCACGTTGGGGGTGACGTCCTCGCCGGTGCGGCCGTCCCCGCGGGTCAGGGCGCGGACCAGCTTGCCGTCCCGGTAGAGCAGGTTGATCGCGAGGCCGTCGATCTTGAGCTCGCACAGCATCGCCGGCTCGGTGACCCCGTCGCGACCGAGCCGGGCGTACCAGGCCGCCAGCTCGTCGTCGTCGAAGGCGTTGTCCAGGCTCTCCATCCGCTGCAGGTGGTCGACCGCCTCGAACGTGGTCGACAGACCGCCACCGACCTGCTGGGTCGGCGAGTCGGGGGTGCGGAGCTCGGGGTGAGCCTCCTCCAGCGCCTCGAGCTCACGCAGAGCGGCGTCGAACTCCGCGTCCGACCAGGTCGGGTCGTCGAGGACGTAGTAGCGCCACCGGGCCGCGGTGACCTCCTCGGAGAGCACCGCGTGGCGCTGCTTCGCCTCGTCCGCGGACGGGTCGAGGGAGGGGGCCGGCTCGGGGGGACTCTGCGACATGGCCCCATTGTGTCGTGCGCTACCGACACGGGCGCGACCCCGCCCGGTGCCCGGCACCGGCGGCGCACGGCCGTGACCCGACGGCCCGGAGCGTCGTTGCCCCGGGTACCCGTCCCCCGGAGGTGTCGCGTGCGTCGTGCCGTGCTGGTCGTGTCGTTGAGGCCGGCATGCGCAACGTCGTGCTGCAGGACGTGTGCGCCAGCGACTTCAGCGAGCACTTCGAGATCGCGGCGGACCCGGTGGCCGCGCAGGTGGTCCTCAACGCCCTCGACCCGGCGCACAGGACGCCGGTGCGGTGCCGGCTGGTGCTGCCGTTCGTCGGTCCGCTGCCGGCAGTGGCGGGCCTGGCCGGACTCCGCGCTGGGGCCCGCTGACCTTGCAGTCCGGGGTGGTCGGACGGCCTCAAGGTTGGCTCAAGAT
>JAEWXC010000044.1 GCA_023396115.1 Actinomycetes bacterium | reverse complement strand
GCGACACCGGCATGAGCATCGGCGACATCGACATCTGCGAGGTCAACGAGGCCTTCGCCGCCGTGGTGATGAGCTGGGCCAAGGTGCACCAGGTCCCCGAGGAGAAGATCAACGTCAACGGCGGCGCCATCGCGCTCGGCCACCCGGTCGGCGCGACCGGCATCCGACTGATCACCTCGGCCCTGCACGAGCTGGAGCGCCGCGACGCCTCCACCGCGCTGATCGCCGCGTGCGCCGGTGGCGCGCAGGCCTCGGGCACCATCATCGAGAGGATCTGAGCATGAGCGCGTTCACGTGGTCCGAGGACGACCTGACCGTCCGCGAGGCGGTCCGCAAGTTCGTCGACTCCACCGTGCGCCCGGCTCGCGAGGCCATCGAGGAGCAGGGCGTCCCGCCCTACGAGGTGGCGCGCGCCTACTACCACGCGTTCGGTGTCGGCGAGGCTGCGGCGGAACGGTTCGACTGGGAGATCGCCCGCGACGAGGCGCTCGTCGCCGGGTCCGAGTTCACCACCCCGGAGCCGGACGGCCTGGACGGCTCGACGCTGACCGTCTCCAACATCGAGCTGGTCAAGGTGCTCCCGGGCATCCCGACCTCGATCGGCATCTCCACCGGCATGGTCGCCGGGACCATCAACGCGATGGGCTCGATCGAGCAGCGCAAGCGCTGGGTCCGCGACCTGGTCACGCTGGAGAAGATCGGCGCGTGGGCGATCACCGAGCCCGACGCCGGCTCGGACGCCTTCGGCGGCATGCGGACCACCGCCAAGCCGGACGGCGACGGCTGGGTGATCAACGGCCAGAAGACCTTCATCACCAACGGCCCGTTCGCCGACACCATCGTGGTCTACACCAAGCTGGACGACGGCTCGGGGACCGACCGCCGCCAGGCGCCGGTGCTGATCTTCGTGCTCGAGAAGGGCATGGAGGGCCTCACCCAGGGCAAGCCGTTCCGCAAGATGGGCATGCACTCCTCCCCCACCGGCGAGCTGTTCTTCGAGAACGTCCGGGTCACCCGGGAGAACCTGCTGGCCGGCGAGCCGGCCCTGGCGGGCAAGGGCGAGCAGAAGGACGGCCGCGAGTCGGCCCGGGCCAACTTCGTGGCCGAGCGCTTCGGGATCGCCACCTTCAGCCTGGGCATCATCGAGGAGTGCCTGCGGCTGTGCGTGGACTACGCGAAGACCCGTGAGCTCTGGGGCAAACCGATCAGCGACTTCCAGCTGATCCAGGCCAAGCTGGCCGAGATGGAGATCGCCCGCGTCAACGTGGAGAACATGGTCCTCAAGGGGCTCGACTACCGCCGCCGCGGGCTGGTCCTGGACATGGCCGAGGCGTCGGCGATGAAGCTCTACTCCTCGCGCGCGGCCAGCGAGGTCGCGATGGAGGCGGTCCAGCTCTTCGGCGGCAACGGCTACATGGCCGAGTACCACGTGGAGCAGCTGGCCCGTGACGCCAAGGTGCTGATGATCTACGCCGGCTCCAACGAGGTGCAGACCACCCACGTCGCCAAGGGTCTGCTGCGCCGCTGACGCGCCTGCCCCGACGTTCCCGGGCCCCGACTCCCCGCCTCGACGGAGGGTCGGGGCCCGGGTGCGTCCGGGCTGCCCGCAGGGCCGGTCTGGCCGGTCCGCGGAGCCGGCTTCTCTGCTACGCTACCAAGCAAGCATTAGGTTCGTCTGAGAGGACACCGGAGGGCACATGAGCGTCACGTCCGAACTGCGCGAGGACCACGTCCGCGTCATCACGATGGAGCACGGCAAGGTCAACGCCCTGCCGGTCAGCGACTGGTTCGCGGTCGCCGCGGCGCTGGACGAGGCCAGCCGTGACCTCGACACCCACGTGGTGGTGCTGCGCGCCGAGGGTCGCGGCTTCAACGCCGGCGTGGACATCAAGGAGATGCAGAACACCAGCGGCTTCGACGCGCTGCTCGGCGCCAACAAGGGCTGCTACGAGGCGTTCCGGGCGGTCTACGACTGCTCGGTGCCGGTGATCGCCGCGGTCAACGGGCACTGCGTCGGTGGCGGGGTCGGCCTGGTCGGCAACGCCGATGTCGTGGTCGCCTCCGACGACGCCTACTTCTCGGTGCCCGAGGTCAACCAGGGCGCCCTCGGTGCGGCCACCCACATGGCCCGGCTGGTGCCGCAGCACATGATGCGCACCCTGTACTTCACCGCCGGCCGGATCCCCGCCTCGCAGCTGGTGCAGTTCGGCACCGTCTACCGCTGCGTCCCGCGCGAGGAGCTGCTGGAGGCCGCACTGGAGGTGGCTCGCACCATCGCCGCCAAGAACACCAAGGTGATCCGTGCCGCCAAGGAGGCGATCAACCGGATCGACCCCGTGGACGTGCACAACTCCTACCGCCTCGAGCAGGGGTTCACCTTCGAGCTCAACCTGATGGGCGTGGCCGACGAGCTGCGCGACGACTTCGCCGGGACCGACAAGTCCAAGAAGTGACCGGCGTCCACTCCCCCGCGCGCACCGCGCGCCGCACCCCCGGCCCGACCGGACCCAGGAAGGAACAACGATGAAGCCCCGCACCAAGGTGATGAGCATCGACCAGGTGGTCGAGCAGCTCTCCGACGGCATGACCATCGGTATCGGCGGTTGGGGTCCTCGGCGCAAGCCGATGGCCCTGGTCCGCGCGATCCTGCGCAGCGACCTCAAGGACCTGACCATCGTCTCGTGGGGCGGCGCCGACGTCGGCCTGCTCGCCGAGGCCGGCAAGATCAAGAAGCTGGTCTACGCCTTCGTCACCATGGACACCGTCCCGCTGGAGCCGAACTTCCAGGCCGCCCGCCAGAACCGCACCATCCCCGAGCTGTGCGAGTGGGACGAGGGCATGTTCATGACCGGCCTCAAGGCCGCCGCCGAGCGGGTGCCGTTCCTGCCGATGCGAGCCGGACTGGGTTCCGACGTGCTGGTCAACAACCCCGACCTGCAGACGGTCACCAGCCCCTACGCCGACGAGAACGGTGACTTCGAGCAGCTCACCGCCGTCCCGGCGCTCAAGCTGGACGTCGCCCTGGTGCACCTGAACCGTGCCGACGCCCACGGCAACGCCACCTACCTGGGTCCGGACCCGTACTTCGACGACCTGTTCGCGATGGCCGCGGACAAGACCTTCGTCTCGGTGGAGAAGATCGTGGACACCGCCGGCCTGACCGTCGAGGGCGAGACCCCCGTCGCCGTCCAGCGGGTGCTGCTCAACCGGATGATGGTCTCCGGTGTGGTCGAGACCCCGAACGGGGCGCACTTCACCAACTGCGTGCCCGACTACGAGCGCGACGAGAAGTTCCAGAAGCACTACGCCAAGTCGGTCGCCGACCCCGAGGCCTGGGCCGCGTTCAAGGAGCGGTTCCTGTCCGGGGACGAGGACGCCTACCAGGCCGCGGTCGCGGCTTTCGCCGCCGAGCAGGCCTGAGCCAGAGGAGAACCTGATGACTGACGTGACCCGCGCAGAGGTCTGCGCCGCCGCCATCGCCGACGCCTTCGCCGAGGACGGGGAGATCTTCGGTTCGCCGATGGGCACCCTGCCGATGCTGGGTGTCCGGCTCGCCAAGCTCACCTCCAACCCGGACCTGGTGCTCTCCGACGGGGAGTCGCTGTTCCTGGGTGGGGTGCCGCCGATCTTCGCCAAGGCCGACGTGGTCGAGGGCTGGATCCCGTTCCGCAAGGTCTTCGACGTGGTCGCCTACGGCAAGCGCCACGTGATGATGGGCGCGACCCAGGTCGACAAGCACGGCAACCAGAACATCTCGGCGATCGGGCCGTTCGAGCAGCCCAAGCGACAGCTGCTCGGTTCGCGCGGTGCGCCGGGCAACACCGCCAACAACCGCACCTCGTACTGGGTGCCCAAGCACTCGACCCGCGTCTTCGTCGAGCAGGTCGACATCGTCTCGGGCGTCGGCCCGAAGCGTGCCAAGGCCGCCGGCCCGGGCGCGTCGAAGTACAACGACATCCACCGGATCGTGTCCAACCTGGGTGTCTTCGACATGGGTGGCCCCGACGACACGATGCGTCTGGTCTCGGTGCACCCGGGCGTCACCGTCGAGGACGTGGTCGCGGCCACCGGCTTCGAGCTGGACATCCCGGCCGAGGTGCCCACCACCCGGGTGCCCACCGACGCGGAGCTGACGATCATCCGCAACGTGCTCGACCCGAAGAACATCCGGGACCGCGAGGTCCCGCCTGTCGAGGCGGCGTCGAAGTGATCGAGCAGAAGCTCCGCACCCCGCTCACCGAGCTGGTCGGGGTCCGCCACCCGGTCGTCCAGACCGGCATGGGCTGGGTCGCCGGTCCGTCGCTGGTCTCGGGCACCGCGAACGCCGGTGGTCTGGGCATCCTGGCCTCGGCCACGATGACGATCGCCGAGCTCGAGGCCGCGATCATCGAGGTCAAGAGCCGCACCGACCAGCCGTTCGGTGTGAACCTGCGCGCCGACGCCGCCGACGCGGTCGACCGCTGCCAGCTGCTGATCGACCACGGCGTGAAGGTCGCCTCGTTCGCGCTGGCGCCCAAGCCGGAGCTGATCGCCAAGCTCAAGGAGCACGACATCGTCGTGATCCCGAGCGTGGGGCTGCCCAAGCACGCGGTGAAGGTCGCGTCGTGGGGTGCCGACGCGGTGATGATCCAGGGCGGCGAGGGCGGCGGCCACACCGGCTCGACCCCGACCACGCTGCTGCTGCCGTCGGTGATCGACGCGCTGGAGAAGGCCGGCACCCCGATCGCCGTCGTCGGCGCGGGTGGCTTCTACGACGGTCGCGGCCTGGCCGCGGCCCTGTCGTACGGCGCTGCCGGTGTCGGCATGGGCACCCGGTTCCTGCTGACCCAGGACTCCCGGGTCCCGGACGCGGTCAAGCAGCGTTACCTGGCCAGCGACCTCAACGGCACCGTGGTGACCGCGAAGGTCGACGGCATGCCGCACCGGATGCTGCGCACCGACCTGGTCGAGGAGATCGAGGAGACCAGCGCCGTCAAGCGCCTGGGCCCCACGATCAAGCGCACCCTGGAGTTCAAGAAGCAGGCGCAGATGTCCTGGCTGGCGCTGGCCAAGGACGGCGTGGCGATGAAGAAGAACCAGGGTCGATCGATGGCCCAGATGGCGCTCGCCGCCAACACCCCGATGATGCTCAAGGCCGGTCTGGTCGAGGGCGACCCGGCCGCCGGAGTGCTGGCCTCGGGCCAGGTCGTCGGCGTGATCGACGACCTGCCCACCTGTGAGGAGCTCGTCGACCGCGTCGTGCTCGGCGCGGTGGCGGAGCTGCAGCGGCTCCAGGGCTACCTGGTCTGACCGGCGCCCGCGAGACACTCCCGCCCGCACCCCTCACCCGGGGTGCGGGCGGAGTCGTTTCCGGAAACGCCCGAGCCCTGCCACCGACCGGGCGCCTGCAGGTCAGCGACGGCGACGCTCCCGCCACGCCGCGACCTCGGCCTCCACGTCACGGGTCGGGGTGATCACCGGGGGCCCGCCCTGGAGCTGACGACGTGCCTCCACGACGCGCCGGTTGAAGTCCTCGAGGTGGTCACGGACGGCGTCCTCGCGGACCTCCCGGTCCAGGGTCTCGTGCAGGGTCGCGTCCTCGGTGCGCAGCCCCAGCGCCGGGGGCAGGACCCCGGAGACGTGCTCACGCTCGAGCATCTGCTTGAGCCACCAGTCCGGGTCGTGGGTGCCCCCGAGGTTCTCGATCGGCTTGCCCGCCCCCGGGAGGTCGTCGAAGTCACCGCGCTCCATGGCCCGGCGCAGCTGGATGTCGACCCAGGTCTCCTGCTGGGCCATCCGGGCTGCGGCGCGGGCGCGTTCCTGCGCCCGGGTGGGCTGCTCAATCCGGGCGCTCGGTGCCGCGGTGTCCGGCGACCCACCGGGTGGGTCGGCCCGTCCCGACCGAGCCGTGCCAGGGTGCTCGTCGCGCGGTTCGGCTTCACCGTGGTCGCGGTGGTGATCGTCAGTGCCCTGGGGGCGGGGTCCAGTGCGGTCCCCGGCCCACCAACGCAACCTCATCACCTGCACCTCCGGCTCCATCGTAGGGGCGCGGCCCACGTCGGGCGGGCCGGAGACGGAGCACGGCCCCGGACGCGAGGTCCGGGGCCGTGCGGTGCCTGGTGGCGGCGTCGCGCCGCCGCGGTCTCAGACCGCCGTGGTGGTGACGTACTTGCCGCGGAAGAAGAGCAGCGGGTCGTCCTGGCTGGCCACGTCGAGGTCGACGACCTTGCCGATCACCACGTAGTGGTCACCGGCCTCGTAGACCGCGTGCACGGTGCAGTCGACGTAGCCGACCACGCCGTCCAGCAGCGCCGAGCCGCCCTTCGACTCGGTCCAAGAGATGCCGGCGAACTTGTCCTCGGCCCGGCTGGCCATCACGTTCGAGATCGCCACCTGGTCGGCCGCCAGGAAGTTCACGCAGAAGTGACCGGCCCGCTGGATCGCCGCGAAGGCGCGCGACTGCTTGGTCGGCAGGAACGCCACCAGCGGCGGGTCCAGGGAGACGCTGGTGAACGACTGGCAGGTCATCCCGACCGGCTCGCCGCCGCTCAGCGTGGTCACCACGGTGACACCCGAGCCGTACTGGCTCAGCACGTCACGGAACTTGCGTGCCGCGGCCTGCGCCTCCTCGCCGTCGACCTCGACGTGCTCGCCGGGGCGCAGCTCGAAGTCGTGCGGGAAGTTGCCCAGGAACGAGTCGATCAGCTCCTGCGGCGGCCACGACTCCGCGGCGTCGGACCTCATGCCCTCGGGAATGCTCATGTCACCCACCTGTCCAACGTACCGGCGCGGGTCAGCCCGCGAACTCGTGACCCCAGTAGGAGACCGCGGTCGAGGACCGGGCCACCCACGTGGAGTCGTCGACGCGCAGACCCTCGGTGCCGAACTCCACGTCGAAGCCCGACGGGCTCTTGACGTAGAACGAGATCATCTCGTCGTTCATGTGGCGGCCCAGGGTCGCCGACAGCGGGAAGTCGTACTTCTTGACCCGCTCCAGCGCACGACCGACGTGGTCGATGGAGTCGACCTCGAGCATGATGTGCACGCACTTGCTCGGGTTCGGCATCGGCAGGAACGCCAGCGAGTGGTGGCGGGGGTTGATGCCCAGGAAGCGCAGCCAGATCTTGGAGCCCGGCTCCTTGCCGGCCAGCTCGCCCGGCAGCGAGAACGAGTCACGCAGCCGGAAGCCCAGGGTCTCGGTGTAGAACTCCAGCGCCTTCTCGTCGTCCAGGACGGGGATCACGATGTGGCCCATGCCCTGGTCGCCGGTGACGAAGTCGTGGCCGTACGGGGTGACCGCGGGCCACTTCTCGTAGGAGATGCCCTGGAACAGCTCGAAGGTGTTGTCCCACGGGTCGGTGAACCGGATCATCGACTCCACCCGGCGCTCGGCGAGCTCCTCGGCGGTGCCCTCGACCCACTCCACACCGGCGGCGGTCAGGTGGTCGCGGGCGTTCTGCAGCGCCTCGCGGTCGGCGACCTCCCAGCCGCACACGGTGAGCTCGTCGACGTCGCCGGGCATGACCACCAGACGGGCCGAGACGGCGTCGATGCGGTAGTAGAGGTTCTCCGGGTTGGGGCCGCGGCCCTTCACCAGGCCGAGCATCTTCTCGGCGAAGACGCTCCAGCGGTCCAGGTCGGTGGTGGTGACCCGGACGTAGCCCATGGACTTGATGTCGATCGTCATCTCAGTGCTCCACGTGTCGGTGTGCAGTCAGGTGCTGCGGGGGGGGTTGCTGCAGGTGTTGCAGGGTGATGCTGCCCGTCCGGGCCGGGTGGTGGGAGTTCGACTCCCACCACC
>JAEWXC010000008.1 GCA_023396115.1 Actinomycetes bacterium | reverse complement strand
CGCTGGCGCTGCGCCACCCGGCAGCGGCGGCGGACGGCACCCTGGCCCGGGCCGGCTGGCGGCGCGCCGAGGTGCAGCTCGGGGGCGCGGGCCCCCGCACCGCCACCGCACTGACGCACTGCCGCTCGGTCGCCGACGGCATCCTGGTGCAGGGCACCGTGGGGGACCGTGCCACCGCCTGGCGCTCGACGGACGGCCGCCGCTTCACCGAGGTCGACGGACTGGGCGGGAGCGCGGTCACCGGCTACGCAGAGCGCTACGGCGAGGTCCTGCTGCTGCCCGGGGTGCAGCGCCGGGGTGCAGCCGACCGGCCCGTGCTGTGGTGGAGCACCGACGCCACGACCTGGCGCGCGTTGCCGGTGCCGACCGAGGCCCCCGCCACCGTCGAGGCGGTGCACGGGTGGGGTGACCGGCTGGTCCTGGCCCTCTCCGGCCCCGGCGGTCACAGCGCGATGCTGCTGGAGAACCCGGCCGAGGCGCTGACCGGCTGACCCTGTGGATGACCGGTGGCGAGGCCGCCCGGCCGCTCCTGCTGGTGGGGCGGGCCCGGGACGCCGAACCGCCGCGCTGGACCCGGCGCCCGTCGGCGCCAGGGGTCGACGCCGGGTTCTCCGACTGCCACCCGACGACGGACGGCGTGCTCGTGCACGGCTGGTCGCGGGAACGCAGCGCGTTGTGGCACCCCACCGACGGGCGCAGCTTCAGCCGCATCGACCTGCCGGCCGGGCAGCAGATGGGCGAGATCGAGCGGGTCGGCGACGTGCTGGTCGCTCCGGGGACACACCGCGACGGCTCCCGGGACGCCGCGGTGCTGTGGCACTCACGGGACGGCCGGACCTGGCAGAACCTGGACCTGCCGGACCGGACCCTGGTCCGGGCGGACTGGGTGGTCCCCAGCGACGAGGGGTTGCTGGTGGCCGTGCGCGGCGACGCGGGACTCTCCGCCGTCCTGCTGGAGAACCCTGCCGAGGTGCTGACCGGGCAGTGAGCAGACCAGTGAGCCGACCAGTGAGCCGGGTCAGTGCGCGGGCGGCTCCACGCCGAGCCGGGCGCAGGCCTCGGTGTGCACCGCCACCACCTCGCGGCGGATCTCGGGGCGCTCGGTGATCGGGCCACCGGGCCACGGCACCCGCAGGGTGGCCGGTCCGGTGGGGGTCTGCACGGCCCACTCGCCGGCGTCGCCGTCCAGTCCCGACATCGTCGCGGCGGTGGCCTCGGGGTGGCCGAAGGCACGCGCGATGGTGAGGTTGTCCTCGTCGTGGTCGTCGTTCATGTGGGCGAGCACGGCGCTCACCGCGGTGTTGTCGAAGGTCACGCGGGCATCATCCCAGCCCCGGCCCGGAAGACGCCGTCGGCCAGCACCGGCACCACCGGGTCCGCGTCCACCCGGGCCGCCAGCTCGACGTCCCGGTCGAACCCGATCGCCGCCAGCTCGCGACCGCTGGCACAGGCGTGCAGGTCGTCGGGGAGCACGGCGCGGCGGTACGTGCCCAGCGCCACCCGTGCCTCGGGGGACAGGTCGGCGTCGGGCAGGTCGTCCACCAGGGCCGCGAGCACCGCCCCGGCACCCAGCAGGTCCTCGACCGCGGGCCGCAGCGACCCGTCGGGCCAGCGTTCGCCCGCGGGCACCAGGCACACCGCGGCCCCCTCGGCCACCCGCGACGCCGCCCAGCGGCCCACGGCGGTGGCGTTGCGCAGCGAGGCGGCGACCACCCGCGCCCCGGAGTCGACCAGCGCGGCACAGATCGTGGAGCCGTTGGGCGAGGGCAGCACCAGCCGGCGCAGCCCGGCAGCCCCGATCACCGAGGCCGGCGAGAGGCTCACCGCGCCGGGGTCGTCCCGGGCGACGCTGCGCCCCACGGCCAGGACGGCGTCGTGGGCCCGGGCGTGCTCGACGGCGCGGTCGTCACGCCAGGCGAACGGCAGCACCTCCACCCCGCGGGCCACCGCGATCGTGGTGGTCGTGGTGAACGAGAGCACGTCGACGACGACCGCGACGTCGCCGGGGCGCACCACGGCCGCGGCCCCCACCGGGCCCCACTCGCAGCGGACCCGGTACCCGGACTGGTCGTGGCCGGGGAGGACCACCGCGGGGCGGTTCAGCTCTTGTCGGCGGTCTTGGCGACCGGCACGACGACGACCGGCATCGAGCCGTAGCGCACCACCTGGTCGGCGGTGGAGCCCATCAGCAGACCCGAGAAGCCGCCGGCACCGCGGGAGCCGACGACCAGCAGGCGGGCACCCTCAGCGGCCTTGAGCAGGGTCGCGCTGGAGGTGCCGTGCACGACGGTGCAGGTCACCTCCGAGGGCAGACCGAGCTTGTCGACGTCGACCTTGAGGTCCTCCAGCAGCGCGGTGCCGAACTCCTCCTCCGAGGGCACGTGGGTGCCGGCCAGCGAGGCGGGGCGCGGGGTGCTGCGCAGGGTCCAGGCGCGGACCACCTCGAGGGTGGCGCCCAGGTCACCGGCCAGGGCGGAGGCCCAACGGACGGCCTCACCGGCGGCCGCGGAGCCGTCGTCACCCACGACGATGCGGCCCGTGGTGGGAGCGGGGGTGTCGGTGCTGTTCTCGGTCATGGTGGTCACCAGATCCTGACTCGGGCCTCCGGGTCCAGCCAGAGGCCGTCACCGGGGGCGGTGGAGAAGACGTCGTGGAACTCGTCGAGGTTCCGGACGATGTTGGCCCGGAACTCCGGGGGGCTGTGCGGGTCGATGGTCAGGTACTGGCGCTCCTGCTCGGTGCGGCGCTTGGTCCGCCAGCAGTAGGCCCAGTTCATGAACAGGTCGCGCCGCTCGGCCTCGGTGGCCGAGCCGCCGGAGGCGATCAGGAACGCCAGGTGGCCGATGGTCAGGCCGCCCAGGTCCCCGATGTTCTCGCCGACGGTGAGCTGCCCGTTGACCGTCTCGCCGGGCAGGTTGCGCGGCGAGAACGCGTCGTACTGCGCGACGAGTGCCTTGCTGCGCTCCTCGAAGGCGGCCTTGTCCTCGGCGGTCCACCAGTCGTTCAGGTTGCCGTCGCCGTCGTACTGGGCGCCCTGGTCGTCGAAGCCGTGCCCGATCTCGTGACCGATCACCGCCCCGATGCCGCCGTAGTTCTCCGCCGGGGTGGCGTCGGCGTCGAAGAACGGCTTCTGCAGGATGCCGGCGGGGAAGCAGATCTCGTTGGTGCCGGGGTTGTAGTAGGCGTTGACGGTCTGCGGGAGCATGAACCACTCGTCGCGGTCCACCGGGCCGCCGAGCTTGCCGAGTTCCCGGTCGGTCTCGAAGCCGGCCGCGGCGGCTACGTTGCCGAGCAGGTCGGAGCCGACGTTCAGCCCGGAGTAGTCGCGGAACTTGACCGGGTAGCCGATCTTCGGGCGGAAGGTGTCGAGCTTGGCGAACGCCTTCTGCTTGGTCGCCTCGGTCATCCAGTCCAGCTCGGTGATGGAGCGGCGGTACGCCTCGAGCAGGTTGGCCACCAGCTCGTCCATCATCTGCTTGCTGCGCGGCGGGAAGTGCCGGGCAACGTACTCGCGGCCGACGGCCTCGCCCATCGCGCCCTCGACGAACGAGACGCCCCGCTTCCAGCGCTGGCGCAGCTCCGGGGTCCCGGACAGGGTGCGGCCGAAGAAGTCGAAGTTGGTCTCGACGAACTCGTCGGTCAGGTACGGCGCGGCCCAGCGCAGCACCCGGACCAGCAGCCAGGACTTCCAGCCGTCCAGGTCGACCTCGCCCACGACCTTGGAGAGGTGCTCGAGGTAGGAGGGCTGGCGCACGCACAGCTCGTCGAGCATCTCGGGCTTCCCGCCGAGGTTGGTCAGCCACAGCCCGAAGTCGACGTTCGGGGCCAGCGCGGCCAGCTCGGCGGCGGTGTACAGGTTGTAGGTCCGCTGCACGTCGCGGGTCTCGGCGCGCTCCCAGTGGCCCTCGGCCAGCAGGGTCTCGATCTCCAGCAGCCGCTGGGCGATCAGCTCGGGCGCGTCCTGGTGGGCCAGCGACAGCAGTTGGGTCGCCCAGGCCAGGTACGCCTCGCGGATCTCGGCGAACTTCTCGTCGGTGTAGTAGGTCTTGTCGGGCAGGCCGATGCCGCCCTGGGTCAGGTTGAAGACGTAGCGCTCGGAGTTCTTGGAGTCGGTGTCGACGTAGGCGCCGAACAGGCCGGCCCCGCCGATCCGCTCGAACTCGCCCAGGAAGGCGACCAGGTCGCGGGTGTCCCGGAGTCCCTCGACGGCGTCCAGCAGCGGCTGGACCGGGTCCAGGCCGGCCACCTGGATCGCCGAGACGTTCATGAACGAGTCGTACAGCGACCCGATCTTGGCGGCCTCGTCGGGGTTCTCGGCGGCGCTGGGGCTGGCCGCCAGGTCGGTGATGATCTCCCGGACGTGCGCCTCGGCCGCGTCGGCCAGCTCCACGAAGGGTCCCCAGCTGGATCGGTCCGAGGGGATCTCCTCGGTCTCCAACCAGGTGCCGTTGACGTGGCCGAACAGGTCGTCCTGGGGGCGCACCGAGGTGTCCATACCGGGGCGGGCGTCATCGAGAATGCTCACGCGACGACCCTAACTGCCCGTGCCAGCGCTGCGGGGGCTGCACCCGACGACGCGCCCGGTCGTGCGCCGCTCACCCCGCGACACACCGCGTTGCCACCCCGCGCCCGCGTTGCGACCATGTGCTCAGAGCTCAACCCGCTCCCGGACGAGGGGCGCCGTACCCGGACACGACGACGGCGCCGCGGAGGTGTGTCATGGCGTGGCTCGTACTGATCCTGTCCGGTGGCCTGGAGGCTGCGTGGGCGACGGCCCTGGGCCGTTCCGAGGGATTCTCGAAGATGGGGTGGTCGATCTTCTTCGTCGTCACCCTGGTGCTGTCGATGGCCGGCCTGGCGTACGCGATGAAGACGCTGCCGATCGGGACCGCCTACGCGGTGTGGGTCGGCATCGGGGCGTCGCTGACCGTGCTGATCGCGATGGCGACCGGCGAGGAGTCGGCCTCGGTGCTCAAGCTGCTGCTGGTGGCCGGGATCGTCGGCTGCGTGGTCGGCCTCAAGCTCGCCCACTGACCCCACTGACCGCGCAGCCCGGGGCGCCTCAGGCGACCTCGACGACCGCCTTGCCCAGCACCCGGCGCCCGTCGAGGTCGAGCAGCGCCTGCCCGAACTCCTCGAGCCGGTAGCTGCGGCCGACCACCGGCGCGACCACCCCGGCGGACACCATCGGCGCCACCCGCAACCACTGGCTGCGCAGGAACCCGGGGTCACCGCACGTCATCAGGTGCCCGCCCCAGTTGACGCCACGCACGTCGGTGTTGGCCAGCAGCAGCCGGTTCACCCGCAGTTCGGGGATGCCCTGGCCGGCGGCGAAGCCGACCACCATCAGGCGGCCACCCGGGGCCAGACAGCGCAACGAGTCGACGAACGCGTCCCCACCGACCACGTCGAGCACCACGTCGACGCCGCGGCGGTCGGTCAGTTCGAGCACCGCGTCCTTGAACCCGTCGAGCAGCACCACCTCGTCGGCGCCGGCGGCGCGGGCCACGTCCGCCTTCTCCTCGGTGCTGACCACCGCGATGGTGCGCGCCCCCATGCCACGGGCGACCTGGAGCGTGGCGGTCCCGACCCCGCCGGCGGCGCCGTGCACCAGGACCGTCTCGCCGGCCCTCAGCCCGGCGCGGTGGTGCAGGGCGAAGTCGGCGGTCAGATAGTTCATCGGCAGCGCCGCGGCCTGGTCCGCACTGAGCTCGTCGGGGACGGCGAAGACGGAGTCCACCCCGGCCACGTAGAGCTCGCTGGCGCAGCCCATGCCGAAGCCCGCCACCCGCTGGCCCGGGGCGAACTCGCCGCCCGGGCAGGCGAGGACCACGCCGGCGAAGTCGACGCCGAGCGTGAAGGGCGGCTCGGGGCGGATCTGGTACTCCCCCCGGGAGAGCAGCAGGTCGGGAAAGGAGATGCCGACCCGCTCGACCCGGACCAACACCTGGCCGGGGCCGGCGGTGGGTTCGGGCAGGTCGCGGACCTCCAGCGACTCGGGACCGGACGTGGTGACGACCTGGACTGCCTTCATGGCGCCCACCCTAGGTGTCGGCCCTCACCAGGCGCCGGGCGACGACCACGCCCCCCAGGGTCAGCGCCCGGCAGGGGCCAGGACCACCGGCAGGTGGTCGTAGCCGCGCAGGATCCGGGTCTGGCGCCGGACCGCGCCGGGAGCCAGCTGCAGGTCGGGGTAGCGCTCGAAGATGCTGCGCAACCCGACCTCGCCCTCCATCCGGGCCAGGGCGGCGCCCAGGCAGTGGTGCCGGCCGGCGGAGAAGGTCAGGTGGGCCCCGGCGTTCTCGCGGGTCACGTCGAAGGTGTGCGGGTCGGTGAAGACTCGGGGGTCGCGGTTGGCGCCGAGCAGGATCGTGGCGACCATCTGGCCGGAGCTGACCGGGTGGCCGGCGACCTCGGTGTCCCGGGCCGCGATCCGCCCGGTCAGCATCACCGGCGGGTCGAAGCGGAGCACCTCCTCGGCGGCGTTGGCCCACGAGGCGGTGCCGGCCAGCAGGGCGTCGCGCTGCTCGGGGTGCTCGGCGATCAGCGCGATCCCGTTGCCGAGCAGGTTGACGGTGGTCTCGAACCCGGCCGCGAGCACCAGCCCGGCGGTGGCCTTGAGCTCGCGCAGGTCCAGACCACGGCCGTCGTCGGTGACCGCGACCAGCTGGCTGAGCAGGTTGTCGCCGGGGTGGCGGCGCAGGTGGTCGAGGTGGTCGGTGAGCCAGGCGTCGAAGTCGTTGAGCGCCCGCTGCACGGTGCGGTAGCGGCGCCACCCCAGACCGAGGTCGAGGCTGGGGGCCGCGGCGGCACCGAACTCCAGGATCAGTCCGCGGTCCCGGGCCGGGACGCCGAGGATCTCCGCGATCACGGTCACCGGCAGCGCCGCGCAGTAGGCGTCCACGACGTCCTGCGGGCGTCCGCCACCGGCGGCCAGGTCGTCGAGCAGCTCGTCGGTGATCTGCTGGGTCCGGTCCCGCAGCTTCTCGGTGGCGCGCATCGTGAAGACGCGGGTGACCAGCTTGCGGTAGCGGGTGTGGTGCGGCGGCTCGGTGACCAGCAGTGACGGCGCGATCACCGGGTTGAAGGCGACCGGCTCGGCCCAGCTCGCGATCTTCCCCAGCCGGCCACCCTGGCCGGGGAACCCGGAGCGGAAGTCCTCGCCGGTGAGCACCGCACGGGCCTCGGCGTGGCCGGTGACCACCCAGCCGAGTCCGGAGCGCAGGACCGGGTCCTGGGCCCGCATCCGCTCCACGATGTCGACGGCCTGGGCGGGGTCCTGTCCCTGGGTGACCATCTGGGCCTGGAGGTCGCCGGCCCGCGCCCCGATCCGCATCATCACGCTGGGCAGGCCGTGCCCGATGCCCCAGTGCGTCCGGGTGCGCACGGCCTCCCGGGCCCCGACCGCGGCCCGGCCGACCCGACCGGGGATCCGGTCCACGAAGCTGTCCGGTGCCGGGCGGTAGGCCGGCTGCTCGGGTGCCTCGGCAGGTGCGGTCCGGGTGGCGGGGTGCGTGGTGCTCATCGTGTCCTCCGGCGCAGTCGAGGTGTGGTACCGAGCGGTACCGCCCACGGTAGGCGGGGTGCGGGGGCCGGTCAAGGGGTCGGCGCCAGCCCGCCTGCTGGTGACCGGGGCACCGCTCCCCTACGGTGTGCCCCGTGACCTCCACGCCCAGCACCGCGCCGCCCCCCGTCGGGGACCACCGGCAGCGTCTGCGGGCCGGGCTCGCCGAGGCGATGCGGCGCCGCGACTACCACGAGATCACCATCGCCGACATCGTCGCGGGGGCCCGCACCTCCAAGCGCACCTTCTACCAGCACTACACCGACAAGGACGCCTGCCTGCTGGACCTGATGGCGCACCGGCTGGCCGAGGGCCAGGCCCGGATCGCCGCGGCCGTGGACCGGGTGCTGCCGTGGCCCGTGCAGGCCCAGGTCGCGGTCACCGCCTGGTTGGACTGGGTCGCCGAGGACCCCCAGCTGGAGCGCTCCTGGTGGCGCGCGACGCACACC
Source organism: Actinomycetes bacterium (assembly GCA_023396115.1). GTDB lineage: Bacteria > Actinomycetota > Actinomycetes > Propionibacteriales > Nocardioidaceae > Nocardioides. The sequence continues at coordinate 14,912 of JAEWXC010000008.1, read as the reverse complement.
ATGGGCAGCGCCGCCCGGGAGATGATCCGCGGCGGTCTGGAGCAGTTCGTGCTCCTGGTCGGCACGTTGACCGACACCCCCGAGCTGCACGCGGCCGGGGTCGTGCCGCCCAGCCGCGAGCGGACCGTCCTGGTCATCGGCGGGCTGCGCGAGCTCGTCGTCGACGCCCTCGAGCGCGACGTGGACGTGCGCTCCCTGGCCGAGCCCGCCACGGCCGTGGTCCGCCTGCTGCTCGGGCCGGTCCCCGGGGCCTGAGCTCCGGCCTCCCGCGCCGGCTGGCTCGCACTCCCACCTCTCCGGAAGACTGGCGCCCATGAGCGACCCCCTCGTCGACCAGCTCGTCGACACGATCGGCGACCAGCCGGTGGGGCGTCGGCTCCCCCGGGCACTGGCGCCGTTCCGCACCCCGGCCTACCGGCGCCTGGCGGTCGCGCTGATCTTCTCCTCGTTCGCGCACGGGGCCTGGACGGTGGGGTTGGTCTGGGAGGTCTTCGGCCTGGGCGGCGGGGCCCAGCAGCTCTCCCTGGTCAGCGCGGCGAGCGCGATCGGGGTGATCGTCCCGGCCCTGATCGCCGGCGTGGTCGCCGACCGGGTGCCGCAGCGCCGGATCCTGCTCACCGTCGCCGCCGTCGAGGTGGTCTCGATGGGCACCGCGACCCTGCTCTCGGCCACCGGCGTGGGCACGGTCGCCAGCCTGGCCGGCCTGGCGTTCCTGTCCGGGTGCGCGATGGCGTTCTACTACCCGGCGTACTCGGCGATGCTGCCCTCGATCGTGCCCGAGTCCGAGCTGATGGCGGTCAACGGTCTGGAGGGCATGGTCCGCCCGGCCATCGGCCAGGTGCTGGGACCGGCGATCGGCGGCATCGTGGTCGGCCTGCTGGCGCCGTGGGCGGCCTTCGGCTCGGCGGCGGCCGCGATGGGGCTCTCCCTGGTGGCCCTGCTCGCGGTGCCCGCCGTGGCGCTGCGCCGCACCCTGGACCCCGAGCACGTTGCCCACCCAGTCCGCAGCGCCCTGGCCGACATGGGCGAGGGGTGGCGCTACATGGTCCGCACCCCGTGGCTGCTCTCGACGCTGCTGTTCGCCTGCCTGATGATCCTGGCGATGATGGGCCCGATGGAGGTCCTGATCCCGGTCCTCATCAAGTCCGACCTGGGCGGCAACGCCGGCGACCACGCGCTGGTGCTGGCCGGCTTCGGCATCGGCGGGGCACTGGGCTCGTTCGCGATGGCCTCGGTGCGGATGCCGCGCCGCTACCTGACGATCATGCTGCTCGGCTGGGGCGCCTCAGGCCTGCCGTTCCTGGTCGTGCACACCGACCCCGGCGTGTGGACCATCGCCGCCGTGGCGGTGGTGATGGGGGCGCTGTTCTCGGCGCCGCAGGTGATCTGGGGGACGCTGCTGCAACGCCGGGTGCCGCCCGCGCTGCTCGGACGGGTCTCCTCGCTGGACTTCTTCGTCTCGGTGGCACTGATGCCGGTGTCGATGGCGATGGCCGGCCCGGTGGCGGAGTGGATCGGGCTCACCGCGACCTTCACGCTCGCGGCGGTGGTGCCGGCCGTGCTGGCGGTGGTGGCGCTGCTGGCCGCTCGGCTGCCGGCCGACGAGATCGCGCACCCGCTGGACCGCGAGCCCGACGGGGCGTGAGCCTCACCCGACGTGGACCAGCCGGGCCAGCTCGAAGTGCATCGGGTCGGTCCACGACCAGTCACCGCCCCACGCGAAGCCCCACTTCTTGAAGATCGCCACCACCCGGCGGTCGATCTCCCCGACGGTGCCGCGCTGGTTGCCGGGCACGTTGACGTCCAGCGCGATCCCGAACGAGTGCAGCGAGAGCTGGGTGGTGTTGGCGATGAACCGGGGGTAGTAGCAGCCGGCGTACTCGCCGGGGTGGATCTTGTCGGCCAACCCCACCTGCTGGATCTCCAGCAGCGCGGCCCGCAGCTGCGGGATCAGCACCCGGTGGCAGGTGACGTCACCGAGGATCGGGACCGCGTCGGTGACGATGTGCTGACGCACCCACGACTCCTCGGGGGCCACCCGGCCGCCGCCCAGCACCCGGTAGGAGAACGAACCCACCGCCCGGGAGACCGATCCGCCCGAGAGCACCGCCGTCTGCACCGCAGAGACGTCCAGGTCCGGGCCGAGGACCTGCACGGAGGTCTGCTTCCCCACGATCTTCTCGATCTGGGTGCGGACCCGGGCCGGGGCAGTGCGCCCGGTGGTCACCAGCAGCGCGTTCCCCTGCGGCATCCCGAGCCGTTCACCCCAACGGGCGTTGACCACCGCGTCCACCCGCGGCACCTGGGGCACCAGCGCCCCGACGTGCACCCGCGGGGAGTCCTGGTCGTTGCCCAGGCGGACGTAGCCCTGCTCGTCCTGGAGCCGGCGACCCGGCCCCGGGGCGATCGCCACCTCGCCGCCCGCAACCCGGTCCCACGCGGCCTGCAGCTGGGCGCTGGCCGCCCCGGTGAACCGGCGGTACTGCCCGGCGTCGACCGCCGCCACGGTGAGCACCCGGTCCTGGACGCCGGTCTGCGAGATCGACAGCGGGGTGCTGGCCTGGACCCCGGGGAGCTTCCGGATCCGCGCGACCACGTCGTCGCCCAACGTGTCCGCGGCGGTGACCAGCAGGTCGGCGGGGTACAGCGGCAGTTCCAGCTCGCCGGGCGCCTCGACGCTCGGAGCCGGGTCGGCGGAGGCCGGGGTCCTGGGCTGCGTGCTGGCCCCGGTCCCGGGCTGTTCGGTGTCGGTGGCGCAGGCCGTCAGCAGCGCCGCGGCCAGCAGCCCCGACGTGAGCGCCGCCGCGCGGACCCGTCGCCGGGGACGGGTCACTTCGCGGGGAGGGCGCATGGTCCGGCCAGCGTAGGCGGGCCCGGGGCGTCGTGGGTGGCAGTCCGCCAGCCGGAGCAGCTCAGACCGGGTGGGCCAGGGTGCGCCCGGCAATCCAGGCGATGTCGTCCGCGGTCTCGGCCGGCGTCCCGGTCGGGTGCATCACGTGCGAGAGCACCAGCCGGACGACCATGTCGATCCCGGCCGCCAGGTGCCGCTCGTCCAGGGGCACCTCGTAGGACTCCAGCCGCCGGGCGATGACCAGCTTGGCGGTGTCCACCAACCCGTCCGAGCGGGTGGTCAGCAACGGCAGCAGCTCGTCGCCGCCGCCGTGCTGGGCCGAGACGATGGCCTGCAGCAGCCGGTTGGTCCGGGCCAGGGTGAGCACGTTGGACGCCGCTCCGCGCACCGCCGCCACGAGGTCGTCGGGGGCGGCGTCGAACGCCTCCTCGACCCCACCCAGGAAGCGGGCCAGTTCGCGCATCACCATCGCCTCGGCGAGCTCGGGCTTGGTGCCGACCTCGTTGTAGACGGTCTGCCGGCTCACCCCCACCTGCTCGGCCAGGCGCGCCATGGTGACCGCGGACCAGCCGCCGTCGGCGGTCACGTCCACGGCGGCGGCGACGATCTGGTCCCGCAGGGGCTCGCGACGGCTCACGCCGCTCAGTCTAGGAAGCCGCCGCAGCCCCGGCGCCGCGGCGTCGGCCGCTGGGACGCGGGGGGCCGCGCCCGGCCCGGCAGTACCGGACTCACGGCAGCGCCGCGGACGGAGCCACCGGGACGAAGTCGGCCTTCTCCCGCACCCCGCAGTCGGGGCAGCACCAGTCGGCCGGGACCTCGGCCCACGCCGTCCCGGCGGCGAACCCCTCGTGCTCGTCCCCGGCCGCCACCTCGTAGGTGTAGCCGCACCCGGGGCACCGCGCGGCCAGCACGTCCTCGACCAGCCCGGGGGTCACGTCCTCGCCCAGCACCGTCGGGGCCGCGGCCGGCGCCGGATAGCGGGCCAGGTAGGTGTCCCGCTTGCGGGGGCTGATGTTGGCCCGCGACACGTCCCCGCCGAAGTGCGCCACGACGCGACGGTCCATCACCCGGCGCCACAGCGGCGGCACCAGGGCCAGGACGATCATCCCGGCGTAGCCGGTGGGCAGCACCGGGGACTCCTCGAAGTCGCGCAGCGCCTGGTAGCGCCGGGTCGGGTTCGCGTGGTGGTCGCTGTGCCGCTGCAGGTGGTAGAGCAGCACGTTGGTGGCGATGTTGTTGGAGTTCCACGAGTGGCTGGGCAGGACCCGCTCGTAGCGCTGCCGCTCGCCGGTGCCGACCTTCTGGCGCAGCATCCCGTAGTGCTCCATGTAGTTGACGATCTCGAGCAGCGAGAACCCGACCACCGCCTGGATCAGCAGGTAGGGCAGCAGCTCCGGTCCGAGCCAGACGACCAGCCCGGCCCAGAGCACCAGTGTCATCAGCCAGGCGTTGAGCACGTCGTTGCCGATCCGGAACGGGTGCTGCTTGCGGCGGGCGTAGCGGCGCCGTTCCAGGTTCCAGGCCGAGCGCAGCGAGCCGAGCACGGTGCGCGGCCAGAACTGGTAGAAGTTCTCCCCCAGCCGGCTGGAGGCGGGGTCCTCGGGGGTGGCGACCCGGACGTGGTGGCCGCGGTTGTGCTCGATGTAGAAGTGCCCGTAGGCGACCTGGGCGAGGGCGATCTTGGAGAGCCAGCGTTCGTTGGCCTCCCGCTTGTGGCCCAGCTCGTGAGCGGTGTTGATGCCGATGCCGCCGATGCAGCCCACCGAGACCGCCAGGCCGACCTTGGCCAGGGTGGACAGGTCCCCGTTGACGAGGAACCAGCAGGCCGCCACGAACCCCGCGTACTGGATCGGCAGGAAGGCGTAGGTGATCCAGCGGTAGTACCGGTCGTTCTCCAGCGCCTCGATCACGTCGTCCGGCGGGTTGGCCCGGTCCAGACCGACCACCAGGTCGATCGCCGGGACCACGCCGAGGATGACCACGGGGCCGATCCAGAACCAGATCGTCCACCCGGTCAGCGCGTACGCCCCGAAGGCGACGAACGCCAACGACGGGACGACCAGGCCGATCAACCACAGGTAGCGCTTGGTGTCGCGCCACTGTTCGGTCGACCCGGCGGGGACCGTGCTGCCAGCCGGCTGCGGTGCACTCATGACGTCTCTCCTTCGCCGGGCCCTGGGAGGCGGCCCGTGTGACCTACGTCGCTTGACACCAAGGTAGAGAATGTCAAGCCTCTTGACAAGAGGACGATGGATGTCAAGTGGTCGGGAACTGTGCGTGACCAGCCTCGCCGGGTACTAGGGTTTGGCCCTGGCCCCCGGTGGGGAGGAGGGGCCCGACCGGGGGGCGACACGCGCCAGCCGGGCTACCCGAGAAGGACCCCAGGCATGAAGTTCATCCAGACCACCCGACGGCTCGTGGCCCCGGCCGCCGCCCTCGCGCTGACCGCCGGCCTCGTCGCCACCACCGGCTCCACCGCCCAGGCGGGCGTGCAGGCCACCACCCCGGTGCAGATCGAGATCGCCCAGCCCCGCTACCCGGTGCAGACCATCGGCAGCAGCCTCAGCCTCAACGGCAACATGACCACGAGCACCGGCGCGGCCGCGCGCACCAACAACGCGATCTACCTGCAGCGGCGGGCCAACGGCTCGAGCACCTGGGTGAACGTCAGCTCCGACGCCGACGGTGGCGGCCTGTACTTCGACACCCAGAAGTTCTCCGGCAACGCCCAGTACCGCGCCTACTTCCCCGGGGGCGCCGACCGGTACAACTCCTCGGTCGTCTACTCGGCCGCCTACTCCAACGTGGTGACGGTCAAGACGCTGCGCAAGATCAGCGGCAAGGTCGTCTACGGCCGCAACAGCCTGCACTTCAAGGGCAAGATCGCGCCGAAGTCGAAGAAGAAGGCCAAGGTCCAGATCAAGAAGGGCGGCTGGAAGACGGTCCGCAAGGTCAAGCTGAAGAAGGGCAAGAAGTTCAACTTCCGGATCAGCGGCCCGGACAACCGCAAGGTGCGCGTGGTCTTCCCCGGCGACAAGCGCTTCGCCAAGACGTCCACCCGGGACTACACGATCTACTGATCATCCCGGACACCAGCACACGCCGAGGGGCGGGCCGTTCGACGGCCCGCCCCTCGGGCGTGTGGTCGGTCAGTCGGCCGCGCTGGTCTCGGCCTCGGACCCCTCCCGGATCGCCTGCGCGACCGCCTTGGGCACCGCCGGGTTGAACACCGTCGGGATGATGAAGCTCGAGTTCAGCTCGTCGTCGGTGACCACGGCCGCGATCGCGTGCGCGGCACGCAGCAGCATCGCCTCGCTGATCACGCTGGCCCGCGCGTCCAGCAGCCCCCGGAAGACGCCCGGGAAGGCAAGCACGTTGTTGATCTGGTTGGGGAAGTCCGAGCGACCAGAGGCGACCACGGCCGCGTGCTTGCCGGCCTCGGCCGGGTCGATCTCCGGGTCCGGGTTGGCCAGCGCGAAGACCACCGGCTGGGGCGCCATCTCGGTGATCCACTCCGCCTGCAGCACGCCCGGGCCGCTGACCCCGATGAACACGTCGGCACCGGTCAGCGCGGTGCGCAGGTCGCCGGTGACCCGGCGCGGGTTGGTCCGTCGGGCGAGGGCGAGCTTGGCCGGCGGCAGCGACTCGTCGTCGCCCGACAGGGCACCCTCGCGGTCCCACACCACGACGTCCACGGCCCCGTCGGCGAGCAACAGGTTGACGATCGCGGTCCCGGCCGCGCCCGCCCCGGCGACCACGATCCGGGTCTCGGGCAGCTGCTTGTCCACCACCCGCAACGCGTTGGTCAGGGCAGCCAGCACCACGATCGCGGTGCCGTGCTGGTCGTCGTGGAAGACCGGGATGTCCAGCGACTCCCGCAGCCGGGCCTCGATCTCGAAGCAGCGCGGGGCGGCGATGTCCTCCAGGTTGATGCCGCCGAAACCCGGGGCGATCATCTCCACCGCCCGGACGATCTCGTCGGTGTCCTGGCTGGCCAGGCAGATCGGCCAGGCGTCGATGTCGGCGAACCGCTTGAACAGGGCGGCCTTGCCCTCCATCACCGGCAGAGCCGCACCGGGACCAATGTTGCCCAACCCGAGCACCGCGGAGCCGTCGGTGACCACGGCCACCGAGTTGCCCTTCACGGTCAGCCGGGAGACGTCCTCGGGGTGGTCGTACAGCGCCCGGGAGACCCGGCCGACGCCCGGCGTGTAGGCCATCGAGAGGTCGTCGCGGTTCTTCAGCGGCACCTTGGAACGGACCTCGATCTTGCCGCCCAGGTGCAGCAGGAAGGTCCGGTCGGAGACCTTGCGGACCTCGACCCCGTCGAGTGCGTCCACCGCCCCGCGCAGCACGTCGGCGTGCGGGCCGTCGGAGGCCGAGCAGGTGACGTCGACGACCAGCCGCTCGTGGGAGGACTCCACGACGTCGATCCCGGTGACGATCCCCCCGGCGCGAGCGATGGTGGTGGCCATCTCCCCGACGATCCCGTGGTCCGGCGCCGTGTGCAGGCGCATGGTGATCGAGTAGGACGAGGTCGTGGCAGCCATGCCGCCACCTTCCTGCGCCTGCGCGGTTACGGGCAAGTCACTTCCCGGCCGGGACTCTCCGGCGGCGGGCAGTACCGTGGCGGCATGAGCGCAGAGGTGAGGAACAACGCAGAGCTGAACCGCTACGAGGTGCTCGACGACGGGGCGCTGGCCGGCTTCGCCGAGTACACGATCTCCCCCGGTCGGATCGCCTTCACCCACACCGAGACCGACCCGGCGTTCGCCGGCAGGGGTCTGGGCAAGGTGCTCGCGACCGGGGCGCTGGACGACGTGCGGGCCACCGGCGGGCTGGACGTGCTGCCCCACTGCGCGTTCATCCGCGGCTTCATCGCCAAGAACCCCGACTACCTCGACCTGGTGCCGGCCGACCGGCGCGCCGAGTTCGAACTGGGCTGAGCCGCACCCGGCCCAGCACCCGACCCAGCGCTCAGCCCAGTGCTCAGCCCAGTGCTCAGCCCAGGGCCGCCTCGATGTCCGCGGCGATCGCCGCCGGCGTGGTCTTCGGCGCGTAGCGCTTGAGCACGGTGCCGTCCCGGGCGACGAGGAACTTGGTGAAGTTCCACGCGATGCGGGTGCCGAGCATGCCCTTCTGCTCGCGGCGCAGCCACTGGTACAGCGGGTGCGCGTCGGAGCCGTTGACGTCGACCTTGGCGAACATCGGGAAGGTGACCCCGAACCGGTCGCTGCAGAAGTCGGCGATCTGGGCCTCGTCCCCGGGCTCCTGGTGGGCGAACTGGTCGCAGGGGAAGCCGAGCACCGAGAACCCGCGCTCGGCGTAGTTCGCCTGGAGCTCCTGCAGGCCCCGGTACTGCGGGGTGAACCCGCACTTCGAGGCGGTGTTGACGACCAGGACGACCTGGCCGTCGTAGGGGGCCAGCGGCGTCGGGGTGCCGTCGATGGCGGTGGCGGTGAAGTCCTGGAGTGAGGTCACCGCCCCAGTGTGACGTACCCGCCGCGGGGGTCAGGGACGCAGCCGGCCGCGGGCGCTGACCGGCTGCTGGTGCCGGGCCGGGTTGGCGAACCCGGCCAGGTGCACGGTGACGAGCTTGTCGCCGGTGTCGATGACCACCCGGTCGTCCTCGATCTGCTCGATCTCACCGCGCGCGACCCAGACGTCGCCGTGCTCGTGGACCATCCCGGCCGGTTCCCGGGTCCGGGCCAGGTCTGCGAGCGCGTCGAGCTCGACCGGGCGCCAGCGGGCCCGCCGGAAGCGGCGGTAGACGATGAAGCCGAGCACCAGCAGCAGGTCGACGACCAGGGTCAGGACCAGCGGTACCCGGCTGCGGTACTGGCCCTCGACCCGGTGCTGGGCGGGGTGGTCGGGGACCACGGTGACCCGGACGGTCCCGCCCTCGCGCACGTCGTCGGCCCGGTCCCGTTGGATCTCGGCGGCCCAGACGTCCTGCTCCCCCTCGGTGCCGAGGTCGAACTGGATGAAGGTGCGGCCGTCCTGCTCGGTGACCCGGACGATCTCGGCGTCGCGTTCCTTCCCGACGGCCTGGACCCGCTGGTCGACGTAGAAGGAGTGCACCACCGGGGCGTTGATCAGTGCCACCAGGACGATCAGGGAGACGACGGTCAGCGGGCTGCTGCGACGGTTCACGCCTGCTCCCCCGTCCACGACCGGCCCCACGCCCCGGTGAACGCGAACTCCTCGACCTCGCGCCGCACCCGGGTCCGCTGCTCCTTGGCGGCGGTGGCCTCGTCGACCACGTCCGGCTGCCCGTGCCGGCCCACGGCGATCCCGGCCAGCAGGGTGAACCCGTCCGGGACCCCGGCCCGCTCGGCCATCGCCTCGTGGTCGAACCCGGCGAACTGGTGGGCGTGCAGCCCCATCGACCGGGCCTGCAACGTCAGGTGTGCGGCCGCCTGGCCGGCGTCGTAGGAGCCGTAGGGCGAGGGCTCGGCCCCGTCCGAGGCCGCGGTCCGCACCGCGCCGACGAAGACCACCGACGCGTTCGGCACCCACCCGGTGTTGCCGCGGCTCAGGGTCGAGACCAGGGCGGTGTGCAGGGAGGTGCCGCGCTCACAGACCAGGAAGTGCCACGGCTGGGAGTTGCCCCAGCTCGGCGCCCACCGGGCCGCGTCCAGCAGCAGGCGGACCTCCTCGGCCGCGATCACGTGTGCGGGGTCGAAGACGACCGGGCTCCAGCGGGAACGCATCGGTTCGGCCAGGTCGACCGCGCCGGGTTGGGGTGCCGGGGGTCGGGTGGGGAGCGGTGCCATGCGCGCCAGTATGTCCGAGGCCCCACCGGCCGGCCCTAGGGTGGCCGTCGTGATGCTGCGCCTTCTCGTGGTCGCCGTCCTGGCCGCTTCCCTCACCTCCCCCGGCTCCCGGGCGACCGCGGACCCGCAGCCGGGACCGGCCACCCGGTTCAGCGCGATGACCTACAACGTCGCCGGCCTCTCCCACGTCCGTCCGGCCTGGCGGTGGCGTGCCGACGCCGTGGCCGCCACCATCACCCGCGATGCGGCCGGGCGCCCCTCGGTCCCCGACCTGGTCGGACTCCAGGAGCTGCCCGCGGGGGCACCGCTGGCGTCGGTCGCCGCGGCGCTGCCCGGGCACCGCAAGGTCGCCGGGAAGGGGCTCGCCCTGTTCTGGCGACGTGACGGGTTCCGGCACCTGGACTCCGGGCGCCACGGCTACGGGATCACCGTGCGGTGCGGGTTCCGACCGGCCAGCCGGGGCGCCTTCGTCTGGGCGCACCTGCGCTCGCGGGCCTCAGCAGGCCAGGAGCTGCTCGTGGTCTCCACCCACCTCAAGGCCTCCGTGCCCGGGCACCACCGGTGCGGGCGGGAGCGGCGCGACCAGCAGCGCGAACTGCGCCGCTGGCTCTCCACCACCCTGGCCGGGCTGGACAGCGACCCGGCCGTGCTGGTGCTGGGCGACCTCAACAGTGGCACCGCCGGGTTGGGGCCGATCACCCGGGCGTGGAGTGCCGGCGAGCGTCAGGTCACCCTGACCCGCGGCGGGGCGGCGACAGCCGGGACGTTCTCCGGGCGCTGGCCGGACCGTCCCGGCAAGCGCCGGCTGCTCGACCACGTGCTGCACGACCGGGCCCGGTTGGAGGCCACCGGGTACGGGCGGCGCACCAGCCGACGGTTCCTGCACCGGTGGTGGCCCACGACGCCCTCCGACCACCTGCCGGTGGTCCGCACCCTTCAGTTCCGTACCGGCAGGTCTCGCTGAGCGTCCTCGGCCGACTCCCGTTCCCGGCGCCGGGCGCGCAGCAACCACCACCGCAGCGGGTGACCGAGCACCCCGCCGATCACCACGCCCAGCAGGTTGGCGCGCACGTCGTTCCACGAGGCGTCACGCAGCGGCAGCACCAACGCCTGGGTCACCTCCACGACCAGCGGCAGCGGCAGGGCCAGCAGCCACCACACCACGCCGGGTACCCGCGGGAACGCGGGGAGCAGCAGGAGCAGCAGCGGCACGAAGAGCACCACGTTGAGCGCGAACTCGGTGCCGGTGTCGGTCCAGCCCCACCCGTGGCCGTGCCCCCAGATGGTCACCTCGGTGACGTAGCGCGAGGGCCGGTGGCCGGTGGGGGCGAGCACCAGGACGGCCGCGGCGAGGCCGAAGACGACCAGCGCACCGCGCGCCACCAGCTCGAGGGCGCGGGCCGGCGTCGGTGGGGTGGTGGGCACCCGGCCAGTATCCACGCCCGGCCCGGTCGGGTCAGATGAGCAGCAGCGAGGTGTCGGCGACGGTGAACCGGACCTCCTGGCCCCAGCGCAGCGTGATCCGGTCGGCCTCGATGCCGTCCCCGAAGAGGACCAGACCGTCGGTCTCGACCTGCACCGTGAGCGCCTCGCCCGCCTCGATCCGGCCCTGGGTGCGGGTGGTGCCGGTGGCCGGGGAGGCCCACGCCTCGCGGACGAACCAGGCCAGCGCCGGCTCCTCCGGCGCGGGCAGGGCCAGGTCGCTGTGCCGTTCGGCGTGCACCGACCCGCACCACCCGGTCGCGCCGGTCCCGGTGCCGACCAGGATCCCCGAGGACGCCTGACGCTCGGCCTCGCCCGCCCCGGTGATCCGGTACCGGGCGGTCTGGTGGCCGCGGTGGCCCAGGTAGAGCTCGTTGAGCGCGAGGTGGGTCTGGCCGTCGTCGGTGCGGGCCCGGACCAGCGTGCGGCGCTCTCCGGCACGGGCGCGGCGCGCCGGATCGAGCAGCACCGCCAGCAGGCCGGCGACCTCCTGGGGGGTGTGCCGGACCAGGACGCCGGGGTTGCGGCCCGGTTCGGGGTCCACCCCGAGCACCGGCTGGCCGTCCAGGTACTGCGCGACGTTGGCCACCAGCCCGTCCTGGCCGACCACCACCACGACGTCCTCCGGGTCGAAGAGGAAGCGCGGCAGGTCGGCGCGCTCCACCGCACCGCGGCGCAGGTCCGGGCCGATCGCGGCACCCACGGCCGCGAGCGCCGCCGTGACGGCGGCGTCCGCGGCCTCGAGCTCGGCCAGGTCCCGGCCACGGCTGGCCAGGTGGAAGGCGACCTGGCCGCGGGTTCCGTGCTCGGCGACGAGCTCGGTGAGCTCGGTACGCCGGTGCACGACCACCACCCGGGGGGCCAGGGCGCTCACTTGCCTGCTCCCAGCTTGGCCAGGACCGGTGCCAGCAGGTCGGGCGTCAGCACCAGGTTCTCGATCTGCGGCAGGTTGCCGGCCAGCTCCTTGACCGCCAGGCCGAGCAGCACCGCCTCGGGCAGGTCGCGGTAGGCGGCCAACCGGGCCTGCTCCGCGTCACCCTCGGCCGCACCGGTGACCCGGACCGCGTCGGCGTGCACCTCGGCGAGCAGGCGTTCCCGCTGGGCCTCCGCCTCGGTCCGGACGGCCTCGGCGGCCGCGGCCTCGGTCGCCTCGCGACGGGCGTTGGTGCCGCGCTGGGCGACCAGCTGCTCCTCGCGCCGGGCGAGCTCGATCTGTGTCTGCAGCTCGTTCTCGCCGATCGCGCGCTCGGCCTCGACGGCCAGGGCCCGCCGCTCGAAGGTGGCCCGGTCGGCCTCCTGCTGCACCAGCTCGCGGGTGGGCGTGCGCAGGGCCTTCTCCATCTCCGGTTCGGGGCGGACCGCCACCACCCGGACCGCGACCACCGCGAGTCCGGTGTCGACCAGCCGGGCGTCGGCCGCCAGCCCGGCCGCGACCACCTCGCGGACCGGTCCGACCCCGCGGGCCAGCACCGCGGCCAGGTCGTCGCCGGCGACCAGGTCGAGGGCGTGCTGCTGGGCGGTCTCGGTGAGCAGCGCGGCCACCTGCTCCAGGGGCGCGGCCCGCCACAGGCCGGTGTCGGGGTCGATCGAGAAGTCGATCCGGCCCGCGGCCAGCACCGGGTCGACGATCCGGAACGTGACCGAGGCCTGGACGGTGACGTCCTGGAAGTCGGCGGTGCGGGCGTGGAAGAGCAGCGGCAGCTCCCGGTCGTCGACCGGCACCTCGGTGAGCACGGCGCTCAGCGGGCGGAACCAGAACGCGGCGCCCACGCCCTGGCGGCGGGTGCGGCCGTTGCGCAGCAGTTGGACGTGGGTGGTGCTGGTCCCCCGCAGGTGGCGGAGGAACGGGTAGCGGGCGATGTCGGCCATCTGGACCACCTTCTCTTTATCGTCGGTCTGACGATTAAAGGATGACCTCTCTTCTTCTAATCGTCAAGTTGACGATTAGCGGCTAGGCTGGCCTCGTGCCCGACCACGACCCGCCCACTCCCGTCCTGCTCGCCGTCGACCTGGTGGTGCTGACCATCCGTGCCGACGCACTGCACGTGCTGACGGTGCGCCGCGGCATCGAGCCGTTCCGGGGAGCCCACGCCCTGCCGGGCGGCTTCGTCGAGCCGGGCGAGGACCTGGCCGACGCGGCGCTGCGGGAGCTGGCCGAGGAGACCGGCCTGACGCCCGACCTGGTGCATCTGGAGCAGTTGCGCAGCTACGGGGCGCCCGACCGCGACCCTCGCGGGCGGGTGGTCTCGGTGGCGCACCTGGCGCTGGCCCCGGACCTGCCGCTGCCCCGGGCGGGTTCGGACGCGGCGGACGCCGCCTGGGTGTCGGTCGTGGACCTGGTCGCGGGCGGGCGGTTGGCCTTCGACCACGCCGAGATCCTCACCGACGGGCTGGAGCGGGCGCGGGCGAAGCTGGAGTACTCCACCCTCGGCACCGCGTTCTGCGGCCCGCAGTTCACCGTCGCCGAGCTGCGCCGGGTCTACGAGGTGGTCTGGGGCACCCCGGTCGACCCCCGCAACTTCCACCGCAAGGCCACCGGGACCCCGGGGTTCCTGGAGCCGACCGGGGAGCGCACCAACCGCGACGGCGGGCGGCCCGCGGCGCTGTTCCGGCGCGGGCCGGCCGCCAGCCTCAACCCGCCGATCACCCGGCCGGACGGTTCCCCGGACTAGCCTCACCCCCATGGGCAGGCCCGAGGGATTCACCTGGCAGCAGGTCGGCGGCACCGTCGAGATCGAGCACCACGGTCGACGGGCGGGCGTGCTGCGCGGCTGGAAGGCCCGGGAGTTCCTGGCCGCGGTCGAGGCCGGGGACGACGCCCAGGAACTGCTCGCCCGGCTGACCGGCAACTACAAGCACGGCAACGAGCGGCAGGCCCGCAACCACCCGCGCAACCGGGGACGCTGAGGCCTGGTGCCGCGGTCGTCGCTCAGGGCGTGAACCACCCGGGGCCGGTGACCAGCTCGGCCAGCTGCTCGACGGTCAGCACCGGCCCCTTGCGGGTCGGGGCCGACTCGGGCGCGGTGGAGCTCGAGGAAGTCGGATCCGAGGTGGTCCCGGACCCGGGCGAGAGCTCTCGACGCCCGCGACCGCACCGCGTTCTCGCTGAGCCCGAGGTCGTGGGCCACGGCCGCGACCTCCAGGTCCAGCAGGTAGCGCTGCACCACGACGACCCGGTCCAGCGGCGACAACGTGCGCAGCGCCGCCACCAGGTCGTGCCGCAGGTCGCTGTCCGGGTCGGTGCCGCGCTGTTCCGGCGGATCGGCCAGGGGCAGCTCGGTGCTGCTGCGCCGGCGGACGGAGTCCAGGTGCAGCCGGGTCAGCACGGTCCGGGCGTAGGCCGCCGGGTTGTCGGCGGCACGCACCCGGCGCCACCGGGTGTAGATCCGGGCCAGCGCCTCCTGGGCCAGGTCCTCGCCACGCTGCCGGTCCCCGGTCAGCAGCCACCCGGCTCGCAGCAGTTCGTGCGAGCGGGCTCGGGCGAACGCCTCGAACTCGGCTCGGTCGCTGGCCCGCACGGTGCCTCTTGGTCGCTGGGGTCGAGTGTCTCTCACCCACCCCGACGGGCCGGCCCCCGATTCGGTGTCACCCCGTGCCCACGGCCCTCGCACCACCCGCCCGACACAACTCACGTGCCCCACTGGTCCCACAGGCCCCACCGCCCGCCCACCCCCCTGCTTGTAACGCGCCTTGGGTTCGGATGGTGGTTGCACCACTCGTCGTGAGGAGTGGTGATGGTTCGGATGCTGCGGGCAGAGCGTCAGTTGTTTTGGGTGCAGGTGCGGTCGGGGATGTGGGCGTGG
>JAEWXC010000005.1 GCA_023396115.1 Actinomycetes bacterium | reverse complement strand
CTCCGCCGCCTCCCACGCCCACATCCCCGACCGCACCTGCACCCAAAACAACTGACGCTCTGCCCGCAGCATCCGAACCATCACCACTCCTCACGACGAGTGGTGCAACCACCATCCGAACCCAAGGCGCGTTACATGGGCGGGTCAGAGGTAGCGGGCGGCCCGCTGCTCCGGCGACCCGGGCCCCGAGCGACGCAGGGCCACCAGCTCGTGCTCCAGGACGGCCCCGACCCGGCGGCAGAAGGCCTCCGGCTCGTCGGCGGCGTCAGGCTGCTCGGCGACGATCCGGTCCACCACGCCACGGCGCAGCAGGTCCGCCGCACCGACCCGCTGGGCGCGGGCCATCTCGGGGGCGTGGTCCAGGTCGCGGTGCACGATCGCGCTCGCACCCTCCGGGGGCAGCGGGGAGAGCCACGCGTGCTGGGCGGCCACCACCCGGTCGGCCGGCAGCAGCGCCAACGCCCCGCCACCGTTGCCCTCGCCCAGCATCAGGCACAGCGTGGGCGCGGCCAGGGTCACCAGCCCCGCCAGTGAGCGGGCGATCTCCCCGGCCAGCCCGCCGTTCTCCGCCTCGGCGGACAGGGCCGCGCCCTGGGTGTCGATCACCGTGACCAGCGGCAGGCCCAGCTCGGCAGCCATGGCCATCCCGCGCCGTGCCTCGCGCAGGGCGCCCGGGCCCATCGGGTGGTCGGTGGTCTGGCCGCGCCGGTCCTGGCCGAGGAAGACGCACGGCGCCGATCCGAAGGTGGCCAGGGCGATCAGCAGCCCGGGGTCGGCCTCGCCCTGACCGGTGCCGTTGAGCGGCACCACGTCGGTGGCGCCGTACTTCAGCAGCCGTCGCACGCCCGGTCGGTCGGGTCGGCGCGAGCGGGTGATCGCGTCCCAGGCGTCCGGGACGGCCAGCGGTGCCGGGGGCTCGGGCGGCGCGGGCGAGACCGGGGCCGCCACGGGTGCGCAGATGATCCGCAGCGCCCGGTCCAGCAGGTCGGCGATCTCGTCGGGGGCGACGACACCGTCGATGATGCCCCGCTCGTGCAGGTTCTCGCTGGTCTGCACACCGGGCGGGAACGGCTTGTCGTACAGCGCCTCGTACACCCGCGGGCCGAGGAACCCGACCAGAGCGCCGGGCTCGGCGACGGTCACGTGGCCCAGCGACCCCCACGACGCCATCACCCCACCGGTGGTGGGGTGGCGCAGGTAGACCAGGTACGGCAGGCCGGCGGCCCGGTGCGCGGCGACGGCCTGCGAGATCCGCACCATCTGCACGAACGCCGGCGTGCCCTCCTGCATCCGGGTACCGCCGGAGACCGGGGCCGCCAGCAGCGGCAACCCCTCGGCGGTGGCGCGTTGGATCCCGGCCACGATCCGGTCCGCCGAGGCCCGCCCGATCGAGCCGGCCAGGAACCCGAACTCGCCGAGCAGCACCCCGACCCGGCGACCCCGGATCCGGCCCTCCCCGGAGACCACCGACTCGTCCGTGCCGGCCTTCTCGGCCGCCGCGGCCAGCTCGGCCAGGTACTCGGGCGTGCAGCCGGTGCGGTCCGGCGGGGTGTCCCACGAGCTCCACGACCCGTCGTCGAGGACCAGGTCGACCAGCTGGGCGGAGTTCAGTCGGGTGCTCACGCGCAACAGGCTAGGCGAGCCGCGACCCGCGGTGCCGCGGATCGACCGGGTGCTGGTCAGCGCCCGGTCCCGGCTAGCGTGACCCGCGTGGACGACTCGTTGCTGATCCGCGGTGCGCGCTTGGTGGACCTGGACGGCTCCGGCACCGGCGCCGAGGTCGACGTGCTGGTGCGCGCCGGCCGGGTCGTCGCGGTCGGGCGGGTGGACCCGGGCGGGTTCGCCGGCGAGGTCCACGAGGCCGACGGTGCCTGGCTGATGCCGGGGCTGTGGGACGCGCACGTGCACCTGGGCCAGTGGTCGGCGGGCAGGACCCGGCTCGACCTGAGCGGCGTCGGGTCGGTCGCCGAGGCGGTGGCGCTGGTGGCGGACCGCCTCGCCGAGCACCCCGGACGCCCGGTGATCGGCTGGGGGCACCGGCCCGCCACCTGGGACACCACCCCGACGCGTGCCGACCTGGACGCCCTGGGCACGGGGCAGCCGGTGGTCCTGGTCGCCGGCGACGGTCACCACGGGTGGATGAACACCCGCGCCCTGGCCGCCCTGGAACTGCCGCTCGACGTGGACCTGGTCAGCGAGGCGGAGTGGTTCGAGGCCTACGCCCGCCTGGACGCGATGACCGACGAGGGCGGCCCGGGCGACTACCGCGCCTCGATGGCGGCCGCGGCGGCGATCGGCGTGGTCGGGGTGACCGACTTCGAGTTCTCCGGCGGGGTGGAGGACTGGCTGCACCGCTGGCGCGAGGGAGCCGACCTGCTCCGGGTGCGGATGGCCACCTACGCAGAAGGGCTCGACGACGTGCTGGCCCGCGGCCTGCGCACCGGCGACCCGCTGGCCGGCGACCCGCGCCTGGTGATGGGGCCGCTGAAGGTGATCAGCGACGGCTCGCTCAACACCGGCACCGCCTGGTGCTGCGAGCCGTACGCCGACGGGCACGGCACGACCCCGCACGGCGAGCCGAACCAGAGCGACGCCGAGCTGAGCGACCTGCTGGCCCGGGCCACCGCCGGCGGGCTGGAGGTCGCGGTGCACGCCATCGGCGACAGGGCCGTGACCGCGGCCGTCGACGCCGTGGAATCCACGGGCGCCCGCGGATCCTTGGAGCACGTCCAGCTGAGCCGCACCGCCGACCTGGACCGGATGGCCGCGCTGGGGCTGGTCGCCAGCGTGCAGCCCGCGCACCTGCTCGACGACCGGGACCTGTCCGAACAGGTGTGGCCCGACCGTGGGGACCGGTGCTTCGCGCTGCGCTCCATGCGCGACGCCGGCGTGCGGCTGGCTCTCGGCTCCGACGCCCCGGTCTCCCCGCTCGACCCCTGGCTCGCCGCGGCGGCCGCCGTGCACCGGGCGCCGGGGGACGGTGACCCGTGGCACCCCGAGCAGGCCCTGACCGCGCGGGAGGCGCTGGCCGCCTCGACCGACGGGTGGGGCACGGTGGCGCTTGGTCACCCCGCCGACCTGGTCCTGCTGGCCGAGGACCCGCTGGCGCCGTCCCGGTCCACGACCGAAGCCGCCGCCCGGTTGCGCCGGGCCGGGTCCGACGTCCTGACCACCTGGGTGGCGGGACGACTGGTGCACCTGGGGCGGGCTGGCGACAGGGGTTCGGACGAGGGGCGCGGCACGGCGTCGTGACGCCTCCCCACCGTCGCGACACGAGCCTCTGACGAGTCCCGCGAGGGGATCTCGTGGGTTCGCGGCGGCAACTCCCTCGCCGTGCGACGATGCGATGAGTCGGCCGGGTCCAGGGGGTGTGGGGTGGTGCAGTCCTTCAGCACAGGTGCCCGGTTCGCCGCGGTCTGCGTCGTCGTCGCGGTGGCCGGTGGCGGGTGCGCCCGGGAGTCGCCCCCGGACGGTCCGGCGAGGCAGTCGCCGGCTGGACCGACCCTGGTCGTGGCGGAGGACCACCGCCCCGGATCGGCCATGATGGAGGCGACCGTGATCGGCACCCTGGGCGAGAACCAGGCAGGGTGCGTCACCCTCGACGACCGGGTGCTGGTCACCCCCGCAGAGTCACGCCTGCACGCTGAACCCGAGGGGCAGTGGCGCGTGCAGATCCCGCAGTTGGGCACGTTCGGTCGGGGCGAGGAGCTGAGGGGTGTGGGCGGAGAGTTGGAGCCGGGCCGGGGCACCCTCCGGGAGGACTGGCTCGCCTGCCTGCCGCCCGGCGGTGAGCCGTGGTTCGTGGTGGTCAACCCGTTGCCGGCGCCGCCCGAGAAGTGAGCAACTGGCTCACTCCGCCGCCAGCGCCAGCACCAGGGACTCCACCGCGTCCGGGTCGTCCAGCGCGTCGCCGAAGAGTTCGCGCAGCTGCCCCATCCGGTACCGCACCGTCTGCGGGTGCACGTACAGGTGCGCGGCGACCAGGTCGCGTCGCCCCTGCAGCAGCAGCCATGCCCGCAGGGTCGCGGCCAACTTGGCCCGGGCCGTGGGCGTGAGGTCCGCGAGCGGGCTGAGGGCCTCGGCGCGCAGGTCGCCCCAGGCGTCGGCGTCCCCGGTGACGACCAGCCGGGGCAGGTGCGCCTCGGTGTCCACGACCCCCGACTCGTCGGGGACGAGGCCCTCCCGCAGCGCGCGCAACGCCCGTCGGTACGAGCGCGAGACCGCAGCCCACGGCACGGTGGGGCCGACGACGGCCTGCCGCCCGGCCAGCGCGCCGAGGAGCCGGGACCGAGACCCCGGACCGGCCACCAGCACCACGGCGTGGTCGTCGTGGGTCTCGGGGACCTCGGTGGGGTGCAGCGACGCGTCACCGACCAGCGCCAGCAGCGGACGCACCTGGGCCGGGGGGAGCAGCACGGCGGTGAGGTGGCGCGGCGGACGCCACTCGGCCCGCTCGACCCACGTCTCGAGCCGCTCCGACGGTTCGCCCCGCAGCAACGCCTGGCCGAGCCGGTCCAGACGCTGGCGCAGCACCCGCCCGGTGTTCTCCTGCTCGTCGGCGTGGCCGGCCACCGAGGCCGCCGACAGCTCGTCGATGTAGGCGAAGACCAGTCCGGCCAGGGTCGCCAGCGTCTGGGCGTCCGCCCCGTTCTCGACCGCGACGCCCGACATCTCCCGCCACGACACCCGCGCCCCGATCCGGTACGCGGCCAGCAGTGCCTCGACGCTGCGGCCGCTGCGCGACTCCGCCGCACCCAGGGCGTAGGCGCCCTCCAGGGCGGGGGAGAGCGGGGCCGCGACGTCGTTGCTCTGACCCCGCGCCGCCACCCGCAGGAACCCGGCCAGGGCCATCTGCACGGCACTGGTGATGGTCTCGCCCATCACCCCGTCCAGCGCCCGGTCGTAGGCGGGGACCTCGGCCATGATCGCCTGCACAGCGGCGGTCGAGACCCGGGGCAGGACGGGCCGCAACCCGTCGAGCAGGTCCTTGCGGAGTTCGATCTCGCCGCCCATGCCAACCTCCCCGTTGTCTCGCCCGCACAATTCCTCTTGTCATTGTGGCCCGTCTCGCCCCAGAAGTGCGCGCGATGGCCAGTTCCGGACATCTGGGAAGATCGTCGACCATGGAGCCCACGGACCTTCCCCTGCCGGAGCCACTGCCCGGACCGCTGCCCGCGCCGCTGGAGGCCCGTGCCGTGGTTGCCGAGGACGTGCCCGGGCTGGTCGACCTCGTGGCTGCCCGCCGCCGGGCCTGCGGGCTCACCGGTGGACCCGACGCCGACCAGGTGATGGCCACCGCGGCCGGGACCGGGTCGTGGACGCGGCGCCAGCTGGTGGTGCTCGACGGGGACCGGATCGTCGCGTGGGCGGTCGTGCACGACCGCGCCGCCGGACGCGCGGACCTGACCCTCACCGTGCACCCGGACCTGGCCGACCGCCCCGCCGTCGGGCTGGCGCTGCTGGGCTGGACCCAGGAGGTCGCGGTCTCGGTGGCGCGGGCGCGTGGGGTGGAGACCACCCGGCTGGAGATGCTCGCCGACGAGTGCGACACCGACCTGCAGGCCTGGCTGGCCGCGCACGGCCACCACCACGCCCGCACCTGGCTCAACATGACTCGCCCGGTCGACCCCGCCGAGGCGTTCCCGGCGCCGCGCGAGGGTGTCGAGGTGCGTCCGGTGCTGACCCAGGACCTGGGGGACGGCACGACGCTGCCGCTCGCCGCGGACCTGCAGACCGTGCACCTGGTGCTGGAGGAGTCCTTCGAGGACCACTTCAACTCCTACCGCGAGAGCTTCCCCGAGTTCGTGCAGCGACTCCGCGAGGACCCGGGCCACCGGTGGGACCACTGGTGGCTGGCCAGCGTCGACGGCGAACCCGGCGGTGCGGTGGTCTGCTCAGTCACCCCGCCGGACGCCGACGGTGTGCCGGGCAGCTACGTCGAGTACATCGGGGTGCACCGCCGGGCCCGCGGCCGCGGCGTGGCCAAGGCCCTGCTGCACACCGTGATCGCCGACGCCGCCGAGCGTGGCCGCAACCGGGTCGGGCTCGAGGTGGACGCCGACTCCCCGACCGGTGCGGACGGGCTCTACCTCTCGATGGGCTGGGTGACCTCCTACGTGACCCAGTCCTGGCACAAGGACGTCCCGGTCGCCTGACCCGCCTCCGGGTCGCGCCGACCGGGCACTTGTGCGGCGCTGACCGGGCACTTGTGCGGCGCCGACCGGGCACTTGTGCGGCGCTGACCGGGCACTTGCGTGGCCCTGACCGGGCACTTGTGCGGCGCCGACCGGGCACTTGCGTGGCCCTGACCGGGCACTTGTGCGGCGAGCGGCCCCCTGGTTGATCGACCGCGCCGCCACGGCTCGACCGCGCCGCTACCGGATCGACCGCGCCGGCATGCCAGACGGTTGGATCGACCAACTGCGCGTGACAAGTCGGCGCCGCCGGCTCTTCGCCGATCGAACGCGCCAGTACGGATCGACCGCGCCGCCACCGCTCGAACGCGCCAGTACCGATCGAACGCGCCAGTACGGATCGACCGCGCCGCCACCGGATCGACCGCGCCGGCATGCCAGTCGGTTGGACCAACTAACTGCGCGTTACAAGCGGCGGGGGCGCGGGGCGAGATCCCGGAACTATTTCGAGAGAACAGAAAAGGGTGGGAAATTCACCCGAGAGGCGCAGGAATTGATCGCCGAGTGCGGGCAGGCTGGTGCCATGAGCACGACTCTCGAGCCTCCGGTCCGCGGGACCCGGGTCCGCGACCGGCTGGTCCGCCTCGCCGAGGCCGCGACCACGCCGCTGCTCCCGGCCGACTACCTGGACCTGTTCGCGCCGCTGCGTTCGGGCGCCGACCTGCGGGGTCGGGTCGAGGAGGTCCACCCCGAGACCGCCGACGCCGCCACCCTGGTGATCCGTCCCGGCGCCGACTGGGCCGGCCACGTGCCCGGCCAGTACCTGCGCGTCGGCGTGGACGTCAACGGGGTGCGCGAGTGGCGCGCCTACTCGCTGACCCACGGCCCCCGCCCCGACGGCCGGATCTCGATCACGGTGAAGGCCGTCCCCGACGGCAAGGTGTCCAACCACCTGGTGCACGGCACCCGCCCGGGCACGATGGTCCACCTGGAGCAGGCCGACGGCGAGTTCGTCCTCCCCGAGGGCACCGGCAAGTTCCTCTTCGTCACCGCCGGCTCCGGCATCACCCCGGTGATCGGGATGCTGCGCAACCTGTTCCCCGCCACCGACTCCGGCGTGGTCCGCCCGGCCCGCTCGACCGGCTACGACATCACCGTCGTGCACGTCGCGCCCAGCGAGCCCGACTCGATCTTCATCGCCAACCTGCGCGAGCTCGCCGACGCCGGCGCGATCACCCTGCTGGCCCGCTACGACGACGTGCACGGCGTGCTCGACGTCGACACCCTCGATGACCTGGTCCCCGACCTGGCCGAGCGCACCACGTTCGCCTGCGGCCCCGCCGGCCTGCTGGACGCGCTCGAGGCGCACCACACCGCCCGCGGCCTGGACCTGTTCACCGAGCAGTTCCGCCCGACGATGGTCGAGCCCGGCGAGGGCGGCACCGTCGACTTCACCGGCGCCGGCGTCCACCTCGAGCTCGACGGCGCCACCACCATCCTCGACGCCGCCGAGGAGGCCGGCGTGCTGATGCCCAGCGGTTGCCGGATGGGCATCTGCATGGGTTGCGTGCTGCCGCTGCGCTCCGGCGCGGTCCGCGACCTGCGCAACGGCGAGGTCACCATCGCGGTCCCCGGCGAGACCGACCGCGGCGGCATCCCCGTCCAGACCTGCATCTCCGCGCCGGCCGGCGCGTGCGAGATCACCCACTGACCCCCCGCCCCTCCCGAAGCACGAAGGAAGTTGAGATGACTGCCATCACCCGCAAGGACGAGAACCCGATCGCCCACCTCACCCCGGAGGACATCGAGCAGATCGGCCTGCGCCTGGACAAGATCCGCCAGGACGTCATCGACACCCGCGGTGAGGCCGACGCGCAGTACATCCGCAAGGTCGTCGACGTGCAGCGCAAGCTCGAGCTCGGCTCCCGGGCGGTGCTGCTGGCCGGCGCGTTCCCGCCCGCCTGGGTGCTGGGCACGGTGGGCCTGTCGGTCGCCAAGATCCTCGAGAACATGGAGATCGGCCACAACGTCATGCACGGCCAGTGGGACTGGATGCGTGACCCGAAGATCCACTCGACGACGTGGGAGTGGGACAACGCCACCCCGTCGGAGGCCTGGCAGCACAGCCACAACCAGGTGCACCACACGTACACGAACATCGTCGGCAAGGACAACGACCTCGGCTACGGCATCATGCGCGTCGACGAGGACCAGAAGTGGCACCCGATGTACCTGGGCCAGCCGCTGTGGAACTTCATCAACGCCTGCTTCTTCGAGTACGGCATCGCCGCCTACGACCTGGAGCTGGGTCGGAACCTGCGCATCCCCAAGGCCAAGCGCAGCGAGAAGTTCAAGTCCGACGTCAAGAAGACGCTGAAGAAGATCCGCGGCCAGGCCACCAAGGACTACGTGGTGCACCCCGTGCTGGCGCTGCCGTTCGGTGCGCTCGTGCCGACCCTGGCCGCCAACTTCATCGCCAACATGGCGCGCAACGTGTGGTCGCACTCGGTGATCATGTGCGGTCACTTCCCCGAGGGCGTGGAGACCTTCGAGAAGAAGGCGATCCCCGCCAACGAGACCCGGGGCGAGTGGTACGTGCGCCAGATGCTCGGCTCGGCCAACATCTCGGGCTCCAAGGCGATGCACATCATGACCGGCAACCTGAGCCACCAGATCGAGCACCACCTCTTCCCCGACCTGCCCAGCAACCGCTACGCCGAGGTCGCCCCGAAGGTGAAGGCGCTCTTCGACGAGTACGGGCTGAACTACCACGAGGCCCCGCTCGTGGCGCAGGTCTACTCGGCTTGGCACAAGGTCGTGCGGCTCTCGCTGCCCAACGGCTGGATGGCGACCACCAACGCCAAGAACCTGCCCTCGCAGCTCAAGCTTCTCTACAAGATGAGCACCGGTGGCGCGCGGGTCCGCCGGGCCGCCCAGGCCCGTCTGGTCCAGATGGAGCGCCGCGCCAAGCAGGCCCAGCGCGAGGACGTCACCACCGCCGCCTGAGCCTGCTCCTGACCGACGACCCGGCCCCGTGACCTGCGGTGCCGGGTCGTCGTCGTTTCCTCAAGGTTTGCCAAAGACGCCTCCACGTCTCCCGACCGGACCTCACTCTTGACCCCAGGGGCTGCGTGCCCGGACGGGGGACGGAGCCCGTCAGCGCGGCCAGGGGGAGGCACCGGTGGACGGACGCACTCGACTGGGCGGAGCGCTCGGCGCACTGCTGACATGCGGAGCCCTGCTGGGCGCCGGACTGGCGGTGGCCGTCCCGGCCGCTGCGGAGCCGACCCCGGGCATCGAGGTGCAGGTCACCCGGACTGGAGCCGGCTCGGTGGAGGGCGTGGACGTGGTGGCCCTGCGCCAGTCCGCGTCGCGTTGGGTCGTCGCGGGCTCCGGCACGACGGACGCCGGTGGTACCGCGACGATGAGCGTGCCGACCGGCAGCTACCGGGTCTGCGCCATCGAGTCGGACGAGCGTCTGTGTGGACCCGGGGCCACCGGCCCGGGCCGGGCACCCGCCGTCGTCGTCGACGGCGCGCAGGTCACCGCCCGGGTGGGCCTGGCCGCGCACAGCACCGTCACCGGCCTGGTGACCCGCGACGGCGTCCCGGTCCCGGGAGCACAGGTGGTCCTGCTGGGCGAGGGCTTCCCGTTCCGTCAGCCCTCGCTCGGTGGCAGCACCGGACCCGACGGCCGCTACCAGTTCGCGGGCGCCGTCCCCGGACCGTTCCGGGTCTGCGCCGTGCGCCCGGCGCCGGACGGATCGCCGGCGGGGTCCCTCGCCTGTTCGGCGGGGAGCTCCCTGATGGAGGGGACCCCCCGCACCGTGGCGCCGGGTGGCACGCTGGTGGAGAACCTGGCGCTGCTGGATCCCCCGACCGTGTCGGGGCGGGTGACGCTGCCGGACGGCTCCCCTGCTGACGGATCACTGATGACGTTCGTGGACGTCGATGGCGTGCCGGTGCCGACGGTGCCGGCCTCCGTGGACGCCTCGGGGCACTTCTCGACGCAGGTCGTGTCGTCCCGGACCCACCTGTGCTGGCAGGGGCCCGCCGCGGGGAACGACGTGCCCACGTCCGCCTGCTACGGCGGACCGAACCTGGGGACCCCGCTCCCGACGGGTGGCACGATCGACTTCCCGATCCCGCGCGCTGGTCGCGTGCACGGACGGGTCGTCGACCTGGCCGGTGCCCCGGTGAGTGGTGCATCGGTCTCCCTGGTGCTCGCGGGCCTGGCCCCGCTGACGTCGCCCGCGGACGTGCCGACCGACCCCTCCACCGGCGAGTTCACCGCGACGGGGCTCACCCCCGGGACCTTCGCGGCCTGCGCCTCTGCGGGCGTCGAGACACCGGTGGTCGGGTGCCGGGGTTGGTACGACGACCAGGTGTTCACCGTGCGCGCCGGTCAGACCACCGACGTGGGTGACCTGGTGGCCCAGCCGCTCAACGAGCTCTCGCTGCAGGTGCTCGACGAGCACGGTGTCCCGGTGCCGGTCACCGTCGGGCTCTTCACCCGTGGGGCCTCTGGTTCGTGGCAGGTGCACGACCAGGTGACTCTGTCCGGCGGTGCGCCGGAGCAGCTCACCCTGCCGCGCGGGCGCTTCCGGATCTGCACGCTCGACCTCGCGACTCCGCAGCTGCCCTTCGCGCCCCCCAGCGTCGACTGGTGCCACGGCGCCGTCGCTGACGTGGAGGACGCGACCGACGTGGTGCTCGACGGCCCGGCGCGTTCCCTCACCCTGGCGGTGCCCCGCGGGTTCGGGGAGTACCGGGCCCTGCGTGCTCCGCAGGTGAGCGGCGCCGTGAAGCTGGGCGGCACGCTGACCGCGACGCCGGGCGCGTGGAGCCCTCGCGGTGCGTCGTTCGGCTACCGGTGGCGGGCGGACGGCGTCGCGCTGGCGGGCGAGACCGGCTCCAGGTTGGCCCTGACCCCGGCCCTGGTCGGCAAGCGGATCAGCGTCGTCGTCACCGCGACCGGCGGTCGCGCCGAGGACGGCTCGGCCGCAAGCCTGCCCACCGCCCCCGTCGCGGTCGGCGCCCTGCGCGTAGTCACCCAGCCGAAGCTCAGCGGCAAGCCGAAGGTCGGCAAGGTGGTCAGGGTCTCTGCCGGTCGGTACACCCCGTCCCGGGTGACCGTGCGCTACCAGTGGTTCGCCGGCAAGAAGGCCGTGGCGAAGGCGAGGAAGGCCGAGCTCAAGCTGACCAGGAAGCTGAAGGGCAAGAAGCTCTCGGTGCGCCTCACCGTGACCGCGCCGGGGTACCGGACGCTCGTGCGGAAGGTGCCCGCTGGCAAGGTGCGCTGAGCACCCGCCGGGACATCGAGCCGGGTCCACGTACTGGTGCCGCTGTGGGGTGTCTCCCGTGACCGCCGCAGCGGCACCGCCGTGTCGGCGGCACCGGGCTCGACGGGCGTCGGGAAAGTGGAACAAGTTCTCGTTGTGGGGTCGCGGTTCCCCGGTGGGCCGGGCCGCCGAACCTCTAGCCTGTGCTCCATGTGGTGGTGGGTTCTCCTCGTCCTGGTCCTCCTCTGGGGAGCCATCGGCCCCTGGGCGCTGCCGATCGTGGTGGCGGTGCTGCTGGTGCCGCCGGTGCGCCGCCGGGTCCGCAAGCCGCGCTGGTCGTGGAAGGTCGCCGGGATCACCGTCGCGATCATCGGGATCCTGGCCGGTGTCGCGGTGGTGCTGCCCGACGGCAAACTGCCGATCCCGCAGAGCGGCGGCTTCCTGGTCACCCCCGGGTACGAGGGCCGCCCGGCCGCCAAGCAGCCGATCAACGTGCAGACCCCGCCGCAGCACCCGTTCATGGCCCCCAACGGGCGCAACTCGATGCACAACGACGCCTGGGCCACCGACGCCTACACCTGGGACGGGCCGCTCGGCGAGAGCCCCGAGGTCGACACGTTCTGGTACGGCATCGAGGAGTGCGCGACCACGGCCTTCGACTCCCACGACCGGATGGTGGTGCTCTGCGGCGACGCGAAGGGCCCGACGCTGCACGTGCTCGACCCGGAGACGATGACCAAGCTCGCCACGATGGACCTGCCGAACCGCACCAGCGGCAACGTCATGGACTCCTCCACGATGCTGTGCGGCGGCTCGTACTTCTACCTCGACCACGAGGACCGCGCCGTCACCGCCACCACCGACCGCAAGATCATCGCCGTCACCACCCGCAACGGAGAGGGCGACGCCGACCTGGTCATCGACGAGTCGTGGGACCTCAACTCCGCGATCCCCACCGACGACTGCCTGATCGCGCTGATGCCCGACTGGGACGGCCGGATCTGGTTCGAGTCCCGCGCCGGGGTGGTCGGCTACGTGGCGCCCGAGTCCGGCGAGGTGGTCTCCACCGACCTGGGTGAGCCGATCGCGAACTCGTTCGCCGTCGACGAGGACGGCGGCGTCTACGTCGTCTCCGACAAGGCCTTCTACCGCTTCCAGGCCGGGGTCGACGGCTCGGTCGAGACGGCCTGGCGCAAGGTCTACGACCGGGGCACCCGCCGCAAGCCCGGCCAGCTCTCCCAGGGCTCGGGCACCACGCCGACCCTGATGGACGACGGGATCGTGGCGATCACCGACAACTCCGAGCCGCGGATGAACGTGGTCTTCTACGACAGGGCGAGGGGTACTGAGGTCTGCAAGACGCCGGTCTTCGGCGACGACGCCGGGTCCACCGACAACTCGCTGGTCTCCCTGGGCGACGCGGTCGTGGTGGAGAACAACTACGGCTACCAGAGCCCGCTGACGACCCTGTTCGGCCGCTCCACGACTCCGGGTGTGGCCCGCGTCGACCTGGACGGCACCGAGTGCAAGGTCGCCTGGACCAGCGACGTGGTCGCCCCGACCTCGGTCCCGAAGGGCTCCCTGGCCAACGGCCTGGTCTACGTCTACGCCAAGCGGCCCAACGCCTGGGGGGTCAGCGCCTGGTACCTCACCGCGATCGACGCCCGCACCGGCGCCACCCGGTTCGCGGTGCGCACCGGCACCGGCGCGATGAGCAACAACCACTACGCCGCGATCACCCTGGGACCCGATGGCGCCGCCTACGTCGCCACGATGACCGGCATGATCCGGGTCAAGGACCGCGAGCGCTCGTCGAACTGACGACTCCGCCGCCCGCGTTCGGGTCGTTCGGTGAGGTGCGAGCGGGGCGAGCCTCGAACCGCGTGTGTCCGGGTGGGGGCTCAGGGCCAGCTGAGCCCCACAGCCTCCTCGGAGAGCTCCCACAGGCGGCGCTGCACGGTCTCGTCCCGGGCCAGACGCCGTGGTTCGACCAGCGTGGGGCGCCCGCGCATCTGCTGCAGCGACTCCGGTCCGACGTAGCTGCCCGAGGGCAGGTCGTCCAGCGCGGCCATCAGGGTCGGCCAGGCCCCGCGGTGGGCCGGTTGGGAGATGGCCCGGATCGCGGCGTCGAGGATGCTCGCCCGGCCACCCGAGGACCGGCCGTAGCGGCCGTGGGCGGCCAGGTGCGTCCCGGCGAACCCCGGGTGCGCGGCGGTGGCGTCGACCGGGAGGCCCCGTGCCGCGAGCCGCCGCTCCAGCTCGAAGGTGAACAGCAGGTTGGCGAGCTTGGACTGCCCGTAGCACTGGTAGGCGTCGTAGCGGCCGTGCTGCACCCGCGGGTCGCCCAGTGGGGCGCTGCGGGCCCAGCGGTGCAGCTGCGAGGAGACGGTGGTGACCCGGGCCCGGCCGTGCGCGGCGCCCGCGGCGGAGTCGACGAGGTGGTCGAGCAGCAGCCCGGTCAGCAGGAACGGGCCGAAGTGGTTGGTGGCCATCTGGGTCTCGAAGCCGTCGATGGTGCGTCCGTAGGGAGGCGCCATCACCCCGGCGTTGTTGACCAGCACGTGCAGCGGGCCGAGCGCGCGCACCTCCTCGGCGGCCTGGCGCACCGAGTCCAGCGACGCCAGGTCCAGTCCCACCTCGACCAGGTCGGCGCCGGGCACCTCGGCCCGGATCGCGGCGGCGGTCTCGGCCGAGCGGGACGGGTTGCGGCCGGCCAGGATCACCCGGCCGCCGTGCCGCGCCAGTTCCAGGGCGGTGTGGTGGCCGAGCCCGCCGTGGGTGGGCCCGGTGACCAGGAACGTGCGACCGGACTGGTCGGCGATCTCGTCGGGGGACCAGGTCGACCGGCTCACGGGGTCACGCCCATCGCGGTCAGCACCCGGGCACCCAGGGCGGTGTCGCCGGTGATCGTGACCGCGTCGGCGACGTCGCTGCCGCGTCCGCCCGCGGCCACCGCGAAGGTGGCGCGGTCCATCTCCAGCCCGGCCACTGGCTCGTCGGTGCTGGGGTGGGCCCGACCGTCGTCGCCGACGGCGACGGTGACCGGGGCGTGCCCGGCAACGGTGATCCGGACGGGCTGGCCGGCCGGGGCCCCGACCTTCTTGCCGACCACGAAGCCGAAGGACTCCAGCAGGTAGTCGACCGTGTGCGCGGCAGCCGCGGAGCCGGTGCCCCCGGGCAGGCCCAGGGCGCGGCGCACGTCCTGCTCGTGGATCCACACGTCCAGCGGGCGGTTGCGCAGCAGGGTGCGGGTGCTCCAGCCGATCGCCCCGAACAGGCCCGGTGCGGGGGCGTCGGGGTCCGTCGGCGGGGCGGCCCGCAGCTCGTCGTACCGGGTGCGGGCGTCGCGGTCGAGCTCGGCCAGCAGGTCGGCCGGCGAACGGTCCCGGCGGGCGATCACGCCCTGCTCGGTGAACTGGCCCATCATCCCGACCGCGTGCGGGGCGTCGACGACCTCGACGTCGTCGTGGGCGCCACCGGCGAGCAGGTGCTCCAGGTGGGCCACGTGCGCCAGCACGTCGTGCACGTCCCACCCGGGCAGGTCGGTGGGGGTGTGCCAGGCGTCGTCGGGGACCTGCGCGAAGAGGTCGGTCAGGTCCGAGAGGGCCTCGCGCCACACCTCGACGAGGCTTACCAGTTCGGGGTGGGGTGTGCTCATGCCCCGAGGCTAGCGTCACCCGGGGCGCCGATCAGCCGACGACCAACCCCAGGGCGATGGCCCACATGGTCACGCCGACCACCACGTCGAGGACCTGCCAGGAGCGGGGCCGGGTCAGCCACCGGTGCGCGAACCGGGCCCCGAAGCCGAGCCCGCTGAACCAGAGCACGCTGGCCAGCACGGCGCCGGCGGCGAACCACCACCGGTCCGCGCCGTGGCTGGCGCCGATCGAGCCGAGGAGCAGCACCGTGTCGACGTAGACGTGCGGGTTGAGCCAGGTCAGCGCGACAGCGGTGAGCAGCACCCCGGTCCGCCCCGGCGCAGGGGCGTCGGTGTCCAGCGCCTGCGGGTGCCGGGCGGCGAGGAACGAGCGCAGCCCGTAGCCGACCAGGAACGCCACCCCGCCCCAGCGCACCACCTCCACCCACCACCCGGACCGCTCGACCAGGGCGCCGACGCCCGCCACACCGGCCACGATCAGCACGGCGTCGCTGATCGCACAGACCGCCACGACCCCCGGAACGTGCCGACGGGTCAGCCCCTGGCGCAGGACGAAGGCGTTCTGGGCGCCGATCGCCACGATCAGCGACAGCCCGGTCACCAGGCCGGCACCTGCACTCGACAGCACGGGCTGAACCTAGCCGCCCCGGCGCGTCCCGGGTGGTGTACTCGCCAACCGGACGACGGGTGCCTACAGTCGGACGGCACGGGCGCGTCCGGGCGCCGGGTGACCTGAGGAGGAATGTCGCATGGGTGTGGGACTGGGAATCGTGCTGGTCGTGCTGGGTCTGATCTTCGGTCTGGACGTGGTGTCCATCCCCGGGTTGGACGAGCACGTCGACACCGCCACTCTGGGCTGGATCCTGCTGGCCGCGGGCGTGCTCGCGATCGTGCTGGCCCTGGTGATGAACAAGCAGCGTGGCGAGACCCGCCACGTCGAGGAGCGTCACGTCGACGGTCGCCGCGAGATCTGATCTCCGCCGCCTGACGACGACGAAGGGCCGCCCCGCAGCAGCGGGGCGGCCCTTGTCGTGACTTGTCCTGTCCGGCCCTGTCCCGGGTCACCGCCGGCAGGGTGCCTCAGAAGAGGCTCAGAACGCGGCCTCGTCCAGGTCCATCAGGGACAGGTCGGTGCCTTGGGCGATCTTCAGCTCGGTGCTCAGGTGCGGCAGCACCTCGCGGGCGAAGAACTGCGCCGCGGCGACCTTGCCGGTGTAGAACGCCTTGTCGGCGGCCGAGACCTCGCCGGCCAGCTTCTCGGTGGCCACCTCGGCGCCGCGCAGCAGCAGCCAGGCGCAGACCAGGTCACCCAGCATCATCAGCAGGCGGCTGGTGTTCAGCCCGACCTTGTAGATGTTGCGGATGTCGCCGCCCTCGGCCGACTCGTCGGCGCTCATCAGGGTGGTGACCAGGTGGGTGACCATCGCGTTGCCGTCGGCCAGGGCCTGCGCCAGGAGCGCACGCTCGGCGGACAGGTTGCCGGTGTCGGAGGAGAGGAACGCCTCGATCTCGCCGGCGACGTGACCCAGCGCCCGGGCCTGGTCCTTGACGATCTTGCGGAAGAAGAAGTCCTGGCCCTGGATGGCGGTGGTGCCCTCGTAGAGGGTGTCGATCTTCGCGTCCCGGACGTACTGCTCGATCGGGTACTCCTGCAGGAAGCCGGAGCCCCCCAGGGTCTGCAGCGACTCGGTGCCCAGCAGCACCCACGAACGCTCCGAGCCGTAGCCCTTGACGATCGGCAGCAGCAGGTCGTTCACGGCCACGGCCAGCTCGTCGGCCTCGCCGGCGTGCTCGGCGATCGCGACGCGGTCCTGCCACGACGCGGTGTACAGCACCAGGGCGCGCATCGCCTCGGCGAACGACTTCTGGGTCATCAGCGAGCGGCGCACGTCGGGGTGGTGGGTGATGGTGACGCGAGGCGCGGTCTTGTCCGAGGACTGGGTCAGGTCGGCGCCCTGGACGCGCTCCTTGGCGAACTCCAGCGCGTTGAGGTAGCCGGTCGACAGGGTGGCGATGGCCTTGGTGCCGACCATCATCCGGGCGTTCTCGATGACCTGGAACATCTGCGCGATGCCGTCGTGGACCTCGCCCACGAGCCAGCCCTGGGCCGCCTCGCCGCCACCGACCGAGGAGTCACCGAAGGTGACCTCGCAGGTGTTGGAGACCTTGATGCCCATCTTGTGCTCGACGTTGGTGACGTAGGCACCGTTGCGCTGGCCGGTCAGCTCGCCGGTCTCGGGGTCGAAGTGGTGCTCGGGGACCCAGAACATGCTCAGGCCCTTGGTGCCGGGGCCACCGACGCCCTCGATGCCGACCGGGCGGGCCAGGACCAGGTGCATCACGTTCTCGACCATGTCGTTGGTGGCCGAGGTGATGAAGCGCTTGACGCCGGTGATGTTCCAGGAGCCGTCCTCGTTGAGGGTGGCCTTGGCGCGGCCGGCGCCCACGTCGGAACCGGCGTCGGGCTCGGTCAGCACCATGGTGCAGCCCCACTGGCGGTCCACCATGTGCTGGGCGACGCGCTTGTCGCGGTCGGTGCCGTTGCGGTGCAGCACGCCGGCGAAGGCGGGACCGGCAGCGTACATCCAGATGGGGGCGTTGGCGCCGAGCACCAGCTCACCCAGGGCCCAGACCAGTGAGTTCGGGCCGGGGGTGCCGCCGAGCTCCTCGGAGATCTGCAGGCGCCAGTACTCGGCGTCCATCCAGGCCTTGTAGGACTTGGAGAACGACTCGCCGATCGGCGCGGAGTTGGTGGCGGGGTCGAAGACCGGGGGGTTGCGGTCGCTGTCCACGTAGGAGGCGGCCAGGTCCTCGCGGGAGAGGCGGTCCACCTCGGCGAGGATCTCGCGGGCGGTCTCGCTGTCGATGGCCTCGAAGGGGCCCTCGCCGAGGACCTTGTCGCGCTCGAGGACCTCGAAGAGGTTGAACTCGATGTCGCGGAGGTTGCTCTTGTAGTGGCTCACTGCTCCACCCTTTTCCGGTTGCGGGGTACCGGGTCCAGTCCGGTCCGTACGGTGCGGCGGCCCGGTGGGGACCGTCGGTGGCGAGGGCGTCCATGAGCACGCCTACTCACCAGTAACTTCCATGATGCCTCGCCGGGTGCCTCCGTGCAAGCCGAACACGTCACCTCGTGCGGATGGGGCGTGGATCCGGGCCTGATGCCTGGTGGGCCACTGCGTCCCGGTCGCGTCCTCGGGCGGAGTTGGCGGGTGCGAGGACTCGCCGATCGGGAGCACGGACTTGCCTATCATCGAATATCGAGTAAATTACCCAACAATCCAAGTTTGATCGACGTTAGACGTGAAGGTGGTGTGGACGTGCGGAAGCTCATCGTCCTCGGGTTCGTGGGTCTGCTGGCCCAGCTGATCGACGGGTCGCTCGGCATGGCCTACGGGGTGACCTCCTCCACCCTGCTGCTGGCGGTCGGGGTCGCGCCGGCCGCCGCCTCGGCCGCGGTGCACTTCTCCGAGATCGGGACCTCGCTGGCCTCGGGGTTCAGCCACCACAAGCTCGGCAACGTCGACTGGCGCACCGTCTCGATCCTGGCGCTGCCCGGCTTCGTCGGGGCGTTCGTGGGCGCCACCTTCCTGGCCAACCTCGACGGCGACATGGCCAAGCCCTGGGTCGCCGGCATCCTGCTCAGCCTCGGCGTCTACGTGATCTGGCGCTTCCTGCGCCTGGGCGGCGCGCGGCCGCAGTTCAAGACGCGTCCCTCCGCGAAGTTCCTGGCCCCGATGGGCCTCTTCGGTGGTGCGCTGGACGCGATCGGTGGCGGCGGCTGGGGTCCGGTCGGCACCACGTCGCTGCTCTCCTCGGGTCGGCTCGAGCCGCGCAAGGTGGTCGGCTCGATCGACACCTCCGAGTTCGTGGTCGCGGTCGGCGGCTCGCTCGGCTTCCTGCTCGCCCTGGGCAGCCAGGGGATCCTCTGGGGCTACGCCGGTGCCCTGCTCATCGGTGGTGTGATCGCCGCGCCGATCGCGGCCTGGCTGGTCCGCAAGCTGCCCGCCCGGGTCCTCGGCGTCGCCGCCGGTGGCCTGATCGTGCTCACCAACTCGCGCACCATCGCCGAGGCGCTGGGCCTGCCCGGCCAGGGCGTCGCGGTGCTGGCCGCCTCGCTGGC
The DNA here is from genome assembly GCA_023396115.1 of Actinomycetes bacterium. Classification (GTDB taxonomy): domain Bacteria; phylum Actinomycetota; class Actinomycetes; order Propionibacteriales; family Nocardioidaceae; genus Nocardioides. The sequence continues at coordinate 25,002 of JAEWXC010000005.1, read as the reverse complement.
GGTGCTGTGGATCAGCGGGATCGTCTGGGCGGTGCGCCAGGAGCGCGCCTCCCGCGCCGCCGAGAACGCCGAGCCCCAGGTGGCGGAGCCGTCGGTGCCGGTCGGCAGCTGACGCGCCGGCGGGTTCGGCCCCGAGGGCGAGCCCGCCGAGACCCGCCGCCGCCCGGTGGTCGAGCCCGCCGAGACCCGCCGCCGCTCGGTGGTCGAGCCCGCCGAGACCCCGTGTCGCACGGTGGTCGAGCTCGCCGAGACCCCGCCCCGACCCTTGGTCGAACCCGCCGAGACCCGCGTCGCTCGGCGGCGGCCGGTGCCACCGGTGGTCGAGCCTGCCGAGACCCCCGCAGCCCACGGACCCGACGGAATGGGGACACGTGCGCAGGCCCGTCAGGTGTGCGGTCGCCGGGACGTGCCCGCAGCGGCCCGTGGGTCTGACAGAATCGGGCCATGCGCGTCTCTGCCAAGTCCGACTACGCCCTGCGGGCCCTGATCGAGATCGTGGTGCGCGTCGACGGCAAGCCCGTCAGTGCCGAGGAGCTGGGCAAGTCCCAGGAGATCCCGCACGGGTTCCTGCAGGCGATCCTGGCCGACCTGCGCCGGGCCGGCATCGTGATCAGCCAGCGCGGTCAGTCGGGCGGCTGGAAGATGGCCCGCGAGGCGTCCACGGTCTCCGTGGCCGACGTGATCCGGGCCGTCGACGGTCCGCTCGTCTCGGTCTACGGGCTGCGCCCCGAGGCGGTGACCTACAACGACCGCGCCGAGGTGCTCCAGCACGTCTGGATCGCCGCCCGGGACTCGCTGCGCGAGGTCTTCGAGCAGGTCTCCATCGACCAGCTCGCCAGCGGCACCCTGCCCGACGTCGTCACCACGCGTACCGCGGACGACGACGCCTGGCAGCCGCACTGATCCCGACCTCCCCTTCCTCGCCGACCGGGCACAAACGTGGCGCTGACCGGGCACTTCCTCGCTGACCGGGCACTTGTGTGACGCCGACCGGGCACTTGCGTGGCGCCGACCTCCCCCCTTCCGCGGCCCTGACCGGGCAGAAACGCGACGGTCAGGGCTCGAGTTCTCCCACGTGTGCCAGCCACCGGCCGACCACCTCGATCTCCTCGGCCGAGAAGCCCTCGGTGATCCGGGCGTTCAGCTCAGCCAGGGCGCGCCGGGCGTCGGCCTCCGCCGAGGCGCCGGCAGCGGTGAGCTCGACGAGCGTGCTGCGACGGTCGTCGGGGTCCTTGACCCGGGTGATCAGGCCCTGACGCTCCAGGCGGCCGAGCAGTCCGCTCACCCCGGAGACCGTTGCGCCCAACTCGGCGGCCACGGCCGACACCGGCGCGCGTCCGTGCCGCCGCACCGTGAACAGCGCGCCGGCCCCGGCCGCGGTGAGCCCGGTCGCGGACTGCTGCTGGTCCACCCAGCGGCGCAGCTTCCGCTCCGCGGTGAGCAGTTGGGCGACCAGCCGGGGCCGGCTCACGCCAGCTCCCCGGCCCGGGCCGCCAGCCAGTCCGAGACCAGCGGCCACGCGGACGCGGCGACCTTCTGCCGGAAGTACCCGTGGTGCCCGATGGCGGTGGCGCCCACGTCGGCCGGCGTGACCGTGTGGCGCTCGACCTCGGCAGCGGTGAGCCGCTCGGTGATCCGGCCGATCTGCTGCTCGGTGGCCCACAGGTCGTCGGAGACCCCGACCGCCAGCACCTTCGCGCGGACCCGGGCCATCCGGTCGGCCGCCCCCAGGGCGGGGTCGGAGAAGAAGTAGTCGGGCTGGCGGGTCCACCGGCTCCACTCCAGCATCGCGTCGCGCGGCATGTCCTCCCCGAGCCCGAGACGGGCGCCCGGCATGTACCCGCACAGGCGGGACAGCACCGGTCCGGCGACGCCGAGCACCAGGCCGACGCGCAGTCGCTCGTCCCACGTGGGGATGGCGCTCGTGACGCCGGCGTGGGAGGCGACGGTGGCGAACGCCGCGATGTCGGTGCCGCCGGCGCCCAGGGCGAGGGCGTGCCCGCCGAGGCTGTGGCCGAGCCCGAGCAGAGGTCCGTCCAGGTGCGCTGCTGCCCAGGCGACGACCGCGGGGGCGTCGCGCACCAGCCAGTCGCTCATCGTGACCGTGGGGTGCTCGCGGGGGTCGCCGCTGGCGGCTTGGCCGGACCAGTCGACGGTCAGGGTCCCGAGTCCGCGGCCGGCCAGGTGCTCGGCGAACGGTCGGTAGAACCGGGCCGGCGTGGCGGTCCCGCCGAGCAGCACGACGTTGCCGAGGGCAGTCCCTCGGGCGGGGAGGTAGGTGCCGGCCAGGGGTGCCGGGGCGCCTGCCGGGTGGATCTCCACCCGCTCGTCGAGGGCATTACTACGCATGCGAAGCAATCTAGCAGGACCGCCCCCGGGACATGTCACGCGGTGTCCGGTCGTGTTTGCACGCCGTCGACGCCTCGGGAAGGTGCCCCAACACCGCGTGACATGCGCGGTGGGAGCGCGGCTCAGGCGGGGCGCGCCGGCCGCAGGTGCAGCCCCGCGCCGACCTCGCCCAGGCCGGCCTGCTCGCAGAAGGCGCGGCGCACGGGCTCCCAGTCGTGCTCGTCGCGGACGGTCACGGTCCGCACCGTGCCGACCCGGACGCCGCGCTCCCAGCGGGCCAGCAGCGCGTCGTGGCCGCGGTGCACCTCGACGTCGGCCACGGCGGGCAGGGAGACCAGCAGGTGCAGCCGGAGCCCGGCCAGTCCGTCGGCGGCCAGGTCGATCTCGTCCCCGGTCAGGGCCCCCAGGGACGGCACGGAGAGCAGGGGGACCTTGCGTCCCTTCCAGGTACGCCGGCAGATCGCGGCCCACTGGCCCTCGACGTCGCTGCGCCGCAGGGCGTGCTCGCGGTGGGTGCGGCGCAGTTCGACCAGGGCGAGCTGGCCCTCCCGGACGTCGTGGACCGGCACCTTGAAGCCGATCTCGCGCAGGGCGTCGCGGTGGGTGATCAGGTCGTGGGCGAGGCGGTCCCCGCGGAGTCCGGCGAGGTCCACGTGCAGGTGGGCAGTGCGTCGAGCCATGCCTCGAGGGTCGCGGGCCGGGGTGTCGGGTCGGTGAGTGCCGGGTGGACGCCGGGTGACGTGTGAATGACGGTCAGATTCTCCTAGAACATGTTCTAGGACTGTCGTAGCGTGTCCCCATGATCACCTCTGACGCCATCGTCTGGAACGCCTCCACTGACGAGCACCCCGCCCGGGCCGCCAGCCAGCGCTCCTACTCGGCCGTGGCCAAGGGCGATCTGGCCGAGTGGCTCACCGTCTACTCGCCCGAGTGCGTCCTGGAGGACCCGGTCGGACCGTCGATGTTCGACCCCGAGGGGAAGGGCCACCGCGGCCACGAGGGGATCAGCGCGTTCTGGAAGGCCGCGATCGAGCCGATCGGCACGTTCCGGTTCGAGATCCACGAGTCGCTGGCCAACCCCGGCTCCAACACGTGCGCCAACGTCGGCCGGATCACCACCACGTTCCCCGACGGGTCCTCGACCTACACCGACCTGGTGATGGTCTACGTCGTCGACGACGAGGGCCTGGTGCTGAGCATGCGCGCCTTCTGGGAGCCCGAGCGCACGATGGCGACCTTCACCACCGCCTGACGCCGGCAGGGTCAGGAGACGCCGAGCGCGGAGAGCCGCTCGACCAGCGGACGCAGTGCCCGCCAGTCCTCGCGCACCAGGTCGACCAGGTCGGCGGTGTGGATCACCGGCTCGAACCCGATCTGGTGACCGAAGATCAGGGCCTTGTGCCGGAGCAGGTCGATCCGGGGATGGTCGGCGTCCCAGCCGCGCGGCTTGGTCTTCAGCTTCTCCCCGCCGAGCTCGTACCCGGCCTTCTCGGCCTTGGCGACCAGCCGGACCAGCGCCGGTCCGGTCCGCTCGTCGTCGACCGCCTCGCGGAAGGCGGCGAGCCGGTCGGGTGAGAACCAGTAGCACCCGGCGCCGGTGCGGACCCCGCGCGCGGACAGTTCGACGTAGAAGCCGGTCTCGGGCGCCAGGGCCACGAACGCCCCCTGGTGGGTCTTGTACGGGGTCTTGTCCTTCGCGAACCGCACGTCGCGGTAGGGGCGGAAGATCTTGGCCGTGCCGAACTCCGGCGCCAGGGCGTCGGTGAGCGCCGTCATGGGCGCCTTCACCGCCTCGGCGTAGACGGTCTTGTGGGCCTCCCAGTAGGACTTCGTGTTGTCGACCTCGAGGTCGTCGTAGAAGTCGAGGGCAGCGTCGGGGAAGCCGTGGAACTCGCTCACCCGGCAAGCCTAGGTCAGTCCGGAAGGCCCCAGAACGCCCCGGACAGCCCGACTCTGCGCAGGTAGTCGGCTGCCGCGGACGGCTCGCGGCGGGTGTACCCGTGGTCCAGGCGCTCCGCGTACCAACCGCGGGCGAACTCCCACAGCGTGGCCAGGTCCATGAGGTAGCCACGCGTGTTGCCGGTGCGCTCGAGCCAGTCGGTCACGCACCCGGTCCCGCAGAAGAGCTGCTGGTGGCTGCAGGTGTGCACCACGTCGTCCCACATGTGGGCGGAGGGGACGAGGAAGTGGGCGACCTCCTCTCCCGTCGGCGGGGCCTCGGTGCCGACCTCCCACGCCAGCGGCCGGGCGCAGCCGGGGCACCGGGTGGCGACCAGCACCGGCGCCTGTTCGGGGACCAGGTGCGGGAGCGCGAAGGAGTCCCACGCGCACCCGCCCCACCACAGGGTCGAGCGCCCCATCACCGAGAATCCCAGCGGGATCGAGGCGAACGGGTGGGCCATCACGATCCGGCCGGACGGGTCCAGGGCGAGGTGACGCGCCCGGCCCAGCTCCGCGAGGCTCTCCCGGACAGACGCGGGGTCGACGTCGAACTCGCGCGCCAGCGCCGCGACCTCCGGCGCCAGGCCCGTCGTGGCGAAGCAGCGGTACACCGCCACCCGCAGGTCCTCGAGCTCGTGGGACGCCTCCTGCCGTGACCCCGACGCCGCCGGCCGGGTCCACGGCGAGCGTAGGGGGACCGGTCAGAGTTCGCCGCTGGTCAACCGGGTCAGGATCCGCTCACCGTTCGCGTCCGCGGGCAACGGGGCGCCCTGGCTGCGGCGCCGCGCGGCGGTCATCGCGCTGAACCAGAACGTGTGGAAGGCCATGGCCCGGGCGTGCGGGTCGATCGGGTCGGTCGACTCCGCGGACCGCTCGGTGGCGTCGCGGGCGAGCACGTCCACCGCCTCCATCCACCGGTGCGTCACGTGCCCGGCGAGTTCGAGCGGGCCCGACCCCAGGTACTCGACCAACGGGTGGGGGCGCGCGTCGCCGCCCTCGACCCGGTCCAGCCACCCGGCCTGCGCCATCGTCGCCGTCGCCTCCCGGGCGGTCTGCACCACCGGCTCGTCGACCGGGCGGGCCAGCACCGCCGCGACGAAGGCGTCGAGCCAGTCGTCGAAGTAGGTGAGCATGATCGCGGCCTTGGACTCGAAGTGCAGGTAGATCGTGCGCACCGCGACGTCAGCCGCGCCGGCGATGTCCTCGATCGAGGTGTCGGTGTAGCCGCGTTCCTGGAACAGGGCGTCGGCGGCGGTGACGATGCGGCGCCGCGTCTCGGCCTTCCGGCGCTCCTGGCGGGAGGGAGGAGCGGCGGGGTCGGTGGTCATGGGAGCAGCCTAGGCGTGTCGGCGTTCGACATTACTGCCGTGCTTGCAGTAGTAGTATCCATGCATTATTTGCGCTGCTCGCCGTCCACGACGGACGGACCACTTCTCGGGGAGACCGCGTACCACCCATGGAGGACCCTCCCGTGAAGTTCCGCAGTTCCGCGCTGGCCCTGGCTGCCTGCGCCCTCGTGTTCACCGCCTGTGGCGAGGACACCGGCCAGTCCGACAAGGCCAGCGAGAAGAGTGCCGCGACGGCCCCGACCCTGGACGAGGCCAGTGGGGTGGTCGTCGACTACTTCACCCTCGTCTTCGCCGCCGATGCGGGTGCCTGTGACCTCGAGACGGAGAAGTTCGCCGCCGCCCAGAACGAGCTGCTCGGCGTGAAGACCTGCACCGAGCGCATCGAGTCGCTCACGGAGATGATCCCCGAGGGCGAGCCGTACATGGACGCCTCCAAGTCGGTCGTCACGATGAGCGAGGGCGAGGACGGGATCGCCGTCGCGGAGGTCGAGCACGAGTGGGACGGCTTCGGCGCGACCTACCACCTCGTCGTCCGGGACGGCGCCTGGGTGTTCGACGCCGAGGCCCCGATGACCCCGACCGGCGACGGCAGCACGTTCACCGAGCCGAAGGCCGTCAGCGAGGAGGAGGCACTCGCTCTCGCGAAGGGCTTCTGCCAGGTCAGGACCGGGGCCACCCGGGAGCAGGTCGAGGAGTGGCTGGGCGCCCCCACGGCCGAATCGGTCGACGACGACGGACAGACCGAGCTCGGCTGGTACGTGAACCAGGACGCTTACACCGTGTGGCTCGACGACGCGGGCACGGTGGCTTCCTCCAGCGGCAGCAGCCCGCGTGAGGACGACCCCTGCCAGGGCTGATCCCGGACGTGACGACGCCCCGGTCGACCACCTGGTCGGCCGGGGCGTCGTGCCGCGCGCTACTGGATCGGCGTGCGGTGGAAGTTGGCGAACGAGCGCGACGCGGTTGGGCCCCGCTGGCCCTGGTAGCGCGAGCCGTACTTCTCCGAGCCGTAGGGGTGCTCGGCCGGCGAGGAGAGACGGAAGAAGCAGAGCTGCCCGATCTTCATGCCCGGGTAGAGCTTGATCGGCAGGGTGGCGACGTTCGCCAGCTCCAGGGTCACGTGCCCGGAGAACCCGGGGTCCACGAAGCCGGCGGTCGCGTGGGTGAGCAGCCCCAGCCGTCCCAGCGACGACTTGCCCTCGACCCGGGCGGCGAGGTCGTCGGGCAGGGTGACGACCTCGTAGGTGGACCCGAGCACGAACTCGCCCGGGTGCAGGATGAACGCCTCGTCGCCGGCCGGGACGACCTCGCGGGTCAGGTCCGACTGGTCCGCCGCGGGGTCGATGTGCGGGTACTTGTGGTTGTCGAACACCCGGAAGAACTTGTCCAACCGGATGTCGATGCTCGAGGGCTGGAGCATCTCCGGGTCCCACGGCTCCATGGCGATGCGGCCGGCGTCGAGCTCCGCCTTGATGTCTCCGTCACTGAGCAGCACGGGAGCACCCTATCCAGCGTGGTGCGGGCCACACGAGGGTGGCTCGTACGCTGGCACGGTGACTTTCTCGCGCTACGTGGCCCTGGGCGACTCCTTCACCGAGGGCGTGGGTGACCCCGACCCGACCCGACCGAACGGCCTGCGGGGCTGGGCGGACCGGGTCGCCGAGGTGCTCGCGGCCGACCAGCCCGGCTTCGGCTACGCCAACCTGGCCATCCGGGGACGCAAGCTCGGCCCCGTCATCGACGAGCAGCTCGAGCCGGCGATCGCCCTGCGCCCCGACCTGGTCACCATCCACGCCGGTGGCAACGACGTGCTGCGGCCCAAGGTCGACCTCGACGCGATCGCGGCCACCTACGACGCGGCCATCGCCCGCCTGGTCGACACCGGTGCGCGCGTGGTCATGTTCACGATCTTCGACCCCGGCGCCGGCGGCATCTACGGGGCCGTGCGCGGCCGGATGGCGATCTTCAACGAGCACGTGCGCGAGATCGCCGACCAGCGTGGTGTGGGGATCGTCGACATGTGGCGGATGCGTGAGGTCCCGCTGGAGGCCGTGATGGACTCCGACCGGATGCACCTCAACGCGACCGGGCACGCCTACATGGCCGGCAAGGTGCTCGCCGAGCTCGGCATCGCCGACCCGCGCAACCTGCCCGAGCCGGTCGCCCCGGCCGCCCTGCCGCGGCGGGAGCAGTGGCGCGAGAACGCCCGGTGGACCCTTGAGTTCCTCGGGCCCTGGGTACACCGGCGGGTCACCGGGCGCTCCTCCGGCGACGGCGTGCGCCCGAAGCGGGACTCGCTCGGTCCGGTCGACTGACCCTGCTGTTCGGCGGGTTGACCACCTGCTGACCACCTCCCGCCCGTGTCGGGCCCGTGGTGCACGGACGGATCGGAGTCCCCGCGTGGGACGCCCGGCCACCAGGTGGCCCCCGGGTGCATGGGGACCCGGGGGGCATCGGGTAGCATCACCGCGTCGGTCCAGTGCCGGCATGCGGATGTAGCTCAGCTGGTAGAGCGCGACCTTCCCAAGGTCGATGTCGCGAGTTCGAATCTCGTCATCCGCTCCGCAGACAGAACCCCCGCCCACCGGGCGGGGGTTCTGTCGTTCCCGAGCCCTGCGCTGGTCACGGAAGTGCCTGGTCAGCGCTGCGGAAGTGCCCGGTCAGGGTCGCGGAAGTGCCCGGTCAGCATCACGTTTGTGCCCGGTCAGCGCCACGGATGTGCCCGGTCGGCGTGCTGTGGGGTCAGGGGCAGAAGGCGTAGACGGTGAGCCCGTGGTCGGTGCCGCCGAGGACCTGCTCCAGGGCCTGGGCGGTCACCTCGGGGCCCAGGTACTGCGCGGTCGCCTCCCCGTCCAGCGTGGCGATGACGTGGGTGGGTTCGACGCCGCTGTTGCCCTCGCCGTGCTCCCAGCACCCGTGCTTCTCGGCCAGTTGCGCCGGCCAGGTGGCGGCAGGGGACTGGGGCGGGGCGACTTCCTGGCTGTTGAGGTCGCCGCTCAACGCGATGCCGGCGATGGCGATCGGCAGCGCGAGCCCGAAGCTGATCGCCCGGATGGTGACCACGGCGTGCATCCGGCGGGAGGGGCGGACCAGGCAGAGCAGCAGGTGCTTGAGGCCCGCCCAGAACCGGGCGCCCGCCCCCGGCGTCCGGCCGGCCGGCTCCGCGCGGCGACGACCGCTGCGCGGCGTCGGGGACGGAGGGTCGGCGGGCATGTCCACCACGGTAACGGCCGGTGGACCCCGCCCGGAGCCGTCCGGCGCGTGACGGTACCCACCCCGCACGTGGCCCCGGACACGCCCGGAGCCCCCGGCCGAGGTGGCCGGGGGCTCCGGGAACGTGCTCAGGTGCTGCGTCGACTCACAGGTCGAAGAGCGACTCCGCACCGTGGATGTCCGCGTCGGTGCGCGGCTGGTGGGCCGCTCCCGACGAGGGCGCCGGCGGTGCCTCGGCAGGCTCGGCAACCGGCTCGGCCGGCTCGGCCACCGCCTCGGTCTCGGCCACCGGCTCGGCCGGCTGGTCCTCGTCCTCGACGACCGGCTCGGTCACGGGCTCGGCCTCGGCGACCGGTTCCGCGACGGGCTCGGCCTCGGCGGTGGGTGCCTCGGCAGGCTCGGCAACCGGCTCGGCAGGCTCGGCAACCGGAGCCGGAGCCGGTGCAGCCGGTGCCGGGGGGGCCGCGGCCACGCCACCCTCGGGTGCCTCGATGTCGAACAGCGAGCCGGCGGCGTGGATGTCCACGTCGGTGCGCGGCGTGCTGGCCACCCCGCTGGACGCGGCGGCCGGCGCGGCAGGCTCCGCCACCGGTGCCTCGGCAACCGGTGCGGCGGCCTCGGCGACCGGTGCCTCGGCAGGCTCGGCCACAGGCGCGGGGGCCTCGACCGGAGCCGCCTCGACCGGAGCAGCCTCGGCTGCGGGTGCCTCGGCAGGCTCGGCAACCGGCTCGGCAGGCTCGGCAACCGGAGCCGGTGCAGCCGGTGCCGCGGGGGCCGCGGCCACGACGCCCTCGGGCGCCTCAATGTCGAACAGCGAGCCCGCGGAGATGTCCACGTCGGTGCGCGGCGTGCTGGCCACCCCGCTGGACGCGGCGGCCGGTGCCTCGGCAGGCTCGGCAACCGACGTGGCAGGCTCGGCAGCCGGCGTGGCCGGCTCGGCCGCAGGCGTCTCGGCGGGGGCCGCAGCAGGCGCAGCCGAGGCCTGGGCGGGGATGTCGAACAGCGACCCACCCGCGGAGAGGTCCGCAGCCGGTGCCTCGGCAGGCTCGGCAACCGACTTGGCCGGAGCGGCCTCGGCAGCGGCCTCGGCAGCCGGTGCCTCAGCCGCGGGGGCGGCAGTGGCCGGAGCGCTGGGCGCCACGTCGAACAGCGACCCACCGGCACCCAGGTCAGCAGCCGGTGCCTCGGCAGGCTCGGCAACCGACTCGACAGGCTCAGCAGGCGACTGGGCCGGTGCGGCAGCCGGCTCGGTCGGCGCCACGTCGAAGAGCGAACCGCCCGACGAAGCCGCCGGCTCGGCCGGGGCAGCCGGCGCCGGGGCGTCGGCCGGGGTGTCGAAGAGCGAGCCACCCGCGGCGGGCTTCTCCGCCGGGGCCTCGGCCGGGGTGTCGAACAGCGACCCACCGGCAGCCGGCTTCTCGGCAGCAGGGGCGTCGTCGAACAGCGAGCCACCCGCAGCGGGCTTCTCGGCAGGCGTCTCGGCAGGCTTCTCAGCAGCCGGGGCGTCACCGAACAGCGACCCGCCCGCGGCAGCGGCCGGAGCCGCCTGGGCCGGGGCAGCAGCGGCCGGAGCCTCGTCCTTCTTCTCGGCCGGGGCGGCCTTCGCGGCCGGGGCCTCGGTGGTCTGTCCCGGGGCCAGCTTGGTGGCCTGCTCGCCCTTGACTGAGGCCAGCAGCATCTGGGCGACGTCGAGGACCTCGACGGCCTCCCCGGCCCGTCCGGCGGCCTGCTCGGCGGTCAGACCGTCGGCCAGCATCACCCGGCAGAACGGGCAGCCGACGGCGATCTGGTCGGCGCCGGTGCCGACGGCCTCCTGGGTGCGGTTGACGTTGATCCGCTCACCGATGGTCTCCTCCATCCACATGCGCGCGCCGCCGGCGCCGCAGCAGAAGGACTTCTCGGAGTTGCGCTCCATCTCGACGTACTCGGCGCCGGGGAGGATCTCCAGCAGCTCGCGCGGCGGCGAGTAGACCTGGTTGTGGCGACCCAGGTAGCAGGGGTCGTGGTAGGTGATGGAGCGCTTCTGCGCGCCCGCGCCGTCCTTGACCGGGGTCAGCTTGCCCTCGCGGACGAGCCGGTTCAGCAGCTGGGTGTGGTGCACGACCTCGAGCTCGATGCCGAAGTCCTTGTACTCGTTGCGCAGCGTGTTGAAGCAGTGCGCACAGGTCGAGACGACCTTCTTGACCTTGAACTCCTTGAACGTCTCGACGTTCTGCTGCGCCAGGCCCTGGAAGACGAACTCGTTGCCCGCGCGGCGGGCCGGGTCACCGGTGCAGGTCTCGCCGTTGCCCAGCACACCGAAGGAGATCCCGGCGGTGTTGAGCAGCTCGGCCACCGCCCGGGTGGTCTTCTTGGCGCGGTCCTCGTAGGCACCGGCACAACCGACCCAGAACAGCCAGTCGACGCTCTCCAGCGACTCCAGGTCCTCACCGACGACCGGGACGTCGAACTCCAGGCCCTTGGCCCAGTCCATGCGCGCCGAGGGCGACATGTTCCACGGGTTGCCCTTGTTCTCCAGGCCCTTGAACAGCTGGTTCAGCTCGGCCGGGAAGTTCGACTCCACCAGCAGCTGGTAGCGACGCATGTCCATGATGTGGTCGACGTGCTCGATGTCGACCGGGCACTGCTGGACGCAGGCACCGCACGAGGTGCACGACCACAGCACGTCCTCGTCGATGACGAAGTCGCCACCCTCGGGGTTGTAGAACCAGTCCTGGTCGTGGGCGGTGCCGAACTCCTTGTCCTCCCGGGAGCCGATCAGGGTCCGCTCGCCCGCGGTTCCGGCGGCGGTCTCGTAGGCGTGCTCGCGCAGGCCCATCATCAGGAGCTTCGGGGAGAGCGGCTTCTCGGTGTTCCACGCCGGGCACTGGCTCTGGCAGCGGCCGCACTCGGTGCAGGTGGTGAAGTCGAGGATGCCCTTCCAGGAGAAGTCCTCGATCTTGCCCACGCCCAGGACGCTGTCCTCGTCGAGGTCGTCGATGTCGTCCAGGGTGACGGCCTTGCCGTCGGAGGTCAGGGGCTTCATGGCGCCGAGGGCGGTGCCGCCGGAGGCCTCACGCTTGAACCAGATGTTGAACCAGGCGGTGAAGCGGTGCCAGGCCACACCCATGGTGAGGTTGTTGGCGATCATCAGCAGCCAGACCATCGCCGAGACGATCTTGATCATGGCGATCACGTAGATCGTGTTCTCCAGGCCCTCGACCCCGAACGGGTAGAGGTGGGAGAAGAACTGCGAGATCGGGAACTCCCAGCCGTCGACCGGGTGGCCGGTCTCGTTGAGGAGCTTGTACTCGGCGCCACGGATGAAGAGGATCGCCGAGGACTCCAGCAGCACCATCGCCTCGACGAAGTACGCCTGCCACATGGTCGAGCCGAAGAAGCGGGACTTGCGGCCCTGCGCCGAGGGGCGGTTGCGGATCCGGTAGACGATCAGCGGGATGATCGCCAGCGTGCCGAGCAGGCCCAGGAACTCCGCCACCCACGTGTACAGCGGCCAGTGGCCGATGATCGGCAGCACGAAGTGGGCGTCGAAGAGCTGCGGGAACGCCCCGGCCACGGCGGTGGAGAGCACCAGGAACGCGGCGAACGCGAACCAGTGCAGGATGCCGACCCACGTCCACTGCAGCATCCGCGTGTGGAGGAACGTCTCCTTCAGCATCGTCACGGTGCGGCGGCCGGGGTTGTCGGTGCGTCCGACGGCCGGCTGGCCCATCCGGACGACGCCGAGCATCTTCTTGACGGCCATCGCGGTGAACGCGACGGCCACCACGGAGATGGCCAGGGAGATGACGATCGCGATGATCTGCATGGGTGGGACTGCTCCTCGTTCGGGCGTAGCGCTCCTGCGAAGCCTAGTGGTCCACGATCTGCCCCGGGAGACGGACGTGGAGCCTGAACTCTACCCGCCGGTAACTTGTGGGTCGAGTGCTCCGGGTGCCACGGGGTCGATGGGGTTCGAGGCTCGCTGCGCTCGCGCCTCACCGAGCGGATGGTGGTGGGGTTCGAGGCTCGCTGCGTTCGCGCCTCACCGAGCGGATGGCGGTGGGGTTCGAGGCTCGCTGCGCTCGCGCCTCACCGAACGGAAGGTGGAGGGGCGAGGTGCTCGCCTCACCGGGAGCGGCGGACCACGACCTTGCGCACCTTGCCCGAGGCCCGCAGGTGCACCTTGGCCTTGACCCGGCGCAGCTTGCCCTTCTTCGTGCGGACCTTCACGCAGTGGGTGAACACCTTGCCCAGGCGCTGGTAGGGCTGGCCGACGCGACGCAGCAGCGTCGTCAGCGTGGTGCCCTTGCGGGCCAGGCGACGGAACTTCTTGGCGCGCACCGCCAGTCCCGGGTTGCGGCACGAGTCGGGCCGGATGCCCACCGCACGCTCCCAGGTCTGCAGGTAGGCCTCGGCGCCGCGCATCATGTCGGAGTTCAGTGCGGCACCGTCCCGGCCGGCGACCTTCGAGATGTCGGCGATCCAGTCGGGGTAGAGCCCGTAGTGGGCCACGCCGTCCCGGTTGAGGTCGTAGACCCGCTTGCCCGAACGCTGCTGGGCGACCTTGACCCCGTTGAACCCGGTGATCGGGTACCGGACGGGGTTGGCGACCTTCGTGCCGCGCGGGTCGCCCTGGGCGCCCAGCCCGTTGATGTCGGCGCCGAAACCGAACCCGAAGTAGTAGCGCGGGTCGGCCCAGGTGAGGTGCCGGCGCCACTTCTCCACGAAACCGGTCGAGTCCCCGGCATACGGCGCCACGTAGCCGCCCAGGGCGTAGATCCGCGGGTAGGCGTCCGGGGTGGACCAGGAGTGGCTCGACAGCACGCCCGGGTAGCGGCGCCCCTCGAGCTGGCTGAGCATCGCTCGTCGCGCTTTCACGCTCATGTGGTCGGGGTCGATCATCATCCCGCGGTCCATCATCGAGTCGAGCAGGTGCGTGCCGAGGTTGGTCAGGCCGCGCTGGTTGCAGTGCAGGGGGGTGCCGTACAGCGGAAGGGCGGCCAGGCTGAGGATGCCCGAGACCTTCCCGATCGCGCCGAACAGTGCGTCCTGCTGGCCGGCGGAGATGTTGGGTGCGGCAAACTGGGACCGGTCCGCGCTCTCCCCGTCGGCGGGCTTGCAGTGCTGCATGTTCCAGAACGTCCCGGTCTCGAGGAAGTTGGCGGCGTTGACCACCGCGCCGGTCGCCCCGTCGTCACCAGCCACGCCGGACAGGGCGTTGTCGAACTTGTTGACCAGCTCCATCTGGCGCACCCCCAGGGCGCGCATCTCGTCGAGCTGCCGGTCGATCGACTTGGGGTTGCAGGCAGGCACGTCCCCGATGCCCGGCACCTTCTTGAAGTGGCAGCCGAACGGCACGGAGGTCTCGATCCCCATCACCACCGCCAGCTTGCCGGCATTGATCACCTTGCGGGCCTCGAACGGGGACTTCACGATCCGGTACCAGCCGCGGCCCGGGCCGCCGTGCTGGGCGTCGATGTAGTCCTGGAACTCGTACATCCGCTTGGCCTGCAGCCGCAACGAGTCCATGTCGTCGCAGGAGTTCTTCTTGAGCGGGTAGATCTGGCACAGCTGGTTGTTCTCCACCAGCAGGTTGGTGAACAGCCGCTGACCGCCGCGCCAGGAGCGCTCGATCCACTTGTAGTAGGTGCCCTCGTGGGTCAGGGAGTCCGGTGCCGGCCAGTCCTTGAACGTCGGCCAGCCCACCGGGTCGTGGGTCGGCTTGCCCGACAGCACGGTCTCCAGCAGCGAGCCGTTGCCGCCGGTGAGCCGGTGGTCGGCACAGTCCTTGAGGGCGTAGGCCGGGCCGTAGGGGTCCCACGGCTTGCCGCAGTGCACCCGGCCGCCGAGGAACTCGTAGGCCATGCCGTGGGTGTGCGCGTCGACGTAGCCGCGGACCTCCTGGAACGAGGTGACCCCGGCGTGCGGGTTGCCGGTGACACCGACCTCGACCTCGGGGTAGGCGGCGCAGCCGGTGGTGGTGGCCAGTCGGTAGGTGGTCGGGGTCCGGGCGGTGTCGCCGTCCCCGGCCAGGTACATCCCGGCGGTCGAGAGCACGAAGCCGCCGGAGACCTGGCGCACGGTCCACTCGGTCTTGGTGCTGGGGCGGGCGTTCCAGATGCCGGTGTTGGCCAGGAACTCCCGGGTGGTGCCGTAGAGCAGGTAGACGCCCAGGTCGGTGGCGCGGAAGGTGACCGGCTCGGCGTCGCGGGCGCGGGTGGCGGTGGTCGCTGCGCCCCGGCCGGAGCGGGCCAGGTACTTCCCGTTGGGAGCCTGCAGGGTGTAGCAGCCGCCGGCCATCGCGTAGCGGTCGGCGGGCACCCGCGTCCGGGGGCGGGTCGGCAGCACGGTGCGGAGCCGGGGGGAGCGGAGCTTGCGCTGGGCGGCGACCGCGGCGGTGTGGGCCGCAGCCTCGGCCTTCGTGGTCGGGTCCTGGGCGTCCTGGGCGGTCTCGCCGCCCCGGCTGATCAGGTTCTTGGTGGCGGGGTCGTCGTGGCGGTGCGGGGTCGACTCGTGCACCTTCGCCGCGACCACCTTCTGCTTCGTCGCGTCGTAGCGCTTGAGCAGGTCCCCGACCCGCTCGGTGCCGGAGTCCGGCAGGGCCAGCACGCCGCCGACGAGCACGGTGGCGAGCAAGGCGGTCAGGGCCAGGCGCCACCACCGACGGGCGGATCGGCTGGGCTGGTCGTGGGGCGTGGGCACGGTGCACCTCCGGGTCGACTGGAGGGCTCAACGACGCTGCACCCGACCGGGTCACCGGTCCGGGCCAGAAAAGCGAAAACTCCTTCGTGTCGTGCGGGTCAGTGGTCGGTCACGCCCGGCACGCCCAGGACGGCCAGTGCGCGCGCCAGCGTCGCCGCCGGGGTGTCGGCCTGCAACAGGGTCCGCGGCCCGTGACGTGCCTCGTCCCACGGCTCCCAGGCCCCGGCGCCGACCTCCGCCCAGGTCGGCAGCACCTGCCCGGGGAGGTCGGGACGACGCGTCTCGACCCGGCGCCGGTGCTCGACCGGGGAGGGCGCAGCGAGCTCGAACCAGGTCGCCCGTGCCCCGTGGGTCGCGGCCAGGGCGGCCCACGGGTCCCGGGAGACGAGCACCGGGTGCACGGCGTCGACCACCACGTCCAGCCCCGGGGCCAGCTGTTCGGCGGCCTGGTCGTGCACCACCCCGTAGCCGGCGGGGCCGGGGTCGTGACCCAGCCGGCGCAGGGCGTTCTCGACGGTGTCCACCCGCAGGTGCACCGCCCCCAGCGCACGCGCCAGTGAGCGGGCCAGGGTGGTCTTGCCGGAGCCGGGGCGCCCGGCCAGCAGCACCAGCCGGGTCACCGCTCGGCCCCACCGGGTGCGTGCCCGGTCAGCCGTCGGGTCAGCTGCTCGGCCGTCCGCCGCACCAGCCCGGCGACCTGCTCGGCCCCCACCGCGTCGGTGGTGGGCCAGGTCAGCGCCACGGCGGCGACCGGGTGCCCGTTGTGGTCCAGCACCGCGGCGGCGACGCTGGCCAGACCCGGCGTGACCTCCCCGTCCTCGGCGGCGTGGCCGCGCTGCCGGGTCTCCACCAGCAGGTGGCGCAGGGCGCTGGGGGTGCGCGGACCGACCCCGTGCCGGTCCACGAACGTGGTGGCGTCGGGGTACAGCGCCCGCACCTGGGCCGCCGGCAGCGCCGCCAGCATCGCCCGCCCGCTCGCGGTCAGGTGGGCCGGCAGGCGCACCCCCACGTCGGTGACCAGCGGCGGCTTGCCCGGCGCACGCTCCTCGATCACGTACAGCACGTCGCGCCCGTGCAGCACGGCCAGGTGCGCGGCCTGCCCGGTCCGGTCGACCAGGGCGGCCAGCGGGCGGCGGGCGATCCGCTGCAGCGGCTCCTGCCGGGCGAAACCGCTGCCCACCTCGAACGCGGCCAGGCCGAGGCCGTAGCGGTGCTCGTCGGCCAGGTGGACCACGAATCCCTCGTCGATCATCACGTTCAGCAGGTGGTAGGCGGTGCTGCGGGGCAGTCCGACGGCCCGCACGATCCGTTCCAGCGGGACCGGGTCGGCCTGGGTGGCCAGGAAGCGCAGCACGCGCAGCGCCCGGGTGGCGGCGGGGACCTGGCTCATGAAGGGCATCCTGCCGGAGGACGGGCCGCACTGTCTCGGATCACAGACGGATCGGGGCCTCCGGGACGGTCCCCACCGGGTGACCCGGCGGTTGGATGGAGCCATGAACGATGCGACCCGACCGACCGTCGAGGTGGGCGTCGGCCCCCTCTCCTTCGACGACGTGGTCGCCGTGGCCCGGCACGGCGCCGCGGTCCGGCTCACCGACGAGGCCCTGGCCGCGATCGCCCGCGCCCGGCAGGTGGTCGAGGACCTGGCCGCCTCCCCGACCCCCGCCTACGGGATCTCCACCGGCTTCGGTGCCCTGGCCACCCGGCACATCGCTCCCGAGCAGCGCGCGCAGCTGCAACGCTCCCTGGTCCGCAGCCACGCCGCCGGGTCGGGCCCCGAGGTCGAGCGCGAGGTCGTCCGCGGCCTGATGCTGCTGCGGCTGTCCACCCTGGCCACCGGCCACACCGGGGTGCGGCCCGCCACCGCCCAGCTGCTGGCCGACCTGCTCAGCCACGGCATCACCCCCGTGGTGCACGAGTACGGCTCGCTGGGCTGCTCCGGCGACCTGGCGCCGCTGGCCCACTGCGCCCTGGCACTGCTGGGCGAGGGCGAGGTCCGCGACGCCGACGGGGTGCTCCGCCCCGCCGCGGAGGCGCTGGAAGCGGCCGGTCTGGTGCCGGTGGTGCTCGCCGAGAAGGAGGGCCTGGCCCTGATCAACGGCACCGACGGGATGCTCGGCATGCTCGTCCTGGCCATCACCGACCTGCGGATGCTGCTGCGCACCGCCGACCTGGCCGCCGCGATGAGCGTCGAGGGCCAGCTCGGCACCGACCGGGTCTTCGCCGCCGAGCTGCAGGCCGTCCGGCCGCACCCGGGCCAGGGCCTCTCGGCCGCCAACCTGCGCGCCGTGCTGGCCGGGTCCGGTGTGGTGGCCAGCCACCGCGGACCGGACTGCAACCGGGTCCAGGACGCCTACTCGCTGCGCTGCTCCCCGCAGGTGCACGGCGCCGCCCGGGACACCGTCGAGCACGCGGCGGTGGTGGCCGGTCGCGAGCTGTCCAGTGCCGTGGACAACCCGGTGGTGCTGCCCGAGGAGGGTCGGGTGGAGTCCAACGGCAACTTCCACGGCGCGCCCGTGGCGCACGTCCTGGACTTCCTGGCGATCGTCACCGCCGACGTCGCCTCGATCTCCGAACGCCGCACCGACCGGTTCCTGGACAAGGCCCGCAACCACGGGCTGCCGCCGTTCCTGGCCGACGACCCCGGGGTGGACTCGGGGCTGATGATCGCCCAGTACACCCAGGCCGCGATCGTCTCCGAGCTCAAGCGGCTCGCGGTGCCGGCCAGCGTCGACTCGATCCCCTCCAGCGCGATGCAGGAGGACCACGTCTCGATGGGCTGGTCGGGGGCGCGCAAGCTGCGCCGTGCCGTGGACGGGCTGACCCGGGTGGTTGCGATCGAGGTGCTGACGGCCTCCCGGGCGCTGCAGCTGCGGGCGCCGCTGGAGCCCTCGCCGGCCAGCCGCGCGGTGATCGACCTCCTGGCCGGGGCCGGGGCGGGACGACCGGGACCGGACCGCCACCTGGCCCCCGAGATCGAGGCCACGGTCGATCTGGTCCGCAGCGGCCGCGTCGAGCAGACGGCCCTGGCCGTCCTGGGCGCGCTGGACTGAGCCGGCTCCCCGGACCACCGATCCCGGCACCGACCCCGGCACCGGTCCCGGCCCCGATCCCTGTGTGGCCCGCGGTCCGCCGGCGTGGGTTTCCGGCGGCACCCGGCTGGGCACCATGGGGCCGGTGCCCGATCGTGGCGGGCGGTGAGCAGGAGGAACGGATGCATGCAGTCCCCGGTGTCGGTGACACCTTCGGCCGCTACCTGCTCGAGCGCGAGCTCGGTCGGGGTGGCATGGGCGTGGTCTTCCTCGCCCTGGACACGCAGTTGCAGCGCCGGGTGGCCCTCAAGGTGGTCTCCGCCGACCTGGCCCACGACCCCAGCTTCCGCGCCCGGTTCCACTCCGAGGCCGAGATCCTCACCCAGCTGGACTCCCCGCACGTCACCACGACCTTCGAGCACGGCGAGATCGACGGCATCCACTTCCTGGCGATGCAGTACGTCCCCGGCGGTGACCTCGGCACCCTGATGCGCACCCGCGGACCGTTGCCGGTGCACCTGGCCGCGGCGGTCACCGACCAGGTCGCCCAGGCGCTCGCCGACGCGCACCGCAGCGGGATCGTGCACCGCGACGTCAAGCCCGGCAACGTGCTGCTGCGCGACCCCGAGGCCTCCGAGCCGTTCGCCTACCTGGGCGACTTCGGCCTGGCCAAGTCCACCACCCGTCCCGAGGGCGACGGGGCCACCCGGATCGGCAGCGTCGCCGGCAGCTGGGGCTACATGGCCCCCGAGCGGCTCCGCGGCGGCGCGGCGACCGCCTCCAGCGACATCTACGCCCTCGGCTGCCTGTTCCACGCCTGCCTGACCGGCCGGGCCCCGTTCCGCGGCTCCGACGTCGAGGTGGCCCTGGCCCACGCCGAGCAGCCGGTCCCGCAGTGGCCCGGCGACGACCCGCTGACCCAGGCCGTGAACCGGGTGCTGGCCCGGTCGATGGCCAAGCAGGCCGAGGACCGGCACCCCTCCGTCGAGGCAGTCCGCAGCGACCTGGCCGAGGTGACCCGACTGGCCCGCGAGGGTGGCTCGGGGATCGACCCCGCCGGCCCGGTGCCTGGCCCCTCGGGCCCCTCGGGCGCCGCCGGCTCCGCAGCCAGCCACCCCTCAGGTGCCGGACACCCGCTGCCGCCGGCCGGTGCTCCCGCCCCGGTTGCCTCCGGCAGCAGCCCGCGCCGGGGCCGCCTGGTCGCGGCCGTGGTGGCCGGTGTCCTGGTGGTCGGTGCCGCGGTGGGCGTGGCGGCCTGGCAGTTCCGGGGCGATGACGACCCGGAGACCAAGAAGCCCACCGCTCCGCCGGCCCAGGTCACCCCCGGGGGCGAGGGGCAGGTCACCGGCGACTGGAACGGTGACGGCCGCGGTGACGTCCGGATCGGGCGGCGCTACTTCGACGACGGGTTCTTCCCGCTGCCGCAGCAGCTGTGGACCACCACCGCCGAGGGCACGATGGAGGGCCCGGCCGAGGACATGGGCCGCGTCGACACCACCTACTCCGGTGACGTGGACGGCGACGGCCGCCTGGACCTGGTCGAGGTCGTCGAGAGCGAGGACGAGAAGACGATCACCGTCCGCACCCACCCCGGCACCGACGACGGGCCCGGGGAGCCGCGCCAGGTCGAACTGAGCGCGAGCAGCGACATCAACTCCGAGGCCAGCTACGCGCTGGGGGACTTCGACGGCGACGGGATGGACGACCTGCTGGTGCCGGTGCACCGCCAGGAGGGCTACCTCACGCTCCAGGTGGCCCGCTCCACCGGCGACTCCTTCGCCACCCCCGACGACTTCGGCTGGCGCTCCGGCAAGGACAACACCGGCGACCAGTTGGTGGTCGGGGACTTCGACGGTGACGGCAACGACGACGTCGTCGCCACGGTGGCGAACAAGAACACGATGGGGCTGCGGTTCCGCACGTTCCTCTCCGACGGCACCAAGTTCGTCCGCCCCGACGTGACCCCGCGGATCGAGGACGGCCGGTACAGCAACGAGCTCAGCGACTTCGTGGCCGCCGACGTCGACGGCGACGGTGCCGACGAGCTGGTCGCGATGATCCACATGAACCTGGCCGACGAGGACGCCGGCTACGGGCACGGGCTGGTGGTGATGGAGCTGTCCAACGGCTCCTTCGTCACCCCGCAGGAGTGGTCGGTGCCGACCACGGCCATCGACGGCTACACCAAGCCCGCGATCGGTGCCTCCGACGTCGACGGCGACGGCCGCGACGACATCGTCCAGATCACCGACCTGGACACCGAGGACGAGAAGTTCGACCTGGTCACGTTCCGGTCCACCGGCACCGAGTTCGAGGACGCCGTCACCGTGGCCTCGCCGCCCTGCCTGCGCACGGACTGCACCGAGGCCCCCACGGTGGTCACCAACCGCTGGTGAGGACCGGGCCCCCGACGCCGGTCGCGTCGGTCTCCGGGTTGGTTGAGCTGGCCCCGGTGGTTGAGCTTGCCGAAACCAGCCCTGGCCCGGCGCGACTCAGGAAGCGAGGAACCAGGGGTCGCGGTTCGCGGTGAATCGGGCCAGACCCGCGAGGTCGTCGGCGTTGATCCGGTCGAAGCCCAGGTCGTACAGAGCGGTCCAGACCCGGACGAGTGCGGGCCCGCTCAGGTAGGTCCCCCAGAAGCGGAAGCCCGCGCCCTGGGCGTGCGCCCGGTCGACGTGGTCGAAGAGCCGGGTCTGCTGGGCTGTGGTCAGCGGGCCCCTGCCGTTCCAGAGCGGATTCGCCAGCCCCCAGTCGGCGCTGACCAGCGGCATCAGGCTCGCCCCGAGCGGCGGGACCAGGTCCAGGTCGGCGGGGCGGCCGTCGTAGCCGATCCAGCGGGTGGTCTGGGCCTGCATGTGGGCCAGCGGCCGGGCGCCCGAGACGACCACCTCGACCGGGGCCGTGGCGCCGCTGTCGGGGCCGACGTACTGGCGGAACAGGCCGGGGTGCTCGGCCAGCGTGGCCTGCAGGGCCGCCTCGATCGCCTGGTAGCTGGCCAGCGGCTGGTCCTTGATGTCGACGAGCAGCTGGAACGGCTTCCCGGCGGTGAGCGGTCGCCCGGACGCGACCAGCTCGGCCAGCGGCTCGAGGTAGAGCGAGGCCAGTGTGCGGCCCGGGCGGATCGAGGCCTCCTCGTGCGCCACGTGCAGCACGCCGTCGCGCAGGACGATGTCGGCCTCGACGCTGGTGAACCCGGCGTCGACGGCGTCCAGCAGCGGACGGGTGTGCAGGTAGTCGTTGTGGGCGTGGGCCCGGGGCAGGAACCGGTGCGGGGTGGCGGGCGCGGGGCGTGGTGCCGGGAGCGCTTCCCGCACCCGGGCGAACGCGGCGCGGGCGGTGTCGGGTCGGCCGGTGAGCACCTCGTCGACGCCGGACAGCACCGCCCGGGTGATCTCGGAGCGGGAGGAGGTCGGCCGGGTGGTGACCACCAGGCCGGCCCACCGGGCCGCCGAGACCCGGTCCTTGGTCAGGTACGGCGAACCCCGCCAGGTGGCCACCGGCGACCAGCCGCTCAGCCCGGCCGCACTCGCCGCGGCGACGGGGTTGCCCCGCCGGCCGTGGTCGATCCCGATCGTGGCGATGGCCCCGGTACCGGGTCGTGCACGCAGCCGGCGCAGCAGGGACCAGTCGGTCGAGGAGACCCGGACCGGGCCGGGGTGGCCCACCAGCGCCTGGAGCAGGGTCGCCAGCTGGGCGTCGGTGGCGCGGGGCACCTCCAGGTCGAGCGCGACCGTGGCCGCGGCCCCGTGGTGGTCGAGCACCTGCAGCACGGTGTCGAGGTCGAGGAACCGCGAACCGGGTGCCTTCCTGACCCCGTCGGGGGACCAGGAGCCGCACTCGAGCATCCGCAGCTGCGAGATCCCCAGGGTGCTGATCGGGCGGCGCGCGTACGGGTAGGCCGGGTCGCCAACCTGGGCCGGCGCCGCGTCGGAGCAGCGGGCGCCGGGGGTGTCGGTGGCGGAGACGACGGGCAGGTCGTCGCGGGTGAACCGGACCGGCACGTGCACCGTGCCGACCCCGGTGGCCAGCGCCTTCTGGTACGCGGCGACGGTCAGCTCGGCCGTCGTACCGCCGCCGCCACGGTGGGCGCTGATCCGGGTCCGGACCGACGGGTTGGTCCAGCACGTCCCGGCGATCCAGAAGCCCTGCCGGGCCGCGCAGCGCCGCTTCTTCTTGCGCAGCTGCTTCTTCTTCCAGGCCTGCTTCGCCTTCCGGATGCACTGCTTGCGGGCCTTGGAGCCCTGCGGCAGCTTGGTGCACTTCCGCGGCGGCTGGAACGTCGCCCGGGCGGTGTCGTCGCCCCGGCCCGGTGCCGGTCGGGCACCTGCCGGGGAGGTGAGCCCCAGACCGACGGCGAGCAGCAGGGCGAGCAGGGGAGCGAGGAGCCGGCTGTGGCGCATGCGCAGGAGTCTGCTCCGGCCAGCCGCCGGTGGCGAGCGGTTCGGCGGGACTGGCCGGTGGCTTCTCGGATCCGAGACGTGGTGCCGGTGCGGGTGCTGGTCGAGGGGCGGCGGGGCCGCGTTCCATGGAGCACATGACCACCAACCCGCGCCTGCCGATCCACGCCCCCACCGGCACCGACCTCACGGCCCGGTCCTGGCAGACCGAGGCGCCGCTGCGGATGCTGATGAACAACCTCGACCCGGCCAACGCCGAGCGCCCCGAGGACCTGGTCGTCTACGGCGGCACCGGCAAGGCGGCCCGGAACTGGGAGTCCTACGACGCCCTGGTCCGCACCCTGGAGACCCTGGCCGACGACGAGACCATGCTGGTCGCCTCCGGCAAGCCGGTCGGGGTGATGCGGACCCACGAGTGGGCGCCGCGGGTGCTGATCGCCAACTCCAACCTGGTCGGCGACTGGGCCAACTGGGAGGAGTTCCGCCGGCTCGAGGAGCTCGGCCTGACCATGTACGGCCAGATGACCGCCGGGTCGTGGATCTACATCGGCACCCAGGGGATCCTGCAGGGCACCTTCGAGACCTTCGCGGCCGTCGCCGACAAGTGCTTCGAGGGCAGCCTGGCCGGGACGATCACGCTCACCGCCGGCCTCGGCGGGATGGGTGGCGCCCAGCCGTTGGCGGTGACCATGAACGACGGTGTGGCGGTCTGTGTCGACGTCGACGCCTCCCGGATCGCGCGCCGGATCGAGCACCGGTACCTCGACGTGCAGGCCGACGACCTCGACCACGCCCTCGAGCTGGCCCTGGCCGCTCGCGACGAGCGGCGACCGCTCTCGATCGGGCTGCTCGGCAACGCCGCCGAGGTCTTCCCGACGCTGCTGGAGCGGGGCGCACCGATCGACGTGGTCACCGACCAGACCTCCGCCCACGACCCGCTCTCCTACCTGCCGGTGGGGATCGCGTTCGAGGACTGGCACGCCGAGGCCCGGCGCGACCCGGCCGGCTTCACCACCCGTGCCCGGGAGTCGATGGCCACCCACGTGCGCGCCATGGTCGGGTTCGCCGACGCCGGCGCCGAGGTCTTCGACTACGGCAACTCGATCCGCGACGAGGCCCGCAAGGGCGGCTACGACCGGGCCTTCGACTTCCCCGGCTTCGTGCCCGCCTACATCCGTCCGCTGTTCTGCGAGGGCAAGGGCCCGTTCCGCTGGGCCGCGCTCTCCGGCGACCCCGCCGACATCGCCGCCACCGACCGGGCCATCCTCGAACTCTTCCCCGACAACGAGCGGCTGAGGAAGTGGATCACCATGGCCTCCGAGCGGGTCGAGTTCCAGGGCCTGCCGGCCCGGATCTGCTGGCTCGGCTACGGCGAACGCCACCTGGCCGGGCTGAAGTTCAACGAGATGGTCGCCTCCGGTGAGCTGAAGGCACCGGTCGTGATCGGCCGTGACCACCTCGACTGCGGGTCGGTGGCCTCGCCCTACCGCGAGACCGAGGCGATGGCCGACGGCTCCGACGCGATCGCGGACTGGGCGCTGCTGAACGCGCTGGTCAACACCGCCTCCGGGGCCACCTGGGTCTCCTTCCACCACGGCGGCGGGGTCGGCATGGGCCGCTCGCTGCACGCCGGGCAGGTGGTCGTCGCCGACGGCACCGACCTGGCCGCGCAGAAGATCGAGCGGGTGCTCACCAACGACCCGGGCATGGGCGTGATCCGCCACGTCGACGCCGGCTACGAGGCGGCGGCCGCGGTGGCCGGGGCCCGCGGGGTGAGGGTCCCGATGGCCGAGGGCTGAGCCCCTCTCCGGGGCGTCCCCGGGGCCGGGGTGGAACCGACCCGCACCCCGACGCGTCCCACTCCCATGCTGACCCGTCGACCTGCCGTCCTCGTCGTGCTCCTCGTGCTCGTCGGACTCCTGGTCGCCGGGTGCAGCAGTGACACCGAGGGGTCGTCGGGGGACGACACCACCGGTGCGCCGGTCGTGGGGGGCGCGGGGGTGGGGCCCCCCCCCCCCGCCCCCCCCGCCCCCACGC
>JAEWXC010000081.1 GCA_023396115.1 Actinomycetes bacterium | reverse complement strand
GGACCGTCAGAAGACCGTCACGTGCACGTGGTCGTAGTGGTTGGCGGTGACCGAACCACGGTTGCTCATGCCGCGCCAGCCCTCACCGGAACGCTCGACCGACCAGATCTTCTGCGAGTAGATCAGGTAGGAGACGCCCAGCTCGGCGTAGTTGGCGCGGATGAACTCGGCGACCTCCCAGCCGGCGGCACCGCTGATCATGATGTCGACAGCGCGACCCTGACCGTGCTCGCCGTCGCTGCGCAGCGTGCCGTAGGTGCTGATCTGCGGGAACCGGGCACAGACGGCCTGGTGCACCTTCTTGATGCTCGCGCTGACCGCGGGGTTGACCGAGGTGCCGTTGCTGCACACGCCGCCGATCCCGGGGATCGGCTTCTCGTCGGTCAGGTGACCGGCGGTGACCCAGCGGGACTTGCCGTCGAGGACGATCTCCTCGCGGCCGCCGGCCTGGCGGCCGGTGACGAGCACCTTGTCGCCGTCCTTGACGACGCCCAACTGCTTGGCGTCCCGGGTCGAGGCGGACCAGACGTTCAGCTCGGTGGTGGCCCACAGGCGGGTCTCGGCGTTCTTCACCGCGCGGGTGGTGGCCTGGGCTGCCTTGGCCGACTGGACGCCGTCCAGGCGGATCTCGGCGGAGAGCTCGGCCTTCTTGGAACGCTGGTCGTTCTTCAGAGCCCGGCGGATGTCGCCGCGGCTGACCTGTTCGCGTCGGGGAGCGACGGTGGCGGCGTTGCTGATCGAGCCGCTGGCACCGCGGGCCAGGTACTGGGGGCCGGACTCGGTCGGGGCGGCGTTGAGCACACCCATCGTGACGGCCGACGCCGTCGCCACGAAGGCGAGCGGTGCCGCGACCAGGGTCGGGCGGATGGTGATGCGGGCATTGGTGTCCCGCTTGTGGCTAGTGGCCACAGCGCTGATCCTTTGCTGTTGCTGTCAGGTTCCGGGCGGCGTGGAGCCAGGGGTTACCGCGCGGTTCAGTTGGACACTCAAACACAGATTTCAACGATCGGGGCAAACGCGACCCAAAAACTGGGGAGTGTTCCTGCTCACCGGACACCTGCGGACCAGCCGCGGACAGCCGTGCCCGCCGGGCGCCGGGGCCGGGCCGGACAGCGGCCCGGAACACCGCCGCGGATCAGCCGCCGGAGGTCTCCGAGACGTCCTCGGCCACCACACACCCACGACCGTCGGTGTCGTCGAGCCAGCCCTCCGGGAGCACCACGCGCTTGCGGGGCGCACCCTGACGACCCCGCGGGGTGCCCAGCTCGGAGACCGGGAAGGCGACGTCGTCGGGCAGCTCGGCCAGCAGCGTGTCCAGCTCGTCCAGGGTCGAGA
The DNA here is from genome assembly GCA_023396115.1 of Actinomycetes bacterium. Lineage (GTDB taxonomy): Bacteria > Actinomycetota > Actinomycetes > Propionibacteriales > Nocardioidaceae > Nocardioides. The sequence continues at coordinate 3,748 of JAEWXC010000081.1, read as the reverse complement.
TCAGCGCCAGACCACGGCGCAGGTCGCCGCCGGCCGGGAACCCCTTGAGGTACCAGGTGACGTGCTTGCGGAACTCCTTGCACCCGCGCTCGGCGCCCATGTGCTCGCAGAGCAGCTCGGCGTGCCGACGCATCATCACCTTCACCTCGCCCAGCGTGGGCAGGGTGGCGACCTCGTCGCCGGCGAACGCGGCGGCCAGGTCGCGGAAGAGCCACGGGCGGCCCAGGCAGCCGCGCCCCACGACGACGCCGGCGGCCCCGGTCCGGCGCACCATGCGCACCGCGTCGGCGGCCTCCCAGATGTCGCCGTTGCCGAGCACCGGGATGTCGACGTGCGCGACCAGCTCGGCGATCGCGTCCCAGTCGGCCTGGCCGGAGTAGGCCTGCTCGACCGTGCGGCCGTGCAGCGCGATCGCCGCGGTGCCGGTCTCCTGGGCGATCCGTCCGGCGTCGAGGTAGGTGAGGTGGTCGGCGTCGAGGCCCTTGCGGGTCTTCATCGTCACCGGCACCCCGAACGGCTCGGCGGCCGCGACCGCACGGGTGAGGATGTCGCCGAGCAGCCCCCGCTTCCACGGCAGGGCACCGCCCCCACCCTTGCGGGTGACCTTGGGGACCGGGCAGCCGAAGTTGAGGTCGATGTGGGCGACGCCGAACTCGTCGCACAGGATCTTGGCGGCCTCGCCGACGTAGTGCGGGTCGGTGCCGTACAGCTGGACCGAGCGGACGCTCTCGAGCTCGTCGAAGACCAGCATCCGACGGGTGGTCTCGTCGCCCTCGACCAGGCCGCGCGAGGTGATCATCTCGCACACGTACAGCCCGGCACCCTGCTCGGCGCACAGGCGCCGGTAGGCAGCGTTGGTGATCCCGGCCATCGGTGCCAGCACCACCGGGACGTCGACCGTCAGCGCACCCAGCTGCAACGAGCGGGGCACCTGCGCGTCGGTGGGTGCGGGCGGGACGGTGGCGGTGGACACCGCACCATTCTCCCCCGGCACCGGGGCGGGCACGGAATCGAGGGCCGGGCTCAGCCGGTGGGGGTGGACGACGCGGAGGGCTGCTCGTTCTTCTCCTGCTCGTTCTCCTGCCGCTTCTGCGGGCCGTTCTTCTTCCCGCCCTGCTGGCGCGGGCGGAACTTCGCCGGCACCTTCACGGGCCGGGCCCCGGCCCGGGTCACCTCACCGGACCAGGTGATCGGCTCGAACTCCTGGGCCGGCCGGTAGGAGACACCCTCGAGGTCACCCTTCTCCGGCACCAGGTAGACCAGGCAGACGGCGGTCGCCGCACCCGTGGTGAACGACTCGGGCAGCCCGGTCGAGGGGCAGCGCTCGAACGGCGTCGCGAACGTGGTGGCCTGCACGAGTCGTCCGGCCGCGTCCAGGGCGTAGAGCGGCACCTCCCGTCCGGCCAGGTCGCTGCTGCCGAGGTTCTCCACGCCGACGGTGACGAAGTAGGGCTGCATCACCCGGGTGTCGTCGTCCACGCGCCACCCGGTGAACTGCTTCCACGACGCCTTCTCCAGCGCCAGCACGGTCAGGTCCAGCACCGCCACCGGCTGCTGGCCGGCCTGGTGGGCGACGGTGCCGGTCTCGCCGGCGGCCAGGTCGGTGCCCGGCGGGGTCAGCTCGACCTCGACGTCGGGGGTCGCGTGACCGGCCGGCGGACCGGTCACCACCGGGGCCGCTGCCGTGGGTGGGGTGGTGGTGGGTGCGGCGGAGCGTTCCGGGCCGTCCTCGGGGTCGCCGCCGCAGCCGCTCAGCCCGGTCAGGACCAGCAGGCCGGCCGCGAGCAGGCCACTCCCCGCGCGTCGGGACGCCCCTGCCACTCGTCGTCGTTCCACGCCGCCATCCTCCGTCACCTCGTCCCTCCCCGTCCGGAGAACGAACGGGCCCGGGACGAGTCACTCGTCCCGGGCCCGGTCGTACCGGATCGGTGGTCAGGCCCCGATCAGCCGCTCGGCGAACCAGCGGGTGATGCCGTCGAGGCTGATCCGCTCCTGGCTCATCGAGTCCCGCTCGCGCACGGTCACGGCGCCGTCCTCGAGGGTGTCGAAGTCGACGGTGACGCAGTACGGGGTGCCGATCTCGTCCTGGCGGCGGTAGCGGCGGCCGATCGCGCCGGAGTCGTCGAACTCGACGTTCCAGTTGCGGCGCAGCTCGGCGGCCAGGTCCTTGGCCTTGGGCGAGAGGTCGGCGTTGCGGCTCAGCGGCAGGACCGCGACCTTGACCGGGGCCAGACGCGGGTCGAGCTTGAGCACGGTCCGCTTGTCGACGCCACCCTTGGTGTTGGGGGCCTCGTCCTCGGTGTAGGCGTCGACCAGGAAGGTCATCAGGCTGCGCGAGAGGCCCGCTGCCGGCTCGATCACGTACGGCACGTAGCGCTCGCCGGCGGCCTGGTCGTAGTACGACAGGTCCGCGCCCGAGTGCTTCGCGTGGGTGGAGAGGTCGAAGTCGGTGCGGTTGGCGATGCCCTCCAGCTCACCCCACTCCGAGCCGGCGAACTTGAACCGGTACTCGATGTCGGTGGTGCCCTTGGAGTAGTGCGACAGCTTCTCGACCGGGTGCTCGAAGAGGCGCAGGTTGTCGCGGTTCACGCCCAGGTCGACGTACCAGTTGAGCCGCTCGTTGATCCAGTAGGTGTGCCACTCGTCGTCCTCGCCGGGCTTGACGAAGAACTCCATCTCCATCTGCTCGAACTCCCGGGTGCGGAAGATGAAGTTGCCCGGGGTGATCTCGTTGCGGAACGACTTGCCGATCTGGGCGATGCCGAACGGGGGCTTGCGCCGCGCCGAGGTCACCACGTTGGCGAAGTTGAGGAAGATGCCCTGGGCGGTCTCGGGGCGCAGGTAGTGCAGGCCCGACTCGTCGTCGACGACACCGAGGTGGGTCTTGAGCATCCCGGAGAACTGCTTGGGCGCGGTCCACTGCCCGCGGTTGCCGCAGTTGGCGCAGACGACCTCGGCCATCGGCACGTCGTCGGGGGTGGCCCAGCCCTTCTTCTCGCCGGACTTCTCCCACAGGGCCTCCTGCAGGTGGTCCTCACGGAACCGCTTGTGGCACGACAGGCACTCGACCAGCGGGTCGTTGAAGGTGTCGACGTGACCCGAGGCGACCCAGGTCTCGCGCGGCAGGATGATCGAGGAGTCCAGGCCGACGACGTCGTCGCGACCCTGCACCATGGCCTTCCACCACTGGCGCTTGATGTTCTCCTTCAGCTCCACGCCCAGCGGGCCGTAGTCCCAGGCCGAGCGGGTACCGCCGTAGATCTCACCGCAGGGAAAGACGAATCCGCGACGCTTGGCGAGCGAGACGACGTGGTCGACGGTCGAGGGGGGCGGCTTGGCCACTGGTGGTGCTCCATTCATCTGCGACGCCCGGCCGGCTGTCGGGCGCAAACGTGGCGCCCGACCGGCTGTCGAGCGCGAACGCTCAGCCTAGCCCGCGGGTGCCCGCGACGTTGAGGTCGGCTCCCGGCTCGACGACCTCGTAGGCGCTCGGCTCATCGAGGGCCCGGCTGAGGAACGGGACGCCGTGCAGCTTGACCTCGTACGACCCGATGCCGCGCCGGTAGCTGCCCACGTCGCGCCACCGGGAGGTGAGGGTCCACAGGTCCGGCTCGTCGATGTTGCGCCCCAGGACCACCTCCAGGCACCCGGGGCGGCTGCGGAGCAGGTCCGCGACCGCCTCGGCCTCGGCCCGGAAGGCCACCTCGTCCTCGGACCTGAACCTCGTCACCACCAGCACGCCGCCACT
>JAEWXC010000072.1 GCA_023396115.1 Actinomycetes bacterium | reverse complement strand
GCGGCGCCGGCTACACCCGTGACTTCCCGGTCGAGCGCATGATGCGTGACGCCAAGATCACCCAGATCTACGAGGGCACCAACCAGATCTGCCGCATGGTCATGGGCCGCCAGATCCTTAAGTAACGTCCTCGCGTAGCGGGGAGGCCCCGCCGGCGAGCACGGCACGCCCCATCACCAGGCGCTGGATCTGGTTGGTGCCCTCGTAGATCTGGGTGATCTTGGCGTCGCGCATCATCCGCTCCACCGGGAAGTCCTGGGTGTAGCCGTAGCCGCCGAGCAGCTGGACCGCGTCGGTGGTGATCTCCATGGCCGCGTCGGAGGCGAAGCACTTGGCCGCGGCCCCGAAGAAGCCCAGGTCCGCGTCGTCGCGCTCGGACTTGGCAGCCGCGACGTAGACCATCTGCCGCGCGGCCTCGAGCTTCATCGCCATGTCGGCGAGCATGAACTGGATCGACTGGAAGTCGGCGATGTGCTTGCCGAACTGCTGGCGCTCCTTGACGTAGCCGACCGCGAAGTCGAGCGCGCCCTGGGCGATGCCAACGGCCTGGGCACCGATCGTGACCCGGGTGTGGTCCAGCGTGCGCAGCGCCAGTTTGAGCCCGGTGCCGGGCTCGCCGATCATCCGGTCGCCGGGGATCCGGACGTCGTCGAAGAGGAGCTCACGGGTGGGCGAGCCCTTGATCCCGAGCTTGCGCTCCTTCTCGCCGAAGGTGAACCCGGCGTCGGACTTCTCCACGATGAAGGCGCTGACGTTGGAGCCGCGCTTGCCGTCGGGGTCGGTGACGGCCAGGACGGTGTAGAACTCCGAGACCCCGGCGTTGGTGATCCAGGACTTCTGGCCGTTGAGGACCCAGTCGTCGCCGTCGCGCACGGCACGGGTCTTCATCGAGGCGGTGTCGGAGCCGGCGTCGCGCTCGGAGAGCCCGTAGGAGAAGCCGCCCGTGCCCTGGGCGAGTGGGGTCAGGTACTTCTTCTTGAGCTCCTCCGAACCGCCCAGGATCAGTGGCATCGAGCCGAGCTTGTTGACCGCGGGGATCAGGGAGGAGGAGGCACACACGCGGGCGACCTCCTCGATCACGATGCAGGTGGCCAGCGCGTCCGCGCCGACACCGTCGTAGGCCTCCGGCACGTGCGGGGCGTAGAAGTCCGAGGCGATCAGGGCGTCCTGGGCTTCCTGGGGGTAGCGGGCCTGGTCGTCCACCTCGGCCGCGAACGGGGCGACCTTCGCGTCACAGACCTCACGCACGGCGGCGCGGATCTCCTGGTGCTCCTCCGACAGCGCGTACAGATCGAACTCGCTCATGTCTCACCCTCTCGGGCCCCAGGGCCCGGTGCTCGCGGGGCGCACGGAACCCCGTCTCATCGTTGCGGTACTCAATACCGTAGCACCGGAACCAGGTACCGGAAAGACGCCGAACGGCGCCCTCCCCTCAGGGAGAGCGCCGTTCTGGAGCGGGACCGCGCCGCACAAGTGCCCGGTCACCGTCACACAAGTGCCCGGTCAGCGCCGCGCAAGTGCCCGGTCGGCGACGTCTCGCAGGCTCAGGCGCCGCTTGCACGTCCTGACCAGTCTCGGACTCTCAGGCGTGTGCGAATCCCAGGCGGAGGACCGAAGGCGCCCTTGGAGCGGAGCGGGGCGTCGAGGTCCGACAACGCCGGAGACGCTCCGCCTGTGACGGCCGAGGCGGGGCAGGGGTCAGATGACGCCCATCGCGAGCATGGCATCCGCCACCTGCTTGAAGCCGGAGATGTTGGCACCCAGGACGTAGTTGCCCGGCTGGCCGTACTCGTCGGCGGTCTCGGCGCAGCGCTCGTGGATGCCGCGCATGATCGCGGCCAGGCGGGCCTCGGTGTGCTCGTGGGACCAGCTGTCGCGCGAGGCGTTCTGCTGCATCTCGAGCGCCGAGGTGGCGACACCACCGGCGTTGACGGCCTTGCCGGGACCGAACAGGACGCCGGCGGAGTTCAGCACGGTGACCGCGTCGGGGGTGGTGGGCATGTTGGCGCCCTCACCGACGACCAGACAACCGTTCTTCACCAGCGAGGTGGCGTCGGCGGCGTCGAGCTCGTTCTGGGTCGCACACGGCAGCGCGACGTCGCAGGGCACGTCCCAGATCGAGCCGCCGGCCACGAAGTGGGCCGACTCGCGACGGTCGGCGTACTCGCTGATCCGACCGCGCTCGACCTCCTTGATCTGCTGGACGAGCCCCAGGTCGATGCCCTTCTCGTCGACCACGTACCCGCCGGAGTCCGACATCGCCACGACGGTGCCGCCGAGCTGGTGCACCTTCTCGACCGCGTAGGTGGCCACGTTGCCGGAGCCGGAGACGACCACGCGCTTGCCGTCCAGCGAGCCGCCGCGCAGGCGCAGCATCTCGTCGACGAAGAAGACGGTGCCGTAGCCGGTGGCTTCCTTGCGGACCAGCGACCCGCCCCAGCCGATGCCCTTGCCGGTCAGCACGCCCGACTCGTAGCGGTTGGTGATCCGCTTGTACTGGCCGAAGAGGTAGCCGATCTCGCGGCCGCCGACGCCGATGTCACCGGCGGGCACGTCGGTGTACTCGCCGATGTGGCGGTACAGCTCGGTCATGAAGGACTGGCAGAACGCCATGATCTCGTTGTCGGAGCGACCCTTGGGGTCGAAGTCCGAGCCGCCCTTGCCGCCGCCGATCGGCAGCCCGGTGAGGGCGTTCTTGAAGATCTGCTCGAAGCCCAGGAACTTGACGATGCCCAAGTAGACGCTGGGGTGGAAGCGCAGACCGCCCTTGTACGGACCCAGCGCGGAGTTGAACTCCACGCGGAAGCCGCGGTTGATCTCGATCTCACCGGAGTCGTTGACCCACGGCACCCGGAAGATGATCTGCCGCTCGGGCTCGCAGATCCGCTCGATCAGCTTGGCGTCGGCGTACTCCGGGTGCTTGGCGATCACGGGCGCCAGGCTGTCCAGGACCTCGTGGACGGCCTGGTGGAACTCGGCCTCCCCGGGGTTGCGGTGGAGGACGACTTCGTAGATGTTCTGCAGACGGGACTCAAGCACCAGCGCAGGCTACCCCCGATCTCCCCCGTCCGGTTCACGGTGTTCCTGCCGTGGACGCATGACGAACGACACGCCGGTCCCGGCAGGTGCGGGGTCAGTCGGCGCTGAACTCCAGGGAGTCGGCTCCCCGGCCCAGGGTGAGGGTGCGGCCCTCGAGGGTGACCTCGACCTCGCCCTGCAGCACCGTCAGGACGGCGCGTTCGACCGGCGCGGCCTCGGGCGGGCACCCGCGTCGGGTGGTGGCCAGTCCGTCCAAGCGCAGCGCGCCGTCGAGCACCTCGACGACCGAGGTCCCGGTGTTGCACCCGGTCAGCACGGTCAGCTGGTCCCCGGTGACCAGGACGCTGGCCTCGACGCCGTCGGGGACCGGGCTGGCGGCGCCGTCGACGGTGGTGGCGACCAGCCGCCAGGTGCGGTCGGTCAGCGCGACTGCCGCGTCCTGCTGACCGCTGGAGCGGCGCAGCACCAGGTCGACCTCGGCGCCGTCGACGGTGCCGGTCAGCACCAGCGCGCCGTTCTCCTCGGCCACCGCCGGGTCGGAGTCGAGGAAGCTGACCAGCCACCGGTCCCGTTCCTCGGCCTCGGCCTCGCACCCGATCTCGGTGCTGGCGAGCTGGTCGACCCGGAGCACGCCGTCGACGAGTTCGCCGCCCCCGGTGTGGGTGTTGCAGTCGGCGACCACGCTGATCCGGTCCTCGCGCACGGTGAACCGGATGGTCGTGCCGCCGTCGCCCCACGGGGCCAGCGGCGGTGGGTCGGCCAGGTGCTCCCCGGCCAGGCTGCCCAGCGCCGTGGTGCCGGGCTCGTCGGCGGGGTCCTCGGCCGTGCTGGTCTGGTCGCCGCACCCGGCCAGGGTCACCGCCAGCGACAGAGTGAGCGCGGTCAGGACAGGAAGGGGGCGCAGGCGGGTCGGGCGCAGGGAGGTGGGGCGCTGGGGCATGCGGGCAATCTAGCCGCGGGGCCGACCCGTGGGGTCGGCTTTGACGGGTGCGGGGTCGGCGGCGCCCGGGGCGCGCACGGCCCGGAACGTCCAGTACTTGTTGAGCACGAACGAGACCGGGGTGACCACCGCCAGCACCACCACCTGGGCCCAGTACAGCCGGGTGGTGAGCCCCGAGGAGTTGTCGAAGACCTCCGGGGAGAGCGAGAGCCACGAGCCGGGGTGCATCAGCAGGGTGAGCAGACCGAGCCCGACCGCCTGGCCGACCAGACCGACCAGCAGGAACGGCGGGTACTCGCTCCACCAGCGGGCTGCGCCGTGGGAGCGGAACGCCCAGACCCGGTTGAGCTGGAAGTTCCACAGGTTCGCCACCACGAACGCCACCGTGGAGATCACGTGGTACCAGCGGACGTTGAACCGGGTCAGGGGCAGGTCCAGGAAGACCGACTCCGCTGCCGGCGAGACCTGGTTGACCAGCACCACCACGAGCAGGTTGACCAGCACCCCGCTCGCGCCGACCGCGCCGAAGCGGACGAAGAGCAGCAGGTTGCGTCGGCTCCGTTCGCGCCAGCTCCCCCGAGCCGTCACCTCAGAACCCGAGCCGGCGCGGGGTCACCGCGGAGCGGACCACGTCCCCCTTGGCGTGGGCCGCGTCGCGCAGCGAGGCCTGGAAGTCGACCATCTTCTGCTGCAGCTCGGGGTCACCGGCGGCCAGGATCCGCACGGCCAGCAGGCCGGCGTTGCGGGCGTTGCCGATGGAGACGGTGGCGACCGGGACCCCGGCCGGCATCTGCACGATGGAGAGCAGCGAGTCCATGCCGTCGAGGTGCTTGAGCGGCACCGGGACGCCGATGACCGGCAGCGGGGTGACCGCGGCGAGCATCCCGGGCAGGTGGGCGGCGCCCCCGGCCCCGGCGATGATCGTCTGGATGCCGCGTCCGGAGGCGTCGCGGCCGTAGGCGAGCATCTCGTCGGGCATCCGGTGCGCGGAGACCACGTCGGCCTCGAAGGCGATGTCGAACTCGCGCAGCGCGTCGGCGGCGGCCTCCATGACCGGCCAGTCCGAGTCGGACCCCATGACGATGCCGACACGGGCCTGCTGGTGGGTGCTCATCTCACTCGCTCTCGTTGCCCAGGTCGCCGCGGAACCACGCGGCGGCGTGCCGTGCCCGGTCCAGGCAGTCGGCCAGGTCGTCACCGTAGGCGTTCACGTGCCCGACCTTGCGGCCGGGGCGCAACTCCTTGCCGTACAGGTGCACCCGCAGGTGCGGGTCGCGGGCCATCGCGTGCGGGAAGCCGTCCCACAGTCGGCCGGCGTCGTGCTCGGCGCCGAGGATGTTGACCATCACCGTCCACCGGGCCCGGGGTTCGGGGGAACCCAGCGGCAGGTCCATCACGGCCCGCACGTGGTTCTCGAACTGGCTGGTGACGGCGCCGTCCTGGGTCCAGTGACCGGTGTTGTGCGGACGCATCGCCAGTTCGTTGACCAGGATCCGGCCGTCGGCGGTCTCGAACAGCTCGACGGCCAGGATGCCGGTGACGTCCAGCTCGCCGGCCACCCGCAGCGCCAGCTCCTGGGCGCTCGCGGCCAGGGCGGGGTCCAGGTCGGGCGCCGGGGCGACCACCTCGTGGCAGATCCCGTCGAGCTGGGTGGTGGCCACCACCGGGTAGGCGGCGGCCTGCCCGCTGGGCGAGCGGGCCACGATCGCGGACAGCTCGCGGGTGAAGTCGACCAGCTCCTCGGCCAGCACCTGCACCCCGGCGGCGGCCGCGGCCGCGAACGGCTCGGCACAGTCCTGCGCCGAGCGGACCACCCACACGCCCTTGCCGTCGTAGCCGCCGCGGGTGGTCTTGAGCACCGCGGGGAAGCCGAAGGTCTCGACCTCGCTCACGTTGGCGACGACCGCGTGCCGCGGGCAGGGGGCGCCGAGCTCGGTGAGACGGGCCCGCATCACGGCCTTGTCCTGGGCGTGCACCAGGGCGTCCGGGCCGGGACGCACCGCGACGCCCTCGGCGGCCAGGGCGCGCAGGTGTTCGGTGGGGACGTGCTCGTGGTCGAACGTGACGGCAGCGCAGCCGGCGGTGACGGCCCGCAGGTCCGCCAGGTCCCGGTGGTCGCCGACCAAGGTGTCGGGCACGACCTGGGCGGCGGAGACGGTGGGCCCCTCGGCCAGCAGACGGATCGGGAGACCCAGGCGCTGGGCTGGCTCGGTCATCATCCGGGCCAGCTGTCCCCCGCCGATCACGGCCAGGGTCGGGGCGAGCGGGGAGGCGTCGGTCTCGGGCACGGCCTCAGCCTATCGGCGCCCCACGACACCGGCCCCCGGCGCCTCAGCGGTGGGACTGCCGGGCCAGGGCGTCGGGCGCCCCGGTCTCGAAGCGCAGCCCGGCCCCGCGGACGGTGCTGATCAGCGACGGGCTGGTGGGGTCGTCGCCGAGCTTGCGGCGCAGCCAACCCAGGTGCACGTCGACGGTCTTCCAGCTGGTGTAGAAGGTGGTGTTCCACACCGAGCGCATCAGCTCGTCCTTGGAGACGATCTCGCCCGCGTGCGCCATCAGGTGCTGGAGCAGACGGAACTCCATGCGCGACAGACGGATCTCGACGCCACCGCGCCAGACCTGCCCGGAGGCGGGGTCCAGACGGACGTCCTGCACCTCGACCACGTACCTGCTCACGGGAGCGAGCGTAGGGAGGAACTCGGGGCGGCAGGGTCCTTTTGGCACAACTGCCCCGGATCGACCACCCCGGGAGGCCAGATTTTGCCCGGCCCCGGCCGGTCGCCCCGCGCCGGACTCAGCGGGCCGTCAGCGCGGAACCCAGCGCCGATTCAGCGCCGGCTCAGCGACGCCGCACCGTCAACGGCTCCACGATCCCGAACCCGCGCACCGGGCGAGCCGGCATCCGGCGGCTCTCGAAGACGTCGTTGGGCAGCCGCTCGGCGGTGTGGGCGTCGATGACGATCCGGTTGCGGCGGGCCACGGCGGTCAGCCGGGCGGCCATGTTCACCGGCGGCCCGAACACGTCGCCCATCCGCTGCACCACCGAGCCGGTGGCCAGGCCCAGCCGCACGTCGGGCATCCGGGAGTCGCGCCCGATCACGTTGATGATCCCCTCGGCGATCTCCATGCCCCGGACCGGGTCCTCGACGGTGAACAGCACCGAGTCGCCGATGGACTTGATGACCCGACCGCCGCAGTTGGCCACGACGTCGTGGCAGCGCGCCTCGAAGACCTCGACCAGGTCGCCGATCCGCTCCTCGCCGATCGTGTTGGACAGCGCGGTGAACGAGACGATGTCGGCGAACCCGACGGTGACCTGGGTGGTCATCAGGTCCTCCTCGATCGCGCCCATCGCCTCGAGCCGGGCGATGCTGGCGGCCAGGTGGCGGCGCCAGGCGTAGACGATGAGTTCCTGGAACGGGTCGATGAGGTTGTCGACGATCCGGTGCGCCGCGGCGGTGCGGCTGCCGGTGGCGTCCTCGCCGGACTCCATCTCCTCGACCCGCTGGACCAGGGTGGCGGTCTGCCAGTCCACCAGCCGGGCCATCGTCTGACCGACGCCGCGGGTCAGGTTGAGGGCGACGTCGAAGTCGATGGTGCCGTTCTCGATGACCCGCGCCAGCGTGCCGACCGCGCGTACGTCGGCCTCGGAGAACGCCTCCCCCTCGTCGGGCTCGGGCAGCCCCAGGGCACGCCACAACCGGCGGACCTGCTCGTAGGGCACGCCGGCCTCGAGGGCGACCTGCTCGCCGGTGTAGACCGGCAGCTCGGGCAGGACCAGCCGTTCCAGCGAGTCGGCGAACTCCCCGGCGGTCTCGCCGGAGCCGGGCTCGGGAGACACGGGCGACTGGCTGGGCTCAGGCACCGTCGTCGGCCCGGTCCTGCGTGCTCAGCCGGTACAGCTCCTCGGCGACCCGGCGCTGGACCTCCTCCACCCGCGGGACGTCGTGCAGCTGCACGCTCCCGTCGGTGCTGGCGTCGGAGACCACCAGCGTGCCGCAGCCGAAGAGCCGGTCGATGACGCCGATCTCGAAGTCGACCCCGCTGATCCGGTTGAGCGGGATGGTGCGGCCCTCCTTGGCGATCACGCCGGACCGCTTGATGAAGCGGCGGTTGGTGAAGGTGTAGGAGGTGGTCGCCCACAGCAGCGCCGGCCAGACGGTGAAGCGCGCCACCACCACGAAGGCCACGACGCCGACGATCACGCCCACCGTGGTGCGCAGCCAGTCCTGGTCGAGCTTCTCCACCAGGGTGCCCAGCCACAGCGCCGCGGCCGCGGTGAGCAGCAGCACCAGCACCGGGGCGAACAGGGCCTTGACGTGGGTCCGCGTGGTGACCACGACGTGCTCGCCGTCGTTGAGCATCTTGGTGGGGAAGGTCATGGGGCGATCATGTCATCCGGCGGGGCGGACGTGAACGACGTCACCTGCTGAGACCACCAGCGTGCCGTCGCCGTCGCTGACCACCAGGGCACCGGAGGCGTCCAGGTCCAGGGCCGTGCCGCGGTGCACCCGACCGCCGGGCAGGTGCACGTCGATCTCCCGGCCCAGGGTGCCGCAGCCCATCCGGTAGGCGGCCAGCAACCCGGCGGGGTCGCCGAGCAGCGGGGTGAGCGCCTCGAGGTTGGTCAGCAGCATGGTGAGCAGCTCGGTGCGGTCCACCACCACCGTCTCGGTCTGCTCGGGCAGCGGCTCCCCCTCGGTCTCGTGGCGGTGCCGGGCCTCGGCGGCCAGCATCTCCTCCAGCTCGATCCGCATCGAGGTGGCGGTGCTGCCGGGCAGCTCCTCGGGGGCCTGGGAGACGTTGATCCCGACCCCGACCACGGCCAGCGGGCCGTGCGGCCCCTCGACCCGCTCGACCAGGATCCCGACCAGCTTGCGCCCCCACCCCTCGGCGTCGGGCACCAGCACGTCGTTGGGCCACTTGAGCTCCACGTCGGGCAGCCACTCCGAGAGCGTGGACTGCACCACCACGCCGACCAGCAGCGGCAGCAGCGGCCAGTGCGCCGGCGGGGCGTCGACCTCGACCAGCGCCGAGAAGGTCAGCGCCGCCCGCGGCGGGGTGCTCCACTCCCGGTCCAGGCGGCCACGGCCGGAGGTCTGGTGCTCGGTGACCAGCACCGCACCGGGCTCGGCGCCCGCCCGGGCGAGGTCCCCGAGCAGGGCGTTGGTGGACTCCGCGGTACCGCGCACCTCTACCCGCCAGTAGGGCTCGAGGGCGGCGAGACGGGTCGGATCGAGGGGTGGGCGCAGTGCGGCGACGTCACTCATGGGCACTAGATTGTCCCTGAGCACTACAGGAGGCCAAACACGTGAGCGCACACCCGGGCGAGGGCACGGACGTCCCGACCGACATCGACATCCACACCACCGCCGGCAAGCTGGCCGACCTCGAGCGACGCCTCGACGAGGCCGTGCACGCCGGTTCGGCCAAGGCCGTGGAGAAGCAGCACGCGAAGGGCCGCAAGACCGCCCGCGAGCGCATCGAGCTCCTCTTCGACGAGGGTTCCTTCGTCGAGCTCGACGAGCTGGCCCGGCACCGGTCCACCGCCTTCGGGCTGGAGAAGACCCGTCCCTACGGCGACGGCGTCATCACCGGTTACGGCACCGTCAACGGTCGCCAGGTCTGCGTCTTCTCCCAGGACTTCACCGTCTTCGGTGGGTCGCTGGGCGAGGTCTACGGCGAGAAGATCACCAAGGTCATGGACCTGGCGATCAAGACCGGTTCCCCGATCGTGGGCATCAACGAGGGCGCCGGCGCCCGCATCCAGGAGGGTGTGGTCTCGCTCGGCCTGTACGGCGAGATCTTCAAGCGCAACGTGCACGCCTCGGGTGTCATCCCGCAGATCAGCCTGATCATGGGCAACTGCGCCGGCGGCCACGTCTACTCCCCCGCGGTCACCGACTTCACCGTCATGGTCGACCAGACCTCGGCGATGTTCATCACCGGTCCCGACGTCATCAAGACCGTCACCGGCGAGGACGTCTCGATGGAGGACCTGGGTGGTGCGCGCACGCACAACACCAAGTCGGGCAACGCCCACTACATGGCCTCCGACGAGGACGACGCCATCGAGTACGTCAAGGGCCTGCTGAGCTTCCTGCCGCAGAACAACCTGGACGAGCTGCCGACCTACGACGAGGTCGCCGACCTGGAGTTCTCCGACACCGACCGGGCGCTGGACACGATCATCCCGGACTCGCCGAACCAGCCCTACGACATGCACGACGTGATCACCGCGATCGTGGACGACGAGGACTTCCTGGAGGTCCAGGAGCTGTTCGCGCCCAACATCCTCGTCGGCTTCGGCCGGGTCGAGGGCTCGCCGGTCGGCATCGTGGCCAACCAGCCGATGCAGTTCGCCGGCACCCTGGACATCGACGCCTCGGAGAAGGCCGCCCGGTTCGTGCGGTTCTGCGACGCGTTCAACATCCCGGTGCTGACCCTGGTCGACGTGCCCGGCTTCCTGCCCGGCACCGACCAGGAGTGGACCGGCATCATCCGCCGCGGCGCGAAGCTGATCTACGCCTACGCCGAGGCCACCGTCCCGCTGGTCACCATCATCACCCGCAAGGCCTACGGCGGCGCGTACGACGTGATGGGCTCCAAGCACCTCGGTGCCGACATCAACCTGTCCTGGCCGACCGGCCAGATCGCGGTGATGGGCGCCCAGGGCGCGGCCAACATCGTGCACCGCAAGACGCTGGCGGCCGTCGAGGCCGAGGGCGGCGACGTGGAGGCCAAGCGGGCCGAGCTGATCGACGAGTACGAGACCACGCTGGCCAACCCGTACATCGCGGCCGAGCGTGGCTACATCGACGCGGTGATCAGCCCCCACGAGACCCGCGTCGAGGTCGTCCGCGCGCTGCGTCTGCTGCGCACCAAGCGGGAGACCCTCCCGGCCAAGAAGCACGGGAACATCCCCCTGTGACCGAGCAGCAGCCGACCGAGGGTGCCACCGAGCAGCGTCCGCTGCTGCAGGTGGTCAACCCGGACGCGACGCCCGAGGAGATCGCCGCCGTGGTGGCGGTGTTATCGGCCCTGGGGTCCGCGGGCGGGGCACCGGCACGCAAGCCGGTCCCGTCCTGGAACGCCCCGCACCGTCTGGCCCGTCGCAGCCTGCCCCACGGGGCCGGCGGCTGGCGGACCAGCGGCCTGCCGCGCTGACGCAGCACGAGCACCGATCCGCAGGGGCGGGACCACCACGGTCCCGCCCCTGCGGCGTCTCCGGGGCCCGGAAAAGCAGGTGCCCCGCGGGTACGGGTCGCGACAGGATGGCCGCCATGACCTGGACCGCCGAGACCCTGCGCCGCGAGTTGCGCGCCGAGCTGACCGAGCGGATGCGGGCCCGGGACAAGGCCGCCACCCGCACCCTGCGTCTGGCCCTGGCCGCGATCGACAACGCCGAGGCGGCACCGGCGCCGGACGCCGCCCGGGCCGGGGCCTGGCAGGCCAGCCCGAGCGGGGTCGGGGCCACCGAGGTGGACCGGCTGGAACTGACCCCCGCCACCCTGCAGGCGCTGCTGGCCGCCGAGCACGAGACCGCCGACTCCGCGGTCCTGGCGCGCTGGCTCTGAGCCCTGCCACCGCCGACTCACAAACCCGGTCGTCGCGCGTCGGGGGCGCGGGGCAGACTGACCCCATGACGCAGACCGAGCAGCAGCTCCGCCCCGTGGACGCCATCGCCGAGCAGTACGTCGCCGACTACTGCGCGCTGGACCCGATCACCGCCACCTACCTGGGGGTGAAGGGCCACGACAGCGAACTGCCCGACCTGTCGCCGGCCGGGTTCGCCGCCCGGGAGCGGGTGACCGCCGACGCGCTGGCCGCTGCCCGGGCCGCGACGCCGGTCGACGAGCGGGAGCGGACCGCCCAGGCCGCGTTCGTCGAGCGGCTGGGGCTGGCCGTCGAGCAGGCCGAGGCCGGGGTGAGCCGTTGCGACCTGAGCGTCATCTCCTCCCCGGTGCACGAGCTGCGCCAGGTCTTCGACCTGATGGACACCGACTCCGCCGAGGCCTGGGCGGCCGTCGCGGCCCGGCTGGCCGGGATCGGGGGTGCGCTGCGCGACCTGCGGGTCACCTACGCCGACGAGGCCGCGCAGGGGAACGTGGTCGCGGCCCGCCAGTACGCCGAGGTCGCCACCCAGATCGAGGGCTGGACCGCGGCGACCGGCTCCGGCCCGGACGTCTTCACCACCATCGTCGCGCCCGCCGTGGCCGACGAGTCGCTCCCCGCGGACCTGCGCGAGCAGCTGACCCGGGCCGCCGGCGACGCCCGGCGTGCCTTCGCCGACTTCGGACTGTTCCTCTCCGACGAGATGGAGCCCCAGGGCCGCGCCAAGGAGGCCGTTGGCCGGGAGGCCTACGCCCTGGCCTCGCGCACCTTCCTGGGCGCCCGGATCGACTTCGACGAGACCTACGCCTGGGGTTGGGCCGAGCTGGCGCGGATCGAGGACGACATGCTCGCCACCGGCCGCCGGATCCTGCCCGGCGCCGGGAGCATCGCCGAGGTCGTGGCCCACCTGGACGCCGACCCGTCGCGCCAGATCGAGGGCGCTGAGGCGTTCCGCGAGTGGATGCAGGCCCTGGCCGACAAGACCCTGGCCGAGATGGACGGGGTGCACTTCGACATCCCCGACCAGATCCGCCGGATCGAGTGCATGATCGCCCCCACCCACGACGGCGGCATCTACTACACCGGCCCCTCGGAAAACTTCACCCGGCCGGGTCGGATGTGGTGGGAGGTCCCCGAGGGTGTCACCACGTTCAGCCCGTGGCGTGAGGTCACCACCGTCTTCCACGAGGGCGTCCCCGGCCACCACCTGCAGGTCGGCCAGACCACGGTGCGCTCGGAGCTGCTGAACCGGTGGCAGCGGCTGATGTGCTGGGTCTCGGGCCACGGCGAGGGCTGGGCGCTGTACTCGGAGCGACTGATGGACGAGCTGGGCTACCTGGCCGACCCGGCGGACCGGCTGGGGATGCTGGACGCCCAGTCGTTCCGTGCGGCACGGGTGATCGTCGACCTGGGCATGCATCTGGAGCTGGAGATCCCGCCGAACCCCTGGGACTTCCACGTCGGGGAGACCTGGACCCCGGAGCTGGGCCTGGAGTTCATGCGCGCGCACGTACGGATGGACGACGCGTTCATCCAGTTCGAGGTCAAGCGTTACCTGGGCTGGCCGGGTCAGGCGCCCTCCTACAAGGTGGGCGAGCGGATCTGGTTGGAGGCCCGCGAGGAGGCCCGGGCACGGCACGGCGAGGACTTCGACCTCAAGGCGTTCCACCGGGCCGCCCTGGACCTGGGGTCGATCGGGCTGGACCCGCTCGCCGACGCGCTGCGCCGCCTGTGAGTGGCACGGTGACTGACCCAGTGAACGACCCGGTGGGTGAGCCGGCTGCCGGCGCCCGGCAGCCGCTGGTGCTGGCCTCGGCCTCCCCGGCGCGCCTGGCCACGCTGCGCAGCGCCGGGATCGAGCCGCACGTGGTGGTCTCCGGGGTGGACGAGTCGGTGCTCGACGGGCTGCCGCCTGCTGCGCTGGCCGAGGGTCTGGCCGGGTTGAAGTGCCGTGCCGTGGCCGAGCGGGACGACCTGCCTTCCGGGGCGCTGGTGCTGGGTTGCGACTCGGTGCTGGAGGTCGACGGCGAGGCGCTGGGCAAGCCCGGCACCGCCGAGAACGCGGTGGCCCGGTGGCGCTCGATGCGCGGTCGTTCCGGGGTGCTGCACTCCGGGCACGCGCTGCGCGACCTGTCCACCGGCGCCGATGTGCTGGCCACGGCGAGCACGGCGGTCCACTTCGCCGAGGTCACCGACGCCGAGATCGACGCCTACGTGGCGACCGGGGAGCCGCTGCACGTGGCCGGCGCGTTCACCATCGACGGACTGGGCGGGGCGTTCGTGAGCCGGATCGAGGGCGACCCGCACAACGTGGTCGGGGTGAGCCTGCCGTTGCTGCGGGAGATGGTGCGCGACCTGGGGCGCACCTGGACCGACCTGTGGAACCGCCGGGGGTGAACCGGGGCCGGCCGGGTCAGGCCGGGCTCATCCGGTAGCCGACGCCGCGCACGGTCTCGATGTAGCGCGGGGCGGAGGCGGAGTCACCGAGCTTGCGGCGCAGGTTCCCCACGTGGACCTCGAGGGCCCGCTTGTCGGCGTCGTAGACGAAGTACGACTGCTGGTACTCGTGGCCCCGCAGGGTCAGCGACAGGTCCGCCTTGGACCGCACCCGGCGCCCGGTGGCCAGCAGCGAGGCGAGCAGCTCGAACTCGGTGCGGGTGAGCTCCACCGGCACGTCGGCGACGCGCACCTCGTGGCTCGCGGTGTCCAGCACCAGGTCACGGTGCCGGCGCAGGGTCGACTCGTCCGCAGGTGCGGCCACGGGCTCGGGCTCGCTGCCCCACCCGCTGGCCCCGGTGGCCTCGGCCGCGTCCTCACGCACCCGGGGACGGCGGAGCATCGACTCGGCACGGGCCCGCAGCTCGCGGGGGCGGAACGGCTTGGTGAGGTAGTCGTCGACCCCGGCCTCGAACCCCTCCAGCAGGTCGGACTCGCTGCTCAGGCCGGTGATCATGATCAGGTAGGTGGAGGAGAACTCCCGGATCGCCCGGGTCAGCGCGAACCCGTCCATCCCGGGCATCTGCACGTCGACGGTGGTCAGCACCGGACGGTGCTCGCGCACCGCGGCCAGTCCGGCGACGCCGTTGTCGGCGAGCACGGTGCGGAAGCCGGCGCGCAGCAGCACCAGGTCGATGAGGTCGCGCACGTCCGGGTCGTCCTCGACGACAACAGCGACCTGCTCCTCGACGGGCGGGCTGGTCGGGGACTCCGGGCTCAGGGCTTCCTCGGGCACGGGCGCAGCCTAACGACCGGGGCCGACGGGTCTGCTGCGACGGTCACGCACCGGGGGCGGCGGCGCCCGGTCGACGGCGGGCTGCCTCGACCTCGGCGGCCTGCTCGGCCTCGGCACACTGCTCGGCGGTGAACTCCTCGCCGAGCTCCTCGTACAGGTTGAGCAGCGCCACGGGGCGGCGGAACACGAACCGGCGGAACAGGTAGAACCGGCTCCAGGTGCCCATCGTCAGGCCGATCACGTTGGCGGCGATGTTGTCCGAGAACGGGTCGTCCAGCCCGAACACGTGCCGGCTGATCCACAGGCACGCCACGGGGAAGGCCATGGTCACCACGTTGATCACGAAGTAGGCGGTGACACCGCCGTCGGCGTGCACCGGCTCGCGGTCCCGGAACGCCCACGACCGGGTGCCCTGGTAGCTGATCACCATGCCGACGGTGTTGGCCAGCACGTAGGCACCGATGGGGTGACCGGCCAGCGGCCCGTCCAGACCGGGCGCTCCGTGGACCAGGAAGTTGAACAGCACGAAGGCCACCGCGGTGGCGAGACCGCCGACCGCCATGAACTTGCCCGCCTCGGCGAGCAGTCGCTGCCAGCGTGCACCCATGAGCCCAAGGCTAACTGTCCCGGGTTCCGAGGTTGGGACGCGGTACCGCCTCATCGGTTCCGTGTCCCCGTCGCGGGCTCACTCCACGGGCAGGCCGAGCCCCCGGGCGATGAGCATCCGCTGCACCTCGGAGGTGCCCTCGCCGATCTCCAGGATCTTGGCGTCGCGGTAGAAGCGGGCCACCGGGTACTCCTCCATGAAGCCGTAGCCGCCGAAGACCTGGGTGGCGATCCGGGTGCCGGTCACCGCCGACTCGGTGGAGTGCAGCTTGGCGATCGCCGCGGCCTGCTTGAACTCCGCCACCCGGGCGGGGCTCTCCAGTCCGGCGTCCTTCATCGCCGCGGCCCGGTAGGTCAGCAGCCGGGAGGTCTCAAGCATCACCTGCAGGTCGGCGATCTGGAACGCGACCCCCTGCTTGCGCCCGATCGGTCCACCGAAGGTCTGCCGCTCCCCCGCGTAGGTGACGCAGGCGTCCAGGCAGGCCTGGAGCAGCCCGACCGCGAGCGCCGAGATCGCCACCCGGCCGTCGTCGAGGGTGGCCAGGAACTGGGCGTAGCCGCGGCCCCGCTCCCCCAGCAGGTGCGAGGCGGGCACCCGGGCGTCGACGAAGCTCAGCGGGTGGGTGTCGGATGCGTGCCAGCCGAGCTTGTCGTAGGACTTCTCGGCGGTGAAGCCGGGCGTGTCGGAGGGCACCACGACGGTGCTGATCTCGGGACGACCGTCGGGGCGCTCCCCGGTCCGGGCGGTGACAGTGACCAGCGAGGTGATCGATGAGCCGGAGTTGGTGATGAACTGCTTGGACCCGTTGACCACCCACTCGCCGTCCACCAGGTCGGCACGGGTGCGGGTGGCGCCGGCGTCGGACCCGGCGCCCGGCTCGGTGAGGCCGAAGCCGGCCAGCCGCTGCCCGGCGACCAGGTCGGGGAGCCAACGTTCCTTCTGCTCGGCGGTGCCGTAGGTGAGGATCGGGTTGATCCCCAGTCCGACCGCGGCCTCGAGGGTGATGCCCATCGACTGGTCGACGCGGCCGATCTCCTCGATGGCCAGGCACAGGCTGGTGAACGGACCGTCGGACCCGTCCAGTCCGGCGCCGCCGTACTCCTCGGGGGCAGTCAGGCCCATCAGTCCCAGGTCGCCCATCTGCTGCACCACGTCGGTCGGGAAGTGGTGGTCGCGGTCCCACTGGGCCGCGTGCGGGGCGATCTGGCTCTCGGCGAAGTCCCGGACGGTGCGCCGGAACTCCTCGTGCTCCCTGGACAGCTCGAAGGTCATGCCCTGCATCGTAGCCACCCGGGTTAACGTTCGCTAACCTTCCGAATCGGTAAGGTATGCCTTACCTGTTCCCCCACTCGTCGAGGACCACCGTGCGCCAGCCTCTCCCGACCCGTACCCGCCTGATCGCCGGAGCCGCCAGCCTGGCGTTGCTGCTGCCCCTGACCGGCTGCGGCCTGCTCCAGGGAGAACCGGACCTGGTCGTCTACAACGCCCAGCACCAGGAGCTGATGGAGAAGATCGTCCCGCTCTTCGAGGAAGAGACCGGGCTCGACGTCGAGCTGCGCAACGGCAAGGACCTCGAGATGGCCAACCAGATCGTTGCCGAGGCCGACAGGTCCCCGGCCGACGTCTTCCTCACCGAGAACTCACCGGCCATGAGCATCGTGGACAACGCCGATCTCTTCGCCCCGGTGTCGGAGGAGGCCCTGGCCCGGATCCCCGAGCAGTACGTCCCGAGCTCCGGCAACTGGACCGGCTTCATCGCTCGCTCCACCGTGGTCATGTACAACACCGACGCCGCGACCGAGGCCGACATGCCACGCTCGATCATGGAGTTCGCGGAGCCCGAGTGGAAGGGACGCATCTCCTTCTCCCCCACCGGCGCCGACTTCCAGGCGATCGTCAGCGCGGTCCTGGAGACCCAGGGCGAGGAGAAGACCCGCGCCTGGCTGAAGGGGCTGGCCGCCAACGGCGAGGAGCTGCAGAACAATCTGGTCGTGCTCCAGTCGGTCAATGCCGGCGACGTCGAGGCCGGGATCGCCTACCACTACTACTGGTACCGCGACCAGAAGGAGGCCGGCGACAACTCCGACGACAGCGCCCTGCACTTCTTCAACAGCCAGGACCCGGGAGCCTTCGTCTCGGTCTCCGGCGCCGGGGTGTTGAAGTCGTCGGAGCACCAGGCCGACGCGCAGCGCTTCATCGAGTTCCTCACCTCGACCGCAGGACAGCAGGCGATGGCCGACTCCTACGCGCTGGAGTACCCGCTCAACCCCGAGGTCGACCTGGGCCAGGGCGTCAAGCCGTTCTCCGAGCTCGAGCCGCCGACCATCGACGTCTCCTCCCTGAACGGGCCCGAGGTGACCCGCCTGATGACCGAGGCCGGACTCCTCTGAGCCTGACCGCGCCCCCGCCCACCCCGCCCGGACCGTCCCGCGCGGGGCGTCCGGGCACCCGGGTCGACGCGGCACACCGGCCACCGGCGGCGCTCTGGCTGGCCGGGATCGCCGTCGCCGCGCTGGCCCTGGTGCCGCTGGGGTACGTCGCCCAGCACACGCTGACCACCTCCCCGTCCGAGGCCTGGGAGCTCCTGGTCCGGCCGCGGATCGGGAGCCTGCTGCTCAACACCGTCGGCCTGACCGTGGCTTGCATGACCACCTCGGCCGTCCTGGGCGTGACGCTGGCCGTTCTGGTGGAACGCACCGACCTGCCGTTCCGCCGGGTCTGGCACGCGCTGCTGGTCGCACCGCTGGCGGTGCCGGCCTTCGTCAACTCCTACGCCTGGGTCTCGCTGGGCCGGGTGTCGGGCTTCTGGGCCGCGCTGCTGGTGATCACGCTCTCCTACTACCCGCTGGTCTACCTACCGGTGGTCGCAGTGCTCCGTGGGCTCGACCCCGGGCTGGAGGAGTCGGCATGGTCGATGGGCGTGGGCCGGACCCGTACCTTCTTCCGGGTGGTCGCGCCGCAGCTGCTGCCCGGCCTGCTCGGCGGGGTGCTCCTGGTCGGGCTGCACCTGCTGGCCGAGTTCGGGGCCCTGCAGTTGCTGCGGTTCCCGACCTTCACCACCGCCATCTACGACCAGTACGGCTCCACCTTCAACGGCACCGCCGCCGCCATGATGGCCAGCGTCCTGGTGCTGCTCTGCCTGGTCCTGCTCCTGGGTGAGCTGCGACTGCGGGGACACCGCCGGCTGGTCCGACTCGGTCAGGGCGTGCGACGGCCCCCCGCCCGGGCCGGGCTGGGCGCCTGGCGCTGGCCGACCACCGCGGCAACGGCCGGGCTGGTGGCGCTGGCGGTCGGGGTGCCGCTGTACGCCCTGGCCCACTGGTTCGCGGTCGGTTCTTCGGCCGAGCTGCCCGTCGCCGAGATCGTCCGGGCCACGGCGACCACCCTGCTGCTGGCCGCACTCGGCGCCTCCGCCACCACCGTGCTGGCCCTCCCGGTGGCGTGGCTCGCGGTGCGGCACCGCGGACCCTGGTCGACACTGGTGGAGCGGAGCACCTACCTGGGCAACGCGCTGCCCGGGATCGTGGTCGCGCTGGCCCTGGTCACCGTCTCGCTGACGGTGGCCCCGGGGCTGTACCAGACGGCGCTGCTGCTGGTCGCCGCCTACGCCGTCCTCTTCCTGCCCAGAGCCGTGGTGAGCCTGCGGGCCGGACTGGAGCAGGCTCCCCCGGTGCTGGAGGAGGTCGCCGAGAGTCTGGGGGTGGGCCGCTGGGGCCGGTTCTGCCGGGTCGTCGTACCGATGGCTGCCCCCTCGGTCGGCGCCGGCACCGCCCTGGTGTTCCTGGCGATCAGCACCGAGCTGACCGCCACCTTGATGCTGGCACCTATCGGCACCTCGACCCTGGCCACCGAGTTCTGGTCGGCCTCCTCGGACCTGCGCTACGGCGCCGCCGCCCCGTACGCGATGCTCCTGGTCCTGGTCTCGGTCCCCGCGACGCTGCTGCTGGTCCGACAGGAGAAACTGCCCTCGTGAACGCCCTGCAGGTCCGTGGCCTGACCAAGCACTTCGGTGCAGTGACCGCCCTCGACCAGGTCGACCTCGCGGTCCCGACCGGGACCCTGGCCTCGGTGCTCGGCCCCTCGGGGTGCGGCAAGACGACGCTGTTGCGACTCGTGGCCGGCTTCGAGGCCCCCGACGCCGGAACAGTCGAGCTGGCCGGGACCACCGTGGCGGGTCCCGGCACCTGGGTCCCCGCGCAGGCCCGCCGGATCGGCTACCTGCCCCAGGAGGGGGCGCTCTTCCCGCACCTGGACGTCGCCCGCAACATCGGGTTCGGCCTGCCCCGCGCCCAGCGGCGCGGCGCCCGGGTGACCGAGCTGCTCGACCTGGTCGAACTCCCCGCCTCGATGGCCACCCGCCAGCCGCACGAGCTCTCCGGCGGGCAGCAGCAGCGGGTCGCCCTGGCGCGGGCACTGGCGCCCTCCCCCCACCTGGTGCTGCTGGACGAGCCGTTCTCGGCTCTCGACGCAGCGCTGCGTGAGAGCACCGGGAGAGCGGTGGCCCGGGCGCTGCGGGCGGCCGGGGCGACCGGGCTGTTGGTCACCCACGACCAGAACGAGGCACTGGCCCTGGCCGACCAGGTGGTCACCCTGCGCACCGGGCGACTGGTCCAGGCGGCCAGCCCGACCCGGACCTACCAGCATCCGGCCGATCCCGAGCAGGCGCTCTTCGTCGGTGGCGCGACCGTGCTCGAGGGGGTGCTGACCGGGGTCGGCGTCCGCTGCGCGCTCGGAGACCTGCGGTTGCGCGGCGAGGCCCCGGCTCCGGGGCCGGTCCGGGTCGTGGTCCGGCCCGAGCAGCTCCACCTGGCGCCGTCGACCGGCGCGGCGGGGGTGCGAGCGCGGGTCGAGGAGGTCAGCTACTACGGCCACGACGCCGCGGTCCGTCTGGTCGGGACCGGCTGGAGCGGGCTGGCCCGGATCACCGGCAGTTCCCCGCCCACGCGCGGCGATCAGGTCACCGTCCGTGTCGAAGGCGCGGTGCTGGCCTTCGCCGCAGCGGTCTGACGGCGTCCGACACCAGCCTGGATTCCTTAGGCAAGCCTTGCCTTCATCTACCATGTTCCGGTGACTCTGAGCCCCCTCCGCCCCGGCACCACGCCGGGGAGCGACCCTGCCACGGCAGCGCCGGCGGTCCTGGTGCAGGACGCCCCGTTGCCGCGCGGGCTCGTGCTGGGGGCTGTGGACCCGGACCGGCTCGCGCTGATCGGCCCGGACCGGAGCGCGATGAGCCACGGGGAGCTGGCCGCCAGGGTCGCCGAGCGCGCCGCAGCCTGGGGTCCGTCCCGGCGCCTGGTCCTGGTCGAGGGGGCGAACACCGTCGAACAGGTGGTCAGCTACCTGGCCGCACTCGAGTACTCCCACGTCGCCCTGGTCGTGCCGACCGGGCGCGACCACACCGAACTGCTCGCCACCTACTCCCCGGACATCGTGGCCACCGGGGACACCTGGACGGCGCACCGCCCCGACTCCGCACACGCCCTCCACCCGGACCTGTCCCTGCTGCTCAGCACCTCGGGCTCCACGGGTTCGCCGAAACTGGTCCGACTCGGCGCCGAGGGCGTGCAGAGCAACGCCCGGGCGATCGCGGACTACCTGGGTCTGACCGCCGACGACGTCGCCCTCACCTCACTGCCGCTGCACTACTGCTACGGACTCTCGGTGCTCCACAGCCACCTGCTCGTCGGTGGCGCCGTTGCCCTGACCGACACCTCGGTCGTCGACGACTGCTTCTGGTCGCTGGCCCAGGAGGCCGGTGTGACCTCCTTGGCCGGGGTCCCGCACACCTTCGACCTGCTGGAGGCCTCCGGCTTCGAGGGGCGCGACCTGCCGCACCTGCGCCGGATCACCCAGGCCGGCGGACGGCTGGAGCCGGCGGCCGTGACCCGATTCGCCGAGCTGGGCCGACGTCGCGGCTGGGACCTGGTGGTGATGTACGGCCAGACCGAGGCAACTGCACGGATGGCCTGGCTGCCGCCGCACCTGGCCGCCAGCCACCCGCACAGCATCGGCCGGGCGATCCCGGGCGGTGAGCTGCGGATCGAGCCGGTGCCCGGAGCACCGGAGGGGACCGGCGAGCTGGTCTACCGGGGCCCGAACGTGATGTTCGGCTACGCCCACGGCCCCGCCGACCTGGCCCGCGGCCGCGAGGTGCACGAACTGCGCACCGGCGACCTGGCCCGGGAACAGGACGGTCTGGTCGAGGTGCTCGGTCGCACCGACCGGCACGCCAAGGTCTTCGGGCTCCGGGTCGACCTGGACCGGGTCGAACGGCACCTGGCCACGCTGGGCCACCGGGCCACGGTGGTGGCCGGCCCGACCCGGCTCCACCTGGCGCTGCCGCACGGACGTCGGGCCGCGGAGGCCCGGACCGAGGCGGCCCGGTGGTGCGGACTGCCGGAGTCCGCCGTGCGGAGCACGGTGCTCCCGGACCTGCCCCGGACCCCCAGTGGCAAGGTCGACGCGCTCGCGCTGGCCCCGCTCCTGCTGGACGACCCCGCGGAGTCCTCAGTCCCCGCCGACCCGGAGGGCCCCATACTGCACTCCAGCACCGTCGACGGACCGGACGAGCACGGCAGCGACAGGGAGCCGGTCGATGAGGTCCGTGCTGTGGTCGCCCGAGTCCTGGGGCGACCGGACGTGCGGGGGCAGGACAGCTTCGTCGGACTGGGCGGGGACTCGCTCAGCTACGTCGAGGTCGTCACCCGGTTGGAGTCGCTGCCCGGCGTGAGGATCCGGCCCGGGTGGCACCAGCGGCCGCTGGCCGACCTCGTCACGGCAACGGATGGCCCCGAGACCGGGCCGGGCGCCGACTCCGCCCGGGGGTGGTGGCGACGTCGGCCCACCCTCCGCCCGACAGACCCGGTGGTCGCGCTCCGCGCGTTGGCGATCCTGATCATCGTGGCCAGCCACGTCGACCTGGTCGACTGGACGGGCGGGGCACACCTGCTGCTCGCGCTGGCCGGGTACAACACCGCCCGGTTCCAGCTCTCCTCCCCGCTGCGGGGCGAACGGCTGCGGGCCCTGGCCAGCGGTGCGGCCCAACTCCTGGTGGTGGCAGTCCCGTTCGCCGCGGGCGTGGCGCTCCTGTCCGGCCGCTACGACTGGTCGACGGTCGCGATGCTCAACTCGGTACTGGGGTCGGACCGGTGGGACGACCATTGGCAGTTCTGGTTCCTGGAGGTGTTGCTCGGACTGACCCTGGCGACCGCCGCGCTGGTCGCGGTGCCGATCCTGCACCGCTGGGAACTGCGTCACCCCTTCGTCATGGCCATGGGCCTGGTCGCCGTCACGGCAGTTGTCCGGTTCACCTGGGTCGGCCTGGAGGCGGGACCCCACACGCGCTACACGATCGGCGGCACCGCCTTCTTCTTCCTGCTCGGCTGGGCCGGCGCCCGGGCCGCGTCGCTGCGACAACGCCTGGTCGTGCTCGCCGCGACCGCGGCGTTGGTGCCGGGCTTCTTCGGCGACCCGTGGCGTGAGGGCGTGGTCCTGGTCGGACTCGGGGTGCTGCTCCTCGTGCCCCAGGTGCTGCTGCCGGGCTGGCTGGCCCGGGTGGCCGCACTCCTGGCCGGTGCGTCACTGGCGGTCTACGTGACGCACTGGCAGGTCTACCCGCCACTGGAGGACGCAGGGCTGCCGTGGCTGGGGCTCGCGGCCTCGCTGCTGGTCGGCATCGCGTGGGCCCGGGTGACCCGTCCCTGGCAGCGCTGGGCCGCCGGGCGGGTGCGGATCCTCTGCACCGGGCGGGCGGCGGGAGAGATCCCGCTCACACCGCAGGAGGCGCCCGAGGTCGCTGCTGCCGTCGCAGTGCGCAGACCTACCGCCAAGTAGCCCGACCGCGCCTGCCCACCACACGAACCCAGGTCGGCCGGAGCGGCTCGGAAGCCCTAGAATCGCTCGGTGGTGGGCCTCTCAGGCCCCACCCGACCAACAGATGGACGAGGAGAGTCGTGCCCGAGATCAAGCCCTTGCAGAAGGTCCTCATCGCCAACCGTGGCGAGATCGCAGTCCGCGTCATCCGGGCCTGCAAGGACGCCGGGATCGGGAGCGTGGCGGTCTACGCCGACCCCGACCGCGACGCCCTGTTCGTCCGCCAGGCCGACGAGGCCTACTCGCTGGGTGGTGCCACCCCGGCGGACTCCTACCTGGACATCGACAAGATCATCGCCGTGGCCAAGGAGTCCGGCGCTGACTCGGTGCACCCCGGCTACGGCTTCCTGGCCGAGAACGCCCTGTTCGCGCAGGCCGTGCTCGACGCCGGCCTGATCTGGATCGGCCCGTCGCCCGAGGCGATCGACGCCCTCGGTGACAAGGCCAAGGCCAAGCACATCGCCGAGCGCGCCAACGCGCCGCTGGCCCCGGGCACCAAGGACCCGGTCGAGACCGCCGACGAGGTCGTCGCGCTGGCCCAGGAGTACGGCCTCCCGATCGCGATCAAGGCCGTCTACGGCGGTGGCGGTCGCGGCCTCAAGGTCGCCCGGACCCTGGAGGAGATCCCCGAGCTCTTCGAGTCCGCCACCCGTGAGGCCATCTCGGCCTTCGGTCGCGGCGAGTGCCTGGTGGAGAAGTTCCTCGACAAGCCGCGTCACGTCGAGACCCAGTGCCTGGCCGACCAGCACGGCAACGTCGTGGTGGTCTCCACCCGCGACTGCTCGCTGCAGCGCCGCCACCAGAAGCTGGTCGAGGAGGCGCCCGCGCCGTTCCTGACCGACGAGCAGAACGAGCGCCTCTACGAGTCCTCGAAGGCGATCATGCGCGAGGCCGGCTACGTCGGCGCGGGCACCTGCGAGTTCCTGGTCGCCGCCGACGGCACCATCTCGTTCCTCGAGGTGAACACCCGCCTGCAGGTCGAGCACTGTGTCTCCGAGGAGGTCACCGGGATCGACCTGGTCCGCGAGATGTTCCGCATCGCCGCGGGCGAGGAGCTCGGCTACGGCGACCCCGAGGTCAAGGGCCACTCGATCGAGTTCCGTGTCAACGCCGAGGACCCGGGCAACAACTTCATGCCCGCCCCCGGCACCCTGACCGAGTGGGCCCCGCCGTCGGGTCCCGGCATCCGCCTGGACTCCGGCTACGAGAAGGGCGAGACCATCCCGGGCGCGTTCGACTCGCTGGTCGCCAAGCTGATCGTCACCGGCAAGGACCGCACCCAGGCGATCGAGCGCTCGCGCCGCGCCCTGTCGGAGTTCCGCATCGGCGGCATGCCGACCGCGCTGACCTTCGACGAGGTCGTCCTGCACGACCCCGCCTACGTCGCCTCGTCCAACCCCAGCGGTGAGGGCTCCTTCGACGTCTACACCACCTGGATCGAGACCGACTTCGTCAACAAGATCCCGCCGTTCTCCGGCGAGGCCGGCGAGGCCGAGGAGGCTGGCGAGCGCCAGAAGGTGACCGTCGAGGTCGGCGGCCGCCGTCTCGAGGTCGTCCTGCCCGCCGGGCTCGCCTCGATCGGCGGCGGTGCTGCCGGTGGCGCGAAGAAGCCGAAGCGTGCCGGCGGCAAGAAGGCCGGCGCTGCCGTGTCGGGCGACTCGGTCGCCTCGCCGATGCAGGGCACCATCGTGAAGATCGCCGTCGAGGAGGGCGCCACCGTCGCCGAGGGCGATGTCGTGGTGGTCCTGGAGGCGATGAAGATGGAGCAGCCGCTGAAGGCCCACAAGGCCGGCACCATCACCGGCCTGAGCGCCGAGGTCGGCGCCACCGTCGGCAACGGCGAGGTCATCTGCGAGATCAAGGACTGACCCGGACCCGCTTCGACGGGCCCCACCGCTCCGTGCGGTGGGGCCCGTCGGGCATTTCCGCGGTGGTCACCCCTGCCCCCGGTGGTCGAGCCCGCCGAGACCCCCGCCCCCCGGTGGTCGAACCTGCCGAGCCCGGCCTCGGTGGTCGAGCTTGCCGAGACCCGGCCTCGCTACCCTGCTTCCATGCCTCCCCGCCGCCGCGCTGCCACGTACGCCAAGCGGCGCCGGACCCGGATGGCGAACGTCTCCCACGATCTCACCGACGACCAGTGGTTCGCCCTGATGGAGGCCTGGGGCGGCTGTGCCTACTGCGGTGACGCGAGCTCGGCGCTGCAGAAGGACACGATGCTGCCGATCTCCCGTGGCGGCCGCTACACCCTGGCCAACGTGGTGCCGGCCTGTCGCTCCTGCAACGCCAGCAAGTGCAACACCGAGGTGATCACCTGGTTGCGCCGCAAGAAGCTGGACGAGCCCGGGTTCTTGGCCCGTCAGGTGGAGATCCACCACTCCCTCAGCAACACCACAAACCCTTCCTGACCTGCTGTGATGTATCAGGACATGGGTGACAGTTCTGCATCTGGGCATCGGTGACAGTTGGTGTGTCAGGACTTTGGTGACACTTCCGGAGTTTTCGGTCGGGTGCCGGGAGGTCGGCCGTTGCCGACGTAG
>JAEWXC010000087.1 GCA_023396115.1 Actinomycetes bacterium | reverse complement strand
CCACGCCCACATCCCCGACCGCACCTGCACCCAAAACAACTGACGCTCTGCCCGCAGCATCCGAACCATCACCACTCCTCACGACGAGTGGTGCAACCACCATCCGAACCCAAGGCGCGTTACAAGCGGTGGGGGGCCAGGGAGGCGAGCAGCGCGACCACCCCGGCAGGACCGTCGACCACGACGTCGGCGCGCTCACGCAGGGCCGGCTGCTCGGCCGAGCCGGCGCAGACCAGCAGGGTGGCCAGGCCCCGGTCGGCGGCGCGGTCCACCGCGTCGAAGGCCGACACGTCACCCAGGTCGTCGCCGGCGAAGCAGACGGCCCGGGCGGCGGCGGCCTCGAGCAAGGCACCCAGCGCCCGCCCCTTGTCCTGCTCCCCCGAGCGCACCTCCAGCACCGCGCGCCCCGGTTCGACGACCAGGTCGTGCCGGGTGGCCAGATCGGCCACCGGGTCGGCGAGCAGCGCCAGCGCCGCAGCGGGGTCGGCCGTGCGGCGGGTGTGCACCGCGACACCCAAGCCCTTCTCCTCGATCCAGGCCTCGGGCACCCCGGCCGCCTCGAGCAGCCCGGGCAGCTCCCGGCGGAACGTGCCCAGCCCCGGCGGCACCGGAGGCGTGTGCAGTTCCCGGTCGGTGGAGTTCCAGGTCTCGGCGCCGTACTGCCCCACCACGTCGATCCGGTGCCCCTCGGCGTGGATCTGGTCGGCGAGCCGGGCCAGCCCGCCCAGGTCCAGCACCTGCGCGACGGGGCGTCCGGTGACGATCGCCACCCGCAGCGCCCGTCGGCTCAGGGCCAGCAGGGCCTGCGGCGCGTCGGGGTGGATGTCGGCCCGGGTCGGGTCGTCGACGATCGGGGCCAGCGTGCCGTCGTAGTCGAGCGCCACGACCGCCTCGGACAGGTGCTGACGCAGGGCGCGCAGGCGCTCGGCGCCGTCGGCGCGGAGGAACTCCATCGGATCAGCCCACCACGAACCGTCCGGGCCGGGCGAATGCCCTCAGCCCGACAGGACGACGGTCAGGCGGTCGCCCTTCATCCCCTCGACCACCGGCATGGTGCGGTCGATGCCCAGGTCCAGGGCGAGCAGCTCCGCGGCCGCCTTGAGCCGCTTGGGGAAGTAGACGGTGGTCGAGGGCACGGTGCCCACCCAGTTGTCGGTGCCGACGACCTGCCACCCGGCATCGGTGACCTTCTGCGCGGTCGTCGCGGCCAGACCCCGGACGTTGGTGTTGTTGTAGACCTCGACGTAGACCTTGGCCCGGCGGACCTTCGGCTCCGGCTTCTTCGTCGGCTCCGGCTGCTCGGTGGGCTCGACGGTCGGGGTCGCCTCGCGGCTGATCGGGGTGATCTTCTTCTCGGTCTCGGGCGCGTCCTTGCTGGCCACGAAGGCGATCCCGGCCATCGCGACGGCGATGATGCTGAGCATCACCAGCGGGGACGGGGCGGCGACGCCACGCTCGTTGCGCACGGTCTCAGACCTCGAAGCCGAGTCGGCGGGCCGAACGCTGCCGCTGGCGGGCGGCGCGCAGGCGGCGCAGACGGCGGACCAGCAGCGGGTCGGCGGCCAGGGCCTCGGGACGGTCGATCAGGGCGTTCAGCACCTGGTAGTAGCGCGTGGAGGACATGTCGAACTGTTCCCGCACCGCCTGCTCCTTCGCCCCGGCGTACTTCCACCAGTGGCGCTCGAACTCCAGGATCGCGGCGTCACGCTCACTGAGCTCCGCAACCTGCTGGGCCGACGTGGCGGCGGCGTTGGCGGCGTCCATGAACCATCTCCTGGGATCGGGGCTGACGCCTACCACTGTAGGTGATGAACCACAACAGTGTCATTCGATCCCGGCGCGTCGCGCGCCCGCTCCCGAACGCAGGTACTCCACGACCGCCCGGACCCGTCGGTGGGCGTCGGCGTCGGCGTGCAGACCGAGCTTGGCGAAGATCCGCTGGGTGTGCTTCTCCACCGCCGCCGGGGTCACCACCAAGGCCCGCGCGACCGCCACGTTGGACAGTCCCTGGGCCATCAGGGCCAGCACCTCGTGCTCGCGCGGGGTCAGCGTCGCCACCGGGTCCCGGCGCCGACCCATGAGCTGGCGCACCACCTGCGGGTCGAGCACCGTGCCGCCGGCCGCGACCGAGGCCAGCGCGGTGAGGAACTCCTCGACGTCGCTGACCCGGTCCTTGAGCAGGTAGCCGACGCCGCCGTCCGCCCCGGCCAGCAGGTCGTCGGCGTAGGAGACCTCGACGTACTGGCTGAGCACCACGATCCGGGCCGAGGGGTCCTGCTCGCGGACCCGGACCGCGGCCCGCAGCCCCTCGTCGGTGTGGCTGGGCGGCATCCGCACGTCCACGATCCCCAGGTCGGGCCGGTGCGCGGACATCGCCGAGACGAAGCCCGGACCGTCGCCGACCGCGGCCACCACGTCGTGGCCGGCCTCGGTCAGCAGCAGTCCGAGCCCCTCGCGCAGCAGCACGGAGTCGTCGGCGATCACCAGGCGCATGCGCCCAGCATCACCCACGCGGAATCCGGGCGGCCAGCACGGTCGGCCCGCCCGCCGGGGAGCGCAGGTCCAGGTTGCCGCCGAGCGCCGCCACCCGCACCTGCAGCCCGGCCAGGCCGCGACCCTTGGCCGGGTGCGCTCCCCCGACCCCGTCGTCGAGCACCTCGACGACCACCTGGTCGCCCTCGGGCTGCGCCTCGAGCTGCACCCGGACCCGCACGGTGCGGGCCCCGGCGTGCTTGGCGACGTTCGTCAGCGCCTCGGAGACCACGAAGTAGGCGGCCGTCTGCACCGCGTCGGGCAGGTCGGTGGGCACGTCGACGTGCAGGTCGACCGTGGTGGTGTGCCGCGCGGCGAGCTCGGCCAGCGCCGGTGCCAGGCCCCGGTCGACCAGCAGCGGCGGGGCGATGCCGCGGGAGAGCTGACGCAGCTCGGCGACGGTCTCGCGGGCCTGCTCGAGGGCGCCGTCGAGAATCTCCCGGGCCAGCTCCGGGTCGTCGTCGACCTGACGGCGTGCCCGGCCCAGGTCCATCGACAGGCGCACCAGCCGCTGCTGGGGTCCGTCGTGGATGTCCCGCTCCAGGCGGCGCAGTGCGTCGACCTCGGCCACCTGGGCGGCGGTGCGGGCCCCGGTGACCCGGCGCAGCTCGGCCTGCAGCTCGGCGCGCGAGTCGAGCAGGGTCATCGCCAGTGCGGCGTGCGCCCAGGCGGCGAACCGGACCACGGCGGGCAGGGTCAGCACCGCGACGACGCCGAAGACGGTGTTCAGCACGATCTCGGGACCGCGGCCCTCACCCAGGCCGAGCAGCGAGGCCAGGGTGCCGTCGGGCTGGGGCAGCCAGCGCTGCCAGAACCAGTAGGTCAGGCCGCCGGCCGCGGCGGCCCACCAGACGAGCACCACCGAGAACGCGAAGGTGGCCGTGACCAGACCGGTGCCGCTCCACAGCAGGTCCAGCCAGGACTGGACGTCGCGCAGCGGGGTCAGCGCCCGCCGCACCCGGGAGGCGCCGGGGCCGGCGTGCAGGTACTCGGGGGTGGAGACCTCCCGGCCCTGCCACGAGCGCAGCCGGGTCCGTTCCCAGGCCGCCACGGCGCGGGTGGCCAGCACGGTGCCGACCAGGATCGGGAAGCCGACCCAGATCACCAGCGTGGAGACGCCGAGCGCGAACCCGGAGACGGCCAGCACGAACGCGACCAGGGCCAGCGGAAAGGCGCTGAACCCGTACCAGGAGTCGCTCAGCACCCGGCGGGACCACAGCGGTGCGGTGCGGTTCACGGCGGGCTCCGGGAGGTCGGGCGGACCGCTGGGGCGCGGGTCCGTCGGGGCGATGGGCAGGGTGTCGGTGGTCATGCCTCGATGCTTCACCCGCCCGGGGTCGGGCACGATCCTGCCAGCCGGAGACCTGGTGTCGGGCCAGCCCGACCACCGGCACGTGGGCAGCGCCGGGACCCGGTGGGTGCTCCCCCTAGGGTGGGGGTGTGAACGCTGACCTGGTCATCGTCGCCAACCGTCTCCCGGTCGACCGGAGCACCGCCGCGGACGGCACCACCGTGTGGCGCCGCTCCCCCGGCGGACTGGTCAGCGCCCTGGAGCCCGTGGTCCGCGCCGCGCAGGGCGCCTGGATCGGCTGGCCCGGCGACGACCAGGGCCCCACCGAACCGTTCACCTCCGAGGGCCTGCAGCTGGTGCCGGTGCCGTTGAGCACCGCCGAGGTGGAGGAGTTCTACGAGGGCTTCTCCAACGCCACGCTGTGGCCGCTCTACCACGACCTGGTCGCGAAGCCGGAGTTCCACCGGGAGTGGTGGGAGGCCTACGTGACCGTGAACCGCCGCTTCGCCGAGAAGGCCGCCGAGGTCGCCGCGGAGGGCGCGACGGTGTGGGTCCACGACTACCAGCTGCAGCTGGTGCCGCAGTTCCTGCGCGAGCTGCGACCCGACCTGCGGATCGGGTTCTACCTGCACATCCCGTTCCCGCCCGGGGAGCTGTTCGCCCAGCTGCCGTGGCGCAAGGAGCTGCTCGAGGGCCTGCTCGGCGCCGACCTGGTCGGGTTCCAGCTGCCCGGCGGTGCGGCCAACTTCCTGCGGCTGGTGCTGCGCCGCGTCGGGCTGCCGATCGACCCCGGCGGGGTGCGGCTGCCCGACGGCCGCCGAGTGCGGGTGCAGGCGTTCCCGATCTCGATCGACGCCAGCGACTTCGAGGAGCTGGCCCGCAGCGCACCGGTCGTGGAGCGGGCTGCCGCGGTCCGTGCCGCGCTCGGCCACCCGCGCACCGTCTTCCTGGGCATCGACCGGCTCGACTACACCAAGGGGATCTTCGCCCGGCTGCGGGCGTTCGGCGAGCTGGTGCGCGAGGGGGTCCTCGACGTCGAGGAGGCGGTCTTCGTCCAGGTCGCGACGCCCTCGCGGGAGCGGGTCGAGCAGTACCGGATCATGCGCGACGAGATCGACCGGCTGGTCGGGCGGATCAACGGCGACCTGAGCCGGATCGGCCGCCCGGCCATCTCCTACCTGCACTCCTCCTACCCGCGCGAGGAGATGGCGGCGCTGTACCGCGCCGCCGACGTGATGGTGGTGACCCCGTTCCGTGACGGGATGAACCTGGTCGCCAAGGAGTACGTCGCCTGCCGCTGGGACGACGACGGGGCGCTGGTGCTCTCGGAGTTCGCCGGGGCGGCCGAGGAGCTCGACGAGGCGTGGCTGGTGAACCCCTACGACATCAACGGGATGAAGGCGGCCCTGGTCGAGGCGGCCACCGCCGACCCCGAGGAGCGGCGGCGACGGATGCGGGCGATGCGGGCCACCGTCTCCGAGCACGACGTGGACGCGTGGGCGCGTGGGTTCCTCGGGGTGCTCGCGGAGGACTGAGCGGCCGCTCGCGCGGCCCCGCCCATGTAACACTGATCTGTCCCCACTGGTGCGGTGTTCTGACACCGCATCACACGGGACAGATCAGTGTTACTTCTCCGGGGTCGTCAGCCTGGCCACGGTGAACGGGCCGCTGTGCAGCACGGTGGTGTAGTCGACCTCCCAGGTCTCCTCGGCCCACTCCTCCGCGCCCCGGGCGGCCACCCGGGCGTCGAGGACCACCCACTCGGGCACCACGTCACCGACGGTGCCGGTCCAGTACAGCTCCCGGTCGGCGGCCAGGTGCGAGAGCAGCCCCAGGTCGGAGGCGACCACGGCGTCGCGCGGCACGGTGTCGAGCACCTCGCGGGCCTGAGCCGCGATCGCGGGGGTGCGCCACGTCTCGGCGCGGAACAGGTCGTCGACGGGGCCGTCGCGGAACATCAGCCCGGCGAAGGCGACCGCCACCAGCAGCCCGGTCCGGTAGGAGCGCGGGTGCCGCTCGACCGCGTCGAGCAGGGCCACGAAGACCACCGGCATCAGCACCAGCGAGTAGTGCCAGGGGCCGGTCTCCCAGTAGTAGGGCACGTCCCCGACGAAGCGCCACGCCAGCGTCGGGACGACCAGCACGATCCACGGGGAACGCACGCAGACCAGGCCGCCGACGCCCAGGGTGACCAGGACCGTGCCGAGCTTGGTCCACCACGCGGTGCCGAGGGTGGCCAGCACGCCGACCTCCCCGCCCAGGGTGCCGGTGTAGTCGTACTGACCCGAGGTGTTGGCCAGCGGGATCAGCACCGCCACCACCAGCACCGTGGCGACCACGCCGACCACCGCCAGCAGGACGCCGCGGCGCCGCTCCCCGACCAGCCACAGCGCCACCCCGACCGCGGCCACGGTCATCCCGAGGTCCTCCTTGACCAGCAGCAGCGGCAGCGTCCACCACACCACCCGCGCGTACTGCTTGTTCAGGAACGCCGCACCGGCCAGGGCCAGCAGCGGGGCGGCGAAGGCGACCTCGTGGAACGCGTCGGGCACCGCCCGGACCACCCCGAAGGAGGTGCCGTACAGGACCCCGACGAGCATCCCGTCGCGCACGCCGAGCCGGTCCACCGCGACCCGGGTGATCACCACCACCGAGAGTCCGCAGAGCACGGCCTGGGCGACCAGCAGCGTGAACCCGGACGGGAACACCGCGAAGAACGGGGCGAGCAGGGCCGTCACCGGGGAGAAGTGGTCACCCAGGATCAGGTAGTCAGGCTCCTTCACGTCGACCACGGGGGCGCGCAGCTCGGAGTAGGCGCGCACCGACTGGGTGAAGATCGCGTTGTCCCAGGAGACGAACGTGTACGCGCGCCACCGCAGGCCGGCGAGCACAACCAGGAGCGCCGTCACGACCGCTCCCCAGGCCAGGGGTCCCCACCGCTTCACGCGGGGCACGCTAGCCGACGTGGCCAGCCGGTCCGGTCCGGCGCCCAGTGGTGGCACCGGGTTCGGGCGCCGATTCAGCCCAGGGCCACGCCGCCGACCCGGGCCAGGCCCGACGCGGTACGGGCCAGCTCGGGACCCAGCGCCCCGACCCCGGCCGGGTACCCGTAGACCTCGCGCAGGGACCGGCGGCTGCGGGTCCCGTCGACCAGGTCGACGTCGTCGGGGGTCAGCAACCCGGGGTGCGCGTACCCGGCCGCCTCGGCCAGGGAGAGCAGGTCGCGGCGCAGCGAGGCGACGTACTGCGCCAGCCGGTGGCTCTTCAGGGTCGGGTCGAGTCCGCGGGTGAACCGGGGGTCCTGGGTGGCCACCCCCACCGGGCACCGGTCGGTGTGGCACTTCTGGGCCTGGATGCAGCCGATCGAGAGCATCGCCTCCCGCCCCACGTTGACCATGTCGACCCCCAGCGCGAACGCGACCATCGCGTTCTCGGGAATGCCGAGCTTGCCGGCACCGACGAAGACGACGTCGTCGGCCAGCCCGGCCTCGGCGAAGCGTCGGTGGACCTCGGCAAAGCCCAGCCGGAACGGGAACGCGACGGAGTCGGCGAAGACCTGGGGTGCGGCGCCGGTGCCGCCCTCGCCGCCGTCGACGTTGACGAAGTCGACCCCGCGGCCCCCGGCAGCGGTCGCGGCGACCAGCTCGTCCCAGAACGTCAGGTCGCCCACCGCGCTCTTGATCCCCACCGGCAACCCGGTGGCCGCGGCGACGGTCTCGACGAAGTCGAGCATCCCGTCGACGTCGGTGAACGCGGTGTGCCGCGACGGCGAGGCACAGTCGACGCCGCGCTCGATGCCGCGGATCCGGGCGATCTCAGGGGTGATCTTGGCGGCCGGCAGCATCCCGCCCAGCCCGGGCTTGGCGCCCTGGGAGAGCTTGATCTCGATCGCCCGCACCGGCGCGGAGGCGACCAGGTCGACCAACCGGGCCAGGTCGAAGCGTCCGTGGGCGTCCCGGCAGCCGAAGTAGGCGGTGCCGATCTGGAACACCAGGTCGCCACCCTGGCGGTGGTGGTCGGACAGACCACCCTCGCCGGTGTTCTGCAGGCAGCCGGCCCGAGCGGCTCCTTCGTTCAGTGCGGCGATCGCGTTGGCCGACAGGGAGCCGAAGCTCATCCCGGAGACGTTGATGACCGAGGCCGGTCGGAACGCCCGGGCGCGTCCCCGGGCGGCGCCCAGCACCTTGGCCACAGGCAGCTCGACCGCACCGGAGTGGTCCCGGTCCGGTTCCTCGGCGCCGGCGAAGGTGCGGTGCTTGAGCACCGCGTTGCCCACGGTGCGCTCCACGTCGTTGTCGGTGCCGAACCCGGAGTAGTTGTTCTCCAGCTTCGAGGAGGCGTACACCCAGCTGCGCTGGTCCCGGCTGAAGGGACGTTCCTCGTCGTTGGAGGTGACGATGTACTGCCGCAGCTCGGGACCGACCCGCTCCAGCAGGAACCGGCCGTGCCCGATCACGGGGAAGTTGCGCAGGATCGCGTGCTTCTTCTGGACCAGGTCGTGCACCGCGACCGCCCCGACCCCTGCCACCGCTGCACCGACCACTCGCTTCCAGCCCATGGGAAGTGTCTAGCCCCGCGCGATCCGGTTGTCGAGCGGCACGCCCTGAGCCGGTGCGCGGCACGTATCGTCGCGGCATGGACCTGATCCCCACGCCCGAGCAGGTGGTCTCCGCCGCGAGCAACGTCGCCCACCGTCTGCTCTACGGCGGGGTGGCGGACCTGCGGCCGATGCCGCGGACGTTGATCGACGAGGGTCCGCTGCGCGAGCTGTACCACTACCGCCCGGCCCCGGACGTGGAGTCCTCCGGCGACCCGGTCCTGCTGGTCACCCCGTTGGCCGCGCCGTCGATCTGTTTCGACCTGCGCCGCGGCTGCTCGCTGGTCGAGCACCTGGTCGGGACCGGGCGCCCCACCTACCTGGTCGAGTACGGCCGGGTCTCGTTCTCGGACCGCACGATGGGGATGGAGCACTGGGTGCGCCACGTGCTGCCCGCCGCGGTCCGGGCCGCCTCCGAGCACGCGGGCGGCCGACCCGTGCACCTGGTCGGGTGGAGCCTGGGCGGCATCTTCACCCTGTTGACCGCCGCGGACTCCCCCGACCTGCCGATCGCCTCGATCAGCGCGGTCGGTTCGCCGTTCGACGTCGCCAAGGTCCCGCTGGTGGCCCCGGTCCGGCCGCTACTGCTCAACCTCGACGAGGGCCGGGGGCTGGTCACCCGGGCCTACCGGGCCCTGGGCGGGGCGCCGACCCCGCTGGTGCGCTGGGCGTTCCAGCTCAGCTCGTTCCAGAAGCTCGTCACCAAGCCGCTGGCGTTGGCGGTCAACCTGGACGACACCGAGTTCCTGGCCCAGATCGAGGCGGTCGACCGGTTCACCGCCCAGATGACCGCCTACCCGGGCCGCACCTTCGGTCAGCTGTACCACCGCTTCGTCAAGCAGAACGACCTGGTCGACGGGCGGCTCGAGGTCCAGGGCCGCGACGTCGACGTCGCGCGGGTGGTCGCGCCGGTGCTGGTGCTGGCCGGCAACACCGACGCCATCGCCCCGATCGCGGCGGTCCGGCCGCTGGTGGACCTGCTCACCGGGGCCGAGGAGGTCCGGTTCGAGATCGTGCCCGGCGGACACCTGGGGATGCTCACCGGCCGGGCCGCGCGCACCAGCACGTGGCTGACCCTGGACGAGTGGATGCGCGAGTGGGACGGTCGCCGGCCTGCCCCGCGGGTGCTCGGCTCGGACCGGTCGCGGCGCAACCGCTCGTCCAGTTCCCGAGCACTCTCGGGGTCCGGGGCGTCCCGCTCGCGGGGTTCCGGCCGGGCCGGCGTGGGCAGGGTGGCGTCCGGGGCGACGGGGGCGACGGCTGGGGCACCCGCGAAGCGGGCGAGCGCACCGAAGGCCAGCGCGAAGACCAGCGCGAAGGCCAGCTCGAGGAAGAGCACCGCCTCGAAGGCGACCGCCAAGAAGGGGACAGCGACGGCGAGCACCGCGAAGAAGTCCACCGCCAAGACGAGCACCGCGAAGAGGGCCAGTGCGACGAAGGCCACGAAGGCGTCGACCCGGAAGCCCTCCGCGTAGCGCACCCCGCACCCCGAGTCCCGGAACGCGAACAATTGTTCGCCACTTGCTGACCGGGGCGCTGCGCCGCGGCTAGAGTCCCGCACATGTCGCAGCGTCAGGCACTCCCCGCCCGGGTCCGGATCGGCTACGGCACGGGATCGGTGGCCACCGGCGCCTTCGGCACGGTGCCCGGGCTGATGCTGCTGCCGTTCCTCACCGACAACCTCGGCATCGGCGCCCTCTGGGCCGGTCTGATCGTCTTCGCCCCCAAGGCGTGGGACGTGCTGCTCAACCCGGTCGCCGGGCGGATCAGCGACCGCGCCACCGGGGACCCGCGCGGACCCCGCCGGCCGTTCCTGCTGCGCGCCGGACTCTCCCTGTCGGTCTGCTTCGCGCTGATCTTCGCCGGCCCCGCGACCGGCTCCCAGATCGGCGACGCCGCCTGGGTGCTGGTGGCGTTCCTGGCCTGCGCCACGGCGTACGCGTTCTTCCAGGTGCCCTACGTCTCGATGCCCGCCGAGATGACCGCCGACTACGACGAACGCACCCGGCTGATGACCTGGCGGGTGGCGATCCTGGCCTTCACGATCATGCTCGCCGGCGCCACCGCCCCCCTGATCCGGGACGCGGTGGGTGGCCGGGACGGCTACCGGGTGATGGGCCTGGTGATGGCCGCGATCATCCTGGCCGGCGTGCTCGGGGCCTACTTCGGCACCCGCGAGGCCCCCGTCGGGGCGGTCTCGCCGGGCGCCGGCACGCTGCGCGACCAGCTGCGCGTGGTGGCACGGGCCCGCGACTTCCGGCTCCTGCTGACCACCTTCGTGGTCCAGGCGCTGGCCACCGGCGTGATGCTGGCCGGCGTCGACTACCTGGCCGGTGACGTGCTGGGCAGCAGCGGCGCGGCGACGGTCCTGTTCGTCTGCTTCGTCGGCCCGGCCCTGGTGCTCACCCCCGCCTGGGCCGCCCTGGGCACCCGGATCGGCAAGAAGAGCGGCTACCTGATCGCCAGCGTGGTGCTGCTGGCCGGAGCCCTGCTCTCCGCCTTCGCGCTGCTCGTCCCCCCGGCGCTGGTCTACGTCGCGGTCGCCCTGGTCGGTGTCGGCTACGCCGGCTGCCAGGTGTTCCCGATGGCGATGATGCCCGACACCGCCGCCGTCGACGCGGCCCGCACCGGCCGGAACCGGGTGGGCGTCTACACCGGCGTCTGGACCGCCGGCGAGACCCTCGGCCTGGCCCTGGGTCCGGCGGTCTTCGCGGTGGTGCTGGCCATCGGCGGGTACCGCTCCTCGACCACCGGCGGCACCGAGCAGTCCGACGGCGCCGTCCTGGCCATCACCCTGGGCTTCTCCGCCCTGCCCGCGGTGCTGGTGCTGCTCAGCCTCGTCTGGCTGGTGCGGTACTCGCTGACCGCCGCCGACCTGGCCGCGGCTGCCGCGACCACCGAGCCCCTCCCGGAAGGAACCCGATGAGTTCCCCCCTCGCCCGCCTCGACGCCCTCCAGGCCGCTGACCTGCCGGTCACCGGCGGCCGCACGCTGGCCTACGTCTACGACGGCGGCGACCCCGAGATCGACCGGGTGGCCCGCGAGGCCGTGGCCCGCTACGCGGCCTCCAACGCCCTGGACCCGACCGCGTTCCCGAGCCTTCTGCAGATGGAGAACGAGCTCGTCGGGTTCGCCCTCGACCTGCTGCACGGCCCGGCCGACGCGGTGGGGTCGGTGACCTCGGGCGGGACCGAGTCGGTGCTGCTCGCCGTGCAGGCCGCCCGCGACGCACGCCCCGGGATCACCCGCCCCACAATGGTCATCCCGGAGACCGCGCACGCGGCGTTCCACAAGGCGGCCCACTACTTCGGGGTGGAGGCGGTGGTGGTGCCGGTCGGCGCCGACTTCCGCCCCGACCCCGCCGCGATGGCCGCGGCGATCGACGACACCACGGTCCTGGTGGTGGTCTCCGCCCCCTCCTACGCGCACGGTGTCGTGGACCCCGTCACCGAGGTGGCCGCAGCGGCGGCGGCGGCCGGGGTCCGCTGCCACGTGGACGCCTGCATCGGCGGCTGGGTGCTGCCCTACGCGGCCCGGCTGGGCCGGCCGGTGCCGGCCTGGGACTTCGCGGTGCCCGGCGTCACCTCGATCTCGGTGGACACCCACAAGTACGCCTACGCCCCCAAGGGCACCTCGTTGCTGCTGCACCGCAGCCCGGAGCTGCGTCGCCCCCAGTTCTTCGCCTCGGCCGCCTGGCCGGGCTACACGATGCTCAACCCGACCATGCAGTCGACCCGCTCGGGCGGCCCGGTGGCAGGGGCCTGGGCGGTGGTCACCACGATCGGCGACGGCGGCTACGAGAAGCTCGCCGCCGAGGTGTTCGAGGCGGTGGACCGGATCGCCGCAGGGGTGCGGTCCTGCGCGGGGGTGCACCTGGTCGCGGAGCCCGACTCGACGCTGCTCGCGCTGGGCACCGACGAGGGGCTGGACCCGTTCACGCTCACCGACGAGCTCGTCGCCCGCGGGTGGTACGTGCAACCGCAGCTGGCCTCGGCCGGGCGGCCGGCCACCGTGCACCTCTCGGTCAGCGCCGCCACCCTGAGCCACGTCGAGGAGTTCCTGACCGCGCTGGCCGAGGCGGTCGCCGCGGCCCGCCGGGCGGGTCCGGTGGTCGTGGACGCCGGCGTCGCCGCGTTCATCGCGTCCCTGGACCCGGCGACGCTGGGGCCCGACGAGTTCGACGGCCTGCTGGCCGCCTCCGGGCTGGTCGGCGACGCCGAGGACGGGTCGCTGGCGCTGCCGGAGCGGATGGCCGAGGTCAACGCGATGCTCGACCTGGCCTCGCCGGCGATGCGGGAGGCGTTGCTGCTGACGTTCCTGGACCGGTTGTCGCGTCCGGTGCGCGGCTGAGGGCTGCGCCCGCCGGCGTGAGGCGCCGGGGACGGTGGTCTCAGGCGCCGGGGACGGCGGGGGCGCGCTTCTCCAGGTAGGCGGTGATCAGCACGATCGACTCGTCGATCAGTTCCTGGTCGCCCTCGTCGCTGTCGGCGAACGCCAGCTGGAGCGCCCGGTCCCCGAGCTCGACGGCGAGCAGCAGCACCTTCGGCGAGAGGGTGTCGGGCGCCATCCCGAGGGTCACCGCGGCGTCCACGACCTGCTGGGCGATGCGCTGGTTGTGCGCCCGCCCGTACTCGCTGACGGCGGGGTTGGTGCGGCCGCGCAGCCAGATCTGGACCAGCGCGCGCCGCTCCCGGAACACCTCGGCGTA
Source organism: Actinomycetes bacterium (assembly GCA_023396115.1). GTDB lineage: Bacteria > Actinomycetota > Actinomycetes > Propionibacteriales > Nocardioidaceae > Nocardioides. The sequence goes on along the minus strand of JAEWXC010000087.1, from coordinate 36,623 downwards.
GGCCCGGGTGGTGGCCGCGACCATGTCGGCGATGCCGTGCCTGGGCAGGGCGGCGACGGCTGCCTCGACCCGCTGGGAGGTCTCGACCATCGCCCGGTCCAGCAGCGCCAGGAGGACGTCCTCCTTGTCGGCGAAGTACTGGTACAGCGAGGCGACGGGGACGCCGGCACGCTCGGCGATGGCCCGGGTGGAGAGGGCCTCGACGCCCTTCTCCTCGACCAGTTCGGCGGCACCGTCGAGCAGGTCAGCCACCCGCTTGCGACTGCGCTCCTGGGTCGGAACGCGTCGGCGGGGGACGAAGGACTCCTCGGGATTCTCGCTGGCCACGGTCGCGAGTGTAGGTCGGAACCGGACCGGACTTCACGTTCAGCCCCCGTGGTGTGACCTACGCTGCGTCGCGTGCGCCCGGCTGCCTGCGACCCCGACGACCCCTCCGGTTGGACCCTCGACGGGCTGGTCGCGGCCGGCGCGGTGGCCCCCGACTGGGGCGTCGCGCTGGCGCCGGTCGCCGCCGACGTGGTGGCGGTCGGGCAGCGTCTGGCGGCCCTCGACGCCGCCGGCGAGCCGTACCAGCCGCGGGGCGCCACGATCTGGCGGGCCTTCGCCCGACCGATGTCCGAGGTGCGGGTGCTGGTGGTCGGGCAGGACCCCTACCCGACGCTCGGGATGGCGGTCGGGCTGAGCTTCTCCGTCCCGCCCGAGCAGCCGACGCTGCCGCCGAGCCTGCGCAACATCCTGGCCGAACTGGCAGCCGACGTGCGCGCGGAGCCGCCCGGGCACGGGGACCTCTCGGCGTGGGCCGACCAGGGCGTGCTGCTGCTCAACCGGGTGCTGACCGTGCGGCCGGGGGCGCGCGACTCCCACCGCGGGCTCGGGTGGGAACCCGTCACCGAGGCTGCGGTCCGGGCCCTGGCCGACCGGGGCGGTTGCGTGTCGGTGCTGTGGGGTCTGCCCGCCCAGACGTTGCGCGCGGCGGCACCGCACCCGCAGATCTGCTCCTCGCACCCCTCGCCGCTCTCCGCCCACCGATCCGGCTCGGCGGGCGTCGCCTTCCTCGGGTCCCGGCCGTTCAGTGCCGTGAACGCGGCCCTGGGGGACGGCCAACGGATCGACTGGCAGCTGCCCGCTGCGGATCGGTGAGCCCGGGGCGGCGTGACCGTCTGGGTCGTCCGGGGCCTCCGATCCACCGCGCCGCCACCGATCCACCGTGCCGCCACGGGTTCCAACGCGCCGGCATGCCAGACGGTCAGTACAACTAACTGCGCGTTACATGAGGGGTCCGGGGGCGGAGCACTGGAATAAAGTACGGGTTTCAATCATTATGGAGGCATGAGCACCCCGCTGCCTGCCCTGTACATCGGCCACGGCGCCCCTCCCCTGCTGGACGACCCGGTCTGGTCGGGGCAGCTGGCGGCCTGGGCGCGCGACCTGCCGCGACCGAAGGCGATCCTCATCGTCTCGGCGCACTGGGAGTCCGCCCCGGTCAGCCTCACCGCCTCGGGTGCTCCCCTGGTCTACGACTTCGGCGGGTTCGACCCGAAGTACTACCGGATGACCTACCAGACCCCGGACGCCACCGAGCTGGCCCGGCAGGTGGCGGCGATGATGCCGGCCGACGAGCCCGTGCACCAGCACACCTCGCGGGGCCTGGACCACGGCGCCTGGGTGCCGCTCAAGATCATGTACCCCGACGCCGACATCCCGGTGCTGCAGATGTCCCTGCCCACCCAGGACCCGGCACGCCTGCTCAAGCTCGGTGAGCGGTTGCGCCCGCTGCGCGAGGAGGGCGTGCTGGTGATCGGCTCGGGCTTTCTCACCCACGGATTGCCGTTCCTCAAGGACTGGCGCATCGACGCCGACGCACCGGGCTGGTCGAGCGAGTTCGACGCCTGGGCCGGGGAGGCGCTGGCCCGCGGCGACGTCGACACCCTGGCCGACTACCGGGCCAAGGCACCGGGCATGCCGTACGCGCACCCGACCGTCGAGCACTACACGCCGCTGTTCGTGACGCTCGGTGCCGCCACCGCGCCCGAGGTCCCCGGCACCCAGGTCATCGACGGGTTCTGGATGGGTCTGAGCAAGCGGTCCCTGCAGGTCGCCTGAGGCGGCGGGGCTCGAGGGGTCTCGGCAGGCTCGACCACCGGGAAGGCAGAACGGGTGGTCACCCACGTGGGTGACCACCCGTTCTGCGACTCAGAGCGAAGCGGGTCGTCGAGCAACGACAACGCCGCGGACGCTCCGCAAGACGACGCTCAGCGGACGCCGAGCTTCTTCATCAGCTTCAAGCTCATCTGCATCTGCTTCACGTAGGCGTTGAAGTCCTGGCCCGGCTGGGCGCCGAGCACCTGCTTCTTCAGCACCGCCATGTTCTGCACGTCGGTGTACTTGAGCAGACCCTGGTCGCCGTGACGGGCACCGACACCGGACTGCTTGACGCCACCCGAGGGGGTGCCCTTGGCGGCGTAGGCCGCGGCCAGGGAGTCGTTGATGTTCACGTTGCCCGACTGGATCCGGACCGCGACCGCCTCGGCGGCAGCCAGGTCCGTGCCCCACACCGAGGCGTTCAGGCCGTAGTCGGTGTCGTTGGCCAGCTCGACCGCCTCGTCGACGGTGCGGTAGCGGTGCAGCGCGACGACCGGGCCGAACGTCTCGTGCTTCCCGGCCAGCATCTCGCCGGTGACACCCTCGAGCACGGTCGGCTCGAAGAACGCCGGGCCGATGTCGGGACGGGGACGCCCGCCGGTGAGCACCGTGGCGCCCTTCTCGACCGCGTCGGTGACGTGGCCGTGCACCCGCTCCATGTGGTCGACCGAGATCAGCGAGCCGATCTCGGGGTCGAAGCCGTAGCTGGCGCCGATGACGAGCTCCTGGGCGCGCTTGACGAAGCGCTCCTTGAACTCCTCGTAGATCGAGTCGGCGACGTAGATCCGCTCGATGTGCATGCAGATCTGGCCGGTGTTGCCGAAGACGCCGAACACGGCACCGTTGATGCACTCGTCCAGGTTGGCGTCGGGCAGCACGATCATCGGGTTCTTGCCGCCGAGCTCCAGACAGGCGCCGATCAGGTTCCGCCCGGCCCGCTCACCGATGACCCGGCCGGTGGCCGTGGACCCGGTGAACATCACGTAGTTGGCGTTGTCGATCAGCGTCGGACCCACGTCCGGGCCCTCGCCGCAGACCACCTGGAACAGGCCGCGGGGCAAGCCCGCCTGCTCCAGCAGCTGCACACCGAACAGCGGCGACAGCGCGGTCTTGTTGTCCGGCTTGACCACCACGGCGTTGCCGGCCATGAGGGCCGGGATCGCGTCGGAGAGACCGGTCGCGAACGGGAAGTTCCACGGCGCGATGATCCCGATGACGCCCTTGGGCTGGCGGATCTCGGTGCTGGTCGACAGCATCGGGATCGGGCCACCGCGACGGGTCGGGGCGAGCAGCTTCTCGGCCCGGGTCAGGTAGTGGCTCATCACCATCGGCGGGTCGCAGGACTCCTCCACCGCCATCCGCCGGTTCTTCCCGGACTCGGCCTGGATCAGGTCGGCGATGGTGGGGATGTTGTCGACCAGCAGGTTGTGGGCCTTCTTGAAGACCGCCAGCCGGCGCTTGACCGACCACGAGGCCCACTCCCGCTGCGCCTCACGGGCGGTGGCGTAGGCGGCCTCGACGTCGGCCGGGGTCGACTGCGGCAGCTCGACGAGGACGTCGCCGGTGTAGACCTCGGTGAGCTTCCAGGTGCCGCCCGCGGTGGAGGGGACCCGGGCCACGAGGCCCTGCAGGAAGTCGTCGGTCAGGGAGGCGGGTCGCTGCAGTGCCACGGCGATCAGCCCTTGAGGATCAGCTCGGCGCACTGGTCGCCGATCATGATCGAGGGAGCGTTGGTGTTGCCGCCGATGATGCTCGGCATGATCGAGGCGTCCGCGACGCGGAGGTTCTCGATGCCCCGCACCTTGAGGTCCGGCCCGACGACCGCACGCTCGTCCACGCCCATCCGGCAGGAACCGACACCGTGGTACACGGTGGTCGCCCGGTTGAGCAGCTCGGTCTTCATCGCCTCGTCGCTGTACTCGGGGCCGGGGTAGACCTCACGCAGCACGTTGTTGCCGAACGCCTTCGAGCGCATGATCTCGCGGATCATCGTGATGCCCTCGTGCAGCACCTGGGAGTCGCGCGGGTCGGCGAGGTAGTTGAAGTCGATCAGCGGGGCGGCGTGCGGGTCGGCCGAGGCCAGCCGCAGGGTGCCGCGCGAGTGCGGGTAGATCAGGGTGGAGAAGACCGTCAGCGCATGCACCTTCGGCGGCTGGTGCATCTTCTTCTCGTCCTGGTTGGGCGAGGGGTAGGCCCACGGCAGGACGTGGATCTGCATGTCCGGGACCTTGGTGGCCAGCGAGGTGCGCACGAAGCCGGTGTTCTCGAAGACCGAGTGGCGCAGGAAGGTGCTGCCCGGCTTGAGGGTCTCCTTGATGAAGCCCTTGGCGAAGTAGGCGGGGCTGCCCACGTGCGGGGTGTTGGCCATCTCGAAGGTCATCGGCACGAACATGTGGTCGTGCAGGTTGTCACCGACCGGCAGGTCCGCGACGACGTCGATGCCGTGGGTGGCCAGGTGCGCGGCCGGGCCGATGCCGGAGAGCTGCAGGATCTGGGCGGAGCCGAACACGCCGGCCGAGAGGATGACCTCCTTGCCCGCCCGGATGGTGCGGCGGTTGCCCTTCTTGTCGCTCACCTCGACACCGACGGCGCGGGTGCCCTCGAGCAGGATCTTGGTGACGGTCTGCTGGGTCTGGACCTGCAGGGTCGGCAGGTGCTGGTTGTGCACGTAGCCGCGCGAGGAGGAGTAGCGCAGACCGATGTTGGTGTCGGCGTTCATCTGGAAGGTCGAGATGCCCTCCTGCTCCGCGCCGTTGTAGTCGTCGAGGATCTTGACGTCGAGCGTCTCGGCGGTGGCCTGCTGGAACTGCAGGGCGCCCTCGGTGAGGTCGGGGTGGCGCACGACCTTGATCGGGCCGGCGCCGCCGCGGAACTCGTTCTCGCCGTCCTCGAAGGACTCCACCCGCTTGTAGGCGGCGTTGACGCTGTCGGCGTCCCAACCGGTGTTGCCCTCGGCCGCCCAGTCGTCGTAGTTCTGGCGGTTGCCGCGCACCCAGAGCAGGCCGTTGACCGAGCTGGAGCCGCCCAGGACCTTGCCGCGGGTCTGCGGGATCTGGCGGTTGAGCACGTGCTGCTGCGGCGTGGTCCGGTAGCCCCAGTCGACGGTGGCCTGCAGCTGCGGCACCGAGTGCAGCGGGCCGATCATGCCGGGCTTGGTGACCAGCTTGTTGTTCTTGTCGTTCTTGCCGGCCTCGAGCATGATCACGCTCGCACCGGAGGCCGCCAGGCGGCCGGCGACGGCCGAACCGGCGCTACCGGAGCCGACGACGACGTAGTCGGCTTCGTTCAGGGGGACAGGCTTGGCCATCGGGGGGACCCTTCTCCAGACTCGACTAATGCCGCCCGGACGCGTGGCCGGCATCACATACGCTCGGTATGGTAACGCGTTCTAGTTGCGATTGGGGAGGGGTTTCGAGCACCGATCCCCGGACCGGTCGCCCACGCGCGCGCCACGGTGGTTGGATGAGCGGGTGAAGGTGCTCTCCATCCAGTCCCATGTCGCCTACGGCCACGTCGGCAACTCTGCCGCGGTCTTCCCACTGCAGCGCTTGGGCCATGAGGTGTGGCCCGTGCTGACGGTGAACTTCTCCAACCACACCGGCTACGGCGCGTGGCGTGGCCCCCTGGTCTCCCCCGACGACGTGCGGGCCGTGGTGACCGGGATCGAGGAGCGCGGCGTCCTGGCCGGCGTGGACGCGGTGCTGTCCGGCTACCAGGGCGGCGCCGGCATCGCCGACGTCGTGCTCGACGCGGTGGCCCGGGTCAAGGCCGCCAACCCCGACGCCACCTACACCTGCGACCCGGTGATGGGCAACGCCAAGTCCGGCTGCTTCGTGGACCCGGCGATCCCGCCGATCATCCGCGAGAAGGTCGTCCCGGCCGCCGACATCATCACCCCCAACCAGTTCGAGCTGGGGTTCCTCACCGACACCGAGCCGGCGGACCTCGACTCCACCCTGGCCGCCGCCGACGCGGCGATGGCGATGGGGCCGCGGGTGGTCCTGGTGACCAGCGTCGAGCGCCCCGACCGTCCCGAGGGCACCATCGAGATGATGGCCGTGACCCCGCAGGGCGCCTGGATCGTGCAGACCCCGCTGCTGCCGATGAAGGCCAACGGCTCCGGCGACGTCACCGCCGCCCTGTTCACCGCGCACCTGCACGAGACCGGCGACCCGGCCCAGGCCCTGGCCCGGACCACCTCGAGCATCTACGACCTGCTCCGGGTCACCCTGGAGTCCGGCGAGCGCGAGCTGCGCCTGGTCCAGGCCCAGGAGTTCTTCGCCGAGCCGCGCATGCAGTTCGAGGTCCGGCAGGTGCGCTGAACCAGCGACGTGCCGGGTGGCTAGACTCGGCGCGCGGTCCGCGCACCGCGTGCCGGTGTAGCTCAGTCGGTAGAGCGTCTTACTTGTAATAAGAGGGTCGCGGGTTCAATTCCTGTCACCGGCTCCTCCCCGAACGCCCCGTCCACGGACGGGGCGTTCGGCCGTCTCCGGTGTGTGGTGCGGCACACTGCCACTGGACACCTGTCCAGCACAGCACCGAGAGCGAGGACCCGATGGGCACCAACCAGCGCAACCAGGTCGCCATGACGCCGGAGGAGATCGAGGCGTTCCTGGCCTCGAAGCGGACCGCCAACCTGATCACCCTCGGCGCCGACGGGCACCCGCACGCCGTGGCGATGTGGTTCGCCCTGATCGACGGCGTGATCTGGTTCGAGACCAAGGCCAAGGCGCAGAAGACCGTCAACCTGCTGCGCGACCCGCGGGCCACGGTGCTGGTCGAGGACGGGCTCACCTACGACACCCTGCGCGGGGTCTCCCTGGAAGGTCGCTGCGAGGTGCTCGACGACCCCGAGGCGCTGTGGGCGGTCGGGGTCAGCGTGTGGGAGCGCTACACCGGGCCCTACACCGACGAGATGAAGCCGTTCGTGGAGATGATGCTGAACAAGCGCGTCGCGGTCCGCTTCGACGTCACCCGGACCCGCTCCTGGGACCACCGCAAGCTCGGCCTGGACCCGATGCCGATCGGCGGCACCACCGCGCCGCAGGAGGCCTGAGGTGGGCCGGTTCTCGCTGCCCGACGCCCGGCCCGACGGGCTGGACTCGCCGGCGACCGTCCGGATCATCAAGTACATGGCCCGGGCCCAGGTCGCCCTGTTCCGGCTGACCAACGGCCGGGTCGGGTCGAAGTGGCGCGTCGGCGCCGGGTTCACCAAGCCGGTCCCGACCCTGTTGCTCGAGCACGTCGGTCGCCGGTCCGGCCGCCTGTTCACCACGCCGGTGCTGTACCTGGTCGACGGGGCCGACCTGGTGGTGGTCGCCTCCCAGGGCGGCCTGCCGAAGAACCCGCAGTGGTTCCCCAACCTGCTGGCCAGCCCCGAGACCCGCGTGCACCTGCGCGGCGAGCGTGACCGCCCGGTGCGGGCCCGGGTCGCCGAGGGCGCCGAACGCGCGGCGCTGTGGCCGCGGCTGGTGGAGCTGTACGCCGACTTCGACCGCTACCAGTCCTGGACCGAGCGGGAGATCCCGGTGGTCGTGCTGGAGCCGCGCGACTGACCGCCCGGACCCTCCCGGGTCTCAGGGGCCGGTGGGCTCGGTGGACTCCGGCTCGGTGGACTCCGGCTGGACCGGGTCCGGCGTGGCCTCGGAGGTGCCGTCGTGGGGCACCGAGGAGGCGTCCAGCGGCACGAAGCCGTTGACCTCGAACCGCCCGTCGGTGCGCAGCCGGACCGACTGGATCCCCACGGGCCGCCCGTCGCGGTAGGTGATCAGGGCCAGCTGGGCGTCGCGGCGGGGCTTGGAGCCGATCGCGATCGCGTAGGCCGCACCACCGGTGGTGCCGTTGGTGTAGGTCCAACCGAGCTGCCCGTCCTCCCCGACCACGGGGTCCGGGCCGACCTCGACGTGCAGGTGGCCGCCGACGACCAGGTCGACGCAGCCGCGTTCCAGGGCCACCCGCCCCAGCTTCGCGTCGTGCACCAGCAGGGTGCCGACCCGCTCCTCGGCGGCACAGGCGGTGTCGGCCAGCTCCTCGGCGACGTCGGCGAACGAGACCCGGCCGGCGTCGCGCCAGCTGCCCAGCCCGCTCGAGCGGGGGTCGTCGACGCCGAGCAGCGTCGAGCCGCCGGGACCCTCCACCACCCGGCCCGCGGGGTTCACCCACCCCAGGTGCCGCAGGTAGTCGCTGACGAAGCTGCCGTTGTCGTGGTTGCCGGCCACGGCCCAGCGGTCGTGGTCGGAGAAGGCCCGGTCCAGGGAGTCCAGCGAGAACGCCTCCCAGGACTTGCCGACCGAGGTGTCGTCCCCGGCGGTGAGGACCCCGGTGGCTCCCGCGGCGTCGCCCACGGCCCGGGCGACCGCGTCCATCCCGATGTTGTCGTGCCGGTCCGAGACCAGCACCGCGACGGTCTCGTCGGCCATCGGCTCGCGCAGCGGCAGGTCGGCAGCGTCCTCCACGGCACGCTGGTAGAACTCCTTGGACTTTCCGTAGGTGTCGACCGCGCTCTCCACCAGCCGTCGCGAGGACGCGGTGGTGGTGGTGACCCGCACCTCGACGCCCTCGAGCCCGTCGGGCACCGGGACCTCCGGGCCCAGGAACTCCGTCAGCGGCTGCCAGCGTCCGGCCTCCTCGACAGTGGCGGGTCGCTGCCAGGGCTGCCACAGCAGACCAATGGCCAGGGAGACCACCAGCAGCACCGCCAGCCCGCGGCCGGTGCGCAGGTTGCGCCGCAGGGCACGCCGGCGCTCGGCACCCACCAGCCACCACAACCCGAACGGGACCAGCGCCAGCACGGCCCCGCGGACCGCCGCCTCCAGCGCCATCGAGCGGACCAGGTCGGCGACCTTGTTCACCTGGGCGTCGGGGTTCGAGGCCAGGAAGGCGTACCGCTCGACCAGTTCCTCGGGGCTGGCGGCGTCGGTGGCACCGAGCTCGATGCGCACCCCCACCGGTTGCCCGGCGTCCAGGCGCACCTGCGGCAGCAGCGGCCCGGCGTCGACGAGCGCGGTCGAGCCCCAGGTCGGCTGCACCACCGCGTGGTGGCTGGCCAGCTCGGTGCTGCGGGTGGAGAGGGTGAACAGGACCGAGGCGATGAGCAGGGCGAGGCCCGCCCAGAGTGCGAGCCCCAGCAGGACGCGCACCCAGCGGGGTGGGCGGAGCACCATGTCAGGCGCGGGCGCGGTCGATCGCGTAGAGGGCCACCGACGCCGCGACCCCGGCGTTGAGCGACTCCAGGTGGTTGGCCATCGGGATCGAGACCAGCTGGTCGCAGGTCTCCGACACCAGGCGGCTCAGGCCCTGACCCTCCGAGCCCACCACCAGCACCAGCGGGCCGGTGGCCAGGTCCAGCTCGGGCAGCGTCACGTCACCGTCGGCGGCCAGGCCCACGACCATGCAGCCGGCGTCCTGGTAGGCCTTGAGCTGGCGGACCAGGTTGACCGTCTGGGCCACCGGGAGCCGGGCCGCGGCACCGGCCGAGGTCTTCCACGCCGAGGCGGTCATGCCGGCGGCGCGGCGCTCGGGGATGACCACGCCGTGCGCCCCGAAACCGGAGGCGGACCGGATCACGGCACCCAGGTTGCGGGGGTCGGTGACGTGGTCGAGCGCCACGATCAGCGGCTTCTCGCCCTGCGAGGTCGCCGCGGTGATCAGGTCGTCGGGGTGGGCGTAGGCGTAGGCCGGGATCCGGGCCGCCAGGCCCTGGTGCACGGCGCCGCCGGTGAGCCGGTCCAGCTCGTGGCGGGTCACCTCGAGCAGTGCTACGCCCAGGTCGGCGGCCAGCTGGAACGCCTCCCTGGTGCGGCCGTCGCGCTCGATGCCCTCGGCCACGTACAGGCCGCTGACCGGCACGCCGGCACGGAGCAGCTCCACGACCGAGTTGCGCCCGGCCGCCCACTCGGCGTCGCTGGTGCGCTGCACCCGGGGCCGGGGCTTGCGGGACTCGGCCTTCTCGACGCGCTGCTTGGCGGCGTAGGCCTTGTGGTTGGGCCGGTCGGCGGCCTTCGGGGTCGGTCCACGGCCCTCGAGTCCGCGACGGACCTTGCCGCCCGACCCGATGGTCGCGCCCTTCTTCGACTTGCGGATCGAGCCCTTGCGCTGCGAGTTACCCGCCATGACGTTCCTCCATCAGATGTTCCAGGTGGGACCGTCAGGCGTGTCGGTGATCTCGATCCCCGCTGCCTTGATCCGGTCCCGGATCTCGTCCGCGCCCGCCCAGTCCCGGGCGGCGCGGGCTGCGGCCCGCTGCTCCAGCAGGCCGGCCACGAGCACGTCCACGGCGTGGCGCAGCGGCTCGTCGTCGGTTCCCCCGGTGGCCCAGGCGGGCTCGTCGGGGTGCAGGCCGAGCACGTCCAGCATCGCCGACACCGCGGCGACCCGGGCGGAGGCGTCGCGCCCCTCGGCCAGGTCCTTGTTGCCGGCGCGCACCTCCTCGTGCAGCACCGCGACCGCGGCCGGGGTGCCCAGGTCGTCGTCCATCGCGGCGGCGAAGGCCTCCGGCAGCGCGGCCAGGTCGCCGGCCACCGCCCCGCCGGCACGCTCCAGGAACGCCTCGACCCGGCGGAACCCGGTCGCGGCCTCCTCGAGGGCCTCGAAGGAGAACTCCACGTGGCTGCGGTAGTGCGCGGCGACCAGGTAGTAGCGCAGCTCGTTGCCGCGGAACCGCTCCAGCACCGCCGGGATGGTGAGCGAGTTGCCCAGCGACTTGCTCATCTTCTCGCCGGCGGTGGTGATCCAGGCGTTGTGCATCCAGAAGTTCGCGAAGTGCTGGCCGGCGGCGCGGGACTGCGCCTGCTCGTTCTCGTGGTGCGGGAACCGCAGGTCCAGCCCGCCGCCGTGGATGTCGAAGGCGTCGCCCAGGTACTTGGCCGCCATCGCCGTGCACTCGATGTGCCAGCCGGGGCGGCCGCGGCCCCACGGGCTGGGCCAGGAGGCGGTGCTCGGCTCGGTCTCCTTGCGTCCCTTCCACAGGGCGAAGTCGCGCGGGTCGCGCTTGCCGCGCGGGTCGGCGTCGGCGGCCGACTCCATGTCCTCGACCTTCTGGCCGCTGAGCTCGCCGTAGGCCGGCCAGGAGCGCACGTCGAAGTAGACGTCACCGGAGCCGTCGGGGGCCGGGTAGGCGTGGCCGCGCTCGATCAGCTCACCGATCAGCTCGATCATCTCCGGGACGTGGCCGGTGGCCAGCGGCTCGTAGGTGGGCGGCGCGACGTTGAGGGCGTCGTAGGCGCGGGTCAGCTCCCGGTGCATCGCGGCGGCGAGGTTGTACCAGGGCCGGCCCTGCTCGGCGCTCTTGGCGAGGATCTTGTCCTCGATGTCGGTGACGTTGCGGATGAAGGTGACCTCGTAGCCGCGGGCGGCCAGCCATCGCTGCAGCACGTCGAAGTTGACCCCGGAGCGGACGTGGCCCACGTGCGGCTCGCTCTGCACCGTCAGACCACACACGTACAGACCCGCCTTGCCCGGCTGCAGGGGCACGAAGTCACGCACTTCGCGGGTCGCGGTGTCGAAGAGTCGCAGGGTCACCCGGGCGATTCTAGGGGCCCGGGGCGACTGCGCCCCCATCCCCGGCCCCGGGGAGCCGATGTGTCCACCAGGCGCCGGCCTCGTGTGACCAGAGTGACGGATGGGGCGAGCCGGGTTACCGTGGATCGGTGAGTGCCTTCCCCCGCCGCCACCCCGCCGACCGCACGCTGCGGCCGGTCCTCCGTCCCCTCGCCGCCGTCACGCTGGCGCTGCCGCTGGCCCTGGGCGCCGCGCTCGCGCCGGTGCAGGCCGCCGACCCGGCCGACCCCTCGGTGCCCGACACCAGCCGCTCCGCCATCGACAGCCCGGCTGAGGCCCGGACCAGCAACGCCCGCAACGCGTTGGCCGACTGGGCCGGGCAGGCCGGGCTGGCCCGCGGCAAGGCGAAGGGCGCCACGTTCGTCGACGGTCGGCTGCGCTTCGACCGCTCCGCGGGCACCGTGCGCACCGGGGGCACCACCTGGGAGCGCGCCACCTGGACCTCGAAGTGGACCAGCCCCGGTTTCTCCTTCACCCAGCTGATCCCGTCCTGGCAGGCCCGCACCCCGGGCCGCTCGGCGGTCCGGGTCCGGGTCCGGGCCCGCACCAGCGACGGCCGCCGGTCCTCCTGGGACTCCCTGGCCCTGTGGGCCGCCAAGGACAAGCACCTGGCCCGCCGCTCCTACGGCCGGCAGGCCGACGACCTGGGTCGTGTCGACGTGGACACCTGGGTCGCCTCCGGCTCGATGACCTCGTTCAAGGTCCGGGTCGAGCTGCTGCGTCCGGTGGGGCGCAAGGTGCGCCCATCGATCGACCGGGTCACCGCCACTGCGGGCACGCCGGCGACCGTCAGCAACGTGAGCGTCTCCAAGCCGGGCGTCGCGAAGGGCATCGTGCTCGACGTCCCCAGCTACAGCCAGATGACCCACCGCGGCCACTACCCGCAGTTCGGTGGCGGCGGGGAGGCGTGGTGCTCGCCGACCTCGGTCTCGATGGTGCTGGCCTACCACCGCGCGCTGCCGGGCACGAAGGCCCTGGCCTGGATCCCCGGCACGCACACCGACCGGGTGGTCGACCACGGCGCCCGCTCCACCTACGACCACGCCTACCGCGGGGCCGGCAACTGGTCCTTCAGCGCCGCCTACGCCGCCAGCCGGGGTCGCCAGGCCCACGTGGAGCGGATGGCCGACCTGCGCGCGGTCGAGAAGAAGATCAAGGCAGGCATCCCGGTGATCGTGTCGGTGCGGTTCGCGGCCGGCGAGCTGTCCGGTGCCCCGATCCGCGCCACCAACGGTCACCTGATGGTCGTGGTCGGCTTCACCCGCTCCGGCGACGTCGTGGTCAACGACCCGGCCGCCTCCTCGAACGCCGGGGTGCGTCGCACCTACGACCGGCGCCAGTTCGAGAACGTGTGGCTGCCGCCGTCGCCCTCGGGCTCGGGCGGGCTCACCTACGTGATCAGCTGACCGGCTCCACCGGGCGGCCCTCCGCGCCGCAGCGGGGGGTCAGACCCCGTAGCCGCCGTCCACGTCGAGCTTCTGGCCACTGACGAACCCGGCACGGTCCGAGGCCAGGAAGCAGACGGCCTCGGCGATGTCGGTGGCGGTGCCGAAGCGGCGCAGCGGGATGTTGCCGCGGGTGATCGCCAGCGCCTCCTCGTCGAGGTCTCCCCCGTCGATCAGGCGGGCCGCCATCCCGTCGGTCAGCATCCCGGGGCCGACCATGTTGGCCCGCACCCCGAACCGGCCCTCCTCTGCGGCGATGCCCCGCACCAGCGCCTCGACGGCGCCCTTGGGGCCCGACGACAACCCGTCCCGGACCGGGTAGCGGGCGGTGGCGGCGGTGGTCACGGCCACCACCGACCCGCCGGCGTCCCGCAGCGCCTGGAGCGCCGGGTGCACCACGTTGAAGAACCCCGCAGCGTCCTCGTTCAACTGACGGGCCATGTCGGCCGGTGCGACCCTCGACAGGTGCACCATCGGGACGTGCGGCCCGGCCGCGTGGACCAGCGTGTGCAGGCCCCCGTGGTGCGAGACCACCTCCTCAACCACGGCCGCGCAGGCCTCGGCGTCGGTGACGTCCAGGCGGTGGGCGCTGGCGTGGCCGCCCCACTCGCGCGCTGCGGCGACCGCCTGCTCGGCGGCCTCCTCGTTGCTGCGGTAGGTCAGCGCCACCGCGGCACCGCGGCGGGCGAGCATCCGCACCACCGCCAGCCCGATGCCGCCGCTGCCGCCGGTGACCAGTGCTGCCCCGGTCCGGGAGCCGAAGTCCTGCACCTGTTCCCCTCTCACGCGTCCTCGACGCGGTACTCGATCGTGTGCCAGCCCCGGGCGGGACCGGGCTTGGGGTCGGAGCGCACGCCGGTCTGGTCGCGTCCGTCACCGTCGACGGTCCGGACCCGGACCTGGTGGTCCCCGGGTTCGGCGACCACGCTGATCGCCCACGGCACCCACGTGTCCGGGCCGGGCACCCCGCCGAGGCGTGCACGCTGCCAGGCGCCGCCGTCGACGGCCACCTCGACCGCGGAGACGCCGGCCCGCGACGCCCAGGCCAGGCCTCGGACCAGCAGCTGGCCCGAGGGGACGGTCTCGCCGTCGGCCGGGGCGTCGATCCGGGCGCCGAGCGGCACCACGCCGTGGGACTCCCAGCCGCGTTCGGCGTACCAGCCCACCTCGGGGGCGGCACGGGTCACCTCGAGGTCGACGACCCACTTGCAGGCCGAGACGTGGCCCTGCAGGCCGGGGACCACGGTGCGTACCGGGAAGCCGTGCTCGATCGGCAGCGCCTCACCGTTCATGGCGACCGCCAGGATCGCGTCGCGACCGTCGGTGAGCGGCCCCAGCGGCGTCTGGCAGGTCCAGCCGTCCGCAGAGGTCTGCACCACCGCGTCGGCCTCCCGGCTGACGCCGGCGCGGGCCAGCACGTCGGCGATCCGCACGCCGCTCCACCACGCGTTGCCGACCTTGTCGCCGCCGACCGGGTTCCGCACGCAGCCCAACGTCACCCACGCCTCGTGCAGGTCCTCGGCGAGCAGGTCGTCGTAGGTCAGCACCAGCTCCCGCTCGACCATCCCGTGCACCCGCAGCTGCCACTCGGCGGGCTCCACGGTGGGCACGGCGAGGGTGGTGTGCTGGACGAAGAAGTCGGAGGTCGCGGTCGCCCACCCGGCCGACGGGACCCCGGGGATGCGCACCTCGGCCGGCACCTCGGGAGCGGTGACCTTGCTCAGCCGGAGCAGTCCGCGGCTCTCGGCCACGTGCCGGCGGCGGTCACCGATCTCGTGCCCCAGCACGCCCAGTCCTCCGGCGCCCAGGACGAGCAGCAGCCCGGTGCCCAGCAGCGTGCGACGCCCGGCCAGCGGGCCGTCGGCGTCGTTCCCGGCCTCGAGCCACCGGTCATGTCGGTGCAGCAGGTGCCCCAGCATCGCCAGGACGCCCCAGGCCCCGAGCAGCGCCAGGCCGACGGGCAGCAGGTCCAGCAGCGAGTGCCCGGGGTGGTCGAGCACCGCGGCGGCGGTCACCGCGGCGGCGACCGCGTGCAGCAGGCCGCCCCACCACCAGCGGTGCGCCCACAGCGCGCCGGCCAGGCCGCCCAGGACCAGGGTGGCCAGGCCGAGCAGGAGCAGCAGCGCGGCGCGGTCGCCGGTGCCGAGGTACTTCTCGGCCATCACGTGCAGGAACTCCGGCACCACGAACGTCGCCCACCGGGCCACGGCGGTCAGCGGGGGCACGTGCAGCGTCACGATCATCGCCGCGGCGTACCCGACGACCAGGGCGACGGCCCCGGAGAACAGCCCCGCGAGGACCCAGTCGGGGCGCACGGGCTGGTCGGTGCGGCTCATGCGGCCCATTGTGGCCGAGCGCCCCACCGGCACGCCCCGCGGGTGCGGCGCGGCTGGCATGATCGGGCCGTGACCGTTGACCCCGCTCCCCTGCTCCCCCGTGTCGGTACCGGTACCGACGTGCACCGCCTGGTCGAGGGCGTCCCGATGCACCTGGCCGGGCTCTCCTGGCCCGGGGAGACACACGGCCTGGAGGGCCACTCCGACGCCGACGTCGCCGCGCACGCGGCCTGCGACGCGCTGCTCGCGGCCTGCGGACTGGGCGACCTGGGCAGCAACTTCGGCACCTCCGAGCCACAGTGGGCCGGGGCCTCGGGGGCCACCCTGCTGGGCGAGACCGTCCGACGGGTCCGGGCCGCGGGGTTCGTGCCCGGCAACGTCTCGATCCAGGTGATCGGCAACCGTCCCCGGCTGGGCCCGCGCCGCAGCGAGGCCGAGGCCGTGCTGAGCGAGGTCGTCGGCGCCCCGGTGAGCGTCTCCGCGACCACCACCGACGGGCTCGGGCTGACCGGGCGCGGTGAGGGTGTGGCCGCCACGGCGGTCGCGCTCGTGGTGCCGGCGCCGTGAGCGGGGCGGGTGCGGCGGCCGTCGTCCTGGGCGCGGGTTCGGGTACCCGGGTCGGGGCCGGACGCAACAAGGTGCTGCTCGACCTGGCCGGGGTGCCGATCCTGGTCCGCTCGGTGCTCGGCGCCCTGGCGGTGCCCGAGGTCCGGGTGGTCGTGGTGGTCGTGGCACCGGGTGAGGAGCAGACCGTCGGCGAGCTGTTGGTGCCGCACCTGGCCGAGCAGCACGAGGTGCTGATGACCACCGGCGGCGCCACCCGGCACGCCTCGGAGGCGCACGCCCTGATGGTGCTCGGCGACCGGCTGGTCGACGGCGAGGTCGACGTGGTCGCGATCCACGACGGCGCCCGCCCGCTGGCGGGTCCCGAGCTGTGGTCGCGCACGATCGCCGCGGCCCGCGAGCACGGGGGCGCCCTGCCGGTGCGCCGCACCACCGGGCTCGTGCAGCGCCGCGACGGCAGCAGCGTGCCGGCGCTGGGGGCGGTGCAGACCCCGCAGGCGTTCCGGGCCGGTGACCTGGTCGCCGCCTACGGTCAGGCCGCCCGGGACGGGTTCGAGGGCACCGACACCGCTGCCTGTCTGGAGCGCTACGCCCCGCACGTGCGGATCGCTGCGGTGCCCGGTCAGGCCGACAACCTCAAGGTCACCTTCGCCGAGGACCTGGCCCGCGCCGAGGCGCTGCTCACCTGAGGCGGGGCGCTCAGCCCGGGAGGGTGGTCGCCTCGAGCAGCTCGAGGTCCTCGGGACCCTGGACGCGTCGGCTGGTGGCGGGGGCGTCGGCCAGGTGCACGGTCACCCGGGTGGAGAGCCGGGCGACGACGTCGGCGGCGTCGGTCGGGACGCTCTCGGGCCCGCCGGGCCAGAGCGCGGCGGCGGCACCGAACGAGGCCTGGGGGATCACCACCGGCGAGGTGACCTGGGCCAGGGACTCACGGTCCACGGTGGCTCCGACGAACTCCCCGTCGAGCTGCTTGACGGTGTCGGTCACCGGCAGCGCGCCCGCGACGACGGCGCCGCTCTCCCGCGCAGCCTGCACGCAGTCGGCGACGAAGACCGGCGGTGTGGCCGGGCAGAGGGCGTCGTGCAGCACCAGAACGACCTCCTCGTCGGCGTCCTCGGGCGTCAGCCCTTCCCAGGTGACGGACCCGTCCAGCAGGACCACCTCGGCGCCGTCCAGCGCCCAGGCGGCACACGCCACCAGCGACTCACCGTGCAACAGCGTGAACGGCAGCGATCCCGGTGGAACCAGGATGCTGCCGTACGCGGTGAAGTCGAGGTCCCCGGTCAGGACGCCAGCACCTCGTCGAGGATGATCTCGGCCTTGTCCTCGTTGGTCTTCTCGGCCAGGGCCAGCTCGGAGACGAGGATCTGGCGCGCCTTGGCCAGCATCCGCTTCTCGCCGGCCGACAGGCCACGGTCGCGCTCGCGGCGCCACAGGTCGCGGACGACCTCGGCCACCTTCATCACGTCGCCGGAGTGGAGCTTCTCCAGGTTGGCCTTGTAGCGGCGCGACCAGTTGGTCGGCTCCTCCACGTGCGCCGCCCGCAGCACCTCGAAGACACGCTCGAGGCCCTCCTTGTCGACGACGTCGCGCACGCCCACCAGGTCGAGGTTGTCGGCGGGCACCCGGACCACCAGGTCCTGCTGCGCGACGATCCTCAGCACCAGGTACTGACGGTCCTCACCCTTGATCTTCCGCATCTCGATCTTATCGATGACAGCGGCCCCATGGTTCGGGTAGACAACCGTTTCGCCCACGGTGAAAGTCATGTGTTCAGTTCCCCTTCGTAGGTGACCATTCTAACACGTCTTCACGTCGAGCCCGAATACGTTTCCGCAGGTCAGAGGCCCTATGGTCGCTTGACAGAACAGGTGTTCGTGTGGTGGTGCTGGCCAGGGACCCCCTCGACCCGGTACCGTCCGCGCCCCTCCGGGCCCCTCAGGGGCTCGGCATTTTTCTCTCCGAGACACCTCCCACGGCGGCGCCGGGGGCGCGATACTGCACCGCATGCCCGACTCCCCACGGACTCCCTCCCCCGAGCCGGCCGACCACGGCCAGGCTCCGACCCCGGCCGTGCCCCGGACCCCGAGCGCCCGCGACGCCGCGGTGATGGCCGAGTTCGACCGCGCCACCCGCGAGCAGGAGACCTCGGGCGAGGCCGAACCCACCCCCGCCGCTGGGCGCCGTGGCCTGTTCCGCCGCCGGCCGGCGACTCCCGGGGCAGCTGACCCGGTCACCGAGGTGGCGGACACGCCGGAGCCCGAGCCGACTCCCGAGGCAGAGGTGGAGCCCGAGGCCACTCCCGAGGCATTGGCAGAACCCGAGGCGCAGCGGGTGGACACCGCGGCAGCAGAGCCTGAGGCAGCCGCGGAGGACGCCACAGTCCCGAGCGAGCCCGAAGTCGAGGTCGACGTCGAGCCCGAGGTCGACGCTGCGCCCGGACTGGAGGCCACCCCCGGGGCCGAGGCTGCGCCCGCGACCACGGCCGAGCAGGACCCCGAGCCCGCCGTCGCGGTCGAGGTCGAGCCCGAGCCCGAGGCCACCACCCGCGAGCACCCGGTCGTGGCGGCAGCACCCCCGACGACCGACCCCGTCACCCCCGGAACGGCCACCCCCGGCACTGCGCCGGAGTCCGCACCACCCGGGGACGACTCCGCGGCGGCCTACTCGGTCCGCACCATGCTCCCGGTACTGCTGCTGCGCGCCGCCCACCCGCGTCGCGCCCTGATCACCGCCCTGGTGATGGGCATCGTCGCGGCCCTGGCCGGGCGGCCCGGCAACGAGGCGCTGCTGGTGCTGGCGACGGTGCTGGTCGGGCAGGTCGTGCTCGGCTGGCACAACGACGCGGTCGACGCCGAGCGCGACGCCCGGCAGCAGCCCGACACCAAGCCCGTGGCCCAGGGGCTGCTGGACCGTGGCACGCTCTGGTTCGCGATCGCCTGCGGCGCCCTGGTCCTGGTCCCGCTGGCCGTGGCCAACGGCCTGACCTCCGCGGCGTTCTACCTGGGCAGCGTCCTGGTCGGGCTGATCGGCAATGTCGCGCTGCGGCACACCGTCTTCTCCTGGCTGTCCTGGGCGGCCAGCTTCGCGCTGCTGGTGCCGTTCCTGACCTACGGCGGTCTGGGCGGCCAGGCCGTCGGGAGCCCGCCGGAGCCGCTGGTGGTCGGGTTGGCCGCGCTGCTCGGGATCGGCGTGCACGTGCTGAGTGCGCTGCCCGGTCTGGTCGGCGACAACGCGGAGGGATCCGGCTCGCTCCCGCTGCTGCTGGCCCTGCGCACCGGTGCCCCGAAGCTGCTCGTGATCACCGGCGTGTACCTCACCGTGGTGACCCTCGCGCTGGTGGTCGTGGGTCTGCAGGTCGGGCTGGCTCGATGAGCCCGGCGCCCGGGCGGTAGGCTGCCCCTGACCCGCCCCGCGGGTCGCGAACCCGGACCGCAGGCCCACCGGCCTGGACTGATCACGAAGGCTTGATGATGAAGCTCCGACGGAAGATCGCGCTCGCCAGTGGCGCCCTCCTGTTCACCGTGCCCGCGCTGACCGCCTGCGGTTTCGACTACGCGACCGACCGCTACTACACGCCGGCCGTGGGCGCCAACAACCGCGACGGCCAGGTCGACGTGCTCGCCGCGGTCATCGTCGCCAGCCAGGACGGCTCCGGCCGGTTCATCGCCTCGCTGTCGAACAACACCACCACCGAGACGATCTCCTTCGACGCGGTCAAGCCCGGTGAGGGCGCCAGCGTCCAGCTCGCCGACGTCGAGCCGCACGAGATCGGCCCGAACCAGCTGGTCAACCTGGTCGACGAGCCGGCCATCGAGATCACCGGCGACTTCAAGCTCGGCGACTTCGTGCCGCTGGTGCTGACCTTCGGCAACGGCGAGTCGATCCCGGTCAAGGCCCCCGTGGTCCCCAACTCCGGCGACTTCGCCGGCATCGACGGGCCGAGCGCCCCCGAGACCACCGAGCACTCGGAGGAGTCCGGCCACTGAGCCGGACCCGCACCGCACGTCCCGACGGTCCCGCACCCCACCCGGCGCGGGGCCGTTGGTGCTTCCAGACCGACCCACCAGAGAAGGACGCCCGATGACCTACACGCTGGTCCTGCTGCGCCACGGCGAGAGCGAGTGGAACGCCAAGAACCTGTTCACCGGCTGGGTCGACGTGGCCCTGACCGAGAAGGGACGTGCCGAGGCCGTCCGTGGCGGTGAGCTGCTCAAGGAGGCCGGCGTGCTGCCCGACGTCGTGCACACCTCGCTGCAGCGTCGCGCCATCAACACCGCCGCCCTGGCCCTCGACGCGGCCGACCGGCACTGGATCGACGTCAAGCGCGACTGGCGGCTCAACGAGCGCCACTACGGCGCCCTGCAGGGCAAGGACAAGAAGCAGACCCTGGCCGAGTTCGGCGAGGAGCAGTTCATCACCTGGCGCCGTTCGTTCGACGTGCCGCCGCCGCCGCTGGCCGACGACGACCAGTACTCGCAGGTCGGCGACCCGCGCTACGCCGGCCTGGGCGACGCGCTGCCGCGCACCGAGTGCCTCAAGGACGTCATCACCCGGATGCTGCCCTACTTCGAGACCGAGGTCGTCGGGGACCTGAAGGCCGGCAAGACCGTGCTGGTCGCCGCGCACGGCAACTCGCTGCGCGGCATCGTCAAGCACCTCGACCAGATCGGTGACGACGAGATCGCCGGGCTGAACATCCCCACCGGGATGCCGCTGGTCTACCGCCTCGACGACGACCTGCGCCCCACCGTCCCCGGCGGGGAGTACCTGGACCCCGAGGCTGCCGCTGCCGCGGCCGCCGCGGTCGCCAACCAGGGGCGCTGACGCCCCGGCCCGCGCACGAGAGCCCCGCACCCACCCTGGGTGCGGGGCTCTCGCGTGCTGCGGGTCAGGCCTCGGCCGGGGTGGGGAACTCGCCGGTGACCACGAAGACCACCCGGTGCGCGATCGAGACGGCGTGGTCGGCGATCCGCTCGTAGTAGCGCCCGAGCAGCGCGATGTCGACGGCCGCCTCGACGCCGTGTTGCCAGTCGTCGCCGAGCAGCTGGGCGAACGAGGCGCGGCGCAGGCCGTCCATCTCCTCGTCGTCGCGGGCCAGCGCCGCCGCGGCCTCGACGTCACGCTCGGTGATGATCTCGACGACCCGGGTCACCATGTCCTCGGCGACGGCGGCCATCCGCTCGACGGTGGGGCTCACGTCGGCGGGGACCGCGATCCGCGGTACCCGGAGCCGGGCGATCTTGGCGACGTGGACGCTCAGGTCACCCATCCGCTCCAGCTCCGAGACCATCCGCAGGGCGGCGACGACGACCCGCAGGTCCCCGGCCACCGGCGCCTGCAGCGACAGCAGCGCGAAGGCGTCGTCCTCGACCCGTTCCCGGGCACGGTCGATCTCGGCGTCGGCGCTGATCACCTCTTCGGCGATCGTCACGTCTCCGGTCAGCAGCGCCTCGGTGGCGCGGTCGACGGCGCGGACCACGAGCCGGCCGATGGCGGCCAGGTCGTCGAAGACGCCGTCGAGTTGGTCATGGAATTGCTCACGCATGGCGCTGAACCTAGACAGCCCGGGTGACCAGTCGGCGACCTGACGTGAACGCGGGATGAACAGTGGGCGATCACCCGTCAGCGTGGTCCGCGGCACCCGCGCGCGCTGCGTACGATCGCGGTGTGGATCCGACCTGGCAGGCTGCCCTGGCCGCGCTGACCGGCGCCGTCACCGCGGGCGGCGCCGTGCTCGCGTGGCACGTCAGCGACCGCCAGCAGCACACCCTGCCGCCGGCGCCCGAGCCGACGCTGTCCCCGGAGGTCGCCACCCTGCTCTCGGTGCTGCGCTCCAGCGCCGTGGTGGTCGACGACTCCGACACCGTGGTCAAGGCCTCCGCCCCGGCCCTGGCCCTGGGCCTGGTGCGGGACGGGGTGCTGGCCGGCGAGCTGGCCGAGGTGGTGCACAAGGTCCGTCGGGACGGCGAGATCCGCGAGACCGAGCTGCGACTGTTCCGTGACGGGATGCCGGTCCGCACGGTGACCGCCCGGGTCGCCCCGCTGGGCAGCCGACTCGTGCTGGCGCTGGTCGAGGACCGCACCAAGGAACGCCGGCTGGAGGCGGTGCGCCGCGACTTCGTGGCCAACGTGAGCCACGAGCTGAAGACCCCCGTCGGCGCCATCCAGCTGCTCGCCGAGGCCGTGGACGACGCGGCCGACGACCCCGAGGCGGTGCAGCGGTTCGCGGGGCGGATGCAGGCCGAGTCGAGACGGCTCACCACGCTGGTCCAGCAGATCATCGAGCTGTCCCGGGTCCAGGACGACGACACCCTCGACACCCCCGAGCTGGTCAACATCGACGAGGTGGTGCAGGCCGCCATCGACACCTCCACCACCGACGCCTCCGCCAAGCAGATCCGCCTGGTCGCCAGCGGGCAGACCGGCCTGCAGGTGCGCGGCAGCCGGGACCAGATCGTGGCGGCGGTGAGCAACCTGGTGACCAACGCGGTCGCCTACTCCGACGGCGGCTCCCAGGTCGTGCTCAACACCCACGCCACTCCCGACACCGTCGACATCGCGGTCGTCGACCAGGGCATCGGCATCCCGCCCGAGGAGGTCGAGCGGATCTTCGAGCGGTTCTACCGGGTCGACCCGGCCCGGCACCGCAGCACCGGCGGCACCGGCCTGGGGTTGTCGATCGTCAAGCACGTCGCGGCCACGCACGGCGGCGACGTGGGAGTCTGGTCCGTGCCGGGCCACGGCTCCACCTTCACCCTGACCCTGCCGCGCAGCGGCGCAACGGACGCCGTGGCGTCCCCCGAGCCGGGGCCGGCAGGCCCCGCACTGACACAGGAGGCACGCGAGTGACCCGGGTACTGGTGGTCGAGGACGAGGAGAGCTACTCCGACGCGCTCGCCTACATGCTGCGCAAGGAGGGCTACGAGGTGGCGATCGCCGCCACCGGTCCGGACGCCCTGACCGAGTTCGACCGCAACGGCGCCGACATCGTGCTGCTCGACCTGATGCTCCCGGGGCTGCCCGGCACCGAGGTGTGCCGGGTGATCCGGCAGACCTCCAACGTCCCGGTGATCATGGTCAGCGCCAAGGACGACGAGGTCGACAAGGTGGTCGGGCTGGAGCTCGGGGCCGACGACTACGTCACCAAGCCCTACTCCCCGCGTGAGCTGACCGCCCGGATCCGTGCGGTGCTGCGCCGCGGCACCGAGCCGGAGCTGATGCCCGACACGCTCGAGGCCGGGCCGGTCCGGATGGACGTCGAGCGGCACGTGGTGACCGTGCACGGTGACGAGCAGCGGCTGCCGCTCAAGGAGTTCGAGCTGCTGGAGATGTTCCTGCGCAACCCCGGCCGGGTGCTCACCCGCGGGCAGCTGATCGACCGGGTCTGGGGCTCCGACTACGTGGGCGACACCAAGACCCTGGACGTGCACGTGAAGCGGCTGCGCGCCAAGCTGGAACAGGACCCGTCCTCCCCCACGCTGCTGGTCACGGTGCGCGGCCTGGGCTACAAGCTCGACCTCTGAGCCCCACCCCCGCGCCAGGTCCTAGGCTGGCGCGGTGACCCCGCCCTCCCCCGACTCCCCCGCCGCGTCCGCCCCTGCCGCGGGCCCGCCGGTGTGGGTCCCGCTGGCCTGCGTCGCCACCACCCTGGTGCTGTGGGCGTCGGCGTTCGTCGCGATCCGGCACGTCGCCCACGACTTCACCCCCGGTGGGCTGGCGCTGGGCCGGCTGGTCGCGGCGACCCTGGTGCTGGCGGTGGTGCTCGCGGTGAGCCGGTCGTGGGTGCGACCCACGCCGGGCCAGTGGGCGTCGATGGCCGCGATCGGGATCCTCTGGTACGGCATCTACAACGTGGCGCTGAACGCCGGTGAGCAACGTCTGGACGCCGGCACCGCCGCGATGCTGATCCAGCTCTCGCCGATCCTGATCGCGCTGCTCGCGGCGCTGTTCCTGGGGGAACGGTTCACCTGGCCGCTGGCCGCCGGGATGGGGCTGGCGTTCGCCGGGGTCGCGCTGATCTCGCTGGGCGACGCCCCCGGCGGTGGCCGCGACCTGGTCGGGGTGGCGCTGGTGCTGGTCTCGGCGGTCACGTACTCGATCGCGCTGATCCTGCAGAAACCGCTGGTGGCTGCCCTGCCGGCGGTGCAGGTGACGGCCGTGGCCTGTGCCGTCGCGACCGTGGCCTGCCTGCCGTTCGCCGGGTCGCTGCTGAGCGACCTGGCCGACGCCACGGCCAGCTCCGGGTGGTGGCTGGTCTACCTGGGGGTCTTCCCCACCGCGATCGCGTTCACCACCTACGCCTACGCGCTGCGGCACATGGACGCGACCCGGCTGGGTGTCACCACCTACCTGGTCCCGCCGATCACGATCGTGATGGGGGTGCTGCTGCTCGGTGAGCAGCCGCCCGCGGTGGCCTACGCCGGGGGTCTGCTGGCGCTGGTCGGGGTGGCCGTGGCCCGGCGTCAGCCCCGCAAGCGGCCCGCCGACCCGGTCGAGGCCGTCGAGGAGGCCCCGCTACCGGGTTGAGCCCGATCCAGCCCGACCCAGCACGGCCCGGCCCGGGGCAGCGCTGGTCAGGACAGTTCAGGGCAGTTCAGGGGGCGTCGCGCTCCAGCCAGCCCTTGAACGCCTCGAGGTTCGCGGTGGACTCGCCGGCCTGGAGCCGCCAGGCGTACTCCTTGCGGATCGAGGTCGCGAAGCCCAGCTCGAGCAGGGTGTTGAACGACTCGTCGGCAGTGCTGAGCACCGAGCCGAGCAGCCGGTCCAGGCCGGTGTCGGTGACGTGCTCGAGCGGCAGCCGGGCGTCGAGGTAGATGTCGCCGTCCTTGTCGACGGCGAACGCCACCGAGAACAGCCGCAGGTTCCGCTCCAGCAGCCAGCGGTACACCTGCAGGTGGTTCTCGTCGGGGTTGCGGCAGACGAACGCGTGCACGCCCAGGGCGTGCCGGCCGACGTCGAGCCGGACCGGGGTGGCGAGCTTGTGGGTGCCGGGCAGGGCGAACGAGAAGACGCCCGGGGAGTCCTCGGCGACGTCGATCTCCAGCTCGGCCAGATGGGCGCGGACCACCTCGGCCGCGCGGGCCCGGTCGGGGGCGAACTCCTCGGCGAAACCGTCACTCACCGGGTGACCTCCTGCTGCATCAGGGCGCTCGCGCGCCGGTATCCGGTCAGGGTCCGTGCGGCGGTGCGCTCCCAGGCGAACTCGGCCGCCTGCTCCCGGGCGCCGGCGGCCAGCTGGTCGCGCAGCCCCGGCTCCAGCAGCACCCGGCGCAGGGAGTCGGCCCAGGCGCGGGGCTCGTGGCCGTCGACCAGCAGGCCGCTGCGGCCGTCGCGGACCACGGTGGTCAGTCCCCCGACCGCGGCGGCGACCACCGGGGTGCCGGTGGCCTGGGCCTCGACGGCGACCAGCCCGAACGACTCGTTGTGCGAGGGCACCGCGACCACGGTGGCCGCCGAGGTCCAGCGGGCCAGGTCGCTCTGCGCGACCGGCGGCACGAACCGGACCACGTCGCTGATCCGCAGCTCCTCGGCCAGCTCGGCCAGGGACTCGGGGTGCTCGCGTCCGGACCCGGACGGACCGCCCACCACCGGCACCACCAGTCGCGAGCGCAGCGACGGGTCGTCGGCCAGCAGCTGCGCGACGGCACGCAGCAGCACGTCGGGTCCCTTGAGCGGCTGGATCCGGCCGGCGAAGAGCACCACCAGGGCGTCGGCGGGCAGACCCAGCTCGGCGCGCACCCGGTCGACCGGGTGCGGGCTGAACACCTCCAGGTCGACCCCCGGGTGGATCACCTCGAGCCGGCCCGGGTCCGCGTCGTAGAGCTCGATCAGCTGCTTGGCCTCCAGGTCGGTGTTGGCCACCAGCAGGTCGGCGGCGGTGACCACCTGCTCCTCGCCGATCACCCGGGCCAGCGGCTCGGGGGTGTCGCCGTGGGCGAGCGAGGCGTTCTTGACCTTGGCCATGGTGTGCATCGAGTGCACCAGCGGCACGCCCCAGCGGTCCCGGGCCAGTGCCCCGACCTGGCCGGAGAGCCAGTAGTGGGAGTGCACCACGTCGTAGTGGCCGGCGGGTTGCATCGCCTCGGCGCGCAGCACCTCACGGGCGAAGACGCACAGCTGGCCGGGCAGGTCCTCCTTGCCCAGTCCCTCGAACGGGCCGGCGGCGACGTGGTGGACCTGGATCCCGTCAGCGGCGGCCACCACCGGCGGCAGCGCCGAGGAGGTGGCCCGGGTGAACACGTCGACCTCGATGCCCTGCTCGGCCAGGCGGCGGGAGAGCTCGAGCACGTAGACGTTCATCCCGCCGGCGTCGCCGGTGCCCGGCTGGTCCAGCGGAGAGGTGTGCAGGCTGATCATCGCCACCCGTCGCACGTCGCTGCCCACGCTGCTCCTTCCGCCTGCGGACGGACTCGTCCACCCCGATCAACATCGTCGCACCCGCGGACATTCCCGCCGGCGTGCCGTCCACCCGCGGCCGGCGTCAGCAGGAGTGGCAGTCGCCTCAGCGGGCCCGGCGCCCGCCTGCACGGTTGCCGCGACGGTCCTCACCGTCGCCGCGGTGCGAGCGGCCGCCCCCGTGGGCCCCGTGGGCACCGTGGGCACCGTGCGCACCACCGGTCTCGGGACGCCGGCGCGAACCCAGGAGCCCCACGACACCGACCGAGGCGATCGTGACACCGGCCAGACCGAGGGCGAGGGTGCCGCCGGCCCCGGTGAGCAGCTCCACCAGGGCCCACACGAGCGCGGCGAAGCAGAGGGCCACGAGCAGTCGCAGCGCGAGGTTGGAGGCGCGGACCAGGCTGGCGCCCACGCCGAGGGAGGCCAGCAGCACCAGGGCCAGACCGATCCAGCGCAGCAGGTCCGGTTCCGCGGTGTTCGCGGTCAGCCAGCGCACGGCCCAGACCACACCTCCCATCACCGCGGCGGCGGCCACGAGCGGACGTGCGGGCACGGCTCCTCCTGGGTCTCGGGTCTCCGGGCCCCGCGTGGGCCGGGGAGACGGTCACGGTGCTGCCAGTCTGCCACGGCGGCGCAGGGGCGGCCCCGGGGAAGCAGGGCTCAGCAGAGCATGATCCGGCGCCTGCCGGACCCCGGCGTGCGGGTGGCGAGCTCGCACAGCAGGCGGCTGCACGGACCGGGGAGCCCGGTCGGTCCGGGTCCGCGCACGGTGCGGCCGGGCCGGGATCCCCGCCGCGTCCAGGGGGACGTTGCCGTTGCCGACCGGTGCGGGCTCAGGCCTCGCGGGTGCCCTGGTGGAACCGCTGCTGCCAACGTCCCGCGTGTCGCACCCACAGCGAGGACCGCAGCACAGCGGAGCCGTCGACCAGCGCACGCCAGACCAGCAGCACCGTGTCGGTGGCGACCTCCTCGACGCCGAGCACCTCCAGCTGGATGGGCACCGGCAGGGGGCCGATCTCGGCGAGCAGCTCGTCCCGGCTCCAGACCCGCCCGGAGGCGCCGATCTCCTGCCAGTCCGGGTGCAGCAGCGCCGCGACCTCGGCGACGTCGGCGCGGACCTCGTCACTCAGCAGCGCCCGCTCGGCGGCCACGACCTGGTCGAGGCCGCTGCCGCCGGTCGTGGAGTCCTCGAGGTCGGAGAACAGGTCGGGCTCGGGTTCGGTCTGACCGACCCGGGCGTCGGGGTGGTCGGTGCTGGCTCCCGCCCAGCCGGGCCCGGGGTCGGGCTCCCGGCCGGCCTGGAAGGCGGAGGCTGCGGAGTTGGCGAGCCGGTCGGCCTCCTCGTTCAGCGGGTGTCCGGCGTGACCCTTGACCCACTCGAAGGTGACCCGGCGTCCGGCCATCGCGGCGTCGATGCCCTTCATCAGCTCGACGTTCTGCACGGGCTTGCCGTCGCCCTTCTTCCAGCCCTTGCGCTTCCACCCGGCCATCCACTTGGTCACCGAGTTGATGACGTAGGTCGAGTCGCACAGCACGTGCAGGTCGGCGTCGAGGTGGGCGGTCTGCTGGAGCAGGTCCAGCACCCCCATCAGCTCGCCCATGTTGTTGGTGCCGTGCGGCCAGCCGCCCGAGGCCCAGTGGTTCTCGTCGACGTACCACCCCCAGCCGGCGGGGCCGGGGTTGCCGAGGGCGGATCCGTCTGCGGCGGCGATGATCTTCACGGGGCGCGATCCTTCCACGTGCCGGGTCGCGGACGTGGCACCGAGCCGGCTCGTGCCCGGGTGCGACGTCGGGCACCGGGTGCTGGCGACCGGAGCGGCACGCAGTGACACAGTGTGGCCATGAGCCACGACGCCACCGCCCGCCGTACCGCCGTCGTCACGGGCGCCTCGAGCGGGATCGGGGCCGCGACCGCGCGCGCCCTGGCCGCCGCCGGGTTCACCGTGGTGTGTGCGGCCCGACGGGCCGAGCGGATCGCCGAGCTGGCCCGCGAGATCGACGGGGTGGCCGTGGTCTGCGACGTCACCGACGCCGAGCAGGTGGCCGGCCTGGCCGAGGCCGTCGGCGGGCGGCTGGACGTGCTGGTCAACAACGCCGGTGGCGCGTTCGAGGCCAACGAGGTGGCCCACGGCGACCCCGAGGCGTGGCGACGCACCTACGACGTCAACGTGGTCGGCCTGATGCAGGTGACCCGGGCGCTGCTCCCGGCGCTGCTGGCCAGCGGCGACGGGGTGGTGCTCAACGTCGGGTCCACCGCCGGGCGGGTGGCCTACGAGACCGGCGCCAGCTACACCGCGGCCAAGCACGGCACCAAGGTGGTCACCGAGACACTGCGCCTGGAGCTGGTCGGCCAACCGGTGCGGGTGTGCGAGATCGCCCCGGGGATGGTGCGCACCGACGAGTTCGCGATGGTCCGCTTCGGCGGGGACGCCGAGAAGGCGGCCGGGGTCTACGCGGGTGTGGCGGAGCCGCTGGTGGCCGAGGACGTCGCGGAGGCGATCACCTGGATGGTCACCCGGCCCTCACACGTCAACATCGACGAACTGGTGATCCGGCCGCGGGCCCAGGCGGCCCAGCACAAGGTGCACCGCGAGCTCTGAGCCCGCCGGGCTACCCACGGGTCACCTTCGGCGGCGGTGCCCGCCCGGGAACCGGGCCGGGGTGGCACACTGGCCGCGTGCAGACCATCGGACTTGTCGGCGGCATGAGCTTCCAATCGACCCTGGTGTACTACCGGGACCTGAACCTGGGTGTCCAGGAGCGCCTCGGCGGGCTGTCCTCGCCGAAGCTGGCGCTCAACACCGTGGACTTCGCGGAGTTGACCGCGCTGGAGGACGGGGAGCGCTGGGACCAGGTCGGTGACCTGCTCGCCGACGCCGCCCGCGGGGTGGAGAAGGCCGGCGCCGACTTCGTGCTGCTGTGCACCACCACCTTCCACAAGGTCGCCGACCAGGTCGACGCGGCCGTCGACGTCCCGCTGCTGCACCTGGCCGACGTGGTCCGCGAGGCGGTCAACGCCGCGGGCGTGGAGAAGGTCGCGTTCCTCGGCACCACGGTCGCGATGACCGACCCGTTCTTCATCAACCGGCTGGCCGAGGACGGCCCCGAGGTGATCGTCCCCGACGCCGAGCACCATGCCTGGATCAACGACGCCATCTACGAGGAGCTCGTGCACGGCAAGGTCCTCGACGGCACCCGCCGTCGGGTGGTCCAGCTGATCGAGGAGCTGTGGGACGCCGGCGCCGGCGGGGTGCTGCTGGGCTGCACCGAGCTGGAGCTGCTGGTCAAGCAGTCCGACGTCGAGCTGCCGGTCTTCCCGTGCACCACGCTGCATGTGCAGGCCGCGCTGGACCGCGCCCTGGCCTGAGCGGACCCTGACCGGGGCCCGCCCCAGGTCTCAGCGGGCGTCGGAGTCGCCCTGCTCCATCACCGCCCGCACCAGGTCGGCCAGCGGACCCTGCAGGGAGTGCTCGGCCAGCCGGATCGGTGCGCGTCCCTCGACCCGGACCTCGTAGGTGAACGTGTCGGGTCGGGCCCGGTCGGGGGCCACCTCCCGCCAGGCTCCGGCCTCGACCACGCGGGCCAACAGGGCGCGGGCGTCCGAGGCCCGGTCGGAGCCCAGGTCCAGCGTCGAGGTGGTGGTGATCCCGGCGAAGCCGCCGGTGCGGCGCACGGTCAGCAGCCGCGACCCGGGCCCGGTCTCGTTGCCCGTGTCGTCCCCGACCCCGGGAGCCACGACCGCCCCGGGCTCCACCCCCACCTCGGCCCAGGCCGCGGCGACGGCGTCGGTGTGCTCCCCCGCGGCGGCGATGGTGGCCGCGGCGAACCCACCGAAGTCGGTGTCGGGGCGGACCGCGCCCGAGGTCAGCGCCCGGTACCAGACGGTGCCGGCCCCGGCGGCGGTGTCGCCGCCGATGGCGACCGCGGCCAGCTGGAAGGCGCGGTTGGGGATGCCGGAGTTGAGGTGCACCCCGCCGTTGTCCTCGGTGGTCTCGACGTAGTCGGCCATGGAGCCGACCTGCGGGTCCTTGCCCAGGCGCGGGTCGTCGTAGGCGGTGCCGGGGGCGGCCATGTCGCGCAGCGCCCGCCCCTGCACGCCGGGGGCGAAGATGCCCTGGCCGATCAGCCAGTCCGCCCCGGCGGCGTCCTGGCCCAGGACGCGCTGGCGCAGGCAGGAGGCGAAGACGTCGGAGACGGACTCGTTGAGCGCGCCGGACTGGCCGGAGTAGACCAGGCCGGCGGTGCGCTCGACCACGGCGTGGCTGAACTCGTGGGCGAGCACGTCGACCGCGGCGGTGAACCGGGTGAACAGCTCGCCGTCGCCGTCCCCGAAGACCAGCTGGGTACCGTCCCAGAACGCGTTGACGTAGTCGGTGCCGTAGTGGACGGTGGCGCTGACTGTCGCGCCCTTCCCGCCGAAGGAGTCGCGCTCCCAGACCTCGCGGAACATCGCCAGGGTGGCCTCGATACCCTCGGCGGCCTCGTCGACCGCCGGGTCGCCGGTGGCCGGTTGGCCCGGGGTGTGGGCCGGGGTGCCGGGCAGGTCGGTGGTGTTGCCGGCGGTGTGCACCACCCAGGCGCCGGTGGCCGCGGGCGCGGCGGGGACCAGCGCACCCGGTGAGCGCGCCGCCCGCAGGGCCCGGTCGGTGACCAGGGTCTGCTCGGCGCAGCCGACCCCCGCCTCGGCCAGGTGCTGGAGCAGGTAGGGCGGGAGGAAGTGGCAGGTGGTGCGGGTCCTGGAGTCCATGGACCCACTGAACCCCCGGGGTCCGACACGTTCAAGGGCCAGCCCCACATCGGTCCGGACGGGTCGCGCCGGACCACCGTGCGACGTGAAATCGGAGGATCGGGTGCTGCGCCAATAGAATCGGGCTTCGCCCGTGCGAACCGTTCGGGTCCACCCACCCGAAAGAGACTGCTGACCCGTGTCCGCGACCTTGAAGCGCAACGACCTCCGCAACGTGGCCATCGTGGCCCACGTCGACCACGGCAAGACCACGCTGGTCGACGCCATGCTCCACCAGGGTGGGGCGTTCTCCACCCACCAGGCCGAGGGCGTGGCCGAGCGCGTCATGGACTCCGGTGACCTGGAGCGCGAGAAGGGCATCACCATTCTCGCCAAGAACACCGCGATCCACTACAACGGTGCGCACGCCCCCGAGGGCGGCATGACCATCAACATCATCGACACCCCCGGCCACGCCGACTTCGGTGGCGAGGTCGAGCGCGGTCTGTCGATGGTCGACGGCATCGTGCTGCTGGTGGACGCCTCGGAGGGTCCGCTGCCGCAGACCCGGTTCGTGCTGCGCAAGGCCCTCAACGCGGGCAAGCCGGTGGTGCTCGTGGTGAACAAGGTCGACCGCGGCGACGCCCGGATCGACGAGGTGGTCGACGAGACCTACGAGCTGTTCATGGACCTGCTCGACGACAGCCACAGCGACGACGCCCTGGACTTCCCGGTCATCTACGCCTCGGGCAAGGCCGGCATCGCCTCGACCGAAAAGCCCGAGAACGGCCAGCTGCCCGACGGCACGAACCTCGAGCCGCTGTTCAAGACCATCCTGGACACGATCCCGGCACCGACCTACACCGAGGACGCGCCGCTGCAGGCGCACGTGACCAACCTCGACGCCTCGCCGTTCCTGGGTCGTCTGGCCCTGGTCCGCGTGCACGAGGGTGAGCTGCTCAAGGGCCAGCAGGTGGCCTGGATGCGCGGCGACGGCACCACCAAGAACGTCAAGATCACCGAGCTGCTGGTCACCGAGGGCTTGGACCGGGTCCCCGGCGAGAAGGCGCTGCCGGGCGACATCGTCGCGATCGCGGGCATCCCCGAGATCATGATCGGCGAGACCCTGGCCGACCCGGAGAACCCGGTCGCGCTGCCGCTGATCCAGATCGACGAGCCAGCCATCTCGATGACCATCGGCACCAACACCTCGCCGCTGGTCGGCCGGGTCAAGGGCTCGAAGGTGACCGCGCGTCTGGTGAAGGACCGCCTGGACTCCGAGCTGGTCGGCAACGTCAGCCTGCGGATCCTCCCCACCGAGCGTCCCGACGCGTGGGAGGTGCAGGGCCGCGGCGAGCTGGCGCTGGCGATCCTCGTCGAGCAGATGCGTCGTGAGGGCTTCGAGCTGACCGTCGGCAAGCCGCAGGTGGTCACCAAGGAGATCAACGGCAAGCTGCACGAGCCGATGGAGCGCCTGACCATCGACGCGCCCGAGGAGTACCTGGGTGCGATCACCGAGCTGCTGGCGCTGCGCAAGGGCCGGATGGAGTCGATGAGCAACCACGGCACCGGCTGGGTGCGGATGGAGTTCATCGTCCCGGCGCGCGGCCTGATCGGGTTCCGTACCGACTTCCTCACCGAGACCCGCGGTACCGGCATGGCGGCGCACGTCTTCGAGAAGTACGAGCCGTGGACCGGCGAGATCCGCAGCCGCAACTCGGGTTCGCTGGTGGCCGACCGTGCCGGTGCGGCGACCGCCTACGCGATGACCTCGCTGCAGGAGCGCGGCGTGATGTTCTGCGAGCCCGCCACCGAGGTGTACGAGGGCATGATCGTCGGCGAGAACTCCCGCGCCGACGACATGGACGTCAACATCACCAAGGAGAAGCAGCAGACGAACATCCGCTCGGCCACGAGCGACAACTTCGAGAAGCTGATCCCCGCCAAGAAGCTCTCCCTGGAGCAGTGCCTGGAGTTCTGCCGCGACGACGAGTGCGTCGAGGTCACCCCCGAGCACGTCCGGATCCGCAAGGTCGTCCTCGACGCCAACGCGCGTGCGAAGACGGCAAGCCGAGCGCGTAAGGCGAACAAGAGCTGACCCGAAGCTCGGGGCTGAAGTTTCTCGACACCAACAACGAACCCCCGCCACGGTTGTCATGGCGGGGGTTCGTAGGTGTCGGTGGAGTTCGCAGTGCGGCCGGGGGCCACGGCGTGGTAGCTGGACGGGCTGGCCGTGCGTCAGGATCGACCGTCGCGCAGGACCTGGAGACGCTCCTGCGCCTCGTCACGAAACGCCAGACACGGGCTTCAATCTCGGGGTGCTGCTCGACGAGAGGCAAGATCCACCGGTCCATCGCGGCCATGAAACCGTTGCCTTCGCGCGGACAGTAGCTCCACCAGACGTGGCGCCTTGGTCGCCCTTCGCGTGCGCACACTGGCTCACGAGATCCGGTAGACGAAGTCCGTGCCCGGTGGGGCCAGGTGATCTTGACGCTCGAGAAGGGCCTGCCTGGGTGATGGTCTTGCGCTCACGGGCCGAGCGACTGGCGGGCATGGGACCTCGAATGACACGAGTGGGATGGAGCACAATCCTCATACCGGCGGTACAGGCGCGGGCGCTCGACAGTCCCCCAAGGCGGGGCGGAGCAAGGTCCGGCATCCCGAGCCCTCTGGAAACCGACCACAACTCCGGAGAGCCGACGGTCGTAGTCGCCCGAGATTAGGATCTCGTGCTTGGAAGCCGACGATGTCAAACCGAGGGGGGACGATGGGTGACTGGTGGGACGACGAGGACGAAGACGAAGATGGAGGTGATGCGGAGACGTCAACTGCTGACGGTGGTGTCCTGGGACCAATCGCGGTCTTGGGGGGCCTCGGACTACTTGCAGCGGCGTTGGGCCGCTTACGACGCGAGGAAGGCCGCGCCCAAGTCTTGGCCGCTCAGACCAACGAGCGACGCAGGCGTCAAGAACGACGAGATGCCGCTATTGGTAGCGCCTTGGGAGCGCACCGATTTCTGAGCAGCCGAAGGCATCGTTACCAAGCAGTCGTCGCTGGTCTTTGCGCCGCAATTGGGGCGATCTTCCTGGCGGTTTTCTTTGCCAGCGACACGCGAGTCACTGAGGACGGCCACCTCTGGTGGAAAGAACGGACCGTCACCCAGGTTTCGGTGAGCGATCGCATGGGAGTACTTCTGTTCGCTTGCGCCTTCCTGCTGGCCGCCGCCTGCCTTACGTTCTTCGCTGTCAGAGGGGTGCTGCGCTTCGAATCCAACGCCGGTGCACTTGCCCAGGCAAAGGCAGCCCAGCAAAAGCGCGCAAGGGCCCGCGCCATTGCCGCGCGAGACCCGCACTTGGCCCATGAACTCCGGATAGGACGCCCCGATCTCGCGCATCCGTACGACGACGGCGGCCTTGTCGATGTGAACAGTGCCCCGTCGAGTGTGCTGACAGCCCGCCTTGGTCTGAGCATCAAGGAGGCTGCAGGAGTCGTAGCCACGCGACGTCATCTCGGCGGTTTCAGCGGCGCTGAAGAACTAGTGACTCTGGCGGAGGTGGAACCAGCCACCTACGACCGCGCAAGCCACCTGATCATCCTCCTCTGACTCATCGAGCGGCAGCAGGCGCGCTGACTAGGTGGAGAAGGCGACTTCTGGCTGATGCTGCAGAATACCGCCGGACAGATGGGACGGGCCCTGCGCGCTCCCCAGCCCGCGCGCCGCCCAGATGCGGGCTGCGCTGGCCTGACTCCAGCGTCTGCCGACCCGCGGAACCGCCCGTGTGACCGGGACGGCGGAATCGTGGGCGCTCCGGCCCCCGGAGCGACTACGGTCACCTCATCGGGGCGCCGTTCCGGCCTGCCACCGCCCCGGGAGTCCCGATGTTCCTGAACACCCGCCTGAGCACCGTGGGCGTCGCCGCTGCCGTGGTCGCCCTGGCGACCACCCTGACCGCGGGCAGCACCTCCGCAGCCCCCACCGACCCGACCGCCACGGCCACGATCACCGGCACCGTGCGCGTCCCGGCCGGGCACGACGTCGAGGACGTCGCCGTGGCCGTGTGGACCCGCCGACAGGTCGACGACGGGTCGTGGGCCTGGGGTCAGACCGGTCCCGCCGTGCCGGTGGCCGCGGACGGGCGCTACACACTCCCGGTCCGCGCCGGCGCCCACGTCGTCTGGTTCGGGTTCGGGCGGGGCCCGCAGGACCTGCCGCCGGAGGGTGCGCTCGGCGAGGAGTTCTCCGGCGACGTCGGGAACCCGGCGAAGGCCACGCCGGTGACGGTCACCAACGGCGGCACCGCCACGGGGGTCGACGCTGGCCTCGAGGTCGGTGCGGTGCTGAGCGGGACGGTCACCGACGACACCGGACGCCACCTCCAGGGCGCCGCCGTCGAGGTCTGGCAGTTGCACGGCACCGAGAGGCAGGGCAACTGGGCGCGGCTCCCGCTGGTGGAGACCGACGCCAGCGGGCGTTGGCGGCTCAACGGACTGGCCGTCGGCAGTTACCGCTTCGCCGCCGATGCCAGGCACCACCTCTTCGCGTTCCACACGGGCACCGACTCCCCCGAGGGCGACCCCCCGCTCGTGCTGCGCGCCGGTGAGGTCAGGGCGGTGGCCACGCGCCTGGTGCGCGCGGGCGACCTGTCCGGGAAGGTGTGGCCGCCGAGCCGGGGCAACGTCTCGCGCGTCCAGGTGGAGGTCCGTCGCCTGGACCCCACCACGAACTCCTGGAGCCTCGTGCACACCACACCTGTGCTCCGTGACGGAAGGTTCGCCCACGGACTTCCCCGACGGCACCTACCGGATCACGGCCCGTGACCTCGCCGGGCGTCTCGCCACGACCCACTACCACGGTGCCGCGGCGTTCGAGGACGCCCAGGACGTGGAGCTCGACAGCCTCGGAGGACACTCCGACTGGCCGAACCTGATGATGCCGATGACCTGGGGGACCGCCGCGATCGGGCCGCGGGCCACGCGGGTGCGCGGCAAGGCCCGTGTGGGCCGCACCCTGCGCGTCAGCCGGGGCACCTGGACCCCCTCCACGGTCACCCTCCGCTACCGCTGGTTCCGCAAGACCCGGTCCGGCTTCGAGCCGATCCCCGGCGCGAGGAGCAGAACCCTCAGCCTGAGGAAGAAGCTCCGCGGTGACCGGGTGCGGGTGCGGGTGCGAGCCGTCGCCCTCGGCCACGCGCCCCGGCTCTGGACCAGCCGCTGCCCCCCGGATCCGACGCTGACCTCCCACCCATCACACCTCATCTGACCTGCAGAAACACCCTTGACTCGAACAGGTGTTCGATGCGAGAATGAGGGTGTTGACGAGGCCAGTGTCATGTCTCAGGACATCGGTGACAGTTCTGCATCAGGACATCGGTGACACTTTGGCGGGTCTTGGTGGTGACACTTCGTTCGCGAGGCTGCGGCGGTGGCTGCCTATGAACCCATCGATCCCCG
>JAEWXC010000084.1 GCA_023396115.1 Actinomycetes bacterium | reverse complement strand
CGGTGCCGGCTGGTGCTGCCGTTCGTCGGTCCGCTGCCGGCAGTGGCGGGCCTGGCCGGACTCCGCGCTGGGGCCCGCTGACCTTGCAGTCCGGGGTGGTCGGACGGCCTCAAGGTTGGCTCAAGATCGGCTCAAGATTGACCGAAGGCCACTTCTCCACCGTGCGGCGGTGAGCATGGTGGGCTCCTCACCTCCCGAGGAGTCCCATGAAGATCACCCGCACCCTGGCCGGAGCCGCAGCCCTTGCGGTCGCCACGACCGCACTCAGCACCTGGACGGGCACGGCGACCGCTGCCCCGGCCGCTGTCCCCGCAGACGGGACCACCATCAGCCAGGACTTCACCGGAGGTGGCGTCCCGGCCGGGTGGACCTCCCGGAACCTCAGTGCGCCGCAGGGGATCCAGACGGCCGGTTGGTTCGTCCCGAGCGACTGGTCGACGGTCTTCCCGGCCCAGGCCGGGGCCGGGGTCGACTACGTTGCGTCGAACTACAACGGCACCAGCGGCGGCGCCGGCACCTTGAGCACCTGGCTGACCACCCCGCTGATCGAGCACATCTCCGGCGGCGACACGATCACCTTCTGGACCCGCAAGATGACGGGCCAGGACTACCCGGACCGGTTGCAGGTCCGGCTCTCCACCGGCGGCGGTTGCGATCCGGGCACCGGCCCCACCAGCACCGGCGACTTCTCCACCGAGCTGCTCGTGATCAACCCGACGCTCGTCACGGGTGTGTACCCGACGGCCTGGACCGAGTACACCCTCACCGTCCCGGACGGCGTCCTGGGCAGCGGCTGCGTCGCCTTCCGTCACTTCGTGACCCAGGCCGGGCCCACCGGGGTGAACAGCGACTACATCGGGATCGACACGTTCCGCTACACCCACCGGGCCGACACCACGGCCCCGACGCTCCGGGTGGACCAGCAGCCGAGCGGCACGATCACCACGGGTGACACGCAGTTGGCGTTCTCCAGCACCGACCCGACCGCCACCTTCCAGTGCCGCCTCGACGGCGACGCGTGGGCCGACTGCACCAGCCCCTGGCAGCTCACCGGCCTGGCCGACGGCGTCCACACGGCCGCGGTTCGTGCGGTCGACCCCGCTGGCAACACCAGCCCGGCCAGCGCCTCCAGCTTCACGGTCGACACCACCGCTCCGGACGTGACGCTCGACCAGGCACCCACCGGCACGATCACCACGAGTGACACACAGCTGACGTTCTCCAGCACCGACCCGACCGCCACCTTCCAGTGCCGCCTCGACGCCGGTTCCTGGACCGACTGCACCAGCCCCTGGACCCTCACCGACCTCACCGACGGTGCCCACACCGCCCAGGTTCGGGCAGTCGACCCAGCCGGCCACACCAGCGAGCCCGTCAGCGCCTCCTTCACGGTCGACACCACCGCCCCGGGCGTGACCCTCGACCAGGCACCCACCGGCACGATCACCACGGATGACACGCAGCTGACGTTCTCCAGCACCGACCCGACGGCCACCTTCCAGTGCCGCCTCGACGCCGGTTCCTGGACCGACTGCACCAGCCCCTGGCAGCTCGCCGGACTCGCCGACGGCGAGCACACGGCCGCGGTCCGTGCGGTCGACTCCGCCGGCAACACCAGCCCGGCCAGCGCCTCCTTCACGGTCGACACCACCGCTCCGGGCGTGACCCTCGACCAGGCACCCACCGGCACGCTCACCACGAGTGACACACAGCTCACGTTCTCCAGCACCGACCCGACCGCCACCTTCCAGTGCCGCCTCGACGCCGGTTCCTGGGCCGACTGCACCAGCCCCTGGCAGCTCACCGGCCTCGCCGACGGCGCCCACACCGCCGAGGTCCGCGCCACCGACCCCGCCGGCCACACCAGCGAGCCCGTCACCGCCACCTTCACCGTCGCGGTCCCGCCGACGACCACGCCGCCCACCACCGGTCCGCAGGCCACTCCGATCCGCCTCAGCACGCCCCGCAAGGTCAAGGCCACCAAGAAGTTCACCGTCCGGATCACCGGCCTGGCCCGGGGCCAGAAGATCACCCTGCGCTTCGGCGGCAAGAAGATCACCCGCACCGGCACCGGGCAGCCGCTCAAGATCCGTCTCAAGGCCCCCCGGGTCAAGCGCACCAAGAAGCTCAAGCTCAAGGTCACCGGCGCCCTGCGCACCACCCGCAAGATCACCGTCAAGCCCCGACGCTGACCCCCTGGTCCAACGGGCACAGACGACGCCCGGTCCGTCGTGGGGACGGACCGGGCGTCATCGGTGTCAGGTCAGCGCTGGGTGAGCGTGGCCACCACCGGGTAGTGGTCGGAGGGAGAACGTCGGATCCGGGGCTTCACCTTCTCCCCGGTGAGGGGGAAGCGGGTCAGCACCGCCTGGGCCGAGGGGTGGAACCGGACCCCGGCCAGGATGTGGTCGATCCGGGAGGCGTCGTTGCGGCGGCGCGCGTCGAAGCCGACGTTGGCGGTGCGGTCGCCCAGCCGGCAGCGCGACAGCGGCAGGGTCGGGTGCAGGCCACTGAACTTGTCGAACGTCGCGGTAGCCCGGGGGCGACCCGGCAGCCGTTCGCGACCGTGTTCAGGTCACCCATGAGCACCAGCGGTGCGCCCTTGCCGACCAGACCCGCGGGCACCGGGTCGCTGCTGCGGTAGATCCGCCGCTTGAACATCATCTTGCGGATCTTCGCGGCCTGCTCCACCCGGTCCCCGGGCTTGCACGCGGCCCCGTTCGCCGAGAGGTGGGTGTTGGCGACCAGCACCGGCTCGCGCCGCTGGGTGTCGGCCAGCAGCGCCCAGGTCACGGCCCGGTCGACGCCGTACTTCATGTCCTCGCCGCAGCCCAGGTGGACCACACCACCCCGGACGTAGCTGAACCTGGCCTTGCGCCACAGCAACGGGCTGCGCAGCCGCTTCGGCTTGGTGCGCCAGCCGGGCAGCGTGGCGTAGGTGCCGCCCAGGGCCTTCATGATCCCCTTGCCCGGCGCGGCACCGGCCTGCTGGTAGGTCTCCTGCAGACCGAGCAGTCCCGGTGCGTAGTCGCGGATCGTGTCGACCACGTGCGGCTCACGCTGCCGCCAGGTCCAGCCCGGGCGGTTCCGGTTGCCCGTCCGGCGGTTGTTGAGCACGTTGTAGGTCATCACCTTGATCGGCGTGCGCACGGTCTGCCGCCGTGCGTCCGGGGCCCGGTCGCCGTCGTCGGGCGGACTCACCACCGCGCTGGCGGTGCTGTCGGGTGCGGTGGTGCTGCCGGGGGTGGCGTGCCCGGGCGCTGACGCCGCGAGGCTGAGCAACGAGCCCACCTGCGCGAGCGGGATCAGGGTGGAGGCGGTCCGTGCCCTGTGTCGACGCATGCAGGTCCCCTACCCACGCGGAGCCGCCCCGTGCGTGGAGTTCGCGACCGCTGGTTCGGTCTCACAGGTCCCGGGCAGCGGCTGCGGCGGTCTCCAGCACGCTGCGCGACCACCCCGCGGTGGCGCCGGCGGTGCCGCAGGAGGTGGTGAGCCCCAAGTGCTCCCCCACCTGGTCGGGGTCCAGGCCCAGGCTCTCCAGCAGCCGCAGGGTCTGCTCCACCAGACGGCCCGCACCGGGTGGCGTGGCGCCGCCGGAGGCGGGTAGGGAGCCCAGCACCACGGTGCGCCCGGCCTCCAGGCTCTCGGCGACCGTGTCCAGGTCCCCGGCGGTGAGGAGTCCGGTGTCCAGCACCAGCCCCTCGGCACCCGCACCGACGACCAGCGGCCAGTCGACCTGCGCGGCGCAGGAGTGCACCCAGGCCCGGGCACCGGCCCCGGTGGCCGCGCCGAGCACCCAGCCCAGGCTCTCGGAGAGTTCGGGACGGTCCACCCGACGGTGCCGGCCGTAGCCGGACGCGGTCGGCACCTGTCCGGCCGCCACCGCGGCGAGCACCGGCTCGTCGACCTGGACCACCAGCTCGGTGAGCCCGGGCAGGCGTCGGCGCACCGCCGCGACGTGCTGCCGGACGCCCTCGGCGAGCGCCTGGGCCAGGTCGCGGCGGGCGCCGTGGTCGGCGAGCACCTTGTCCCCGCGCGGCTTCTCCACCGTCGCCGCCAG
The DNA here is from genome assembly GCA_023396115.1 of Actinomycetes bacterium. GTDB lineage: Bacteria > Actinomycetota > Actinomycetes > Propionibacteriales > Nocardioidaceae > Nocardioides. The sequence goes on along the minus strand of JAEWXC010000084.1, from coordinate 31,557 downwards.
CGTCCACGGCCCCGCGACCTGGACCTTGAACGGGCCGGTCAGTCCCTGGGCCTGCTCCTCGAGCGTGTCGAGGTCCTGGGCCAGCAGCGACCGGGCGCGCCGGTGGTCCACGCCCGAGGTGGCGCCGGGTCCGGTGAGCCGCCACCCGTCGGGCTGCAGGTCGGCCGCCAGGTCGGCCACCACGGCCAGGCTGCGGCCGGTCATCGACGCGGCCGGCCCCCGGCCGGGCATCTCGGGCAGGAACGGCAGCTGCTCCTCGAGCACCCCGAGCACGGTCCGCACGGCCTCGGTGAAGTCCCGTTCGTCGCTGCCGGGAACCGACCCGACGCCGGTCGCGAACGTCACCGCGCCGCCACCCGGTCGGTGGCGGTGATGGTGACCGAACCGACCACGCGGGTGCCGTCGTAGAGGACCGCCGACTGCCCGGGCGCGATGCCCTGGGCCGTATCCAGCAGCGTGATCTGCACGGTCTCGCCGTCCACGGTCACCTCGCAGGCGTGTTCGGCGCCGTGCGCGCGCAGCTGCACGGTGCCGGTCAGCGTCTCCGGGACGGTGCCGCACCAGCGGGGGTGCTCCCCGGTGATCCGGTGCACGGTCAGGGCCTCGCGCGGCCCCACGGTGACGGTGCCGGAGACCGGCTCGATGTCCAGCACGAACCGGGGCTTCCCGTCCGGTGCCGGCACGCCGAGCCGCAGTCCCTTGCGCTGCCCGATCGTGTACGCGTAGGTGCCCTCGTGCTGGCCCAGCACCTGCCCGGTGGCGTCGTCGACGATGTCGCCGCCGTGGTTGGGGGCGGCGTCGCCGAGCTTCTCGCGCAGCCAGCCGGCGTTGTCGCCGTCGGCGACGAAGCAGATGTCGTGGCTGTCGGGCTTGTCGGCCACCAGCAGTCCGCGGCGGGCCGCCTCCTCACGGACCTGCGGCTTGGTGGAGTCGCCGAGCGGGAACAGGGAGTGCCGCAGCTGCTCCTGGTCGAGCACCCCGAGCACGTAGGACTGGTCCTTGCCGTGGTCCACGGCCCGGTGCATCTGCACCAGCCCGTCGGTGCCGGTGCGCAGCTGGGCGTAGTGCCCGGTGGCGACCGCGTCGAAGCCCAGCGCCAGGGCCTTCTCCAGGACCGCGGCGAACTTGATCTTCTCGTTGCACCGCAGGCACGGGTTGGGGGTGCGACCGGCGGCGTAGGAGTCCATGAAGTCGGTGACCACGTCGCGGTGGAACTCCTCGGACATGTCCCAGACGTAGAACGGGATGCCGATCACGTCGGCGGCGCGGCGGGCGTCGTTGGAGTCCTCGATGGTGCAGCAACCCCGCGCCCCGGTCCGGTAGGACTGCGGGTTGCGGGAGAGCGCCAGGTGGATGCCGGTGACGTCGTGCCCGGCCTCCACGGCACGGGCCGCGGCGACCGCCGAGTCGACCCCACCGCTCATCGCGGCGACGACCCTCATGCCGGCCCCCTCACCGCGCTGCCGCCCGGGCTCGTTCCACGACCGGTCCGATCGCGGCGACCACGGCGTCGACGTCGGCGGCCGTGGAGGTGTGGCCCAGCGAGAACCGCAACGAGTGCCGCGCCTGCTCGGGGCTGCAGCCCATCGCGAGCAGCACGTGCGAGGGCTGCGGGATCCCGGCCGAACACGCCGACCCGGTGGAGCACTCCACCCCACGGGCGTCCATCAGCATCAGCAGCGAGTCGCCCTCGCACCCGGGGAAGCCCAGGTGGGCGTTGCCGGGCAGCCGGTCGACCGGGTCGCCGTGCAGGTGGGCGTCGGGGACCTCACGCAGCACCCGGGCGACCAGGTCGTCGCGCAGGTCGGTGACCCGCGCGGCGTGCGCGGCCTGGTCGGCCACGGCGGCCTCCACCGCGGCCGCGAGGCTGGCCACGGCGGGCACGTCGAGGGTGCCGGAGCGGACGTCGCGTTCCTGTCCGCCACCGTGCAGCAGCGGCACCACCGTCACCTCGCGGCGCACCACCAGCGCCCCGACGCCGTACGGTCCGCCGAGCTTGTGCCCGGTGAAGGTCAGCGCGTCGACGCCGGACCCGGCGAAGTCGACCGGGACGGAGCCGACGGCCTGGACGGCGTCGGTGTGCACCGGGATGCCGTGCTCGGCGGCGAGGGCGACGACCTCCTCCACGGGCTGCAGGGTGCCGACCTCGTTGTTGGCCCACATCACCGAGACCAGCGCGACGCTGTCGGGGTCGCGGGCCAGGCTCTCGCGCAGCGCGGCGGTGTCGAGCCGACCCAGCTGGTCGACACCGACCAGCTCGACCTCGGCACCCTCGACCTGGGCCAGGTGCGCGAGCGGGTCGAGCACGGCGTGGTGCTCCACCGCGGTGGAGAGGATCCGGGTGCGGCGCGGGTCGGCTGCCCGACGGGCCGCGAAGATGCCCTTGAGGGCCAGGTTGTCGGACTCGGTGCCGCCCGAGGTCAGCACCACCTCGCCGGGACGGCACCCGATCGCGGCGGCGATCCGTTCGCGGGACTCCTCCACCACGCGGCGGGCGCGGCGGCCCGAGGCGTGCAGAGAGTTGGCGTTGCCCACCTCGGCCAGGTGCGCCACCAGGGCCTCACGGGCGGCCGGGACCATCGGGGTCGTCGCCGCGTGGTCCAGGTAGGCGGTCGGTGGCTGGTCCTGCGCCCGGGTGCTCGTGCTCATCTCGACCTGAAGCCTACGGCGTGGTCCCGAGCGCGGGCGCGGGAGTCGGCAGCAGCACCAGGTCGTCGCGGTGCACGACCTCCCGCTGGTAGCCGTCGCCCAGTTCGGCCTGCAGGTCGCTGGTGGAACGACCCAGCAGCGACGGCACCTCACTGGAGTCGAAGTTCACCAGGCCGCGGGCGACCCGGACCCCGTCCGGACCGACCAGGTCGACCGGCTCGCCGGCGTCGAAGTGTCCCTCGACCCCGGTGATCCCGGCGGCGAGCAGCGAGGCTCCGCGCTCGACCAGGGCACGCACCGCCCCGGCGTCGATGACCAGCCGGCCGCGGCCCTCGGTGGCGTGCGCCAGCCACAGCTGGCGGGTGGGTCGGCGTTGGCCGGTGGGGTGGAACAGGGTGCCGACGACCTCGCCGCGCAGTGCCGCTGCGGCGTTCTCCGCCGAGGTCAGCACCACGGGGATACCGGCCGCGGTGGCGATCCGGGCGGCCTCGGTCTTGGTGACCATACCGCCGGTGCCCACGGCGGAGCCGGTGGAGGAGATGTCCACGCCGGAGATCTCGGCCGGGTCGTGCACGTCGGTGATCAGCTCGGCGCCGGGGGTGCCGGGCTTGGCGGTGTAGAGGCCGTCGACGTCGCTGAGCAGCACCAGCAGGTCGGCGTGGACCTGGTGGGCCACCAGCGCCGCGAGCCGGTCGTTGTCGCCGAAGCGGATCTCGCTGGTCGCGACGGTGTCGTTCTCGTTGACGATCGGCAGGACCCGCAGGTCCAGCAGCTTGGCGAACGTCTGGTAGGCGTTGCGGTAGTGCTGGCGCCGGGTGACGTCGTCGACGGTCAGCAGCACCTGGCCGGTGACGATGCCGTGCCGGGCGAACTCCTCGGAGTAGCACTGCGACAGCAGGCCCTGCCCGACCGAGGCGGCCGCCTGCTGGGCGGGCAGCGCGGTCGGGCGGCTGCTCATGCCCAGCGGCGCGAGACCGGCGGCGATGGCGCCGCTGGAGACCAGCACCACCTCACCGCCGACGGTGTGCAGCCGCGCCAGCTCGGTGCTGAGCGCCCGGATCCGGCGCACGTCGAGCCGTCCACGGTCGGTGGTCAGGCTGGAGGAACCGATCTTCACCACGACCCGACGGGCGCCCAGGACGACCTCGCGCAGGCCGTCGGTGCTCATGACTCGGGGTCCTGCTCGGCCCAGTCCGGGTCGTCCGGTCCACCGATCTCGTAGGAGCGGGGCCCGAAGTCGGGGCGGTCGGCCTTGGCGTTGCGGCCGGCCTTCTTGGCGTCGCGGTCCAGACGGCGGGCGACGTCGGCGCGGGTCTCGTTCTCCCCGCGCTCCTCCATCGCCTCGTCGATCGCGGCCCGGCGGCTGGCGGCACCGCGCGGGTCGCGGAACCGCTCGTCCTCGCCGCGGCGGCCGAGCATCTCCGCACCGGCCTCGATCGAGGGCCGGAAGTCGAAGACGACCGAGTTCTCCTCGGCGCCGATGATGACCGCGTCGCCCTCCTCGGCGCCCAGTGCGACCAGTCGCTCCTCGATGCCGAGCCGGTTGAGCCGGTCGGCGAGGAAGCCCACCGCCTCCTCGTTGCTGAAGTCGGTCTGGCGGACCCAGCGCTCCGGCTTGGTGCCGCGCACCCGCCACCCGTCGCGGGTCTCGGTGACCTCGAAGTCGCCGCCGCCGTTGACCGCCGCGGGGCGCAGCACGATCCGCTCGGCGGTGGCCTCGGGACGCTCGGCGCGGGCCCGGGCCACGATGTCGGCCATCGCGAAGACCAGTGCGCGGGTGCCCTCACCGGAGGCAGCCGAGACCGGGAAGACCCGGTAGCCGCGCTCGGCCAGGTCGTCGAGGACCATGTCGGCGATGTCGTGGCCGTCGGGCACGTCGACCTTGTTGAGCGCGACCAGCCGGGGTCTGTCCTCCAGGCCGCCGTAGCGCGACAACTCGCCCTCGATGATGTCGAGGTCGTCGATCGGGTTGCGGCCCGGCTCGATGGTGGCGGTGTCGATGACGTGCACCAGCGCCGCGCAGCGCTCGATGTGGCGCAGGAAGTCGTGGCCCAGTCCGCGGCCCTCGGCCGCGCCCTCGATCAGACCGGGCACGTCGGCGACGGTGAACGTGGTGTCACCGGCGCGGACCACGCCCAGGTTGGGGACCAGGGTGGTGAAGGGGTAGTCGGCGATCTTCGGCTTGGCGCGGCTGATCGAGGCGATCAGCGACGACTTGCCGGCGCTGGGGAACCCGACCAGACCGATGTCGGCGACGACCTTCAGTTCGAGGCGGACCTCGATCTCGTCGCCGGGCTCACCGAGCAGCGCGAACCCGGGCGCCTTGCGCTTGGAGGAGGCCAGCGCGGCGTTGCCCAGACCACCGCGACCACCCTGGGCGATGACCATCTCGGTCCCGGCACCGACCATGTCGGCCAGGACCTCGCCCTGCGGGGTGCTGACCACGGTGCCGTCGGGGATCCCGAGCACCAGGTCGGACCCGTGGGCGCCGTTGCGGTGCGCGCCGGCGCCGTGTCCGCCGTGCTCGGCCTTCCGCTTCGGGCTGTGGTGGTAGTCGATGAGGGTGGTGACGTCGGGGTCGACCCGCAGGATCACCGACCCACCGGGGCCGCCGTTGCCACCGTCGGGGCCACCGAGCGGCTTGAACTTCTCCCGGTGCACCGACGCGACACCGTTGCCGCCCCGGCCCGCGCTGATGTGCAGCGTCACTCGGTCCACGAAGCTCGGCACAGCCACGACGGCCTCCTTCTGCTCTGTTGCATTGTCTGCGACCCGGTCGGGTCGCGGGTGGTGCAGGGAAACGTCAAGGGCGTCCCCAGTGTGTCAGGGACGCCCTTGGCGAAAGATGTCAGTCAGACGAGCGTCAGGTCACTCACCCGGGACGACGTTGACGACGCGACGGCCGCGCTTGGTGCCGAACTGCACCGCGCCCTCGACCAGCGCGAACAGCGTGTCGTCGCCACCGCGACCCACGCCGGCGCCGGGGTGGAAGTGCGTGCCGCGCTGGCGGACGATGATCTCGCCCGCGTTGACCAGCTGGCCGCCGTAGCGCTTGACGCCGAGGCGCTGAGCGTTCGAGTCCCGACCGTTCTTGGTCGAGGCTGCACCCTTCTTGTGTGCCATGTCTGTAGTCCTTCGTTACGAGAAGTCTGGGTGACCGGGGAGGTCAGGCGGAGATGTCGGTGACCTTGACCTGGGTGTACTTCTGGCGGTGACCCTGGCGCTTCTTGTAGCCGGTCTTGTTCTTGTACTTCTGGATGACGATCTTCGGGCCCTTGGTGGCGCCGAGGACCTCGACGGTCACGGACGCCTTGTCCAGGCCGGTGGCGGTGACGTTCTCGCCGTCCACGACCATGACCACCGGGAGGGTGACGGTCTCGCCGACAGCGGTGTCGACCTTGTCGATCTCGATGACATCGCCAACAGCAACCTTCTGCTGCTTGCTGCCACTGCGCACGACTGCGTACACGGCAGACTCACTCTCCTCGGTCCTGCGAGTGCGGGCGCACTCTGTTCGTCACGTTCATGGGCCCGGTGCCGCCTCGACGCACCGCGGCGCGGGCGAGTGGCAACTCGGGGATGTGCACGGCTCACGCGCACAAGGGGCAATGTTACGGGCTGGGGTCCCCGGGTGCAAAACCGGGTCCCCCACCCCGTGGGCGGGTCAGCGCTTGCGCGTGCCCTTCTTCTTCAGCGGCACGTGCGCGACGGTCTCGCCGCCGCCGGCCTCGGCGTCCGCGGACTGCTCCGGAGCGTCCGCTCCGGCACTGCCGCCCGCCTCGGTCTCGCTCGAGCGGCTGCTGCGACGTCGGGTACGGGTGACGACCTTGGCCACCGGCGGGGCAGGGGTCTCCCCCGTCGGCTCCTCGACCGGGGCGGCGCCGTCAGCGGGGGCGGCGGGTGCCGCCACCTCCGGGGCGGGACGCTCGGTGGCGACCGGGGTCACGGTCGTGGACCGACGACGCCGCGACGTGCGGGTCGTGACCTTGGGGCCGGTCTCGACCTGCGCCTGGGCCGGCTCCTCGGCGGCTGCCTCGGGAGCGGTCGGCTCCTCGACCGGGGCGGCACCGTCGGGCGCCGGCTGCTCGGAGGCCTGCTCCGTGCTCTCGGCGGCCGGCTCGGCGCTCGTGGCGGACGGCTCGGTGGTCTCCGTCGCCTGCTCCGTGCCCTCGGGGGCCGGCTCGTCGGCGGCGGGACGGTCAGCGTTCTCGGGGCGCGACATCGCGGCGACCGCGATCGGGGACGGGGCGACCGACTCCGAGCTCGCGGCGTCACCGGACTGGTCCTCGCCGCGCTTGCGGCCGCGGCCACGACCCTCGCCGTCACCACCCTGGTTGCCCTGGTTGCCCTGGTTGTTGCCGTCGTTGCCCTCACCGCGGCCACGGCCCCGGTTGCGGCGGCCACCCCGGCCGTTGCCCTCGGAGTTGTCGCCGCCACCCTTGCGGGGCTCGACGGGCGCCTCCTCGACGACGACGCCGCGACCGTGGCAGGCCTCGCAGTCGTGGCTGAAGGTCTCCAGCAGGCCGGTACCGATCCGCTTGCGGGTCATCTGCACCAGGCCGAGCGAGGTGACCTCGGCGACCTGGTGGCGGGTCCGGTCACGGCCCAGGCACTCGACCAGGCGGCGCACCACCAGGTCACGGTTGGCCTCGAGGACCATGTCGATGAAGTCGACCACGATGATGCCGCCAATGTCGCGCAGCCGCAGCTGGCGCACGATCTCCTCGGCCGCCTCGAGGTTGTTCTTGGTGACGGTCTCCTCGAGGTTGCCGCCCGAACCGGTGAACTTGCCGGTGTTGACGTCGACCACGGTCATCGCCTCGGTGCGGTCGATGATCAGCGACCCACCCGAGGGCAGCCAGACCTTGCGGTCCAGGCCCTTCTTGATCTGCTCCTCGATCCGGTACACCGAGAAGATGTCCAGGCCGGTGTCCTGACCGGAGGTGGCGACCTCGAACTTCTCCAGGCGCTCGGCCAGGTCCGGCGCGACGTGCTGGACGTAGCCCTCGACGGTCTCCCAGGCCTCGTCGCCCTGGACGACCAGCTTGGTGAAGTCCTCGGTGAACAGGTCGCGGACGACCTTGAGGGTCAGGTCGGGCTCGCCGTAGAGCAGCTGCGGGCCGTTGCCCCGGCCCTTGGCCTCGATGTCCTCCCAGCGGGCCTTGAGCCGCTCGACGTCGCGGGTCAGCTCCTCCTCGCTGGCGCCCTCGGCGGCCGTGCGGACGATGACGCCGGCCGACTCGGGAACGATCTCCTTGAGCAGCTTCTTCAGCCGGGCCCGCTCGGTGTCGGGCAGCTTGCGGGAGATGCCGGAGTTGGTGCCGTCCGGGACGTAGACCAGGAAGCGGCCGGCCAGGCTGATCTGGCTGGTCAGGCGGGCGCCCTTGTGACCGATCGGGTCCTTGGTGACCTGCACCAGGACCGTCTGGCCCGAGCTGAGCACCGACTCGATCTTGCGCGGGGTGCCCTCCTTGTGACCCAGGGCCGACCAGTTGACCTCGCCGGCGTAGAGCACCGCGTTGCGGCCCTTGCCGATGTCGATGAAGGCGGCCTCCATCGAGGGCAGCACGTTCTGCACGCGGCCCAGGTAGACGTTGCCGATCAGCGAGGTCTGCGACTCGCGCGCCACGTAGTGCTCGACCAGGACCCGGTCCTCCAGGACCGCGATCTGGGTGAGCTCCTTGCGCTGGCGGATCACCATGATCCGCTCGACGGCCTCGCGGCGGGCCAGGAACTCGGCCTCGGAGACGATCGGTGCACGGCGGCGGCCGGCCTCGCGACCCTCACGGCGGCGCTGCTTCTTGGCCTCCAGCCGGGTGGAGCCGGTGACCGCGGTGATCTGGTCCTCCGCCGAGCGGCCCTTGCGGACCTTGGTGACGGTGTTCTCCGGGTCGTCACCGGCGTCGTTGCCCGAGTCGCCGGCACGGCGGCGACGACGGCGGCGGCGCGAGCTGCGGCCCTCGCCGGACTCGCCGTTGTCGCCGGAGTTGTCCTCGCCGTCGCTGTCTCCGGACTCGTCGGAGTTCTCGTCGTCGCCAGAGTCGTCGCTGGCGTCGTTGGAGCCGTCGTTGTCGCCGGACTTGCGGCGGCGACGTCCCCCGCGACGACGGCGGCGACGGTTGCCCGAGCCCTGCTCGTTGTCGTCGCTGCTGTCGTCGGACTGGTCCCCGTCGGCCTCGTCGGAGTCGTCGGCGGAGGTGTCGGTGGTGTCGTCCTCGGCGGCCTCGGTGCCCTCGCCAGCCTCGGCGACCTCCGTGCCTTCAGCGGCCTCCAGGTCCTCAGTGCTGTCGGGGGTCTCCTCGTCGTCCTCGGCGGTCTCGTCCGCGGCGGGGCCGACCTTGACCGCGGCCACCTTGCGGGTGGTCCGCTTGCGCGGCGCCGCGGTGTCGGGGGCCTGGAAGAGCATCGCGGTGGCGGCGGGGCCGGTCGGAGCGTCCGCAGCGGTCTCGCTCTCGGCCGCCTCGGCGCCCTCCGGCGTCTCCACGGGGGCGGCGACCTTCTTGGTCGCGCGCTTGCGGGTCGCCTTCTTCACCGGCTTCTCGGCCGGGGCGTCGGTGGCGGCCTCAGGAGCGGCCTGGGCGGCGTCGGTCGACTCGGGGGTCGACTCGGGGGTCGGCTCGGGGGCGGCGACCTTCTTGGTCGTGCGCTTGCGGGTGGCCTTCTTGACCGGCGCCGGGGTCTCCTCGGCCGCGACCGCGGGGGGCTCGGCGGACTCGGCGGCCTCGGTGGCCTCGGTGGCCTCCTCGGCAGCCGGGGCGGCGACCTTCTTCGCGGCGACCTTGCGGGTGGTCCGCTTGGCGGCGGCCTTCTTGACCGGCTTCTCGGCGGACTCGGCCTCGGCGGCGGGCAGGTCCAGGTCGAGGGTGGGTGCCTCGGCGGCGGCCTTCTTGGTGGTCCGCTTGCGGGTCGCCTTCTTGACCGGGGGCGCAGCGGGGGTGTCGCCGGTCGCGTCAGCAGTGGCCTCTGCGGGCGCGGCATCGGCCGGGTCGGCAGCTGCCACCTTCTTGGCGGTCCGCTTGGCCGGGGCGCGCTTGGCGGCCGCCTTCTTCACGACCGCCTTCTTGGCGGTCTTCGGGGCCGCGTCGGCGGCGTCGGAGCCAGCCGGTTCTGCGGCAGCGTCCGGGGTGGGGTTCTGGTCGTCGAGCATGGCGCGCTCCTCGGCCGTCCGTGGGACGGCAGTGTCGGCGCAGCGTCCGCCCGGTTCAGGGGCGTCGTGCGCAAAGCCTTCGGTGGCGGCGACTCCTCCGCGTACACGTCACCCGGGGGTTCGTCGTCACCTGCCGCGGTCGCCGGACCCTCCGGTGCACCCACTCACGTGCGCCTGGTGGTCTGTCGCTGTCACCGACATCCCGGGCCGCGTCGCGGTCTGGTGACGGCCACCCCCGTGCGTGCCAGCCGTCGTGCGGTTGGCGAGGTCGTCGTCGGACGGTCCTGCGGCGAGCCACAGAACCACCGGGTCGAGTATCGCACACCACACCGCTTCTCCCGGGGTTCCCCCACCGTTCACGGACCGGACGGAAACGGCGCCGGGTCGGTGCCGGAGCGCACGAGACGACCGGTGAGGCCGGTCCGGTGGGGTGGGACGGGTCAGGCGAGCGGGTCGCCGACGGTGCCGTCCTCACCCAGGGGCCCCTGGGCCAGGCGGGTGAGCAGCGGGGCGGTGCCCGCGTCGAAACCGGCGGCCAGGGTGAGCCCCCGGAGCACGTCGTCGGGGCGCACGGCGGGGGTGGCGTGGGCGACCACGAGGTCGAGCGCGGCCGTGCCGTCGGTGTCCTCGACCGCCAGGGAGACCACGGCCGAGCGGCAGTCGAAGGAGCGCATGCCCTTCTTGGTCATCCGCTCGATCACGAGCTCCTCGGCGGCCAGGAAGGTCTGCACGGCTGCGGTGGCGGTGGCGGTGTCGGCCGACGTCGCGATCCGCCACCGGCTGGCGCCCAGGCGGTCGGCGAGCGAACCGCCGGGCGACTCGACGATCTCGAGCACGTCGAGGCCCTCGGGCAGCGCCTCGTCGAGCTGCCGCCCGATCTCGGCCGGGTCGACGACCTGGGCCAGCGCGATCTCCAGGTACTCGGCCTCGCTGGCCGAGCCGGTGGGCGCGGCTCCGGCGTAGGAGATGCGCGGGTGCGGGTTGAAGCCCGAGGAGTAGGCCATCGGGATCCGGGCCCGGAACACCGCGCGCTCGAAGGCCCGGGAGAAGTCGCGGTGCGAGGTGAACCGGAGCCGTCCGCGCTTGGCGTAGCGGATCCGCAGACGCTGGATGGGAGGGGCCTGCTGCTCGGGCTGGTTGCGCACCCGCCAACTCTACGAGACCCGACCGCCCGGACCCGAAGTGCCGCCGCGCGGGGAGTCCCCGGTCACACCCCGCGCCGGGGCCCGGTGCCACGAGGCGGCCGGGGTGCCGGGCCGGTGGCACGATGCGGAGGTGTCCCGTCGCCACGTCCTCGTCCTGCTGCTCGGTCTCGTCCTGCTCTCCACCAACCTGCGACCGGCCGCGGTCAGCGTGGGGCCGGTGCTGGAGGAGTTGCAGGCCGCGCTGGACATGTCGGCGACCTCGGCCTCGTTGCTCACCTCGCTGCCGGTACTGGCCTTCGCCCTGTTCGGTGCGATGGCACCGGCCGCCGCCCGACGCTTCGGCGTGCACCGGGTGGTGCTGGTCTCGCTGCTCGGGGTCGTGGTGGGGCTGGCCGGGCGGGCCGCGGTCGACCACGAGCTGACGTTCCTGGCGCTGTCGATGCTGGCCCTGGCCGGGATGGCGGCCGCGAACGTGCTGATCCCGTCGCTGGTGAAGCTGCACTTCCCCGACAAGGTCGGCACGGTCACCGCGATCTACACCACCGCGATGGCCATCGGGCTGACCGCGGCGTTGAGCCTGACCGCCCCGATCGCCGCCGCGACCGGGTCGTGGCGCTGGGGCCTGGGCACCTGGGCGGTGCTGGCGTTGCTGGCGGCGCTGCCCTGGCTGGGGCTGGTCGCCCACGACCGCAACCCGGCCACGACGACCTCCACCATCCGGGCCGGCGACGTGGCCCGGACCCCGCTGGGCATCGCCATGGCCGGCTTCTTCGGGTTGCAGTCGTTGCAGGCCTACGCCGTCTTCGGCTGGTTCCCGACGCTGTGGCGCGACGCCGGCCGGACGGCCACCGAGGCCGGGTTGCTGGTGGGGCTGGTCGCGGGGGTCTCGATCCCGCTGTCGTTCCTGCTCCCCCAGGCCTTCGCCCGGACCTCGCACCCCACCCGGTTCCTGATGGTGGTGCTGGCCTGCTACCCCCTGGGCTACGGCGCCCTGCTGCTCGACCCGGTGGCCCTGGCGGTTCCCGCCGCCCTGCTGGTCGGCACCGGCGCCTCGGTGTTCCCGCTGGTGCTGACCCTGATCGGGCTGCGCTCGGCGACACCGGCCGGGACCGCAGCGCTGTCGGGCTTCACCCAGTCCTGCGGCTACCTGGTGGCCGCCGCTGGCCCGTTCGCGGTGGGCCTGGTGCACGACGCCACCGGCGGGTGGACCGCTCCCCTGCTGCTGATGACGGCGCTGCTGGTCCCGCTCGCCGCGAGCGCCTGGTACGCCTCGCGTGCCACCTCGCTGGAGGAGCAGGTGGCCGCGCACCGGGCCCAGCACGGCTGAGGCCGGCTACGGCAGTCTCGCGCCCTTCATCTGGGCGGACTTGTAGACCGAGCTGATGACCTGACCGTCCAGGAACTCGGTGACCCGCTCGGCCTCGGCCTCCAGCGCGGCCATCCCCCGGGCGCCCACCCGCTCGGTCTCCGCGTCGCGCAGCACCACCCGGACCCGGGCGTCGTCGTCCTGGACCCAGCAGCCCACGACCCGTCCGTTCCACCAGGCGGTGGTGCCGCCGTTCCCGTTGGAGTCGAAGAGGTACGGCACGTGCTCCGGCGCCAGGTACCAGTCCCGCTGCTTCCACCCCATCGTGGTGGGGTCGAGGACCGGCAGCAGGGCACCCCACGGGCCGGGGTCGTCGGTCTGCCCGGTGTCACCGGCCAGGACCCAGCCGGTGTCGCCGCCCTCGAGCCGCACCTGCTCGGCACCGATGGCGGCCAGGGCCGCGCGCACGATGCCCTTGGTGGCGCCCAGCCACCAGACCACGTCGACCTCGGTGGCCGGCCCGAACCGGTCCAGGTAGCGGCGGACCAGCTCGGCCCACCCGGCGGCGGCGGGCAGCGGCTCACCCACGTCACCGAGCCAGCTGCTGCTGGCGGCCCACTGCGGGCGGGAGGTGCGCCAGTGCCCGCCGTTGCGGCCCCGGGTGATCGCGCCGGTGGCGCCCAGGGCGGTGAGCACCCGGGGCGCCAGGTTGAAGGTCCCGCCGTACTTCTTGTCCCGGCTGACGCTGAAGACTCCCTGGAGCTCGGGCAACTGTTCGCGCAGCTGCACCGCGGTCAGCTGCTCCCCCTCGCCCAACCGGTCCAGGACGGCCGCGAAGGCCGCCTCCAGCCACCGGGCGCCGTCCTCGGCGACCCCGTGCGCCTCCGCGTCCTTGACCACCCTGGCCCGCTCGGTCTGGGCCACCCGAGCGCTGCTGCTGCCCAGCAGGGCGGGCAGCAGGTCGCGCGGGGCGGCCCACAGGGTGCGCCGCATGGCGAGCTGCTTGACCAGGCGCGGGTCGGTGCCGAGCAGCTCCTCGACGTCCTCGACGCGCAGTGTCCGGGTCCGGGCGTGCAGGGCCAGGTGCACGGTGGGCGGCTCGGTGGAGTGCAGCGCCACCACGTCCCGGGCGGCCTGCATCGGCTCGTGGGTCCGGGCACCGGCCGCGACGTGCTGGCGCACGGCCAGTCGGCGGCGGCGCTCGGCGTCGTCGATCAGGTGCATGCGCCCATCCTGCCGGTGGGCACCGACAGCCACGCGAGAGCCGGAGCGCAGGACGGTGGGTGCCTCCGAGGGACGGAACCGGTCAGCGGTCCCGGTTGAGGGCCACCGCGGCGCGGACCAGGTCGACGAAGGCGTCCGGGTCCAGCGGATCGTTCTCGGTCAGGTCCACGGCCCGGCGGGTGCCGGCGGTCAGGCTGGCGTTGAAGATCCCGGTCGGGTCGGGCAGCGAGGCACCCTTCGCGAAGGTGACCTTCACCTTGTCCTTGTAGGTCTCCACGGTGCAGACCAGGCCGTCGCAGGAGAACGTCGGCACCCCGTCCGGGTTGGACGGTTTGCGCCACTTGACCTCTTCCACCATGGCGGCGTCCGCCGACCCGATCAGGTCCCTCAGGGTCTGCACGCGCGTCTCTCGCCAGTCCGTCATGAGGTCAGGCTAGGGCCTTCCGCCCTCTGTGCCCGCGGGTCCATGCTGGTCGACATGGACGAGCAGATCGATCTCGGGCAGGCCGCGGAGTCGCTGCTGGACGTGGCGGCCGGGATCGGCGAGGACGCCCTCGACTCCCCCACCCCGTGCGCGGGTCGGTCGGTCTCGCAGCTGCTGTGGCACCTGCTGGGACTGACCACCGCGTTCCGGGCGGCGGCCGAGAAGGACCTGGGCCCGGCCACCGACACCGACCCCGACACCGCGGGGTGGGCCGAGGTGGAGCCGGAATGGCACGCCCGGCTCACCGGGCAGACGCACGCCCTGGTCGCGGCCTGGCGGGAGCCAGACGCCGTTGCGGGGATGACCCGGGTTGGCGGTCAGGACCTGCCCGGTGCCGTGGCCGGGATGGTCGCGCTGGACGAGCTGGTGCTGCACGGCTGGGACCTCGCGTCCGCCACCGGGCAGGAGTACCGGCTCGACGAGGCCACCGCTGCGGCCGTGCTGGCGTTCGTCGAGGGGTTCGACCCCGGCGGCACCCCGGGCCTGTTCGGTCCGGCCGTCACCGCCCCGGAGGAGGCGAACACGCTGGAACGTCTGGTGGCCCGCTCGGGTCGCGACCCCCGCTGGCGGCCCTGAGACCGCAGTCGGACGGGCTCAGGCTCAGATGACGCTGAGCGGCAGCAGCTTCTGACCGGTCGGCCCGATCTGGATCTCGGTGCCCATCTCCGGGCAGACGCCGCAGTCGTAACAGGGCGTCCAGCGGCAGTCCTCGACCTCGCCGACCCCGGTGGTGTCGCCGTCGGGTGCCTCGGCCGCGGCCAGGGCGTCCTCCCAGTCGGCCCACATCCAGTCCTTGTCCAGACCGGAGTCCAGGTGGTCCCAGGGCAGGACCTCGTCGATGTCGCGCTCACGGGTGGTGAACCAGTCGACGTCCACACCGGTGCCGGCCAGGGCCTGCGCGCCGGCCTCCATCCACCGGTCGTAGGAGAAGTGCTCGCTCCAGCCGTCGAAACGACCGCCGTCGCGCCACACCTGCTCGATCACCGCACCCACCCGCCGGTCGCCACGGGAGAGCAGTCCCTCGACGATGCCGGGCTTGCCGTCGTGGTAGCGGAACCCGATCGCACGGCCGTACTTCTTGTCGGCGCGGACCACCTCACGCAGCTGTCGCAGCCGCTCGTCGGTGGTCTCGTGGTCCAGCTGCGCGGCCCACTGGAACGGAGTGTGCGGCTTGGGCACGAACCCGCCGATCGAGACCGTGCAGCGCACGTCGTTGCGCCCGGAGACCTCGCGGCCCTTGGCGATCACCTTCTTGGCGAGCTCGGCGATCTGCAGCACGTCGGCGTCGGTCTCGGTGGGCAGGCCGCACATGAAGTAGAGCTTCACCTGGCGCCAGCCGTGGCTGTAGGCGGTCGCCACGGTGCGGATCAGGTCCTCCTCGGTGACCATCTTGTTGATCACCCGACGCATCCGCTCGCTGCCGCCCTCGGGGGCGAACGTCAGGCCCGACCGGCGGCCGTTGCGGGAGAACTCGTTGGCCAGGGAGATGTTGAACGCGTCCACCCGGGTCGAGGGCAGCGACAGCGAGACGTTCTGGTCCTCGTACCGGTCGGCCAGACCCTTGGCGACGTCGGCGATCTCGGTGTGGTCGGCGCTGGAGAGGCTGAGCAGCCCGACCTCCTCGAAGCCGGACTGGCGGATGCCGTTCTCGACCATGTCGCCGATGGTGTTGATGGAGCGCTCGCGCACCGGACGGGTGATCATCCCGGCCTGGCAGAACCGGCAGCCGCGGGTGCAGCCGCGGAAGATCTCCACGCTGAACCGCTCGTGCACGGTCTCGGCCAGCGGCACCAGCGGCTTGGCCGGGTACGGCCACGCGTCGAGGTCCATCAGGGTGTGCTTGCGGACCCGGAACGGCACGCCGGGCAAGTTCGGGACGACCGCCTCGATCGCCCCGTCCTCGGCGTAGGCCACGTCGTAGAACTGCGGCACGTAGACGTTGCCGGTCACCGCCAGACGACGCAGCACCTCGCGCCGGCCGCCGGGACGCCCCTCGCCCTTCCACTCCCGCACCACCTCGGAGATCGCCAGCACGACCTCCTCGCCGTCACCGAGCACGGCGGCGTCGATGAAGTCGGCGATCGGCTCGGGGTTGAACGCGGCGTGCCCGCCGGCCAGCACGACCGGGTCGTCCTCGCCGCGCTCGACCGCGTGCAGCGGGATCCCGGCCAGGCTCAGGGCGTTGAGCATGTTGGTGTAGCCGAGCTCGGTGGAGAAGCTCAGGCCGAACAGGTCGAAGGCCTTGACCGGACGGTGCCCGTCGACGGTGAACTGCAGGATCGGGCCCTGCTCGTCACCCTCGCGCATCACTTTCTCCATGTCCGGCCACACCGCGTAGGTGCGCTCGGCCACGATCCAGTCGCGCTCGTTGAGCACCTCGTAGAGGATCTGCACGCCCTGGTTGGGCAGTCCGACCTCGTAGGCGTCGGGGTACATGAGTGCCCAGCGGACGGTGTCGCCCGGGGTCTCGGCCTGCTCGCCGCAGTCCCAGTCCTTGACGACCGAGTTGAGTTCGCCGCCGACGTACTGGATCGGCTTGCTGACGCCCGGGAGCCGGGGCTCGAGCCTCGGGAAGACGCTGGCGGGGGCAGTCACGGGGATCAACAACCTCGGGAGTCGGGGAGGCGCGCGGGGCGCCGGGGAGGACAGTCGTCCATCGTACGCGGGAACCGGGCACCCCCACGAGTCCGGCGGGCGATCAGTCCCGCACGGCGCGGAGGAACTCCTCGACCAGGACGGGGTCCTTGACCCCCGGAACCGACTCGACCCCGCTGGAGACGTCGACGCCCCAGGGACGGGCCAGCGCGACCGCCTCGGCCACGTTGCCCGGGTGCAGGCCGCCGGCGAGCAGCCACCGGCCGTCGGGGCGTGCCTGCTCGAGTCCGGAGAGGTCCCAGGTCTGGCCAGAGCCACCGCGAGGGGCGTCGAGCAGCAGCAGCTCCTCCCCCAGCCGGCCCACGTGCAACGTCGGGTCGGCAGCCACCGCGGCCGGCAGTGTGCTGGCCCGCCACACCCGGTCCAGCTGGCTGGTCGCCCGGGCCACGTCGGCGTCGGTGTAGGCGCCGTGCAGCTGCAGCACGTCGGCGCCGAGTTCGCGCACCACGCCCGCCGCCCGGTCGACCGGCACGGCAGCCACCACCACGACCACGTCGACCGTCCGGCCGCACTCGGCGGCCGCGGTCCGGGCAGCAGCCACCACCGGACGGGCCGCGTCGAGCTCGAGGTGCCGAGGGCTGGGCGGGTGGACCATGATCCCGACCGCATCCGCCCCCGCGGTCACCGCGCGATCGGCCTGCTCGGGGGTGGTGAGGCCGCAGATCTTGACGTACACGGGGTCATTCTCGCCCACCTCCGGTTGGCCGGGGGGTGATGGTTCACGGGCGGGTGGGTGGCGGGGTCTCGGGGTCTCGGCGAGCTCGACCGCCGGGGGCCGGCTCCGCCGACGGGTCAGCGCGAGGCGTCGCGGCGCCAGGCCGGGGCGGTGGCTCGCAAGTGGATGTTCTGCAGCAGCCCCACGGCCAGCATCGAGGCGAAGATCGATGAGCCGCCGTAGGAGACGAACGGCAGCGGCACCCCGGTGACCGGCATGATGCCCAGGCACATGCCGATGTTCTGGAAGGCCTGGAAGCCGAACCAGCAGGCGATCCCCGCCGCGGCGACCCGCCCGAACACGTCGTCGGTGGCCTGGGCGATCGCCAGCGCACGCCACACCACCAGCGCCATCAGCCCGATCAGCAGACCCGCGCCGAGCAGGCCCAGCTCCTCACCGGCGACGGTGAAGATGAAGTCGGTGTGCTGCTCGGGCACGAAACCGGCCTTGGTCTGCGACCCGTGGAAGGGGCCCTGACCGAAGAGACCGCCGTTGCCGACCGCGATCCGGGCCTGCTCGGTGTTGTACCCGGCTCCGCGCGGGTCGAGGCCCGGGTTGGTGAACGCCATGAACCGGTCGACCTGGTACGGCTTGAGCACCCCCGCGGACACCGCGACGAACGCCGCCACCACCCCACCGGCGAAGAGCCCCACCAGCCAGCGGCGGGGCGCCCCCGAGGCGGCGAGCACCCCGAACACGGTGGCGGTGAGCACCAGCATCGTGCCCAGGTCGGGCTGGGCCAGGATCAGGGCGGCGGGCAGCGCGGCGATGGCGAGCATCCCGACCACCTCGACGGCCCCGACCCGCTTGCGCCACGACCCCTCGACCCGTTCGGCGACCAGCAGGGCCATGCCGATCACGACCGAGAGCTTGGCGAACTCCGAGGGTTGCACCGAGAACCCGCCGAACTGCAGCCAGGAGCGGGACCCGTTGACCGTGGACCCCATCGCCAGCACCAGCGCCAGGCCCAGCACCGACCCGGCGTAGACCACCGGGGTGAGGATCCGGACCCAGCGGCGGTCGGTGGCCAGCACCACCACCATCAGCACCACCCCGATGGCGATGTTGACCAGGTGCTTGCGCAGGAAGACCAGGTCGTCGCCCCCGGTCAGCGCCTCCCGGGCGGAGGTGGCCGAGGCGACCAGCAGCGCACCGATCGTCAGCAGCCCCACGACCGAGCCGAGCAGCACCCAGTCCGGGCCGGGGCCGCGCAGACCCACCTTGGCGCGGGTGCGGGTGACCGGGGTCGTCAGCTGCGTCACGTCAGTTGCCCCCTCGGGTGCCGTTCTTCTTCGACTTCCGGCCGGCCTTCTGCCCGGAGTCCCCGCCGGTGCGCGGCGGCAGCACGGTGCCGTCGGCGGCGAACACCGGCAGCTTCCGCGGCGCCACGACCCCGGGGATCGCGGCCCGGCGCTGGTCGGCGGAACCGTCGCGGACCCCGTACAGGGCCTCGTAGATGGCCCGCACCCCGTCGCCGACCGAACCGGACCCGGTACCGCCCTGGCTGATCATCATCACCACGACGTAGTCGTCGGTGTAGGAGGCCACCCAGCCGGTCGACTGCTTGCCGTAGACCTCGGCCGAGCCGGTCTTGGCCCGCAGGTCGACCTGGTCGAGAGGGAAGCCGTTCAACTTCCAGGCCATCGTCCCGTTCTGGGCGACGCTGCGCAGCGCGGAGTCGATGTAGGCCAGGTCCTTCTTCGGCACGTCGACCTTGCCGGCGGCCTGCGGCTTGATCCGGCGCAGCACCGTCCCGTCCGGGCTGACCAGGGCCTTGCCGATCCGGGGCTCGTAGAGCGTGCCGCCGTTGCTGATCGCCCCGTAGGCGCGGGCCAGTTGCAGCGGGGTGACGATCGTGTCGCCCTGGCCGATCGAGAAGTTCACCGCGTCGCCGGCCCGGTAGGCGAAGCCCTCGATGCAGAACTCGCGGGCGAACTTGTAGACGAAGTCGGAGGTGTCGGCGTCCTGCGGCTTCTCGGCGATGCCGCAGTAGTAGTCCTTCTGGGAGTCGTAGTAGGCGCGCTTCCAGCGGCGGTCGGCGATCCGGCCCGACGCCTCGCCGGGCACGTCGACGCCGGTCTGGGAACCGAAGCCCCACTCCTTGGCCTCGGTGACCAGCGGGTCCTTGGCCTTCACGTCGGCCACGTCGGTGCCGTACTTGCGCCAGTACTCGTAGCCGACCCGGTAGAAGAAGGTGTTGCAGGAGACCCGCAGCGCGTCGGCGAACCCGATCATCCCGTAGGCGCCCGACTCGTAGTTCTTGAACGTGCGGTTGCCGACCTGGAAGCCCGAGGAGCAGGCCAGCCGGGTGTCGGAGGAGTAGCCGTTGGTCAGCGCCCCGGCGGTCATGAACGGCTTCCACGTCGACCCGGGCGCGAACTGACCCTGGGTGGCGCGGGAGAGCAGCGGCGTGCCGGCGGCCTCGCTGTAGAGCCGGTCGAGCTGCTTCGACGAGATGCCGCCGACCCAGACGCCCGGGTCGTAGGTGGGCTGGCTGGCCATCGCCACCACGCGTCCGGTCTTCGCCTCCAGGACCACCGCAGCGCCGGAGTCGGCCTCGAACTTGCGGCCGGTGACCTTGTCGACCGTCGCCCGCTGGGTCGCGATCATCGTGGCCAGCTGCTCCTCGACGACCGACTGCACCTTGGCGTCGATGCTGGTCACCAGGGTGTCGCCGGGCTGGGCCTGGGCGGTGGAGTCGTCACCGAGCACCCGCCCCATCGAGTCCACGGCCACCCGGCGGTACCCGGGCAGGCCGCGCAGCCACGGGTCGTACTGCTTCTCCACGCCGGCGCGTCCCACCGAGGAGGCACCGTTGAGCGAGGAGTCGTCGGCCTCGGTGGCGGCCTCGAACTCCTCGGCGGTGATCGGCGAGAGGTAGCCGAGCAGGTGCGCGGCGTTGATGCCGAACGGTTCGGGGTAGTCGCGCACGCTCTGCTGCTCGGCGACCACGCCCGGGTAGTCCTCGGGCTGTTCCAGCACCCGCAGCGCCCGCGGCTGCTCGACGTCGACCGCGACCGGCACCGGCTGGTACGGGGAGCCGTTCCAGCAGGTCCCCACCACGGCACCGTCGTCGCCGCAGTCGAGCAGCTTGGCCCGCACCTTGGCCGGGCTCAGGTCCACGACCTCCGCGACCCGACGCACCGTGCTGCGCTGCTGGTCGGCGTCCTGGCGTCCCAGCAGGGAGCGGTCCACCGAGATCACCCAGGAGGTGCGGTTGGCGACCAGGGGACGGCCCTGGCTGTCGACGATCAGGCCCCGCTGGGGCTGGACGACGATGTCGCGCACCGACTGGTCGGCGGCCTTGGCCCGGTAGCTCTCCCCCACCACCACCTGCAGGTGGTACAGCCGCGCGAAGAGGGTGACGAACAGGGCCAGGACCAGGGCCTGGATGACCAGGAGCCGCAGCCGGCTGCGCTCGGAACGTGCCGGACGGCTCATCGGGGTGCCACCCGGGCGGGCGCGGTGTCACGGGACAGTGCCCGGGCCAGGGGCCGGACCGTGACCAGACCGACCAGCAGGTCCCAGACCAGGGCGATGCCGACCACGGCGAGCAGGCGGGGCACCTCCAGGGCGATCTCCCCCACCAGCAGGCCGCTGAGGGCGAACGTCGAGGTCCCCACGAACGAGGCGGCCGCAACGGTGCCGAGCACCACCGGCAGGCTCACCCGCTCGTCGGTGCGGACCCGTCCGGCCACGGCAGCGACCAGCACCAGCGAGAGCGCCCAGCGGCCCACCGAGTGGTCGGCGGGCGGGGCCAGGTCGAGCAGCAGGCCGGCGACGAAGCCGAGCAGCATCGCCTCACGCGAGCCGCGGGCCAGGGCGAAGGCCACCACGACCAGGAGCACCAGGTCGGGTACCACCCCGGCGACCGCCAGGTGCGGGAAGAAGGAGACCTGCAACGCCAGCGCGACCACGACGGCAGCGCCCACCAGGAGCCAGCGCACCGGGTTCACCGGAACGTCCCGTCCGCCTCGATCACGGCCCGGTCACTGACCGAACCGCTCGGCACGACCACACCCACCAGGTCCAGGCTGGAGAAGTCGACGAAGGGCTGCACCACGGCGCGGCGCGAGCCGTCACGCAGGCTGCTGTAGACCTCGGTGACCCGACCGACCGGGACACCGGCGACGTACGGTCCCCCGCCGGCGCTGCCCCAGGTGAGGACGGCGTCGTCCTTGGCCGGCGCGACCGTGTGGTCGACCAGGTCGAAGTCGAGCGTGCCGTCCGCGGCCACCGAGCCCGAACCCCGCACGAAACCGATCTCCATCGACTCCCCGATCCGGCCGCCCACGACCGATCCCTGGTCGGCGACCAGCAGCACCGTGGCGGTGGTCCGGGTGACCCGCAGCACCCGTCCGACCAGGCCGTCGGCGTTGAGCACGGTCATGTCGGGGCCCAGCCCCGCCGAGGAGCCGGCGTCGATGGTGACGGTGCGGGTGAACGACTGGCTGGGGCCGTAGCCGACCACACGGGCCGGGACGAGGGCCTGGCCCAGGTCCTCGGCGGCCCGGGTCAGGCCGTCGAACTCGGCGAGCCGGTTGCGGTCCAGCCCGGCGGTGGCCTGCTGGGAGCGGAGCTCGGCGTTCTCGGTGCGCAGCTCGTCGAGCTCGGCGCGCATCGAGGAGCGGCTGGAGAACCAGTCCCCCACCGCGGTGAACGGGCGGACCGCGGTGCCGGTGACCTGCTCGACGGGCCCGAACACCTCACCGGCCGCGCGGCGGACCGGCTCCAGCGGGGAGCTGCCGCCCCCGGTGTGGTCCAGGGTGATCAACGCGGCGCAGGTGAGCAGCAGCGCCACCAGCCGGGCCCGGGTCGAGCGGCGACGCTCCCGGTCCTCACGTCCCCAACGGGTCTCGGTGTCCACTCAGTGCCTCCGGGTGTCGGAGACCAGCACCGCCTGCAGCGCCTCGAACTCCTCGACGCACTGCCCCGCCCCGTAGGCCACCGAGGCCAGCGGGTCCGCGGCGACGTGCACCGGCATGGAGGTCTCGTGGCGCAACCGCTCGTCGAGCCCCCGGAGCAGCGCACCGCCACCGGTGAGCACGATGCCGCGGTCCATGATGTCGCCGGCCAGGTCCGGCGGGGTGCGGTCCAGGGTGGTGCGCACCGCGTCGATCACCGCGTGCAGCGGCTCCTCGAGCGCCTGACGGATCTCGGCGCTGGAGACCAGGACGGTGCGCGGCAGACCGGAGACCAGGTCCCGGCCACGGATCTCGGCCTCGGGCTCGCTGGGCAGCGGGAAGGCCGAGCCGAGGGTCATCTTGATCTCCTCGGCGGTCTGCTCGCCGAGCATCAGCGAGTGCTCCTTCTTCATCCACGACACGATCGCGGCGTCCAGGTCGTCCCCGGCGGTGCGCACCGAGAGCGAGGTGACGATGCCGCCGAGGGAGATCACCGCGACCTCGGTGGTGCCGCCGCCGACGTCGACGACCATGTTGCCGGTGGCCTCGTGCACGGGCAGCCCGGCGCCGATCGCGGCGGCCATCGGCTCCTCGACCACGTAGACCTTGCGGGCGCCGGCCTGGTAGCCGGCCTCGCGCACCGCGCGCTGCTCGACCGCGGTGATGCCCGAGGGCACGCAGATCACGATGCGGGGCTTGGCCAGGTAGCGGCGCCGGTGCACCTGGGAGATGAAGTGGCGCAGCATGTGCTCGGTCGCCTCGAAGTCGGCGATCACGCCGTCCTGCAGCGGCCGGATCGCGGTGATCGTGTCCGGGGTGCGGCCGATCATCCGCTTCGCCTCGTGCCCCACGGCCAGCACCTCGCCGGTGGAGGTGTTCATCGCGACCACGGACGGCTCGTCCAGGACGATGCCCTTGCCGCGGACGTAGACGAGCGTGTTGGCGGTCCCGAGGTCCACGGCCATGTCCCGGCCGATGAAACTGTTCGCCATGCCTCGCGCCTCGCAGGTGGTTCGTGGGGGAAGGTGACCCACGCGGCGGCGTCGGCCGCGTCCAGCCTAGGGAGCGCACCGCCCCCATCCGGGGAGGACACGCACCGCGGCGCGACATGTCTGGCCGGCGGGTGCGCGGGAACGCCGACGGCCCGGCTCCGTGGGGAACGGGGCCGTCGGGGGTGGGTCAGAGCTGCGGGAACCAGATGCCGATCTCGCGGGCCGAGGACTCCTCGGAGTCGGAGCCGTGGACCAGGTTCTGCTGCACGGCCAGGCCCCAGTCGCGGCCGAGGTCGCCGCGGATGGTGCCGGGCGCGGCGGTGGTCGGGTCGGTGGTGCCGGCCAGGGAGCGGAAGCCCTCGATGCACCGCTCGCCCTCGAGGACCGCGGCCACGACCGGGCCCGACAGCATGAAGTCGACCAGCGGGGCGTAGAACGGCTTGCCCTCGTGCTCGGCGTAGTGCTCGGCGAGCAGCTCGGGGGTGGCGGTGCGCTGCTCGAGCGCGACCAGGGTGTAGCCCTTCGCCTCGATGCGACGCAGGATCTCGCCGGTGAGGCCGCGGCGGACGCCGTCGGGCTTGACGAGGACGAGGGTGCGCTGAGTCATGGCCCCGAGTCTAGGGAGCGCGGCGGGTGCACGGGGAATCGCCAGCGTCGACCGCGCCACCACCGATCCAACGCGCCGCCACCGGTTCGACCGCGCCACCACCGATCCAACGCGCCACCACGGGTTCGACCGCGCCGGCATGCCGGACGGTCGGACCAACAAACTGCGCGTTACAAGCGGCACATGAGCCGCAGGTGGGCGGGGGTCAGGCGGGCGAGGGGCCCTCGGACTCCTGCTCGGCGGCCCAGGCGGCCCAGGCCTCGGCCCGCTCCCGGTCGATCTTGCGGCCCAGCAGGTCCGCACCGGCCCAGCAGGCCGCGAAGATCGCCCCGAGGACGAACATGGCCGGGATGACGAACCCGAGCGCGATGCCCGCGATCTGCACCACCCAGCCGGCGGTGTAGGCCCACTCGGCGCGCAACATGCCGGCCAGCAGCAGGCAGACGGTGGCCAGGCCGAGCCCGACGCCCAGCGCGACCGGGGTGGAGACGTCGCTGACCGAGATCATCACCGGGGTGGTGAGCCCGAGCACGATCGCCTCGAGCGCCAGCACCGCGGCCGCCATCGCCCGGCGCGGCGAGCGCTCGCCGGCCCCGGGGGCCTCCTCCGCCTCGTCGACCTCGGGAGCCTCGTGGCTCTCGGGGGCCTCGAGTGCCGGGTCGGACTGCTCGTGCTCGCTCATCGGGTGGCTCCCTTCAACAGTGCCCGCGCCTCACCGGCGGTGATCACCGACCCGGTGACCAGGACGGCTCCCGAGCTGATCGAGTCCCCGAACGCGGCACCGGCCTCGGCCAGGGTGGCGGCCCGGTCGATCGCGTCGCCCAGGCGCGGCACCACGGTGACCCGGTCCTCGCCGAACACCTCCCGCGCGGTCAGGGCGAGCTGCTCGGCGGGCATCGCCCGCTCGGTGGAGTTCTGGGTGACGACCACGTGGTCCATCACCGGCTCGAAGGCGGCCAGCACGCCCTCGTAGTCCTTGTCGGCCATCACCCCGACGACCCCGACCAGCGGCTCGAACGCGAACGAGTCGACCAGTGCCGCGGCCGCGGCGCGGGCGCCGTGCGGGTTGTGCGCGGCGTCGAGCACGATCGTGGGGCTGCGGCGGATGATCTCGAGCCGGCCCGGGGAGCTGAACCCGGCGAACGCCTCGCGCACCACCTCGTCGGAGAGCCCTGCCTCGCCACCGACCAGGGCCTCGACGGCGGCCAGGGCCACCGCCGCGTTCTGGGCCTGGTGGGCGCCGTAGACCGGCAGGAACAGGTCGTCGTAGCGCTGCCGCAGGCCCTGGATCGAGACCACCTGGCCGCCGACCGCGGCGGCGCGGGTGATGACCCCGAACTCCATGCCCTCCCGGGCGATGGTGGCGCCGACCTCCGCGGCCCGCTCCAGCAGCACAGTCGCGACCTCCGGGCCCTGCTGGGCCAGGATCGCGAACGAGCCGGGCTTGATGATGCCGGCCTTCTCCCGGGCGATCTCCTCGGCGGTGTCGCCCAGGTAGTTGGCGTGGTCGACGTCGACGGGGAGCACGACCGCGACGTCGGCGTCGGCGACGTTGGTGGCGTCCCATCCGCCACCCATCCCGACCTCGACCACGGCGACGTCGACCGGGGCGTCGGCGAACGCGGCGTAGGCCATGCCGACCACGGTCTCGAAGAAGCTCAGCGGGTGCTCGGAGCTCTGGTCCACCAGGTGGGTCAGCGGCGCGACGTCGTTGAACGCGGCCACGAAGGCCTCGTCGCTCAGCGGTGCACCGTCGATGCTGATCCGCTCGGTCATCTTCTCCAGGTGCGGGCTGGTGAAGCGCCCGGTGCGCAGCTCCAGGGTGCGCAGCAGGTGCTCGACCATCCGGGAGGTGGAGGTCTTGCCGTTGGTGCCGGTCAGCTGCACCACCCGGAACGACTGCTGCGGGTTGCCGAGCAGGTCGGTGAAGGCGGCGATCCGGTCGAGCGTGGGCTCGAGGCGGGTCTCGGGCCAGCGCGACAGGAGGGCGTCGGCGACCTCGGCGTAGGTCTCGGCGAAGCGGGGGTTCTCAGTCATCTCGCGCCCAGTCTAGGAGCCCGACCGCACGGCGGTGATTCCGCGCGATCCCTCGACGTGAGGCAGAACACGTTCTAGTTTGTCCGGTGTGAAGACCACCATCGCCCTGGCCCCCGGCCCGCACCGTCCCTTCGAGCTGGTCGAGGCCGAGCTGGACTCCCCCCGAGACGACGAGATCCTGGTCCGGATCGTGGCCGCCGGCCTGTGCCACACCGACGTGTCGGTGCGCGACATGCTCCCCGAGGAGATGTTCCCGCGGGTCTTCGGCCACGAGGGCGCCGGCGTGGTGGAGCAGGTCGGCGCGGACGTCACCGGCGTCCAGGTCGGGGACCACGTGCTGCTCAGCTTCCACTCCTGCGGGCACTGCCAGCGCTGCCTGGCCGGGGAGGTCGGGTACTGCGACGAGACGATGGTGCTCAACTACCTGGGCACCCGGGCCGACTTCACCACCACCCTGAGCCGCGACGGCCAGCCGGTCAGCGGCTCGTTCTTCGGCCAGTCCTCCTTCGCGACCCACGCCCTGACCTACGCCCAGAACACCGTGGTCGTCGACAAGAGCCTGGATCTGACCCGGATCGCGCCCTACGGCTGCGGCTTCCAGACCGGTGCCGGCGCGGTGATGAACCGGCTCAAGCCCGGCCCCGGTGACTCGCTGGTGGTCTACGGTGCCGGCGCCGTCGGGCTGGCTGCCCTGGCCGCCGGCCGGGCGCTGGGCGTGGAGACCCTGGTCGCCGTCGACCTGCAGCAGGGCCGGCTCGACCTGGCCGCCCGGCTCTACGGCGCGGTCGGGATCAAGGGCGACGAGCCCGGTGAGGCCGGACTGGTCGCCGCGGTCAAGGAGGCGACCGGAAGCGGCGCCACGCACGCGGTGGACACCACCGGCGTGGTCGGGGTCGTCAAGGACGCTGCCCTGGCCCTGGCGATCAAGGGCACCCTGTGCACCCTGGCGCTCGGCGCCCCGGAGCTGACCTTCGACGCGGTCGACCTGTTCCAGAACGGCAAGTCCATCGTCGGGTCGATGGAGGGCGAGTCGAACCCGCAGGTGATGGTCCCCGAGCTGTTGGCGCTGGCCTCCGCGGGCCAGTTCGACGTCGACGAACTGGTCGTCACCTACCCGTTCGCCGAGATCAACACCGCGATCGAGGACTCGCTGTCGGGGAAGGTCGTCAAGCCGGTCCTGGTCTGGTGAGGCGCACTCGTCGACTCAGCGGATGAGCAGCTGCACGTGGTCGGCGACCGGCGTGTAGCCGATCGACTGGTAGACCCCGTTCGAGACCGGGTTGGCCTGGTCGGTGTTGAGCACCGGCACGTCGCCCTCGGCGAGCAGCCGCGCGGAGAGCTCGGCGACCACCCAGCCGGCGTAGCCGCGCCCCCGGTGCTGCTGCGGGGTGAAGACGGGCCCGATCCGGGCCACCCCGAACGCGGCCCGGCCGACCCCGGTCAGGTGCACCGGTTCACCGTCGACCTCGAACACCCAGAACCGGCCGTCGTCGATCCGCATCCGCACCTCCTCGGGGTTCAGCACCGACTCGGTGCGCACGACCGGCGCGCGGCCTGACTGCTCGTCGGCCTCGGCGTGGAACCGCTCCAGCCACTGCGTGACCCACGCGTGGTCGGCCGGCTCCACGGCCCGCAGCCCGCCGGTCGGGCGGGCCGGCCAGTCGACCTCGTCGAGCCGGAACAGCCGGGTGTGCATGCCCACGTGGATCCGGCCGCCACAGGCACGCGCCACCTCCTCGGCACACTGCGCGGCTGCCGGGCCCGAGCCGTTCACGCCGTACCGGCCGCCCTGTGCCACCTCGCCCCGCGCCACCCAGGCGGCGCCGAGTGCCCGCGCCGTGTCCTCGCGCATCGTGGGCACCCACAGCGGGTGCGGCTCGAACGGGGCGGTGCGCATCGCGACCGCGTCGATCGCCAGACCGCTGCGGTGCACGGCGTACCAGACGTCGAAGTCCGGGGCGGTCCACTCCCCCGCGTCGCGCTGTCGGGCCTCCCGGGTCGCCCACGCGGTCAGCACGGTCAGTTCCACCGGGTCGGCAGCCAGGTACCCGGCGGCCTCGGTGAGGAAGTCGCGGGCGTCGTCGTGGAAGTGCCAACCGCTGGTCATGGCACGACGCTAGTCACGAGCACCGGAGGCGTCACCCGACTTTCCGGCCCGCACCCGCCACGACCTGCGCCGGAACCCATTTCGGGGCGCGGGCTCCCCTTCCCTAGAATTGCCCCCATGACTGAGAACCCCCGTACCGAGGCTCCCGAAGCGACGCCGACCCCGCGCGCCGTCTCGGTACCGGACAAGCCGGCCCTGGAGGGGCTCGAGCAGAAGTGGTCGCAGCACTGGAAGACCGAGGGCACCTACGCCTTCGACCGCACCCAGCCGCGCGAGAACGTCTACTCGATCGACACCCCGCCCCCGACCGTCAGCGGCTCCCTGCACGTGGGGCACGTGTTCTCCTACACCCACCCCGACACGATCGCCCGCTACCAGCGGATGAACGGCAAGACCGTCTTCTACCCGATGGGCTGGGACGACAACGGCCTGCCCACCGAGCGCCGGGTGCAGAACTACTACGGCGTGCGCTGCGACCCGACGCTGCCCTTCGACCCCGACTTCACCCCGCCGGCGAAGCCGGACCCGAAGAAGCAGGTCCCGATCAGCCGCCCCAACTTCATCGCCCTGTGCGAGGAGCTGGTCGAGGTCGACGAGAAGGTTTTCGAGGACCTGTGGCGCACGCTGGGCCTCTCGGTGGACTGGGACACGACCTACACCACGATCGGTGACGAGTCCCGCACCGCCAGCCAGCGGGCCTTCCTGCGCAACTTCGCCCGCGGCGAGGCCTACCTGCAGGAGGCCCCCACCCTGTGGGACGTCACCTTCCAGACCGCGGTGGCCCAGGCCGAGCTCGAGGCCCGCGAGTACCCCGGCGCCTACCACCGGGTCTCCTTCCACCGCCCCGACGGCGAGAAGGTCTTCATCGAGACCACCCGCCCGGAGCTGATCGGCTCCTGCGTGGCCCTGATCGCCCACCCCGACGACGAGCGGTACGCCGAGCTGTTCGGCAGCACCGTCACCTCGCCGGTCTTCGGGGTCGAGGTGCCGGTCCTGGCCCACCCGGCCGCGGAGATGGACAAGGGCGCCGGCATCGCCATGTGCTGCACCTTCGGTGACCTGACCGACGTCCAGTGGTGGCGCGAGCTCAACCTGGGCGTGCGCACCCTGATCGGTCGCGACGGCCGGTTCACCCGGGAGACCCCCGAGTGGCTCTCCGGCGAGAAGGCCGCCGAGCAGTACGCCGACCTGGCCGGCAAGACCGTGTTCAGCGCCCGCGAGGCGATGGTGGCCAAGCTCAAGGACACCGGGGACCTGGACGGCGACCCGAAGCCGACCCAGCGGATGACGAACTTCTACGAGAAGGGCGACAAGCCGCTCGAGATCGTCTCCACCCGCCAGTGGTACATCCGCAACGGCGGCCGGGACGCGGAGCTGCGGGGCGACCTGCTGGCTGACGGCGCCGCGATCCGCTGGGTGCCCGAGCACATGAAGCACCGCTACGACAACTGGGTCGGCGGCCTGAACGGCGACTGGCTGATCTCGCGCCAGCGCTTCTTCGGTGTGCCGTTCCCGGTCTGGTACCCGCTGGACGCCGAGGGTGAGCCCGACTACGCCCACCCGCTGCTGCCGAACGAGGACCAACTGCCCGTCGACCCGTCGACCGACGTGCCCGGGGGGTTCACCTCCGAGCAGCGCGGCGAGCCGGGCGGCTTCATCGGCGACCCCGACATCATGGACACCTGGGCGACGAGCTCGCTGACCCCGCAGATCGCCGGCGGGTGGGAGCGCGACACCGACCTGTTCGAGCGGGTCTTCCCGATGGACCTGGCCACCCAGGCCCACGACATCATCCGCACCTGGCTGTTCAGCCGGGTCGTGCGGGCGCACTTCGAGAACGGCCAGGTCCCGTGGAAGGCGGCGCTCATCTCGGGCTTCGTCATGGACCCGGACCGCAAGAAGATGTCGAAGTCCAAGGGCAACGTCGTCGTCCCGACCGAGATCCTCGACAAGTTCGGTGCGGACGCGGTGCGTTGGCGTGCCGCGATGGCCCGTCCGGGCCTGGACTCGCCGTTCGACGAGTCGCAGATGAAGGTCGGCCGCCGGCTGGCGATGAAGGTGCTCAACGCCTCCAAGTTCGTGCTCGGCTCGGTGGGTGCCACCGAGGTGAACCCGGTCGCGATCACCGCACCGGTCGACACCGCGCTGGCCGGGCGGCTGGCCAACGTCATCAACGAGGCCACCGCCGCGTTCGACGCGTACGACTACACCACGGCGCTGGAGGTGACCGAGCGGTTCTTCTGGGAGTTCTGTGACGACTACCTCGAGCTGGTCAAGGAACGGGCCTACGACACCGAGGGTGGGCTGGCGACCGAGTCGGCCCGGGCCACCCTGGCCACCGCGCTGCACGCCACGCTGCGGCTCCTGGCCCCGTTCCTGCCCTACGTGACCGAGGAGGTCTGGTCCTGGTGGCAGGAGGGTTCGGTGCACCACGCCAGCTGGCCGACCGCCACCGAGCTGGGTTCGGCCGCCGCGACCCAGGCGGCGCTGCTCGACGGTGTCGCCGCCGCCCTGACCGGGCTGCGCGGCGTGAAGTCCCAGGCCAAGGTCTCCATGCGCACCCCGTTGCTGCAGGCGACCGTGACCGGCCCGGAGACCCTGGTCCGTGCCGCCGAGATCGCGGCCGACGACCTGCGTCTGGTCGCCAAGGTCACCGGTGAGCTCACCTTCACCGTCGACGAGTCCGCCACCGAGCTGAGCGTCACCGCCGAGGTCGGCGAGGCCGAGCCGAAGAAGCCCAGCCAGGGCTGAGACTCACTCAACGCCGGTACGACGAGGGCCGGGACACCGTCGGGTGTCCCGGCCCTGTGTCGTCCGGAGTGTCGTTCAGAGAGTGGTGCGGGGTGTCGTGCGGCTGTTCGCGCGGTGTCGTGCGGGTGCCTGCGGCTCAGCGGTGTCCGTGCCCCCGGCCGGGCCGGTGACCCTGGCCGTTCCGGTGTCCCTTGCCCTGACCGTGCCCGTTCCGATGTCCGTTGCGCTGGCCGTGCTGGTGACCCTGCTGACGGCTCCGGTCCCGACCGCGGCCACGGTGCTGACCGTGCTCCGCGTGCCCCGGCGCGTGCCCGGAGCGGCCCGGGTGACCCGCGTGGCCGCGACCGCGGCCCGGGCGGTCGCCCCGCTGCGGCGCGTGGCCCTTCGACCGGTCGCGGTGCTGCCGCTCCCGGGAGCGCTGGCCGCTGCTGTCCTGGCCGGAGGCGCGTGCCGGCCGGGTCGCCGACCCGCCCCGAGCCTCAGCGTGCTGGGCGACCGCAGGATCCGGGGTCTGCGGGTCGACCTCCGGCTCGGTCTCCGGGGACGTGTCGCGCTCGGGGACGAGCACCAGTCCGGTGACCGGTTCGGCCACGCCGGCCAGGAAGCCGCTGATCGCCTCGCTGCGCATCGCGGATCCGACGACGGCGGCGCAGAGCACCGCGATCGCGGCGAACGCGAGCAACGGGCGACGGTGCTGCGAGCTCACGGGGGCTCCTGTCCGGGCGGGATGTGGGAGTGACGTCGGGACGTGGGGAGGCTGGCTCCCCCGACCCGGGGCACCAGTCTACGGGGCACGGACGCGGCCCGGGCCCCCCCCCGGGGGGCCGGCCGGGC
>JAEWXC010000069.1 GCA_023396115.1 Actinomycetes bacterium | reverse complement strand
GAGAGCTCCACCACCACGCGGTCCTCGGGGAGGATCCGGATGTAGTGCTGGCGCATCTTGCCGCTGATGTGGGCGAGCACCTTGTGTCCGTTGGTCAGCTCGACCCGGAACATGGCGTTGGGAAGGGCCTCCACGACGGTGCCCTCGATCTCGATCACGCCTTCCTTCTTCGGCATGTCCTCCGCAATCTGTTCGTCTACCGTGTCCTGCACACCGGTGGCGGGTGCCGCCGGCGTCCGGCCCGGGAACCTCCACCGCTGGCGGTGGTGGACCTCGTGCGGTGCCGGTGGGAACCTCTTCCCGGCCGCACTGCACCGAGGTCTCCTGGGGAGTTCGGTGCCGGTACGGACCGGGCAGCCGCGAGGCACGCCACGGACAACCCACGTTGGGCCGACACGCCATCGTAGCGAGGCCCGCCCCAGAACCGAAATCGTGGTACTCAGCCGCGACGCCGGAACGGACCCCGGCGCAGCACTCCCCCGCGACCGCCCCGACCGGCTCGCCGGGACCGCTTCCGGTCGCGTCGGGCCGGCAGCAGCGTGCGCGGGTCGACCGCGGCCAGGAACCGCCGCCAGCGGCCCACCTCCGAGGAGAGCCGACGCCGCTCCTCGGCGACCTCGCCCCAGTACTCCCGCGCGGTGGACGCCTTGGGGGTCTGCGGGCCGAAGACGTGCCGGTCCGCGGACCGGGCCAGCGCCAGCGCGGCGCCACCGGGGATCGCTGCGGCCTGCTCACGACGGGTCAGCTCAGCCCGGGTCGGGACCGCGCGGCCCAGGTCGCGGGCGTGCTCGACCAGGTCGTGCCAGGCCCCCACGAAGCGGGCCGAGACCACCGGGGCGTGGCGACGCCGGCTGCGACGCCAGGCCTTCAGCCCGACCACGGCACCCAGCAGCAGGGCCAGCAGCAGCAACGGACCGCCCACGACCAGCAGCACGATCCGCACCCAGGCGGGCAGCCGGTCGACCAGGGACTCCTCGTCCTCGTCGTCCTGACGTTCGGCGCGACGCTTCTTGAGGTCCTGGTCGGCCTGCTCGCCGGCGAACGAGGGCGGCTGGATCGGGGCCGGCGGGACCACCACGGTGCCACTCATCGGCTGCTCGACCAGGCGCTGCTCCTCGTCCGGGGGCTCGGTGGGCACGAACGCCTTGCGGGGCAGGGTGACCCACTCGCCGTCGGCGGCGCGCAGCTCGACCCAGGCGTGCACGTCACCGCCGGTGACCACGCCCGACTCGGGCAGCTCGGCCCCCAGCACCACCCGGGCCGGCACCCCGACCTTGGTGGCCAGCAGCGCCATCAGCGCGGCGTACTGCTCGTCGTTGCCGACCATCGTGGGGGCGTCGACCATCCCGGTGCTCAACCGGCCCAGCCCGTGCCCGGGCGCGTACATCCGCTCGCTGCGGACCACGCCGTCGGAGTAGCGGCCGGTGGTGCGCAGGTGCTCGGCGATCGCCAGCACCCGCTCGACCGGGGTCTCGGCGTCGCCGCTCCAGGCGCCGGCGGGCCCGTCGAGGAACGCGGTCCCCTCCACCATCGGCGGCGTGGAGCTGGACAGCACCGTGTCGGGGGTGACCTCCTGCTCCGGCAGCCGGGCGGTGAACCGGTAGGTGTCGCCGGGGTGCACGCCGGTCGGGACGACCGCGGTGCGGGTGGCCAGGTTGTAGCGGAACGCCTCGGCCTTGCCGCGCGGGTCGCCGCTGAGGAACTCCATGCCCTGCAGCGCCCCGGCCGCGGGCAGCCAGACGCCCGACCAGCCCCGGCCGACGGTGACGCGTCCGGTGACGACCTCGCCCTTGCCGGGGTTGTGGATCACCGAGCTGACCCGCTGGAAGGAGTCGGTGCCGGCCTCGGCGCCGGGCAGCGCGTCGTTGGTGGCGCCCCAGACCATGCCGTCGTAGGCGTCCATGGCCGCGATCCGTACCGGGGTGCCGGCCGGGAGCCCCGAGACGCTGAACAGCTCGCTGTCGAAGAGGTTCTTCGACGCGCTGGTGCCCTTGGGGTCGACGTAGCGGCGGAAGGAGGCCAGCGGCGAGGCGTACCGGCCGATGTCGAACGGCGGCTCCACGTGGTCGCGCAGCACCGTCCGGTCGTCGGGCTCCAGCGCGCCGGAGACGGGCACCGCGACCCCCAGGGCCACGGCCAGCAGCGCAGCGCCCGCGACCAGGCGCACCGGCCCCGCGGCCCGGGTCTGCTCGGTGACCCGGTCGGCGCGCAACGCCCACCAGCCCAGCAGCAGTGCCCCGAACGCGAAGCCCTGCAGCAGCAGCGAGGAGGGACGGTCCACGCCGAGCAGGACCACGACGGCCAGCAGCACCAGCAGCACCGCACCGGGCGCCACCACCCGCAGCACCTCCTGGCGCGGGCGGGCCGAGGCGGCCCACTGGGCCAGGACTCCGGTGGCCAGGCCGAGCACCCAGGGCAGCACCAGCAGGACCCCGGCCCCGTCGACCGGCGGCAGGGTGGTGAGCAGGTCCTTCCAGCCGTGCACCACCTGACTGGCCAGGGTCTCCAGGTTCACGGGCACCGGCACCAGGGCGGTGTCGCCCAGCGACCGCAGGGTCAGCGCCGGGCCGAGCAGGAAGAAGAGCAGGGCGGCCAGCAGGGCGGGCGCGGCGAACGGCCAGTGCAGGCTCCGGGTGACCCGGGCCAGCAGGACCCCCAGCACCAGCCCGGCACCGCCGACGGCCAGGTACTCCCAGCCCGAGTAGGTCTGGCCCAGCCCGGAGAGGGCGAGCAGACCGAGCAGCACGACGGCCAGCGAGTCCAGCAGCGCCCGGCGGTCGGGCCACATCCGGAACGTGGCCGACCGGGTCAGCGTGCTGGTGTCGGAACGCTGTCCGGTGACGACGCGGCTCACCGGCACCACCTCAGCAGACCCGGCAGGTCGGCGAGCTCACCGAGGGTGAGCACCTGCACGCCGCCGCTCTCGGCGACCTTGCTGCGCACCCCCGGGTCCACCACGACCGCGAACCGGCGCACGTGCGGGGGCAGCAGCGCCGAGGACCGGAGCAGGTCGGAGAAGTCGGCCCGGGGACCGGTGACCAGGAACGCCAGGCTGGCGTCGCCGACCCCGTCCACGACCCGGCGGACCGGGGTCAGCAGGCCCTCGCTGCCCGGCTCGGCCCGGCAGATCTGGTCCAGGGCCAGGTACCCGTCCCCGGCGGCCGACATGGTCGGGCCGCTGGCGAAGGTCACCTCGAACTCGTCGAGCACCGCACGCACCGTGATCGAGGCCGCCACCGACATGGCGATCTCCACGTCGCCGGCCTCGGCCCACGAGCCGGACCGGTCGTCGACGACCACGACCGCGTGGCTGCGTCGGGTGTCCAGGTACTGGCGCACCAGCAGGGCACCGGCGTCGCCGGCGGCCATCGCCTTGGCCGAGGAGCGCCAGTGCACGTGCCGCAGGTCGTCGCCGGGCACGTACTCGCGCAGCGCGTGGAAGGCCAGGTCGCTCTGGCTCACCGCGTCGGTGGAGACACCCTCCAGGTCACGCAGCAACCCCGCGCCCAGCGACTCCAGGGGCAGCATCTCGGGCCGGACCAGGATCTCCAGCGCGCCGGTCCACTGCTGGTCGCGCGAGAGCAGCCCCAGCGGGTCACCGCGGCGGGTGCGGACCGGGCCGACCCCGATCACGCCGCGCCGCTCGGTGCGGATGGTGAAGGTCTCCTCGTGCCGGCCACCGGCGGCCAGGGCCGGGAGCCGGTACAGGTGCACGGCGCTGCCGACCGGGACGTCGACCAGCGTGGGCAGCATCGGGCGCCCGGACGCGTTGGTGACCACCACCCCGGCGGCCACCGACTCACCGGCCTGCACCCGCGCGGGCTCGAGGGAGAGGTCCACCCGGACCGCGGTACGCCCCACCAGGAACGGCACCGAGCACAGCAGCACCACCAGCGAGGCCACCCCGAGCACCAGGAGTTCGCGCCAGCCCAGCACGACGCCGGCGACCAGCGCCACGACGCCGGTGCCCACGACCAGCCACCCCAGCGGGTTGACGATCTGGGCGACCAGCTCGACCGCGGAGGGGCGCGCCGTGGTGTCCTCGGCCGCGACAGAGGAGCCGCGGGCCGTGCTCGCGCCGGCACCCGTCACGGTGCCGGGTCCTGCACCCGTCCGGGTGCCCGAAGGTGACACGGGTCAGGCCAGTCGGTCGGTCGGCGGCGCGACCGCGTCGAGCAGCCGGGCGATGACGGTCTGCACCGAGACCCCGGAGAACTGGGCCTCGGCGTCGAGCAGCAGGCGGTGGCACAGCACCGGCTCGGCGAGCTCCTTCACGTCGTCGGGGACCACGTGGTCGCGTCCGTCGGCGGCCGCCCAGGTCTTGGCGACCCGGACCATGGCCAGGCAGCCACGCGGCGAGAGGCCCAGCTTCACGTGCGGCTGCCGCCGCGACTCCTCGGCCAGCTCGGCGACGTAGCCGACCACGGCCGGGTCGACGTAGACCTCGTCGGCCAGCTTGCTCATCTGGGCGACCGTCTCGGCGGTGATCACCGGCTGCACCAGGCCCGCCCGGTCCCGCACCCCGGCGGCGTTGAGCAGCTCCACGGTCGCGGCCCGGTCCGGGTAGCCCATCGAGGTCTTCATCAGGAACCGGTCCAGCTGCGCCTCGGGGAGGCGGTAGGTGCCGGCCTGCTCGATCGGGTTCTGGGTGGCGATCACCAGGAACGGGCGCCCCACGCTGTGCGCGACGCCGTCGACGGTGACCCGGCCCTCCTCCATGACCTCCAGCAGCGCCGACTGGGTCTTCGGCGAGGCACGGTTGATCTCGTCGGCCAGCACGATGGTGTGGAAGATCGGGCCCGGGTGGAACTCGAAGCTGCCCTTGGTCTGGTCGTAGACGGTGACCCCGGTGACGTCGGAGGGCAGCAGGTCCGGGGTGAACTGGATCCGTGCGTGGCTCCCGGTGACGGTGTTGGCCAGCGAACGGGCCAGCATCGTCTTGCCGGTGCCGGGGTAGTCCTCCAGCAGGACGTGACCCTCCGAGAGGAGGCAGGTGAGCGCGAGCCGGACCACGTGACGCTTCCCGAGCACCGCCTGCTCCATGGTGTCGGTCAGCTGGTCGAAGGTCTGCTTGAACCACTCAGCCTGCTGGGTGGAGATGGTCACGTGGTGCTCCTGTCGGGACGGGTCGTGCGGATCGGGGGGTGCGGGCGGTGCGGTCGCTACCAGGCGGCCTGGCTCTGCACGCTCTGGTCACCGGAGTCGTAGCGGCAGGTGGCGTTCACGCTGCCGGCGCTGCTCCACAACGGGGTGTTGTGGAGCCCGGACGAGGTCGCGTCCAGCGTGTAGTTGTTCCACCCGCCTCCACTGCTCGCTGAGGCACGGCCGAACGTGCAGTTCAGTGAGGGCCACAGGTTGTCGGACCTCAGCGAGACCTTCCAGCAGACCAGCACGCACCCGGTCCCCGGCGACGGGTCGGCCGAGCAGCCGGGCAGGTTGGGGTTGGTCACCGAGTTGTCCGAGCACCTCTCCCCCTTGACCAGCTGGATCTGCGGTCGGGGCGGGTCCCCGGTCTCGGCCTCGGACTGGCGGCTGTCGGACCCCCGACCCGACGGGTCGTTGTCGTACAGCCTGACCCGCAGCGTCGAGGAGGAGTTGAAGCCGATCTGGAACGGCGCGGTGGTGTGGGTGAACGAGCCGGTCTGGTTCAGCTGCTCGGTCCAGGTCTGGCCGTCCCGGGTGAGCTCGAGGACCGCCGGGTCACCGTTGGTGTTGCCGGTGATCCTCCAGCTGACCGTGTCGAGGTTGACGACCGGCTCGACCGAGAACAGCTGGTTGTCCAGCGGCCCGTAGGAGCGCAGCATCTTGACGTCGCTGTCGCGGCACGCCCCCTGGGACTCGTTCTCGTTGCAGACCCGCAGACGGACCGGGTACAGCTCGCCGTCGGCCGGCACCCGGATCCGGGTGCTGTACGCGCCGCGCTGGCGGGTGCTGTCGTACTTCTGGGCACCGATCATCACGTAGGCGCGCGACTCGCTGCCGCGCGAGTCAGGGACGGTGAAGCGAATCGCCAGCTCCTGGTCGTTGCCGGTCGCCCGGCCCTCCCAGGCACCCCACGGGGCGGGGCGGCCGACGTTCTCGATGACCCGGGACTCCGAGGCCGAGGAGGTCTTGCCCTCCTTGTTGGAGGCGACCACCTGGTAGACGTGCCGTTCGCCGTCGTAGGCGACCGGGTGCTCGCAGGCCAGGTCGAGGGTGTTGGCGCAGCGGCCCAGCTTCGAGCCGTTGTGCAGGACCGTGTAGCGCACCGGCCCCTCACCCTCGGCCTTGGTGGAGGCCCAGGTGATCCGGTTCGTGGTGGAGCCCTCACCGGTCTGCAGGTCCACCGCGGCGATGTCGCGCGGCGCCGACGGTGTGCCGATCGGCCAGTACGGCGAGGAGGTGCGCGAGTCGCTCCACGCGACCTTGTTGCGCCCCAGGATGGTGAAGGAGTAGGTCCGGTTGTTGTCGGGCACCGACACCTTCACCGTCGTGGTGTTGCCCCCGACCCGGTGCTCGCCGCCGACCCACCGGATCCAGTACTCCTTGATCGGGGAGGTCTGGGTGTTCGGCGGGTCCCAGCGCAGGGTGATCGACTTGTTGCCGCGCTCGACCGCGCGGATGTTGCGCACGCGGCCCGGCTTGGAGTCCACGTACATCGAGGAGCTCTGCCCGCTCCACTCGCTCCACCCGACGGCGTTGTGCGCACGGACCCGGAAGTTGTAGGCGACGCCACCGGAGGCCAGCCCGGTGAACGGGCAGCTGGTGGTGCGGCAGGTCCGGGTCTTGCCGCTCTTGGTCTCCCGGACCTCGTAGCGGTCGATCCGGGCCCCGTTGTCGTCGGGGGCGCTCCAGCGCAGGTTGACCACCGACGACCCCATCGACTCGGTGCCGCGCGGCACCTCGGGGGCGTCGGGGACGTCGGTCACCGTCACCTCGATGCGGGTCTCGGCGCGACGTTCACGTCCCGCGTCGGACCCGGCGTCGCTCATCTGCACCCGGATCGTGGCGCGTCCCTCCGCGCCGGCACCGGCCCGCAGGGTGACCCGCCCGCCGGAGACCTGGGCGGTGATCCCGGTCCCGCTGACCCGCTCGGCGCTCAGCACGGTGGGCTCCGGGTTCGGCAGCGCCGAGCGGAGGTGGCTGGCCATGTTCAGGGTCTGGGAGGTGCCCGGACGCATGTCGCTGACCCGCACCGGCACGATCGACGGCGGCGGCGCACCGACCACCCGGACCCGGATGCTGGCCGGGTCGGAGTCCTCGGTGGTGACCCGCAGGGCGCCCTCGCTGCCCACCCGGGCGTCGGGACGGGCGGTGACCCGGA
This sequence comes from Actinomycetes bacterium, assembly GCA_023396115.1. Classification (GTDB taxonomy): domain Bacteria; phylum Actinomycetota; class Actinomycetes; order Propionibacteriales; family Nocardioidaceae; genus Nocardioides. Next base: position 4,930 of record JAEWXC010000069.1, on the reverse strand, counting down.
GCACCTGGCTGCCGCTGCCGCCCAGCGCGACCCCGGGCAGCGACGTGGCCCACTCGGCGTCGTAGGTCAGGTCCTCGGCGTCGGCGGGGTCGTGGGTCCAGGTGTGGCACAGCGCGGTGACGTCGATGTCGACGGCGTCGCCCTGGGTGACCTCGACCGGCTGCTCGGGGCACCGCAGCTCGGGCCGCTCACGGCCCACCTGCACCGGCACCGACAGCACGGTGTGCGTGATCGGCGGGGCCTGACCGGCACCCTCCTGGGCCCCGCCCCGCTCGTCGGGGGTGGCGTGCACGGGGACCTTGACCAGCAGTGCACCGGGGCCCTCGAACCGCTCGGCCGCCTCGACCGCGACCGTGGCGCCGCCCTCCTCCGCGGAGGCGCTGAGCCCCTCCGTCGGGGAGGCCCACGCCGAGTCGGCCTCGGCCAGGCGCACGTCGGCACCAGTCGGGTCGGCGATGACGTCGGACAGCTTGACGTTCTTCCGCTCACCGTCGGCGAGCTTGATCATCGCCCCGTCCTTGACGTAGGGCAGTCCGGCCCCGTTGGCCGGCACGTAGAGCGAGGCCGAGGCCGAGGCCCCGTCCGCGTCGCGCACCCGGAACGGGATCACCTGGGCGGTGGGGCCACGGGTGGCCACGATCCGGTTGCCGTCGATCCGGGCCACGCCCTCGGGCCCGTAGACCTCGTCGACGACCAGGTCGGCGCTGTCACCGTCGGGGTCGAAGGCCGCCTCGAGCACGTCCACCGAGACCCGGGCACTGTCGCCGACGTCGCCGAACGCGTCCGGGACGACGGGCGGGTTGTTGCGCCCCGGGAAGGTGCGCAGCGTGACGGTGCTGCTGGAGGTGGCCAGTCCGTTGGAGACCTGGTAGACGACCACCGTCTCCTTGGCGGTCTCGCGGGCCGGGGCCTGCAGCGAGACCCGTCCGGTCTCGGCGTCGTACCGCACCCCCTCGGGCGGGTCGACCAGCGAGACCTCGACCCGGTCACCGGGCGAGATGAAGTCGTTCTGCAGCGGGTCGACGCTCATCGTCCGCCCGGGGGCGACGTCGACCACGTCGGGCACCGCCAGCGGCGGCTGCGGGGTGCCGGGCGGGGCAACCGCGACCCGGGCGGTGCCGACTGCACGACCCCCGTGGTCGTCGACGACCACGAACCGGAACTCGTCGGTGCCGCTGGAGCCCGGGTAGGCCTGGTACTCCATGGTGCCGGCGCCGTAGGCGGTGATCCGGCCCAGGCTCGGCGCGCTCTCCAGGCTGACGATGGTGACCGGGTCCCCGTCGGGGTCCACGTCGGCGCCGGGCAGCCGGAGCTTGATGGTGGCGCCGGCGACGCCGCGACCCTCCACCACCCCGGGCTCGGGCGCGGAGTTGCGCTGCTTCTCCGGCACGATCTCGACCAGCAACCGACCCTCGGCGCTCTGGCCGGAGTCGTTGGTGGCCACGTAGGGGACCTCGTAGGTGTCGGCCTCGGTCAGACCGCGGGGGGCGACGTAGCGGACGTTGCGACCCACCACGAACGCCTGACCGGGGTCGCCGGTGACGTCGACGGGCGTGCGCACCGGCAGCTGGCCGGTGGGCACCTCGATGCGCCCCTCGGCCCCTTCCGACTCGGAGTCGGTGCCGACCTCGCCGGCGTCGTCGAGCAGGCCGAGGGTGTCCCCCGAGGGGCTGAAGTCGTTGTCCAGCACCGGCACCACGACCGCGGAGCCGGCCCGCACCCGGACCCGGTCGGTGACCGTCACCGGGGTGTTGTCCTCGGGGGTGGGGCGCTGGGAGACCTGCACCTCACCGCGGGAGGAGGACTCGCCGTTGCTCACTGTGTACCGCACGACCTGCGGGTTCGGGCCGAGCTCGCCCTGGCGGGCCGAGATCCGCAGCCAGCGGCCGTCGACCACGGCCACGTCGACCTGGTTGGCACGCTCGCCCTCGGCGCGCTGCACCACCAGCATCCCGCCGGCCGGGTCGACGTCGTTGACCAACGGGTCCACCAGGGTCGCGGCGGTGCCGGAGAGCATCGCGGTGTCGGGCATCGCGACCGGGGCGGCGCGGTCCTTGGGGCGAGGGCGCACGTCGACGCGGATGTTGCCCTTGGCCAGCCGGGCCAGGCCGTAGGCCGCCTCGTACTCGAGGAAGTAGGTGCCCGGCTTGGCGGCGCGCACGCTCAGCGAGCCGTCGGCGGTGTCGGTGGAGACCTCCACCCCGCGCGGGCCGTTGACCTTGCCGGCCAGGCTGATCCGGGCCTGGGGGTTGACCGGGTCGGAGCCCGGCTGGTCGTTGGCCAGCGGCCGGACCTCGATGGCCCGGCCGACCTCGCCGGTCACGACGTCGTCGTTGGCGGTGGCCGGGAAGGTGTCGCGGGCGTCCTTGTCCTGGACCACGACCCTCAGGGTCTGGTCGGTGCTCGCGCCGGTGCCGTCGGTCACGGTGTAGGACAGGCGCGCGTCGCCGCCCTTCTCGGGCGCCTCGAAGCGGACCCGACCCGAGGAGGTCACCCGGGCGATCCCCGAGGCCGTGCCGGCGCCGAGCACCTGCACGTTGCTCACGGTGAGCTGGTCGGAGTCGGCCGGGTCGCGCCAGTCGCCCAGGACGGGGAGCTCCAGGGTGCCGTTGGCCGGCACCCGGTGCACGGTGTCGTCCTTGAAGCCCTCACGCAGCTGCGGCGGGCCGGAGCGCGGCGGCGTCACGGTGATCTCCGAGCTGACCTGCCGGTTCACCCCGTCGCTGATGTAGTAGCGGAACCGGGTCGAGCCGGTGGCGTCCTGCGGCAGGGTCAGCTGGATGGTCTGCCCGTCCGGGCTGATCGTGGCGCTGGAGCCGGGCAGGCCGGGCTTCTCGATCCCGGTGATGGCCAGCAGCCGCCCCTTCTGGGCGGAGTCGTTGTCGAGCGGGTGCAGCACCGAGGTGCGACCGGCCCGGGCACCGAAGCGGTCCGGGCGGGCCTTGGGTGGGCGCCGCTGCTGGGACTCGTTGTTCTCCTCGTTCTCGTCCTCGGCCTGGACGACCTTGGTCGAGGTGAGCGCGTCCCAGTTGTCGATCCGGACCGGGTTCTCGGTGTCGACGTCCCACACCGCACCGCTCTTGCGGTCGTTGAGGGCGATCTCGTCGCGGTTGACGCGGAAGACCAGGTCGGCGGCGTTGCCGTCCAGGGGGCGGGGGGCGGCGGTGCCGGTGGCCTCGCACTGGGTGACCACCTGGCCGGACCCACCGGACCAGGCGCCGAACGAGCAGGGGCCGAGGCGGACCGGCGCGGTCGGCACGCCGGAGGCGCCGTCGGCGACCTGGCGCTGGTCCCCGCTGGTCAGGTCGACCGCGACCAGGCCGGTGTCGGTGGCGACCAGCACCGACCCGACCGCGGCACCGGGCTGCTGCAGCGCCCGGGCGCCCTCGACCCGGACCGTGGGGCCGTTGAACACGTGCACGGTGCCGTCGGCGGAGTCCAGGGAGACGATGCGCTCCCCGACCGCGGTCAGCGCGGTCGGCTCGCCGGCCTCCGAGGGCAGCGAGGTGGTGCCGGGCTCGGCGAAGGCGTCGCCGTGCTGGCGCACCACCAGCACCTCGTCGGCGGAGGCGGAGACGGCGGTCACCGTGCCGGAGGTGGAGATCGCCAGGGAGGCACCGCCGCCGACGGTGGCCAACGGCTTCTCGGTGGCGTCCAGGGTGCTGATCGTGGGGCGTCCGGCGTCGGGGTTGACCCGGGCGGCCCAGAGCTTGCCGGTGGCGGGGTCCAGGGCAGCGGCGGTGCCGCCGGCGATCCAGACCTGCGCCTGCGGGTCGTTGGTGATCCGCTGGTCGTCGCTGGTGCGCACCCGGGCGGTGTCGATCGCCGCGACCGAGCCGCTGCGGCGGTTCAGCGCGACCACGGCCGCGCCCTGCTGGGCCACGTCGACGATGGCGTCGTCGTCACCGAAGACGACCCCGTCGAGCTGGCCGACGGGCTTGTTCATCCGCCCGTAGAACTCCTTGTCACCGTTGGTGACCCAGACCCCGCCGTCGTGGTGGGTCTGCTCCTGCTTCCGGTAGCCGTCGGTGGTGACCACGTAGACCAACACGGCGGACACCGCCACGAGCAGGGCGGTGTTGCCCGCCACTGCCGCTCGGTGCCGCTTCAGGTACTCCCGCACTGCCACCCCAACCCCCGGACGTTCGGCTCTGCGGCTCCGTGTGTCCCCCGTGGACGCGTGCGAAGCCCCGCTGAGCCTAGATACCCACTTCGCGCACGACAACTCCCCCCGGCCCTCCCCGGACAGGGTTCGGCGCGGAGGGGGGTTGGTCGGGAACGTGTTCCATCGGTCACAATGGCCCAGCACACACGTGGGTCTCCGTCTGGGTCGGCGACCGGAGCCGGTGTCGACGGGGGACAAGGAGGACGACGTGGAGGTGCACTACGTCGTGGGCGACGGTCTGGCCGTCGGCGCGGGTCGACGCTGGCTGCTGCTCTCCCGGGATCCCTCCGACGCGCTCGTCGAGGAGCTGTTCGAGGCGGTCCGCAGCAGCGAGCCGCTCTCCGAGGTGGTGGCCCGGGTCGTGGCCGCCGACCCCGAGCTGGGCGTCGCCGCGGTCGATGCCACCGTGCGTCCCCCGGCCCGGCACAGCCACGGAGCGGCGCAGGTCGACCCGGCCGACGGGACGCTGCGACTGACCCTGGGGCCCGACTCGCACGACACCGCGCGTGCCCACCGGCTGGTCTCGGGCGTCGCGCCCGCCGCCGAGCTCCGCCTGACCGGCGTCGACGCCGGCACCGGCCACAGGCTGATCGACGGCATCCCCCGCGAGATCCTGGACGCGGCCGGCCCGGACGGCCCTCCCCCGCGACGGCCCCGCCTGCACTCCTCGCGCGGCCACTCGGGCCCGGCCGTCACCGCGGACCCGACCACCGGCGAACGCGCAGCCGGACCGGCCGTCCCGGCACCCGCCCCGCAGTACACCCC
>JAEWXC010000060.1 GCA_023396115.1 Actinomycetes bacterium | reverse complement strand
TACGATACTAATAGCTGCCGCTAAAATCATCGGTTCTTGCATTGGATGGAATAATTCTTCCATACTCATTGGATGCGCTCCTTTCAGAATTAAAAATTAATGTCTCGATTCGTTCAACGATAAAATCTAATTAATGACCAGAATGTTCATTATTCATGTCTTCTTCAGACATATCCCCATGATCCATATTCATGTGTTTACCATGTTCCATTGGAGCTGGTCTAAAGTCTAAGTGAGTAGATGAGAAGCTTTGGCGACCAACGTGCTCTGCTTTTAATAGCTCATCAAATTTTTCTTCAGTTAATGGTGCCTCTTTCGCTTTTACATCAGCAACCCATTTATCGAAGTCTTCTTGTGTCATAGATTGTGCTTCAAATTCCATTTCGGCAAAGCCGCGTCCATTAAAGTTAGAGTTACGTCCCATAAATGAACCAACTTCATCTGCTGCAAGGTGAATTGTTGTTAACATATCACTCATAGCATATTTTTGACCTGCTAATTGAGGAATCCAGAAACTTGTAATTGGACCAAATGAGTAAAGCTTAAATTCGATTGGACGATCCACCGGAATGTTTACATAGTTAACTGTTTCAACACCTTCTTCTGGATAACTAAAGTGCCATTTCCAGTTTGATGATGATGCATAAATCACTAAAGGCTCCTTATCGTCATAACCTGCTGGTTGAGCTTCTACTGTAGATGTTGTTCTTACTGTCACAACAGCTAAAAATGCTACGATAATAATTGGAATTACTGTCCATGTAATTTCAAGCAGATGACTTCCTTCTTCATGAGGAGGCTCATAATCTGCAGCTGCTTTTGATGCACGATATTTTGTAAGCATAAAGGCTAAAAGCACATACACGACTAGCAATATAAAGGCCATTGTAATAATGGATAAGATAATTGTGTTTGATAATGTTTCAGCATTAGGTCCTTTTGGATTGAACACTGTTAATGGTTCACATCCAGCAAGAAGAGCAATTGCACTCAATGCTACTAACATTAAACTTAATTTTTTCTTCATGTTTGACTCCTTTCTATAGAACGGCTATTCATAAAATTCATGTGTTTTTTGTCGGTGTCACATTTACAAATAGTTGATACTGAGGTCACCTCTTTTATCTTGGCGTATCAATCAACAACATAAGAAATTACAATGGCATGGTTCAATATGAAACATAAAATCTAGTGTTGATTGATCTGATGCAAGCGTTAGCAAAATCAATGATTTGCGCAATCGTTTTAAATACGTACTTGGTTCACTCCGATTGTCACAATCTCTCGTTGTTTGCACATTGGATTATACGCCCTGTTTTTAAGAAAAAACATAATTTTGTTATGAAAATGATAGTATAGCTGTGTTGATTTTGAACATTTCTTGAACAAAAATCGTTATTTTAGTATTGGTATTTATAGGTTTTTATTATTAAACACTGTGGAAACGTTGAAAATACTGCATTCTCAATGTTTACCTAAGTAAATAATTTATATTATGAAAAATGGCATTTCACATTTTGGACGCTGTTTTGTAATAAAATCATTGCCATAACAGACGTAACGGGATTTTTTATTTGCCTTTTATCCGAAAAAGGAGTACATGGAATGACGCTTTATGGAAACAATAGGTTGAATTTTCAATGTAAGGAATGAGTGGTGAGGGAATAAATGGAGTGAATTATTAATTATGTTAACATAATAATTGTTTTTCATTAATATCCATATTTTTACTTCGTTTGTTTTATCTGAAAAGTAAAAAGCAAACTAAGATAGTACTTAGTTTGCTAGTATTTTAGAAAAAAATTATGTTATGAAGAATTAAGCGGAGTAATTCAGCATTTTTAAGATTACCTGTCAATTACCAAGCTTTAGCCATTTGGCTACTTGTCCATAAATCGTATTTTGTAGCTGTAGAGCTTTATTATTCATTTTCAAAGAAAAATACAGTGTTTTCATAAAGTTTAAGGTACAAGTTCTACCGCTAAAGAAGTGTTCATTATAACCTTGTGTCAACAAATGCATTTCAAATTTATCAAAAGCCTGCTCAACAAATTCGATCAAGGCTTCCTCTGAGTAATTTTGAAGTAATAACGCATCCACTATATTGATTAAACGCTCCTCTTCATCATTAACAAAGACGGTTTCTTTCCAAGTGACGAGTTTTAATGCATGTAAAATGGATGGTGCATACTGTAAATCGAATTTTGGATGCTTTATTGTTGTTGCAGCTAAATCTGCTCCATGTGCAATACTGTGTGCCCATCCTTTATCCTGTATATATCCTCTCGTATCCTGTTCTAATAACAAATAACGGCCGATTTTTTTAAAGAATACTTGTAAGTTATCATCACTTAAAACGAGTAATTCAGTATCCTTTGCAAGCAGACCTGCAACTAGTAAAGCGGAAAACGAACGTGTAAAGACACTATCCGTTGTTTTTTCTCCAATATGTAAATATAAAAAATCCTCACCTGTAGCTGTTTCAAACAAATATTGAAGTTGTTCAGAACTCAATAAATTATCACTTAGTAAATCAACAAAGGTACGATAAATAAGGTGATCTCGTAACTCTGCATCAGCTGAGCCAATATGGGCTAACATCTCCTGTAATAACCAATCACTATGTTGCAACATAAATGCCTGACGCTCAGACAGTGTCATTGTAGAAAAAGACTGCAATGTTTCTTTAATATCCATGAGTAAAAAAGCCCCTAACATTATTTTTGTACTATATATTATAGCGCCATTTCATTTCGAAGGGATAAATTTGAAACCTTCATTTTAAATAAGCACTGTTAGAATGTCCTTATTAAAACATGATATTATTTCCAGAAACTATAAAAAGTTGTTATGATAGAAACGCATTAAAATGGTAAAACTTAAATGTGAACAATAAAAAAGACATACCTATTTAAGTATGTCTTTGTCTAGCTAAATAATGACTGCGGATTTAATGCCGATTGGCCATTCAGTGAGCGTGTGTTGATTTGTCTTTAGCTCGACAAGAATATTGGCATTTTTGATTGCATCAATGAGCCATTCACTAT
>JAEWXC010000018.1 GCA_023396115.1 Actinomycetes bacterium | reverse complement strand
GGGTGCGCCCCTGTTCCAGATCGCCGATCTCTCGCAGCTCTGGGTCGACCTCCACATTTTTGGCGCCGACGCCCAGCACATCCAGCCTGGCGTGCCGGTCGCGGTCACCCGCATGAGCGATGGCGAGACGGTCCACACCACGCTCGAACGTGTGCTCCCGGGCATGGCCACGGCCAGCCAGAGCTCAGTCGCCCGCGCAACGATCGACAACGCCGACAACCAGTGGCGGCCGGGAACGGCAGTCAAGGCGCGGATCACCGTCGCGCAGCAGCCGGTTGACCTGATGGTGCCGTTGACCGCGCTGCAGTCGATGGATGGCCAGGACGCCGTGTTCGTACGTGAAGGCGAGACGTACCTGGCCCGACACGTGGAACTCGGCGCCCGCGATGCCACGCGGGCGCAGGTCCTCTCGGGCCTGAGCGGCGGCGAGGAGGTCGTCGTCGCGGAGAGCTACCTGATCAAGGCGGACATCGGCAAGGAGGGCGCGTCGCATGACCACTGACACCACAGTCCGCCAGGCCGGTCTGCTGGAGCGGATCGTCCGGTTCTCGATTCGGCATCGCTGGATGATGCTGGTGCTGACCCTCGGGCTGATCGGTGTGGGCATCTGGAGCTTCACCCGGCTCCCGATCGATGCAACGCCGGACATCACCAACGTCCAGGTGCAGATCAACACCGAGGCGCCCGGCTACTCGCCGCTGGAATCCGAGCAGCGGATCACCTATCCGATTGAGACGGCACTCGCCGGCTTGCCCCGTCTCGACTACACGCGCTCATTGTCCCGGTACGGGTTGTCGCAGATCACCGTCGTGTTCGAGGACGGCACCGACCTGTATTTCGCCCGGCAGCAGGTGGCCGAGCGCCTGCAGCAGATCCGCTCGCAGATTCCGGAGGGCCTGGAGCCCGAAATGGGCCCGATTTCGACCGGGTTGGGCGAGATCTTCATGTACACCGTGGATGCGGCGCCCGACGCGACCAAGCCGGATGGCAGCCAGTGGAGCCCCACCGACCTGCGCACCCTGCAGGACTGGGTCATCCGGCCGCAGATGCGCAACACCCCGGGGGTGACCGAAGTCAACACGATGGGCGGCTTCGAGCGGCAGATCCATATCACGCCGGACCCGTCCAAGCTGGTCGCACTCGGCTTCACGCTGCAGGACATCGTCGACGCGGTGGCCGCCAACAACCAGAACATGGGCGCCGGTTACATCGAGCGCAACGGCCAGCAGTACCTGGTGCGCGTGCCCGGCCAGGTCGGCGGGATCGACGAGATCCGCAACATCGTGCTGGACCGGCGCGAAGGCCTGCCGATCCGGGTTGCGGACGTGGCGCAGGTGGGTGAAGGCCCGGAGCTTCGTACGGGCGCGGCCACCCAGAACGGCGAAGAGGTCGTGCTGGGCACCGTGTCGATGCTGGTCGGCTCCAACAGCCGCAGCGTCGCGCAGGCCGCGGCGGCGAAGCTGCAGGACGCGAACGCGAGCCTGCCAGAAGGCGTTATCGCAACGGCGGTCTACAACCGCACCGGGCTGGTCGAACGCACCATGCAGACGATCTCGAAGAACCTGGTCGAGGGCGCCCTGCTGGTGATCGTGGTCCTGTTCCTGCTACTGGGGAACTTCCGCGCCGCGCTGATCACCGCAGCCGTCATCCCCCTGGCCATGCTGTTCACGATCACCGGAATGGTGCGCGGAGGCGTCTCGGGCAACCTGATGAGCCTGGGTGCACTCGACTTCGGGCTGATCGTCGATGGCGCGGTCATCATCATCGAGAACGTCCTGCGCCGGTTTGGCGAGATGCAGCATCGGCTTGGCCGGACGCTGACACGTGAAGAACGCAACGACCTGACGGCTACCGCCACGGTCGAGGTCATCCGGCCCAGCCTGTTCGGCATGTTCATCATCGCCGCGGTGTACCTGCCGATCTTCGCGCTGACCGGGATCGAGGGAAAGATGTTCCATCCCATGGCGATCACGGTGGTGCTGGCCCTCACCGGTGCAATGGTCTTGTCACTCACCTTCGTTCCCGCATCCATCGCGATCTTCATGGGCAACCGGGTCCAGGAGAAGGAGAACCGGCTGGTCCAGTGGGTGCGACGCGGCTATAAGCCGTTGCTCTCGTGGTCGCTCCGTCGGCAGAACTGGGTGTTTGCCGGGGCGTTTGTCTTGGTTGCCGTGTCCCTGCTTGTCGCCACGCGCCTGGGCAGCGAGTTCATTCCCAGCCTGGACGAGGGTGACGTCGCCATGCATGCGATCCGCATCCCGGGCACTGGCCTGGAGCAGTCGGTGAAGATGCAGCTCGCCGTGGAGGAGCGGCTGATGCAGCTTCCCGAAGTGGAGCGGGTGTTCAGCAAGATCGGCACGGCCGAGGTGGCTACCGACCCGATGCCACCAAACGTCGCCGACACCTTCCTGATGATGAAGCCACGCGGGCAGTGGCCCGACCCACGCAAGCCCAAGGACGTACTGCTCGACGAGATCGAGGCGGCGGTGGCGACGCTCCCAGGCAACAACTACGAGTTCACGCAGCCGATCGAGATGCGGACCAACGAGCTGATCTCCGGCGTGCGTGCGGACGTGGCGGTCAAGGTGTTCGGCGATGATCTGGACATGCTGATCGAGGTCGCCGAACAGGTCGAGGCGGTTGCCAGGCAGGTCGATGGCGCGGCGGACGTCAAGACCGAACAGGCGACCGGCTTGCCACTGCTGACGATCGTCCCGGATCGTGCGGCGCTGGCGCGCTTTGGCCTGAATCCGGGGATCGTGCAGCAGACCATTGCCACCGCGGTCGGTGGTCAGGTTGCCAGCCAGCTGTTCGAGGGCGACCGCCGCTTCGACATCGTGGTCCGGTTGCCGGAACAGATGCGTGTCGATCCGACTGCCCTTCAGGATCTGCCGATCCCCTTGCCCGACGTTGCGAACGCGGACCGGTCGAGCCTGGAGCCACGCTGGGCGACCGCGCGGACCGTACCGCTGCGGGAGGTCGCGAAGATCGAAAGCCTGCTGGGGCCCAACCAGATCAACCGCGAGAATGGAAAGCGCCGGGTGGTGGTCACCGCCAACGTGCGTGATCGCGACTTGGGTAGCTTTGTCGAAGAGCTGCAGCAGCGCGTCGGGCAGCAGGTGGACGTGCCCGAGGGCTACTGGATCGACTACGGCGGCACGTTCGAGCAGTTGATCTCGGCCAGCCAACGGCTCGCAGTCGTGGTACCGGTGACGTTGGTCCTCATCTTCGGCCTGTTGTTCATGGCGTTCGGTTCGGCCAGGGATGCGGTGATCGTGTTCAGCGGGGTGCCGCTGGCCCTGACGGGCGGTGTGGCCGCACTGGCAC
>JAEWXC010000048.1 GCA_023396115.1 Actinomycetes bacterium | reverse complement strand
CCTCGACCCGGATCGCGACCACGTCAGCACCCCCCGCCCAGCGGCCGGGGGCACCCGGCCGCCGCGCACCGTGTCCGCACTCAGCCCACCAGTCCCCGGACCACCCGCAACCCGACCGACATCCGGGCCAGGTCGGCGTGCTCGTCGCGGCAGATCGCCTCCAGGGTCGCCTTCGAGCGGGTCACCAGGGCCTCCTCGTCGGCCTCCCACGCCGCCACCCGCTCAGCGGCGGTCGCCTCGGCGCTGGTGGACCGCAGCACCTCGGCGGTGAGCTGGCCGTGCACCCCGTACAGGTCGTCGCGCAGCGCGGCCCGGGCCATCGTCTGCCACCGGTCCGCGCGGGGCAGGGCCACGATCCGGTCCACCAGCAGCGGCAGCCCCAGGGACTCGCCGAGCGCGAAGTGCACCCGCGCCACCTCGACCGGGTCGACCCCGTCGGCGTGCGCGGTCTCGACCACCCCGAGCAGCTGGTAGGCCGGGGCCAGCACCGCGGCCCGGACCGCCAGCTCCGCCGGCAGCCCCTGCCCGGCCCACCGGTCGCGGCGGGCCTCGAAGCCGGAGGCCTCGACGCCGGTGAGCAGGTGCGGCAGCTCGGCCATCACCCGTTGCACCGTGACGGCGAAGAAGTCGACGCACGCCTCCATGTCCACCGGTGGCCGCCGGTGCGTGACCAGCCAGCGCGAGGCCCGCTCGCACAGAGTCCGGACCTCGACCCGGATCCGGGTCTGCAGCGCGGCCGGCACCCGGTTGTCCAGGGCGCACAGGTCGCTGAGCAGCGACTCACGTCCGAACACCTCACGGGCCACGAAGTTGGCGCGGGTCAGGTCCGCCGGCCCCACCCCGGTCTCGCCGGCCAGACGAGGCCAGAAGGTGATCCCGGCACCGTTGACCAACTCGTTGACCACCATCGTGGTGATGATCTCGCGGCGCAGCGGGTGCTCCTCCATCCGATCGCGCAGGTCCTGGCGCATCGCGGAGGGGAAGTAGGAGAACAGGTTGCCGCGCAGGTACGAGTCGTCGGGCAGGTCGGTGCCCAGCAGCTCGTCGGCCAGCACGATCTTGGTCCAGGCCATCAGCACCGACAGCTCCGGGACGGTGAGGCCCCCGTCGTTCTCCAGCAGGCGGCGCACCTCACGGCTGTCGGGCAGCCCCTCGAGCCGGCGGTTCAGCACCCCCCGCTCGCTCAGCTGGGTCATCCAGTACTCGTGCACGTGCAGCAGCGGGGCGGCGTGCGCGGCGGAGTTGGCCAGCGCCAGGTTCTGCTCGTAGTTGTCGGCCAGCACCAGCGCGCCGACCTCGTCGGTCATCAGGGCCAGCAGGGCGTTGCGCTGCTTGCCGGTGAGGTCACCGGCCCCGACGACCTTGTCGAGCAGGATCTTGATGTTCACCTCGTGGTCGGAGGTGTCGACGCCGGCGGAGTTGTCGATGAAGTCGGTGTTGATCCGACCACCCTCGCCGCCGCGACCCACCCGGGCGTACTCGATCCGGCCCAGCTGGGTGAAGCCCAGGTTGCCGCCCTCGCCCACGCAGTGCGCCCGCAGGTCGGCCCCGTCGACCCGGATCGCGTCGTTGGCCTTGTCGCCGGCCTCCTGGTCGGACTCGCTGGAGGCCTTGACGTAGGTGCCGATGCCGCCGTTCCACAGCAGGTCCACCGGCGCCTTCAGCACCGCGCGCATCAGCTCCTGCGGGGTCATCGAGGTGACCCCCTCGTCGAGGCCCAGGGCACGCCGGACCTGCTCGGTGACCGGGACCGACTTCGCGGTGCGCGGGTGCACCCCGCCGCCGGCCGAGATCAGCTCCGGGTCGTAGTCGGCCCACGAGGAGCGCGGCAGCTCGAAGAGTCGACGCCGCTCGGCGAAGGAGACCGCCGGGTCCGGGTCGGGGTCCAGGAAGATGTGCCGGTGGTCGAACGCGGCCACCAAGCGTGTGTGCTCGGAGCAGAGCATGCCGTTGCCGAACACGTCACCGGACATGTCGCCGATCCCGACACAGGTGAAGTCCTGGGTCTGGCAGTCGATGCCGCGCTCGCGGAAGTGCCGCTGCACCGAGACCCAGGCGCCGCGGGCGGTGATGCCCATCGCCTTGTGGTCGTAGCCGACCGAGCCGCCCGAGGCGAACGCGTCGCCCAGCCAGAACCCGTAGTCGGCCGCCACCCCGTTGGCGATGTCGGAGAAGGTGGCGGTGCCCTTGTCGGCCGCGACCACCAGGTAGGAGTCGTCGCCGTCGTGGCGCACCACCCGCTCGGGCGGCACCACCTTCCCGTCGACCCGGTTGTCGGTGAGGTCGAGCAGCCCCGAGATGAACGTCCGGTAGCTGGCCACGCCCTCGGCCAGCCACGCGTCCCGGTCGGAGGGGTCCGGCAGGTTCTTGGCGTAGAACCCGCCCTTGGCGCCCACCGGCACGATCACGGTGTTCTTGACCATCTGCGCCTTGACCAGACCCAGCACCTCGGTCCGGAAGTCGTCGCGCCGGTCGGACCAGCGCAGGCCGCCCCGCGCGACGGTGCCGTAGCGCAGGTGCACGCCCTCGACCCGCGGGGAGTGCACGAACACCTCGAACTTGGGACGCGGCTCGGGCAGGTCCGGGATCTTCTGCGGCTCCAGCTTGAGCGAGATGAACGAGCGGGGAGCCCCGTCGGCGTCGAGCCGGTAGTAGTTGGTGCGCAGCGTGGCGGTGATGTGCTGCAGGTAGGAGCGCAGGATCCGGTCGTGGTCCAGGCTGCTGACCGCCTCCAGCGCGCCGAGCAGCCGCTTCTCGACCTGGTCGGGCAGCCCCGCGGCACGCTCGTCGTCACGGTCGGGGTCGAAGCGGGCCGCGAACAGCTCCACCAGCATCCGGGTGATCTCGGGGTGGCCGAGCAGCGCCTCGGTGATGGTGTCGAGCGCGAACGGGCTGGACCCCTGGCGCATGTACTTGGCGTAGGTGCGCAATAGCGCCGCCTGGCGCCAGCCGAGCCCGGCGCCGAGCACCAGCGCGTTGAACCCGTCGGTCTCGTTGTTGCCCTGCCAGACCGCCCGCAGGGTCTCGGCGGCCAGCCGGCGGCCCTCGGCGTCGATCTCGGTGTCGGTGGCCAGCCCGAACTCGTACAGCCCGGTGGGGCGGTCCAGGCCGTCGAACTCGTAGGGCCGTTCGTCGACGACCTCCACGCCGAGCGAGGAGATCATCGGCAGGATCTGCGACAGCGACAGCGGCGGGCCGATCCGGTAGATCTTCAACCGGATCTCCCCGCGGCCGGCACCGACCCGCTCGTGCAGGGCCAGGTCGAAACCCACCGAGCCGGTGATCGAGGCGAACCGGCGGACGTCGACCGCGGCGGTGGCCGGGTCGTAGTCCTCCTTGTAGCCCTCCGCGAACGACTCCACCCAGCGTCGGGACAGGGCGGCACCCTGCTCCTCGCCGAACTCGGCGACCATCGCCCCGTGGAACTCGTCGCGCCACGACCGGGCCGCGGCGACCAGGCGGCGTTCCAGGTCGGCGACCTCGAACCGCCCGATCCGGCTGCCCTGCGGCGGGTGCACGACGAAGTGGACCCGGGCGGTGGCGGACTCGCTGACCCGGACCGAGAACTCCACCTGGTCCCCGCCGAGCTGGGTGGTGAGGATCTGGGCGAACCTCTCCCGGACCGCGGTGGTGTAGCGGTCCCGGGGCAGGTAGACCAGCACCGAGACGTAGCGGCCGTAGGTGTCGCGTCGGGCGAAGGCGCGCAGCTGGCGCCGTTCCCGGGCGAACATGACGTCGCGGGCCACCACCGCCAGCTCGTCGGCGGGCGTGTGGAACAGCTCGTCGCGCGGGTAGGTCTCCAGGGTGTCCATCAGCGCCTTGCCGGCGTGGCTGTGCGGGTCGAACCCGACCCGCTCCAGCACCTCGCGGGCCTTCTCGGCCAGCACCGGGATCCGCATGACCGACTCGGTGTAGGCGGCGCTGGAGAACAACCCCAGGAAGCGGCGCTCCCCCACCACGGTGCCGCCCTCGAAGATCTTGACGCCGACGTAGTCGAGGTAGGCGGGGCGGTGCACGGTGGCACGGGAGTTGGCCTTGGCCAGCACCAGCAGCGTCTTCTCCCGGGCCTTGGCCCGGACCGCGCCGGAGAGCTTGCCGAAGGAGGAGGAGAGCGACTGGTCGCTGCGCAGGATCCCCAGGCCCGTGCCCGGCACCCCGCGCAGGTGGTCGTCGCCGTCGACCTCCTCCAGCCGGTACTCCCGGTACCCCAGGAAGGTGAAGTGGTCACCGGCCAGCCAGTCGAGCAGCTCGATGCCCTGGTCGATCTCGGCCTCGGGCAACGGCGGCGGGTCGTTGCGCAGCTCCTCGACAACGGCGCGGGCCCGCTCGGCCATCTTGGGCCAGTCCTCCACCGACTCGCGCACGTCGCGCAGCACCCGCAGCACGTCGGCCTCGATGCTGACGGCGGCGCTGGGGTCCACCAGTCGGTCGATCTCCACGTGCATCCACGACTCGAGCACCACGTCGGCGGCCTCGGTGTCGGCCGGCATCACCTCGAGCAGCGCCCCGGTGACGTCGCGGCGCACGGCCAGCTGCGGGTGCACCACCAGGTGCACGGTGCGGTCCAGGCGGGACAGCTCCATCGTCACCGAGTCGACCAGGAACGGCATGTCGTCGGTGACGACGTTCACCACGCTGTGCCCGCCCGCGGACCATCCCGAGTCGGCACTGGTGGGGGTGGTCACCTGCACGACCGCGGTGCCCTGCGGCCGGTTCGCGGCGAGTCGGCGGTGCGCGGCGACCGCGCCGAACAGGTCGGTCGCGGAGCGGTCCAGCACGTCCTCGGGCGGCACATGCCGGTAGTAGACGCCGACCAGCGCGGCGTCCACGACACTCCCGTCACCCGGGGGGCCCGAGGCACCCCGGACGGAGCGTGCCAGCTCGGCAGCCTCGGCGAGTCGTTCGGCCTTGAGTTCCTCCAGCGTCGTGACCACGGCTCGACCCTAGACGTGCGGTGTGACGCGGACAACACTGCGCCGATCGGGGGCGCGTGCGCCATGATGTCGCCATGCGACTGACCCACGAGCTCCGTTACGACGCCACTCCCGACGAGGTCTACGGGATGCTCGCTGACCCCGCCTTCCGCGAGGCCACCTGCCGGGCCATGGACGTCGTCTCGGTCGAGGTGACGCTGACCGAGACCGACGAGGGTTTCGACCTCGTCGTCGACCAGGTCCAGCGCACCGACGACCTGCCGTCGTTCGCCCGCACCTTCGCCGGGTCCACCACCCGCGCGGTGCAGCGTGAGACCTGGGCCGACCGCACCGGTGCCCAGCTGGCCATCGAGGCCCCCGGCACCCCCTCGGACGTGCGGGGCACGATCTCGCTGCAGCCCGACGGCGACGGCACCCGCGAGGTGGTCGACCTGGAGCTGAAGATCAAGGTGCCGCTGATCGGCGGCAAGCTGGAGAAGCTGCTGGCCGAGAAGATCACCGGCGGTCTGGACACCGAGCAGCGCGTGGGCGCCGCCTGGCTGGCGGGAGAGCGCTGATGGGCCGCAGGATCAGCACCGAGCTGCACTACGACGCCACCCCCGAGCAGGTGCGGGCGATGATGCTCGACGCCGGGTTCCGCGAGCAGGTCGGCACCGAGCAGCACGTCGCCCGCCAGGAGGTCGTCGTGGACGGGGACACCGTCACCGTCGAGCAGGTCCAGGTGGCCCGGGGCATCCCGTCGTTCGCGGCCAAGTTCGTCGGCGACGAGATCACCATCCGCCAGACCGAGGAGTGGGCCGACCACAGCGCCCGGGTGCACCTCACCATCCCCGGCAAGCCCGGCGAGATGTCCGGCACCACGACGCTGCGGGCCTCGGGCTCGGGCACCGCGGTGCTGGTCGACTGGGAGGTCCGCGTCCAACTGCCGCTGGTCGGTGGCAAGGTCGAGGGACTGATCGTGGACCTGATGCTCAAGGCGCTCAGCGTCGAGCAGGAGACCGGACGGGCCTGGCTCGCCGACTGACCCCGCCCGGACTGAGCGGTCCGGCTGACCCTGGTCGGACCGAACGGTCCGGCTGACCCTGGTCGGACGGACCGGTCCACCGCCCGGCTCAGCCGAGCAGGTCGGGGATCTCCTGGGTGGCGAACCAGGCCAGGTCCGCGTCCAGGTCGGGCTCGCCCGACCAGTCCTCGGTGTCGGCGTGCAGCGAGGCGATCCGCTTCCACACCACGTCCCCCACGGTGACCCCGGTGCCCTCACCGTCGGTCACCTCGGCGGCGTCCACGGCGAGCACGAACCGGCGCGGTGCGTCCCCGGCGGCGCGGGAGGTCCAGGAGTCCTCCCCGGCCGCGAGCATGGCCGCGAACTCCCAGTCGTCCTGCTCGGCCTCGGGCCACGCCAGGCGCAGCTCCTCGGTGACCGTGTGCGCCGGCAGCGGGCCGGCGAGCCGACGCTCGGCGACCAGCGCCGCGACGCCGGTGGAGGTCAGCGGTACGTAGACCCGGGTCGTCACTTCTCCTCCTCGGGACGTGCGGGCGTGCGCACGGTCTTCCGGGCGGCCGGTTCCTGGGTGGACCTCGGGGCCTTCCCGGTCTGCTTGGTCCTGGCGGTGCCACGGCCGGCGCGCCCGGTGCTGGGGGTGCGCCCCCGCGGGGCCCGACGGCGGGTGTCGGTGGCCGACTCGACCAGTTCGTCCAGGGCCTCCACCAGGCACTGCCCCAGCACGTCGACGTCCGGCAGCGCGTCCCGGTCGGCGGTGATGCCGTAGTAGACGCCCCCGTCGTAGGAGGTGACCCCGATGGCCAGCGCGTGTCCGTCGACCAGCGGCGGCACCGGGTAGGTCTCCATCATCCGGGCCCCGGCCGCGTACAGCGGGAACTGCGGCCCGGGCACGTTGGTGACGGCCAGGTGGAAGTCGTGCCGCTCGATCTCGCGGGCCGCGACCCGCGAGCCCAGGGCGTGGAACGTGGTCGGTGCGAACCCGGCAATGCCGGCGAGCCGGTTGGCGGCCACCGCGCGACCGGTCCGGGCGTGGGCGTCGAAGGAGTAGCCGACCTGGTGCAGCCGGACCAGCGGGCTCGGTTCCCCGATCGGCAGCTCCACGTGGCAGCCGGTCACCTGGGTCCCCAGCGACGTGGGCTCCAGGTCGTCGTCGATCACCGACATCGGGACGATCGCGCGCAGCCGGCGCAGCCCGCCCATCGACTCCTCGCGGGTCATCAGCCAGCCGCGCAGTGCCCCGGTCACGGTCGCCAGCACGACGTCGTTGACGGTGCCGCCGTGGACCCGGCGGACGGTGCGGTAGTCGGCCAGTTCCGTGCGCACCGGGACGAAGCGCCGCTGCTGGCTCAGCGGCTTGTTGATCGGCGTCGGGGCCTCGGGGCGGCGCTGGGTCATCGCCCCGAAGATGCCCCCGGCCAGCGACCCCACGCCGACGGCGGCCCGGCCGAGCGCGTCGACCCGGCCCCGGAGGGTGTCGATGGCGACCAGCGGGTGCTCGACGGTGTCGGTCACCGCCGCAGCGACCAGACCGGCCGCGGACGGCTCACGCTCGGGGCGCCACTCGTCGTACTCGAGGTGCTTGCGCTCGGGGGTCACGTCGAGCAGCACCTGGCCCAGGTCGACGGTGTGCACCCCGTCGACCAGGACCTGGTGGGACTTGCTCAGCACCGCGACGCGACCGTCGGCCAGCCCCTCGACGAAGTACACCTCCCACAGCGGACGGTTGCGGTCCAACGGGCGGCTGACGATCCGGGCGACCAGCTCCCGCAGCTGCTCGGAGCTGCCCGGACGCGGCAGGGCGGAACGTCGTACGTGGTAGGCCAGGTCGAACCGGGTGTCGTCGATCCACACCGGGTTGGCCAGGCCGCCGGGGACCGCCACGATCCGCTGCCGGTAGCGCGGCACGAAGGCGATCCGTTCGGCGATCAGGGTGACCAGGGACTGGTAGGAGAACCCGCTGTCGCCGGGGTCGAAGATCTCGATGGTCGCGTTGTGCGACGGCGTGTCCACCGACTCGCCGGCCCACATCGCCAGGTCGTGGGGGCCCAACCGCTCGCTCATCCGCTACCTCGTCAGCCGCTCGGGCGCCCGTGGGCCGGGTGCCGGGTGGATTTGTCCGTCATGGGATTCTGACAGAGGCGTCGCGCACCCGCGTGCCGCCCACGCTGGCACGCCACGTGCTGGACACCGCCCGACCGACTCACCAGGAGCTGCTCCGCCATGCGCCGACACACCGCCGGACTCCTCACCCTCACCCTGACCGCCGCCCTCACCCTGACCGGCTGCTCGTCGGAGGACGCCGACAAGGAGCCGACTGGCAAGGGCACGACGATTGCGGTGACCATCGCCGACGGCGCGGTGACCCCGAACGGTGAGCGGATCGAGGTGGAGCGTGGCGCCCCGATCACGTTCGCCATCACCTCCGACGTGGAGGGCGAGATGCACGTCCACTCCACCCCCGAGCACAGCATCGCCTACGGCGTCGGGGAGACCGAGAAGACGATCACGCTCGAGCAGGCCAAGGTCGTCGAGGTCGAGCTGCACGACCCGGCCATGACCGTGGTCCAGCTCGAGGTGCGCTGACGTCGTGAGCCTGCTGCACACGATGCTCGACGCCGCTCCCGGCGGCACCGAGCTGACCGGCGCCGTGCTCTCCGGCACCACGATCAGCGCCCACGGCGTCGGTGGGGGCAAGGACCTGCCGATCCCGCCGGAGCTGGCCATCGCCGGTGGTGTCGCCGCCCTGGTCATCTCCTTCACCGTGCTGGCCACCGCGTGGCGTTCCCCGCGCTACGACGGCCGCGAGCGGGGCACGGCCGTCCCGGCACTGCAGCGCGTGGTCGACCACCCGGTCACCGTGTTCGCCCTGCGCCTGCTGGGCCTGCTGCTGTTCGGCTACGCCCTGTGGGCCGCGGTGGCCGGTCAGGACCTGCTGACCAACCCCTTCTTCGGCATGTTCATGGTGCTGCTGTGGGTGGGGCTGGTGCCGCTGTCGCTGGTGTTCGGTCGCGCCTGGCGGGCGATCAACCCGGCCCGCACCCTGTCCCTGCTGCTGGCCCGGGTGACCGGCAGCGACCCGGAGACCGGCATCCTCTCCCTCTCGCCGCGACTCGGCCTGTGGCCGGCGGCGCTGGGCCTGTACGCGTTCGTCTGGTTCGAACTCGTCTACCCGCACAGCACCGAACTGGCCTCGGCGCGGCTGTGGATGGTGGTCTGGCTGGTCGTCCTGGTGATGGGTGGCGCCCTGTTCGGCACCCGGTGGATCTCCTCGGCGGACCCGTTCGAGGTGTACTCCGACCTGGTCGCCAAGGTCTCCCCGTGGGGCCGGGACGCCCAGGGCCGGCTGGTGCTGCGCAGCCCGCTGGCCAACCTGTCGACGTTGCGGGCCCAGCCGGGGCTGACCGCCGTGGTGGCGGTGCTGTTCGGTTCCACCGGCTTCGACTCGTTCCGCGAGTCGACCGTGTGGGTGCAGTACATCCAGTCCACCACCACCTCCTCGAACCTGCTCAACAACCTGGCGCTGCTCGGCTTCGTGGTGGGGGTCGGGGCGCTGTTCGCGCTCGGCACCATGACGACCGGGGTGGAGCCGGGGACGTCGCGTCGCGCGCTGCCCAACCTGTTCGCGGCCTCGGTGGTCCCGATCATCGTCGGGTACATGGTCGCCCACTACTTGACCTACTTCGTCGAGTTCGGCCAGCAGACGCTGATCTACATGAGCGACCCGCTCAGCCGGGGGGACAACCTGCTGGGCACCGGGGCGATGAGCGTCAACTACTGGCTCAGTGAGCACCCGACCCTGCTGGCCACCACGAAGGTGCTCGCCGTGGTGCTGGGCCACGTGGTCGGGGTGGTCGCCGCGCATGACCGTGCGGTGGCACTGCTGCCCAAGCGGCACCAGCTGACCGGACAGCTGCCGCTGCTGCTGGTGATGGTGCTGTTCACCGGGGGCGGGCTGTACCTGCTGTTCGCCGCCTGAGGGACCGCCGGCGCCGCCCGGTCCCCGGGCCGGACCCCGGCCCCACCAGGGCGTCCACCACCAGCTGGAACGCCTGGGCCGCCGGGGTGTCGGGCAGTTCGGCCAGACCACGGCCGGTGCTCAACGCCCGATCGAGGCCCTCACGGTCCTCGGGCACGACGTGCAGCCCGGCCAGCCGCGCGAAGCCCTCGACCATGCCGGTCACGTCCTTGGCCGACCAGCCCAGGGTGGGTCGCATCCGGTTGAGCACGACCCGGACCGGGCGGGGACCGAAGGTCTCGCGCAGCTCGACCAGCCCGTGCGCCAGCCGGGTCAGTCCCACCGGGTCGGGGGTGCCGACCACGACCCACTCGTCGGCGGCGCGCAGCGCGGTCAGGGTCAGGGCGTTGCGTCCTCCCCGGTTCTGGTCGCCGCCCTCCAGCGGCGCGCCGGTGTCGACCACCACGTACCCACGGGTCGCGGCCTCGTCCAGGACGCTGCCCAGGCTGCCCGGCCCGACCTCCGACCACCGTTCCGGACGGGGCAGACCGGTCAGCACCCACAGGTGCGGGGAGAGGGCCCGGGCACAGCCGTCGAACCGCTCCCCCTGGGGCGGGGTGGGGGCGGCCCGGGCCGCCGCGAGCAGCCCCGAGCTCTCCTCCAGGATGCCCAGCTGCTGCGCCACCGCCGGGGCCCACGGGTCGGCGTCCACCAGGACGGTCCGCTTCCCCCGGGCCGCGAGCAGACCCGCCAGCGCCACCGCGGTCGTGGTGCGTCCGGGGGCGCCGGCCGGCCCCCACACCGCCAGCAACCGCCGTCCTCCGCGACCCGGTGCCGGGGTCGCCTCCACGTCCTCGAGCTCGCTGTCCGCCTCCGGCTCCGGACCGGAGAGCCCCCGCAGCTCCTCGGCCAGGCCGGACAGGTCGTCGGCGGCCAGCACGGTCTGCACCCCGGCGTGCGCCGCCCGCACCAGCAGGTCCTCGTCGGCCAGGTCGGGAGCCACGCCCAGGACGGCGACACCGTGCTGGGCCAGGATGCGCACCGCGTCGGGGTCCAGACCCACCACGTCCAGGCCGACCACCGCGGCATGGGCCTGACCGGCTGCTCCCGCGGCGAGGAGGTCCTCGACGTCGACGCAGCGGCGCAGCACGACCAGGTCCGGTTCCTGCTCGCAGAGCCCCAGCGCCACGGGTTCCCACGGCCGCCCGGACCCGAGCATCAGCACGCAGATCATCGGCTCAGCCCTTGCCCGAGACCATGATCCGGCCCTCGCTGGAGGCCCGCACCAGCCCGGGGAGTCCCTCCTCGGCCTCGGCCGGGACGGCCACGACCAGCTGGCGGTCCGAGCCCACCGAGCCGAAGCCCTCCGGGACCGGGGGCGCCTCGACCACGACCACCTCGGTGAGGATCTTCTCCGCATCACCTGCGTCGCGGCCGGTGCCCTGCTCGGGCACGACCCAGATGTCGACCACGGAGCCGGCGCGGACCGCCGACGGCACCTGGTGGGTCGGGACGGAGAGCGAGACGGTGGTCCGGTCCACCTCGTCCGCCGGCTCCAGGGCGCTGCGGGGCACCAGCTCGCCAGCACCGACGCTGCGGCCCGCCACCAGCCCCTCGGGCAGCCCCTCACTCACCGGCAGGTAGCCCGCGAGCGCGTCGTCGCTGAGCCGCACCCGGGTCTCGGTCAGGTCGTCGGCCTGCACCAGGGTGCCGGGCACCAGGTCGGAGCTGGCCGACCAGACCCCGACGGTGTCGTCGGCGGAGGCCAGCAGACGGGCTCCGGCCACGACCGAGACCAGCACCAGGGCCACCCCGACCCACAGTCGCGGGTCACGCCAGGACGGGTTGCGCAGGCGCAGGGCCGTCGGCGGGCCGCCCGGAGCGGCGGGAGGGGCGCTCGTGGTCTGGTTCACACCCGGCATCCTGCCCCGCCTCCGGAGGTCCCGAAACTGGCCGTCCACAGGCTTTGCCGGCTGCCGGGGCGATGTCGGTCCCGATCCCCCACGCCGACTGCTCTCCACAGGCCACGCCGTGCCTGCGCCCCGAGCCACCCACCGGGATGCGACGATGGGGCCATGGCTCCGGGTCCCCGCTTCCTCACGCTCACCGATGTCGCCGAGGTGCTGAACACCTCCAGCGCCCAGGTGTACGCGTTGGTGCGCCGCGGCGAGCTGCCCGCGATCAAGATCGGCGGTCGGGGTCAGTGGCGCGTCGAGGCCGAGCAGCTCGAGCAGTACATCCAGCAGATGTACACCGCCACCCGGGAGTTCGTGGACGCCCACCCCTTCTCCGAGGCCGGCGCCGACGAGTTCGAGGCCGAGCACCACTGAGCTGACCGCACCTCCGCGCGGGTCAGCGTCGCGTATGTGCCTGGTCGCCGCCACTTGAGTGCCCGGCCAGCGCCACACCACTGCCCGGTCAGCGCCGCACAAGTGCCCGGTCGGCGTCGCGTATGTGCCCGGTCAGCGTCGCGGAACTGCCCGGTCGGCGTCGCACAAGTGCCCGGTCGGCGTCGCACAAGTGCCCGGTCGGCGTCGCGGATGTGCCCGGTCGGCGTCGCGGAAGGGGGGAGGTCAGCCGACCTTGCCGTCGAGGGTGACCTCGGCGGTCCGCTCCTTGTCACCCCGCAGGTAGGTGAGCTCGATCTTCTCGCCGGGCTGGTGGGTGCGGATCGAGACGATCAGGGCGATGCCGTCGGTGACCCGGTCGCCGTTGACGGCGACCACCTTGTCGCCGGCCCTGAGGCCCGCGGACTGCGCAGGGCTGCCCTGGGTGACCTCGCTGATCTCGGCGCCGCCCTGCTGCCGGGCACCGGTCTGCACCTGGGCGCCGATCACCGGGTAGCGCGCCTCACCGGACTTGAGGATCTGGTCGACGGTGATCCGCACCTGCTCGATCGGGATGGCGAACCCGACCCCGATGTTGCCGGCCTCGCCCATGCCGCCGGTGGTGGCGATCGCCGAGTTCACCCCGACGACCTCACCGACGAGGTTGACCAGCGGTCCACCCGAGTTGCCCGGATTGATCGCGGCGTCGGTCTGGACGGCGTTGATGAAGGAGGTGTCCTCCTTCTGCGAGCCGGTGGTGACCGGTCGGTCCAGGGCGCTGACGATCCCGGCGGTGACGGTCTGGCTCAGACCCAGCGGGGCACCGAACGCGATCACGGGGTCGCCCACGTGCAGCTCGGTGGAGTACCCCAGGGCCGCGGGACGCAGCTCGGGCTCGCCCTCGACCTGCAGCACGGCCAGGTCGTAGACCGCGCTGCGGCCGACCACGCTGGCCGGGTAGGTCTCCCCCTCGGAGTCGACGACCTCGATCGTGCCGCCGTCGACCGCGCCGGCCACGACGTGGTTGTTGGTCACGATCCGGCCGTTCGCGTCCAGCACGAACCCGGAGCCGGTGGCCGACCCGTTGTCCTCGGGCAGCGGCCGCTCCTCCGCATCGGGTTCGAGGGTCTCCGCGTCGCTGTCGTCGCTGTCGTCGCCCGCGGCGCGGGCCAGGATCTGCACGGTGCTGGGCAGCAGCTCCTGGGCCACCGCGGGCACCGACCCGCTCTTCTCGTCCAGCGGGGCGGCGGTGCGGGTCTCGATCTCGGCCAGACCGCCCGGCACCGTGCCGCTGGTGCGCTGGCCGCCGTCACCGAGCTCGCTGCCCAGGAACCCGCCGAGCACGCCCAGGCCCAGGGCCAGCACGCAGACGACGGGGATCAACCAGCCGGGCACCCGGCTCCGCGAGCGCGGCGGCTTCCCCGGCCCACCGGGTCCACCGGGGCCGGTGTGCAGACCGGGCTGGAGCATCGGGGCGTACGGGTTCACACCGGACGGCGGGTAGCTGGGCGCGCCGAACGGCTGCTGCGCCGGCCCCGGCTGGGCACCGGCGGGGAACGACGGCGGGACGTGGGGCTGTCCGGCGCCGGGAGGTGCGGGGAACGCCTGCGTCGGGCCCTCGGCGGGGAACGACTGGGTCGGCGGGACCTCGCCGGACGGCCCGGGGCCCGGGTCGTGGGGTGCCGGGTCCAGGTGTCCCTGCGACGGCGAGGCCCAGCCGGACTGGGCGGCGATCGGGGCGGTCAGCTCCACGTCGGACTGGTCGTCCGGGGTTCCGTCCGCGGGGGCCTCCACCCCAGCGTTCGCACCCGGGTCGGCCGGCGCGGTGTCGCGGTTCGGCTCGGGGTCCACCGGCGTGGGCTCGACGGGCGCAGGCTCACCGGACGTGGGCTCGAAGGGCGTGGGTTCGATCGGTGCGGGGTCGACGGGTGCGGCGCTGTCGGACGCGTCGGGGAGGTGTCCGGACTGGTCGTCGTGGGAGGTCACGGAGCCATCCTGCCCCGAACCCGCACAGTCTGCACGGCGCCGTTCACGCCCCGGGCGGCCTCCTCGCCTCCCCGGTGACCGCCGCCGGTCCGCTCGCCCTGCGCACCCTGGCCGTGCACCTCTCGCTCCATCACCCGGCCGCGAACGACCTGCATCGTCGAGGTCGACGCGGGTCGGACCAGCGAGGTGGCCGGAGCCCGGCGGTCGAGCTGGGGAGCGTTGGCCGGGACCGCGGACAGGGCCGCGACGCCGAGCACCGCGACGCCCAGTGCGCCGCTGCCGAGCGCCATCACGGCCCGGTGCCGGACCAGGAACGACTGCTCACCGGCCACCACCGGACCGGCGCCGACGGGGCTCGAGGAACAGCCGGCCAGCGACGCCGCGGCCAGCAGGTGGTGCTTGAAGGAGTCCGAGGCCGCCACCGACTCGCAGGTCATGCCCGCCAGCCGGGTCTTGACCCACCCCTCACGCTCGACCAGGTCGCGGCACGGGTGGCAGGCGTGCACGTGCTCCCAGGCCCGCTCCTCCTCCGCGGGCGGGAGACGCCCGTCGAGGAGGGCCGAGACACGTGCCCCCAGGTGCCCGATCACCGGGCAGCCCCCGGGGTGCTGACCGGTCCGGCGAACCGGGCGCGACCCGGTGCCGGGGCCCGGTGCGCCAGCGCCTTGCGCAGCATCGCCCGACCACGGTGGATCCGGGACCGCACAGTGCCCATCTTGGCGCCCAGGATCTCCGCGATCTCCTCGTACGTCAGTCCCTCGACGTCGCACAGCACGACCGCTGCCCGGAAGTCGGGCGGCAGGGTCGCCAGGGCGGTCTCCACGTCGTCGTCGAAACGCTCCCGGGCGTAGGCGTCCTCCGGGGCCGGGCTGGCCGAGGCCAGGGTCGCGGCCCGCTCGTCGGAGAGCGCGTCGAAGCGGATCCGCTGCTTGCGCCGGGCCTGGTCCAGGAACAGGTTCGTGGTGATCCGGTGCAGCCAGCCCTCGAAGGTGCCCGGCACGTAGCTGTCCAGCGACCGGAAGACCCGGACGAAGACCTCCTGGGTGAGGTCCTCGGCGTCGGCACGGTTCCCGGTCAGCCGGTAGGCGAGGCGGAAGACCCGGTCGGAGTGGCGCTCGACGATCTCGTCCCAGGTCGGGACGGCGTCCGGCGCGGCACCTGCGGACTCGGGCTGGGTCGTCATGGCGACCTCCTGCTTCGACAGCGTGGACTCCTCACCCTAGGAACGGCGTCTGAGAGGAACCTGTGAGCCGCCCCTCGTCTTGGCTGAGGAGCGCCCGGTTCTCCTGCTCCAACGCGCGGCGCGGGCGCACTGTTCCCGCGTGGCGATATCCTTCCCGGGACCGTTCGACCCAGGAGGCCACCATCACTGCCCCGATCAGTTCCGCGAGCTGGACCTACGCCGAGGAGTTCGTGGCCGAGGACGAGGTCCTGGCCGCTGCCCGCGCCCGCGCCGAGGAGGTCGGGGTCGTCCCGATCAGCCCCGGCGTCGGTGCCGCCCTGCGCTTCCTCACCGCGGTGCTGGACGCCCGGACCGTCGTCGAGGTCGGCACCGGTACCGGTGCCTCCGGGCTGTGGATGCTGCGCGGCATGCGCAGCGACGGGGTGCTGACCACCGTCGACATCGAGGCCGAGCACCAGCGCCTGGCCAAGCTGACCTTCACCGAGGCCGGCATCCCCTCCCAGCGGGCCCGGACCATCTCCGGCTCCGCGCTCGACGTGCTGCCGCGGCTCACCGACGGCCACTACGACCTGGTCTTCTGCGACGGGGACAAGCGCGAGTACGCCGCCTACCTCGACGAGGCGCTGCGGCTGCTGCGTCCCGGCGGCGTGGTGGCCTTCGACAACGCCCTGTGGCACGACAAGGTGGCCGACCCGGCCAAGCGCGACGCCGAGACGACCGCGATCCGCGACCTGGGCCGCGCGATCGCCGAGCACGAGCAGCTGGTGCCGGTGCTGCTGCCGGTGGGCGACGGCCTGCTGCTGGCGAAGAAGGAGTGGGCCGGCGACGCCTGACCCGTTGGGCGAAGCGTCGGCGGGGTCCCCTCGCTGGAAGGGGGCGCTCAGCCGTGCTGGGACGGGGCGAACCCCTCCCAGCCCTCGGCCACCGCGACGACCTCGAACGCGGTGATGTCGACCGGCCCGGCTCCCAGCATCACCGAGATCGGTGCCTGCTCGGCGCGGCCGGTGAAGTCATCCTGGAAGCTCTGCCGGGCCTCGTCGGTGGCGAACACGTAGTCGCCCTCGAACCACTCCCCCGTCCGCAGCCGCCAGGTCTTCAGACTCAGCCCGGCCATCCCGGTGAAGGTGGCCCAGGAGGTCTCGGTGACGTAGTCCCGCAGCTGCTGGGCCATCGCCTCGTCGGTGCCGGCCAGCGACCAGCGCACGGTCAGGCCCCTCACCGCACACCCGCCAGCGGCTCCGCCGAGCCCAGCCAGTCCAGCAGCATCCGGACCCCGAACCCGGAGGGTCCGGCGGTCCACTCGTCCCGCTCGGTGGTGGTGTCGCCGACCGGGGCGATGTCCAGGTGCACCCACGGCACGCCGGAAGTGAAGTGCTGCAGGAAGAGCGCCGCGGTGATCGCCCCGGGTCCGCCCGGGGCGTTGTCGGCGTCGGCGACCTTCGAGGCCAGCTTCTCCTCGTAGACCCCGGCCAGCGGCATCCGCCACAGGGCCTCCCCGGAACTGGCCGCCGCGGTCGCGATGGCTGCTGCCAGGGCGTCGTCGTCGGCGAAGTAGCCGCCGGTGTGCAGACCGAGCGCCACCTTGAGGGCACCGGTCAGGGTGGCGATGTCGACCACCGCCGCGGGCGCCAGGGTGCTGGTGGCCCAGTGCAGCGCGTCGGCGAGCACGAGCCGGCCCTCGGCGTCGGTGTTGGTGACCTCGGTGGTGCGGCCCCCGTGGTGGCGGATCACGTCACCGGGACGCATCGCGGACGCGCCGATGGCGTTCTCGGCCGCCGGGACCAGCCCGACCACCCGGACCGGGCAGTCGACGGCCCGCAGCGCCGCCAGGGTCGCGATGACCACCGCACCACCGGTCATGTCGCGCTTCATGGTGGCCATCGACTCGGCCGGCTTGATGGACAGGCCACCGGAGTCGAAGGTGATCCCCTTGCCGACCAGGACGACCGTCGGGGTCTTCCGGGTCGCCCGCTCGGGGGTGTAGTCGAGCCGGATGAACCGGGGCGGGGTGGCCGAGCCGGACCCGACGGCCAGGACGCCACCGAACCCCTCCTCGGCGAGCCGGTCCTCGTCCCAGACCTCCACGTCCAGTCCGGCGACCTGCGCCACCGCAGTGGCCTGGTCGGCCAGCCAGGCCGGGGACTTGATGTTGGAGGGCACCGTGGCCAGGGCGCGCGCGAGCCAGCTGGCCCGGGCCTTGGCCACCGCCGCGTCCACGGCCGGTTCCTGCTGGGCGGGGGTGTCGGCCAGCACCACGCGAGCCACCGGGAGGTGCTCGGGGGGCCGGATCCCGAAGTGCAGCACGAACGAGCTCAGCACCACCCCGGCGACGAAGGCGTCGGGGCCGTCCGCGGCAGGGGCACCGACGGTGCTGGCCACGGTGCCGCGGCCGCGCACCGCACGTCCCAGTGCGGCACCGGCCCGGCGCAGGTCGGCGCGACCGGCGTCACCGACCCCGACCAGCAGCACCAGGGCCCGGGCGGTGGGCACCGTCGTGACCTCGCCGGCGGCACCGGTGGCACGGGCGGTCTCCAGGGCGGCCAGCAGGTCCAGGTCGAGGACCTCGGCCGCCTCGGCGGCACCGGGCCCGAGGAACACCGCGAGGTCGTCGTCGCCGGGCAGGACCGGGTAGGCCCAGACCTCGGCGTCGACGACCTCGTGCGGCAGCCCTGCACTGGTCTCGACCAGCGGCGGGGCCGGCTGGTCGGCGAGTCCACCGGGAAGCTGACGAGCAGGCGTCGTGGAGGACACGATCAGCCGACGACGTCCTTGAGGGCGTCTCCGAGCGCTCCCGCCTCCTCGGCGTTCAGCTCGACGACCAGGCGACCGCCGCCCTCCAGCGGGACGCGCATGACGATGCCGCGTCCTTCCTTGGTGACCTCCAGGGGTCCGTCGCCAGTCCTCGGCTTCATGGCGGCCATGCGCCTACCTCTTTCGTGCTGTGGGCAAAGTCGTGCGGACGACCATTATCCCCCATGCCCGTCGTGAGGTGGACCACAGGGGGGAGCTCGCTGGCAGACTCGCCCCCATGCACGCCCGGTCGGCCCTCTTCGACGTCTTCGGCGACCACCTCCGCACGCGCGGGCACCGGGCCAGCGTGGCCGGGCTGGTCCGGCTGCTCGACCCGCTGGGGGTGCAGGCGCCGGCGGTGCGGACCGCGGTGTCCCGGATGGTGCAGCAGGGCTGGCTGGACCCGGTGCTGCTGCCGCAGGGGCGCGGCTACCGGGCCACCGAGGCCGCGGTGGCCCGGCTCACCGAGACCCACCAGCGGGTCTACTCCCGCACCCCGGCCCCCTGGGACGGCACCTGGCACCACGTGCTGCTGCCCTCCCCGATGACCCGGTCGACCCGGCGGGCGCTGCTGCGCGAGCTCACCTTCCTGGGCTACGCGCCGCTCGCCGAGGGGCTGTGGATCTCGCCGAGGCAGCGCGGCGGCCTGGCCGCCACCCTGGAGCGGGCCGGGGTCCGGGCCACCACCTGGAGCGCCACCGACGTGCAGCCGGTGGACGCGGCGGTCTCCGCGTGGGACCTGGCCGACCTGGGCCGCGCCTACACCCGGTGGCTGGAGGAGAGCCGCGCGGAGCTCGAGGGCCTCGACACCCGCGACGACCGGGCGGCCTACACGGCCCGGTTCCGGCTCGTGCACGGCTGGCGCACGTTCTTGTTCACCGATCCGCACCTGCCCGCCGAGCTGCTGCCCCGGCACTGGGCCGGGCACGCGGCCGCCGAGCACTTCCACGCCGTCGCCGAGGACCTGCGGCCCGGCTCGGACCGGTTCCTGGCCGCGGTGCTGGCCGAGCACTGACGCGGCAACTGGACCCCGGCCGGGTGCGGCACACTGGCACCATGACCGACACGACCGGCACCGCCCCCGTCCTGCTCGACGTCACCGAGAACGTCGCCACCATCACCCTGAACCGTGCCGAGGCGATGAACAGCCTCGACATCGCGACCAAGGAGTCCTTGCGTGCGGTGGTGGAGCAGGTCGCCGCCGACGACACGGTCCGGGCGGTGGTGCTCACCGGCACCGGGCGGGCGTTCTGCGTGGGCCAGGACCTCAAGGAGCACGTGCGCCTGCTCGGCGACGACCCGGCCTCGCTGTTCACCACGGTCGACGAGCACTACAACCCGATCGTCACGGCGCTGGCCACCATGCCCAAGCCGGTGATCGCCGCGGTGAACGGGGTCGCCGCCGGGGCTGGCGCGAGCCTGGCGTTCGCCTGCGACCTGCGCATCCTGGCCGAGGGGGCCGGGTTCAACCTCGCGTTCCCCGGGGTGGCGCTCTCCTGCGACACCGGGGTCAGCTGGACCCTGCAGCGCCTGGTCGGACGGGCCAAGGCAATCGAACTGCTCTACCTGCCCTCCACGCTGAGCACCCAGGAGTCGATGGACCTGGGCCTGGGCACCCGGCGGGTCTCACCCGAGGAGCTGATGGAGCAGACCCAGCTCCTGGCCCGACGTCTCGCCCAGGGCCCGACCGTGGCCTACGCCTCGATCCGGGCCTCGGTGAACCACGCCGCCGAGCACTCCTTCACCGAGGCGCTGGAGTTCGAGAGCGCGATGATGCAGCGCACCGGCGCCACCGA
The DNA here is from genome assembly GCA_023396115.1 of Actinomycetes bacterium. Classification (GTDB taxonomy): domain Bacteria; phylum Actinomycetota; class Actinomycetes; order Propionibacteriales; family Nocardioidaceae; genus Nocardioides. The sequence goes on along the minus strand of JAEWXC010000048.1, from coordinate 11,182 downwards.
GGACCACCGGGCCGCGGTGGACGCGTTCCTGCGCAAGGAGCGGGCGGTCTTCCACGGGCGCTGAGCCGCACCCTCACTGAGCAGCACCGTCACCGGGGCCCGTCCGCAGGCTCCTGAGCCGACCGATCGGAGGACCGATCAGCGTCCGCGGCGTGCCCCCAGCGCCGCGAGCAGCTGGCGGGGCGCCTCCACCCGCATCCGCCGGGTCGAGGGCCGGGCGGCGTACTCGACGGTCAGCGCGGCCCCGTCGAAGTTGGCGTTGAACCAGCTGGTCATCGTGCCGTGGCAGACCCCGCCGCAGGTGAATGACTTGCGGGGCAGGTCCAGGTGCCGGGCCAGCCGCCGGGCGAACCGGGCGTTCTTGGTGTCGGTGTCCACGCCGTAGAGCGGCTGGTGGAAGCTGATCACCCGGCGCGGGTCGACCCGGCGCAGGAAGCGCATCACGGCCCGGGTCTCGCGCTCCGAGCCGGGGCGGGCACCGGACTCGTACGCCCCGTCGAGGTCGCGCCAGTGGTGCGGGAAGTTGCGGTTGAGGTCGACGCCGCGGGCGTTGCGGCGGGACCGGGCCGCGAGCCCGTCGGGGTTGTAGGTGGGCACCACCCACAGGTCGACCCCGCGGATCCGGCGGCCGTCCCGCAGCGAGGTGAGGATCTGCCGCACGTGCGGCTCGTTGCCGTGCATGGTGGCGAACAGGACGACCTTCTTGCGGCCCGGCTCACCCAGACGCCAGGCCACGATGGGGCGGCGGCGAGCGGTGCGCCCGATGACCCGGCGGGCGACCACGGCCGGCCGGTCGGCGCGGGCACCGGCGGACCGGTCCGCCCCGGTCTCCGCGGTGGCCGGCGCGGGCCCGAGCACGGTGAACAGCCCCACCAGGAGGGAGGCGAGTGCCGCGAGCACGGTGGCCGGCACGGCTCAGACCTTGTCGAACAGGTAGGCCCAGGTGAAGACGCCGACGCCGACCAGCATCCCGACGTGGGCCAGCAGCGACAGCCCGGGGCCCTCGCTCCAGCCGTCCTCTGCGCCGTCGCCGGAGTGCCGGCCGCGGCTGGGCAGCCACCGGGTCAGCATCATCAGCCCGGCTGCGGCGACCAGCCACCACAGTCCGACCGCCACGATCCCGGTGACCGAGTCCCCGACGGGGGCGGAGTCACCGGGCAGCAGGTAGTAGATCCACACCGCCAGGGCCAGCAGCCCGGCCACGGTGTGCAGCGCGAGCACGCCGGCACCGACCTGGGTCCGTCCGGCACCGCCCTCGCGGCGCAGCCGGAGTCGGGTCAGCACCACGACCACGGCAGCCAGACCGGTCAGGATCCAGACGATCAGTTCAGTCGACACGGGGCGATTGTGCCTCAGGTGACACCGGGGAGTCATGGGGCGTGGTTCCGCCGGCCTCGCCGGCGCCGGCCCGGGGAGGCAGCGGGGAGGCGGTCTCCGCGGCGCGGCGCTCCGCGTCCTCGAGCTGCCGGGCCAGGCGGGCCAGCAGTGTGTCGACCTCGGCCATCCGGTACCCGCGCAACCCCAGCGGGAAGCGCACGCCGCGCACGTCGGCGGCGCTCAGCGGGCCCCGGGGCAGCGGCTGGTCGAACCGGTCGTCGTGGGCCTCCTCCATCGCCCCGAACCGCCCGGCGGCCGCCGCGGCGACCACGCCGAGCACGGCGACCAGGACGATCCCGAGCACCCAGATCACGCGCGCCCCCTCACGAGGACTCTCGGGCCCAACGGGCCTGGCGCTCGCTGCGGGCCTCGACCATCAGCCGCACCGCCTCGTCGACGTCGTCGGTGACCACCAGCATGTCCAGGTCGGTCTCCTTGATCTTCCCGCCGGCCAGCAGGGTGCTGCGCATCCACTCCACCAGCCCACCCCAGTAGGCGGTGCCGAGCAGCACGATCGGGAAGCTGGTCACCTTCTTGGTCTGGACCAGGGTCATCGCCTCGAAGAGCTCGTCCAGGGTGCCGACCCCGCCGGGCAGCACGACGTAGCCCTGGGAGTACTTGACGAACATGGTCTTGCGGGCGAAGAAGTACCGGAAGTTGATGCCCTTGTCGACCCACTGGTTCAGGCCCGCCTCGAACGGCAGCTCGATGCCCAGGCCGACGCTGACCCCGCCCGCCTCGCTGGCGCCCTTGTTGGCGGCCTCCATGCCACCGGGGCCACCACCGGTGACGACGGCGAAGCCGTTCTCGGCGAGCTTGCGCCCGACCTCCTCGCCCCACGCGTACTCGGGGTGGTCCTCGGGTGTGCGGGCGGAGCCGAAGACCGCGATCGCGGGACCCAGGTCGGCCAGGGCGCCGAAGCCCTCGACGAACTCGGCCTGGATCCGGAGCACACGCCACGGGTCGGTGTGCACCCAGTCGGTCGGGCCGCGGGAGTCCAGCAGCCGCTGGTCGGTGGTGGTGGTGTCGACCTGGCCGCGGCGAAGCCGGATCGGGCCCTTGAACTTGTCCATCATCACGCCGGGTCCTCCTCGGTGTGGGTCTCCAGCGGGCCGGCCCCCAGCCAGGCCCGGAGTTGCTGCTCACTGCGCACCAGGTGCTCGACCGGGACGTGCTCCTCCTGCTTGTGCGCGAGCAGTGGGTCGCCGGGGCCGAAGTTGACCGCCGGGACCCCGAGCACCGAGAAGAGCGCCACGTCGGTCCAGCCGAACTTGGGCGCGGCCTGCCCGCCGACGGCGGCCAGGAAGTCGCGGGCCGCGGGCAGGTCGAGGCCGGGCAGGGCGCCGGGGCTGGAGTCGGTGAGGGTGAGGTCGAAGCCGTCGAAGAAGTCGGTGACGAACGCCAGCGCCTCGGCCTCGGAGCGGTCCGGGGCGAAGCGGTGGTTGACGGTGACCACGCACTCGTCGGGCACCACGTTGCCGGCCACTCCCCCGGAGACGAAGACCGCGTTGAGGCCCTCGTGGTACTCCAGCCCGTCGATCACCGGTCGGCGCGGTTGGTAGGCGTTGAGCCGGGCCAGCACGTCGGCGGCGGCGTGGATCGCGTTGACGCCCCGCCAACTGCGGGCCGCGTGGGCGCGTTCGCCCCGGGTCCGGACCTCGACCCGCAGGCTGCCCTGGCAGCCGGCCTCGACGCTGGCGTTGCTGGGTTCCATGAGGATCGCGAAGTCAGCCTCGAGCAGCTCGGGGTGCGACACCGACAGCTTGCGCAGGCCGTTGTGGACGGCCTCGACCTCCTCGGCCTCGTAGAAGATCAGGGTCAGGTCCCGGTTGGGCTCGCGCACTCCCTCGGCGATCCGCAGGATGACCGCGTCGCCGCCCTTCATGTCGCAGCTGCCCAGGCCGTGCAGGATCCCGTCCTCGAGCCGGCTGGGCAGGTTGTCGTTGAGCGGCACCGTGTCGAGGTGGCCGGCCAGCACGACCCGCTCGTCGCGACCCAGGTCGGTGCGGGCGATGACGTTGTTGCCGATCCGGGTGACCTGCAGGTGGGGCAGTCCGCGCAGCGCGGTCTCGACGGCGTCGGCCAGCTCGGCCTCGTGGTGGCTCACCGACTCCACGTCCACCAGGGCGCGGGTGAGCGTGACGACGTCGGCGGACAGATCCAGGGAGGCGGCCATGTCACCCATCCAACCAGCCGGACCCCGCGGGCCGTCGCGGCGCCACGCACCCGCGAACTGGACAGGTGTCTAGTCATGCGTTCAGGTCCACTCTAGGATGCGGTCATGCGCCATGGAATCGTCCTGTTCACCTCCGACCGCGGCATCACCCCGGCCGCCTGCGCGAAGGCCGCCGAGGAACGGGGCTTCGACACGTTCTACGTGCCCGAGCACACCCACATCCCGGTCCGGCGCGACGCCCTGCACCCCACCGGCGGCGAGGCGCTGCCCGACGACCGCTACACCCGGACGCTGGACCCGTGGGTGTCGCTGGCCACGGCGGCCGCGGTGACCGAGCGGATCGGTCTGTCCACCGCGGTGGCGCTGCCGGTCGAGTCCGACCCGATCACCCTGGCCAAGGCGGTCGCGACCCTGGACCACCTCTCCGGTGGCCGGGTCAGCCTGGGCGCCGGGTTCGGCTGGAACACCGACGAGCTGACCGACCACGGGGTGCCGGCCGCCAAGCGGCGCACCGTGCTCAAGGAGTACCTGGAGGCGATGCGGGCGCTGTGGACCCAGGAGGAGGCCTCCTACGACGGCGAGTTCGTGTCGTTCGGCGCCTCGTGGGCCTACCCCAAGCCGGTGCAGGCTCACGTGCCGGTGGTGATCGGTGCCGGTGGCGGCCCGAAGACCTTCGCCTGGATCTCGCGGCACGCGGACGGCTGGATGACCACCCCCACCGAGGGGGCGCTCGGCGCCAAGATGCCGATGTTCCTCGACGCCTGGACCGCCGCCGGCCGCACCGGGGCACCCGACGTGCGGGTGCTGGTGGCCAAGAAGCCCACCCCCGACGACTTCGCCGACTGGTTCGGCAACGGGGCGACCGAACTGATCTGGGGTGTCCCCGACGCCGAGGAGTCGGTGGTGCTGGGCTACCTGGACAAGCTCGCCGGGCGGCTGCCGGGCTGAGGCCTGCCGACCGGCACCCGCGTCAGGCCCGCGTGCGCCGCGACGGCCTGGCCGGGCGACGACCGGCGAGCCAGTAGGTCAGGGCGAAGAGCGGGACGATCACGAACAGGCCGATCAGCCCCAGCCCCAGGGCCAGTCCCCCGCCGGTGCCGACGATGACGACCTCGTCCTCGCGCACCTCGTCCAGGTCCACGGCCCGCTCCGGGCGCCGGACCTGGTCGGCGGACTCCTCGACCGTCTCCAGCACCCGGGCGATGGCCGGCGCCGGCTGCCCGCGCCCCGAGGACGAGGAGAGCAGGTACGGGTCGCGCAGGTCGACCGCGTAGCTCTCGGTGTCCCCCGCCGAGGTGATCACCACGTAGATGCCGGGCTCGCCCAGGTACAGCGCCCACTCCTCGGCCAGGTCGAGGTAGGTGTACCCGCCCAGGCTGCTGTACCGGTCCGGCACGTAGCCGACCCGGACCGGGACCGAGACGTCGGCGGCCTGCTGGCGCAGTGCGCTGAGTGCCGCAGGGGTGACGGTGTCCTCGAGCTGGGGGTCGACGACCACCAGCTCGTCGCTGTGCTCGATCAGGTGCGCCAGCGTCTCCACCGGCTCGGGGAGCCCGACCCGGCTGCCTGCCTGGCGCTGCTCGGCCAGCACGGCGGCCCGGTGCAGGTCGGCCCGCTCCTGCTCCAGCTCGGCGGTCCACACCACGCCGTGCACCCACACCCCGACGGCGATCGCCACCAGGGCCGAGACCAGGTAACCGCAGGCGCGGAACCACTGCCAGGGCGTCAGCGGCGCCTTGCCCCGGGGACGGGACTTCGTGCCGCTCACCGCTCCCCCCTCCGGTCGGCCAGCACCTCGAGGACCAGCTCCTGGCCCAGCGCCCCGAACCCGCTGCGGGCCCAGACGTCGTCACGGGACCAGTACGGCACCGCGGTCCCGTCCGACCCCGGCAGGTGCAGCGAGACGGGCGTGCGTCCCGCCGTGACCGCCGCAGCACAGGCGGCGCAGGCCGGCACCGACACCTCCGCCGGCCCGAGCCGGAAGTCGGCCCGGCCGCGGGTCCAGCCGTGGTCGGGGTGGAAGTAGCAGGGCACCTGCCGGGTCCCGGCGCCCCGACGTGCACGGCGCAGCGCGTCGGCCCCGGTCACGGCCAGCTGACGGGCAGCGATCGCCGCGGTGGGGTCCGCACCGGTGCCGGCCTCGTCGAGGAGCTGCTCGGCCAGTCCCAGCGCCAGCTCGGCCCGGTGCCGCAGCTCGGGGTCGCGCACCGTCTGCCCGGCGTCCCGGTCCAGCGCCTCGCGCAGGGCGGCGACCTCGTCGCGTGCCCGGTCCCGCTGCGGTGGCGCCTCCGGCACCCCGGTGGCCTCCCGCTGGAGCTTCCGCTCACGCTCGGCCCGGCGTCGCGCATCCTCCTCGGCCCGGCGTTCGGCCTCCTCGCGCGCCGCGCGTCGCTTCTCCTGGGCCTCCCGACGTCGCTGCGCGCGGGCCTCGGCCGCGGCCTGCGAGGCCCGTCGCTCCTCGTCGCGCTGCCGGGCGGTGGGAGTGGTCCGGGACCGCTGCGGGGAGAGCCCGCGCGGCCAGCCCCGCAGCGTCTGGCCCAGGAACAGGAAGACCAGGAGCGCCAGGGCGCTGGCCCAGGCCGACGCGGCGCCCCGGGAGGCGTAGTCGACCGGGTCCTCCGCGGCCTCGCGGGCCGCACCGGCGTAGGCGCGCTCCATCCCCACGACCCGCTCGGCCAGGTCGTCGACGACCTCGTCGGGCAGGTCCACCGGGGCCGGGTCGTCGGAGTCGGCGCGTTCGGCCTCGTACAGGTCGTGCGCGGCCCGGACCGCGACCTCCGCCTTCACCACCCCGGCCAGCAGGACGTTGTCGTCCTCGTGCCGCTTCTCGGCCTCCAGCTCCACCCGGTCCTCGATCTCGTGGAGGTCGTGGAACCGGCCCTGGATCCCCAGCCCCCGGACCACCGTGCGCGGGCCGTACTGGTCGGTGCTGATCACGTAGATCCCGGGACCGAGCTGGCGCTCCAGCCGGATCGCGACCTCCTCGGGTTCGGTGCCGCGGCGACCCGCCGGGTCGAGCAGGGCGACGTAGACCTTCGGGTCCTGTCCGGCCGCCAGCCGCACCAACCGGTCGTGGTACTCGCCGCTGAACCCGCCACCGGCGGCGCGGTCCACCACCACCCGGTCGGCCCGCAGCTGCTCGGCCAGCGCGTCGATGTCGACGTCGTTGGTCGGCAGCGCCCAGAGCAGCTCGATCACCGGGCGTCCCCGGACCCGGTGCTGCGCACCAGCGCGCCGAGCAGGTCAGGCTCCACCGAGCCGTAGCCGGTCTCGCTCCACACCCCCAGCGGGAGGTCGTAGTAGTGCCGGGCCCGGTCGTCGTCGGCGAAGTCGAGGATGTCCGCGGGCTCCTTGCCCTCCTTGGCCGCCTCACCGCAGGCGGCGCAGGCCGGCACCGTGGGGCTGCGGTCCCAGGGGCCGCTGAGGACCCGGCTGACCGGCCCCTCGTGCAGCGGGTTGAACCAGCAGGTCGGGGTCGGCTCCCAGGGGGTGGGTTCCTCGGTGTCGTCGGCGACCGCCGCGAGGCGGGCCTGCTCCCCGCGTCGGGCCAGCACCAGCGCACCGATGACGTCCGCCGGTCGGTGGCTCTGGTCCAGCACCCGCCGGGCGGCGGCGTAGTGGTCGAGCGCCGCCTGCCACGCCGGGCCCGCCCCGGCGGGGGTCCCGGACCGGTCCCCGGCCAGCGCCTCCCCCAGGGCCAGCACCTCGGCGTCGGCCCGGCCCCGGTTCTGCCGGTCCTCGGCCGCGCGGACCGAGCGCAGCACCGCTCGGGGCAGCTCGAAGGGGCGTTCGGCCTGCTGGCGCTTGCGCGCCGCGCGCCACCGCGGGACCGCACTGCCGAGCTTGACCAGCACCCAGCCCAGGGCCAGCACGCCGATCACGCCGCCGAACCAGAGCAGCCCCGAGGAGTCGCCGTCGGACTCGTCCCGGTCGAGCTTCCCGTCCTCCTCCATCGACTCGTACACCTGCCGCCCCTCACCGGTGGCGAGCAGGTCCAGGGTCCGGGTCAGCTGCGCCGGGGCGTCGTCGGGGTGCTCGGTCTCGGCCACCTGAGCGGCGTACCAGTCCTCGCGCGCACCACCGAGGGCGTCGACCTCGACGCCGTCGTAGCGCCACAGGACGTAGTTGGCGGCGCCACCGATCTCGTCGTGCACCCAGGCCGCCAGCTGACCGGCGTCCTCGAAGCGCGGGTCGTCGTACTCCACCTCGACCAGCACCACCCGGGTGGGCTGCTCGATCGCGGTGACCGAGCTCTCCAGGTCCTGCTCGACCGAGGCGCTGATGCCGTGCTCGCGCGCGAAGTCGGGGTCCACGTAGACCCCGTCCTCGCGGACCTCGGTGACGATCTGGTCGATCTGGGCGTCGGTGATCTCCCCCTGCACGCCGCTCAGACCTTGCGCAGGGCGATCCGGGCCGTGGACCCCTCACCGAGCTCGACCGGCGCGACGTCGACCAGCCCCTCGGCGCCGAGCACCTCGAAGGTCTCCGCCTGGGTCTCGCCGGCCACCAGCTCGGCGTGCGCGGTCGCGGCGGCCACGAGTGCCTCCGCGCCGGCCACGACCAGGGCGATCCGGTCGGAGACCTCCAGCCCGGCGTCCTTGCGGGTCTGCTGGACCGCCCGGACCAGGTCGCGGGCCAGTCCCTCGGCGGCCAGCTCGGGCGTCACCGTGGTCTCCAGGACCACGAACCCGCCGCCGGGCAGCATCCCGGTCGCGCGGCCGTCGTCGCCGCCACCGGCCACGGTCTCCAGGGTGAACTCGCCCTCGACGAGCTCCAGCCCGCCGGAGGTGACGGTGCCGTCCGCGGCGACCGACCAGTCGCCGGACTTGGAGCCCTTGATCGCCAGCTGCACCTGCTTGCCCAGGCGCGGGCCGGCGGCGCGGGCGTTGACGGTGAGCTTCTGCTCCACCGCGTAGCCGGCGGCCTCGGGCGACCCGGGGGCGACCACGCGCACGGACTTGAGGTTCAGCTCGTCGGCGACCAGGTCGGTGAAGCCGGTGACCGACTCGCCGTCGGCGACCACGACCAGCTCGGCCAGCGGCAGCCGGTTGCGCAGCCGCGCCGCCTTGCGCAGCGCCGAACCGGCCGAGCAGACGTCACGGACCAGGTCCATCCGGGCCACCAGGGACTCGTCGGCGGGCAGCTCGTCGACCGAGGGCCAGTCGGTCAGGTGCACCGAGCGGCCACCGGTCAGGCCGCGCCAGATCTCCTCGGTGACCAGCGGCAGCAGCGGTGCCGCGACCCGCAGCAGCGTCTCCAGCACCGTGTAGAGGGTGTCGAAGGCGTCGGCGGTGCCGGGCTCGACGTTCCCGTCGGTCACGCCCTGGGCCCAGAACCGCTCCCGCGAGCGGCGCACGTACCAGTTGGTCAGCACGTCCAGGAAGGTGCGCACCGACTCGCAGGCGCCGGCGATGTCGAAGGCCTCCTGCTGGGCGGTGGAGGTCTCGACCAGGTCGCGGGTCTTGGCCAGCAGGTAGCGGTCCATCGGGTGCGAGGACTGCTCCTCGGCGCTGCGCCGCTGCGCGGTGTACCCGGCGGCGTTGGCGTAGAGCTGGAAGAAGTACCAGGTGTTCCACAGCGGGATCAGCACCTGGCGCACCGAGTCGCGGATGCCCTGCTCGGTGACGACCAGGTTGCCGCCGCGCAGGATCGGCGAGGACATCAGGAACCAGCGCATCGCGTCGGCGCCGTCGCGGTCGAAGACCTCCGAGACGTCGGGGTAGTTGCGCAGCGACTTGGACATCTTCTGGCCGTCGGAGCCGAGCACGATGCCGTGGCTGATGCAGTTGCGGAACGCCGGCTTGTCGAACAGGCCGGTGGCCAGCACGTGCAGCGTGTAGAACCAGCCGCGGGTCTGGCCGATGTACTCGACAATGAAGTCGCCCGGGAAGTGCGCCTTCTTCTCGGCCGTGCCGTCGAACCAGTCACGGTTCTCGAACGGGTAGTGGTTCTGGGCGAACGACATCGACCCGGAGTCGAACCACACGTCCAGGACGTCGCTGACCCGGCGCATCGTCGACTTCCCGGTCGGGTCGTCGGGATTCGGGCGGGTGAGCTCGTCGACCCACGGCCGGTGCAGGTCGGGTTCGCCGGCGGCGTTGAGCGGCAGCCGGCCGAAGTCGCGCTCGATCTCGGCGAAGGAGCCGTAGACGTCGATCCGCGGGTGGGCGGGGTCGTCGGACTTCCACACCGGCACCGGGGAGCCCCAGAACCGGTTGCGGGTGATCGACCAGTCGCGGGCGTTCTCCAGCCACTTGCCGAACTGGCCGTGCTGGATGTGGTCGGGCACCCAGTTGATCAGCTCGTTGTTGGCCAGCATCTGGTCCTTGAACGCGGTGACCTCGACGAACCAGGACTCCACCCCCTTGTAGATCAGGGGCTCGCGGCAGCGCCAGCAGTGCGGGTAGGAGTGCTCGTAGGACTCCCGGCGCAGCAGCACGGTGCCGTCGGTGACCGACCCCTGCTCGCCCCCGCCGCGGGTGGCGGCCTTGAGGTGCTCGATCACCTGCGGGTTGGCGTCGAAGACCAGGGTGCCGGCGTACTCGTCGACGGGGTGGGTGAACCGGCCGTCCTTGCCGACCGGCATCACGGCCTCGATGCCCTCGCGGTCGGTGACCTCCTTGTCGACCTCACCGAACGCGCCGGCGGTGTGCACCACGCCGGTACCGTCGGTGGTGGTCACTGCGTCGTCGGCGGCCACCACCCGGAACGCGTTCTCCCGCCCGAGGTAGTAGCTGAACGGCGGGGTGTAGCTGCGGCCGAGCAGGTCCGCGCCGGTGTAGCGGCCGAGCACGGTGAACTCCCCGTCGGCGTCGGCCAGCTCGCGGGCGTACTTGCCCAGCAGCGCCTCGGCCAGGACGTAGCGGGCGGTCTCCTCGGTGCCGGGCACCGGCGCCTGGACCACGACGTACTCGATCGCGGAGCCGACCATCACCGCCAGGTTCGACGGCAGGGTCCAGGGCGTGGTCGTCCAGACCAGGATCTTGGCGCCGTCCAGGACCTCGTCGGTGCCGGTGTCGTCGAGGGTGAACCCGACGGTCACGGCCGGGTCCTGACGCATCTTGTAGACGTCGTCGTCCATCCGCAGCTCGTGGTTGGACAGCGGGGTCTCGTCACGCCAGCAGTACGGCAGCACCCGGAAGCCCTCGTAGATCCAGCCCTTGGCGTGCAGCTGGGAGAAGGCCCACATGACCGACTCCATGAACTCGGGGTTCATGGTCTTGTAGTCGTTGTCGAAGTCGACCCAGCGGGCCTGGCGGGTGACGTAGGACTGCCACTCGCCGGAGTACTTCAGCACCGAGGACCGGCAGGCGTCGTTGAACTTGTCGATGCCCATCTGGGCGATCTCGTCGGTGGTCTTGATGTCGTTGAGGCGCATCGCCTCCAGCTCGGCGGGCAGGCCGTGGGTGTCCCAGCCGAAGCGGCGCTCGACGCGCTTGCCGCGCATGGTCTGGAACCGCGGGACGATGTCCTTGACGTAGCCGGTGAGCAGGTGCCCGTAGTGGGGCAGGCCGTTGGCGAAGGGCGGGCCGTCGTAGAAGACGAACTCGTCCTCGCCGTTGGCGCCGCCGTCGCGGGCGTCGATGCTGGCCTGGAAGGTGCCGTCCGCGGCCCAGTAGGCCAGCACCT
>JAEWXC010000036.1 GCA_023396115.1 Actinomycetes bacterium | reverse complement strand
CACCCCCCGGTTCTTGACGATGGGGTTGCCCCCTGCGGGGTGCGCGCCCTTCGTCTTCGTCGGGGGTGTCAGGCTCCGCGCTTCTCCGCAGGCACACCGCGGACGCCGGCGTCGGTCAGACGGGCCTCCTCGTGCGCCTGGGCCTCCAGCTCGGCCCACCGCGACTCCAGCGCCGCGTCGTACTCACCGGGGTTGGACACCAGGTCCGCGACCCCGCCCTGCAACCTGGCCAACGCCGCCCGGGCGAAGATCTGCTGCATCGTGGTGGTCCGCTCCGACCGGCCGCGACCCAGGAACGAGATCGCCCAGCGCAGCAGCGTGGAGACCCGGTTCTTGAAGCCGGACAGGAACAGCAGGTGGACGAAGAGCCAGGTCAGCCACGCGAGCAGACCGGTGAGGCGCAGCTTGCCGATCATCGCGACCGCGTTGAAGCGGCTGATGATCGCCATCGAGCCCTTGTCGAAGTACTTGAACGGTCCCTGCGGAGCCTTGTCCTTGAGGCGGCCGTCAATGGTCTCGGCGGCGTACTTGCCGCCCTGGATCGCCACCTGGGCGACACCGGGCAGGTTGTCCAGCGAGATCATGTCGCCCAGGACGAAGACCTCGGGGTGGCCCGGGAGGGTCAGGTCCGCGTTGACCGCGATCCGACCGGCCCGGTCCAGCGGGGCGCCGGTCTGCTCCGAGAGCTGCTTGGTCAGCGGGTTCGCCTGCACGCCGGCCGCCCAGATCTTGGCCACGGCGGGGATCCACTCGGTACGACCGTCCTTGAACTTGACCTCCAGGCCACGCTCGTCGACGTCGGTCACCATCGCGCCGAGCATCACCTCGACGCCCTTCTTCTCCAGCTCGCGCTGGGCGTTGCTGCCGAGCTTCGCCCCGAACGGCGGCAGCACCTGCGGAGCGGCGTCGATGAGGATCACCCGAGCGGTCTGGGTGTTGATCGAGCGGAAGTCGCGACGCAGGGTGCGGTGCGCGAGCTCGGCGATCTGCCCGGCCATCTCCACACCGGTGGGGCCGGCACCGACCACGACGAACGTCAGGAGGTGCGAGACGTCGTCGCCGCGCTTGGCGCCGATCTCGGCGAGCTCGAAGGCACCGAAGATGCGTCCGCGCAGCTCCAGGGCGTCGTCGATGCTCTTCATGCCGGGGGCGTGCTCGGCGAACTGGTCGTTGCCGAAGTAGGACTGGCTGGCGCCGGCGGCCACCACGAGCGAGTCGTACTCGCTGACCGTCTCGCGGCCCAGGACCAGCGAGGTGACCGTCCGCGCCTCGAGGTCGACGTCGGTGACCTCACCGAGCAGGACCTGGGCGTTCTTCTGACGGCTCAGCACCTCACGCGTCGGGGGCGCCACGTCGCCCTCGGAGAGGATCCCGGTCGCCACCTGGTAGAGCAGCGGCTGGAAGAGGTGGTGGGTCGTCTTGGCGACCATCGTGACGTCGACGTCGGAGCGCTTCAGGTGTCGGGTGGCGAAGAGGCCTCCGAAACCCGAGCCGATGACCACGACCCGGTGACGTGCTGCTGCCGGGTTCTCACCCATGTCGACGCCTTTCTGCGTGAACTGCGTGACGACCTGCTCGCCCGCACCCTCCATTGTGGACTCCCCCGGGACCGGTGGCCCAGCCCGGGGCACGGTCTGGTTGGTCACACCGGCTCCGGCACGCTCCGGCGGGTCGCGCGACAGGCGCCCGGGACAGTGCCACGATCTTTGTTGAAGATTCGACGTTTGACCACCCAGTCAGGGGGTAGGGGCCCGGTGACGTGCATGTCCCCGGGCACGTCGGCCCCTGGGGGTCGGCGTGCCGCACCGAGACGACGAGGTAGCACCGTGTCCCTGCCCGAGCCGACGCTGGCCCTCGAGGCGTCGACCCGTGCCGTGGCCGATGCGCGTCGCTGGGTGGCCGACCGGTGCCGTGACCTGGGCCGCGACGACCTCGTCGACTGCGCCGAGCTGGCCGTCTCCGAACTCGTCACGAACGCGTTGCTGCACGGCGAGCCGCCGATCACGGTGAGCGTGCGCGGCACCCGGGAGCACCCCCGGATCGAGGTGGCCGACGGCTCCACCCGGCCCCCGGTGAAGCCGAGCCCCGTCGCACCCGACCTGGACGACCTCGACGAGCTGGACGAGCTGCTGACCACGTTCGGGCGGGGCCTGAACCTCGTCGCGATGGCCTCCACCGCCTGGGGTGCGGTGATCGAGCGCCAGGGCAAGGTGGTGTGGTTCGTCCCGGCCGCCGAGCTGGGCGACTCCCCCGACCTGGAGCCGGTGATCGAGCAGGAGAAGGCGCACCGTCCGGCGGCCGTCGCCCCCAGCGAGACCGTCCGGGTGGAGCTGCACGGCATCGACGCCCACCTGTTCGCCAGCCAGGTGCGCCAGTACCACGACCTGCGTCGCGAGCTGAGGCTGCTGTCGCTGGCCCACGAGTCCGACTACCCGCTCGCGCGCGATCTGTCGGCGGTCTTCACCACGTTCGAGCGGCAGTTCACCACAGGTGCCGGCGCCTCGCTGCTGGACCAGGTCGCCGAGGGCGGCTCCACCTTCAGTCTGAGCCTGTACCTGGCCCCCGAGGCTGGCCCGATCTTCGCGACCATGCTGGAGATGTTCGACCTGGCCGACGCGTTCTGCCGCAGCCAGCGTCTGCTCTCCCTGGAGCGCACCCCGCAGCAGCGGGCGTTCCAGACCTGGTTCCTGAGCGAGTTCGTGCGCCAACTGGCCGGGGAGCTGCCGAGCGTGTGGACCCCCACCGCGGCGGTCCGCGCCCTGTGAGCCACCCCGTCCGGGGCGCGCTGGTCGGTCTGGTGGCCGTCGGTGGTGCGCTCGGAGCGACCCTGCGGTGGTGGCTCGGCGACCTGCTCGGTGACACCGTCGACCACGACTTCCCGTGGACGCTGCTCGCGGTCAACCTGCTCGGTGCTGCGCTGCTGGCCGCCCTGACGTACGGCAGCTGGCTGGCCGGCCGGGACTCGCAGGTCCGGGACCGGTGGCGGGTGTTCCTCGGCCCGGGGCTGCTCGGGGGGTTCACTAGCGTCTCGGCGTTCTCGGCCGAGACGCTGCTCCTGGCCCGGGGGGACGCCCCCTGGCTGGCCCTCGTGTACGTGCTGGTGACGGTGGGCGGCGGACTGCTCGCGGTGACGGCCGTCGCCCGCGTCGCGACCGCCGGGGGCCGGTCGTGACCGGCCCCGGCACCGTGCTCGCGCTGGCCGTGGCCGCCGGCCTCGGTTCGACGATCCGGTACCTGCTGGGTCAGCGGTGGGACCGGGAACGGCCGGACGGGACCCTGGCCGCGAACACGGCCGGGTCGCTGCTGGTCGGGGTGCTCCTGGGGGCCGGGGTCCCGGCGAGCGTCTGGACGTGGGCGGCGGTCGGGTTCTGCGGTGGCCTGACCACGTTCTCGACGTGGATGGTGCAGAGCGTGCGGAGCGAGCCGGGCGCGGAGTCTCGGGTGCGGTGGCGGGTCGTCGTCACCACCCTGGTGCTGGCGCTGGCCGCGTGCACCGCGGGTTGGTGCCTGGGGCGGGTGCTGGGCTGACCCGGCTGGCGGATCAGCCCCAACCGAGGGTGTGCAGCCGGTCGTCGTCGATGCCGAAGTGGTGGGCCACCTCGTGCACCACGGTGATCCGGACCTCGTCGACCAGCTCCTCGCGGGTCTCGCACATGTCCTGCAGGTTGAGCCGGTACAGGAAGATCCGCGCTGGCTGGTCCAGGGCCGGGTCGGCGCCGCGCTCGACCAGGGAGATCCCGTCGTAGAGCCCCAGCAGGTCGGGGTCCTCGGGTGGTGCCTCGTCCTCGACCAGGACCACGACGTTGCGCACGTGGGCGGCGAACTCGTCGGGGATCGCGTCCAGGGCGTCGCCGACGAACTGCTCGAACTCCGACCTCGTCATCTCCACCGGCACGCGCCCAGCCTAGGGGGAGCCGGGAAACCCACCCCGGAAACGCGTGATGCCCCGGACCATGTGGTCCGGGGCATCATCTGCGACCCCGACGGGACTCGAACCCGCGGCCTCCGCCGTGACAGGGCGGCGCGCTAACCAACTGCGCTACGGGGCCTGGTGTGTGCCTCACTCGGTGCTGCGTGGTGAAGCGGTTGGAACCTTAACCCATCGAAACCGAACTCTCCCAATCGGGAGGAGTTCCGCGCTCCGACGAGCACCCCCAACGGGATTCGAACCCGTGCTACCGCCGTGAAAGGGCGGGGTCCTGGGCCGCTAGACGATGGGGGCCCGGCCACGACCCCGAGGGGCAGCGACCAGGCAGCAGCATAGTGGCCTCGACGGGGAGCGACCAATCCACTGCACCCAGCCGCTGAGGGCGAATGTGTACGCGCCGGTGTGGTGTTGTAGGGTTTCTCCCGCTTGGGCAGGTAGCTCAGTTGGTACGAGCGATCGCCTGAAAAGTGATAGGTCGGCGGTTCGACCCCGCCCCTGCCCACCAGCACACGAAGGGCCCCACCGGACGGTGGGGCCCTTCGTGCATTGCACGGCGAGTTGAGCACCCGGACGCACGCGGAGACCGTTCTCTATCGGCGATCATGCCGACATGGCCCGCTACGCCGATCCGTCCCGCTGCCCCGACTGCCTCACCCTGCTGCCCGCCCAGCCGGTGGCCTGCCCGCACTGTGCGCTGCCGCTGGCCACCGCGGCAGCCGCGCCGTTGTCGGCCCAACTGTTCGAGACGTTGGGCCGCGCCGACCGGGTGCTCGAGGAGATGCGTGCCCTGCGCGTCGCCACGCCCACTCCGACTGCCACCTCCGCCACACCGGACACGTCGTCCCTCCACCCGGCCCCGTTCCCCGTCCCGGCGCCGCCGGCGGGCGGCTTCACCGCCGGCCAGACCCCGTTCCCGCAGGCCACCGGCGCACCGGCCCGCCAGGGGGTGAAGGGGGCCACCGTCCCCCGGATCCTGCTGGGGCTGGGCGCCCTGTGCCTGCTGGCGTTCGCGGTGATCTTCATGGCGGTGGCCTGGGCCCTGATGCCGGTCGGGTTGCGGGTGCTCGTCCTGCTCGCCCTGACCACTCTGGCCGGAACAACGAGCTGGCAGCTCTCCCGCCGCCGGCTGACCACGGCTGCCGAGGCCCTGGGGGTGGTCACGGCCGGCATGGTGCCGGTGGTGGTCGGCGGTGCCCGGTCGGCCGGGTGGCTGGGCGACCTGCCGTTCGACGGGCTGGTGTCGGTCTCGGCCCTCCTGGTGGGTGGTCTGGGGCTGGCGGGGGCGTGGGCCACGCTCCGGGCGCACGGGCGGGCCCTGCTGACCGGACAGCTGGCGGCCCCGGCCGGGACCCTGCTCGCCGGGGCGGCGGCGACCACGTGGACCGGGTGGAGCGCGCTCTCGCTGACCCTGACCGTGGGGCTGCTGCTCGGTCTGGTGCTGCTCGCGGACCGGACGCCGGGCACCGAGGTGCTGCGGTACGCCTCGACCGGTGCCGCGGCACTGGCGTGGTTGGGGCTGCTGGTGGTCGGTCTGGGCCGCACGCTGAGCCCCACCCATCCCAGCTGGTCGCACCTGCTCGACGGGGTCGCCTGGCCGACGCTGGCCACCGCCGGCGTGCTGCTGCCGGCCCTGACCCTGGGGTCGGGGGCCGGGGCGCGGACGCTGCGCACGTGGCTGGTCGGTGGCGGTGTGCTGCTGGTCGGTCTGGCCCCGGCCTCGACGGTGCTCGACGAGGGCCAGGACGCCGTGGCCCTGCTGGGTCTGGGTGTGGTCGCGGTCGGGGCGGTGTGCCTGGCGGTGCTCCCGCGTCCGTGGCAGCCGGTGCCGGCGGTGCCGACCGTGGTCGGGGTCCTGGCAGCCCTCCCGGGCGTGCTGGTCCTGGCCGGCGCGGGTCTGGTGTCGCTGCTCGGCACCGCCGAGCCGTTCAGCCGGTCCGCCGGTGTCCACCTGGCCCCGCAGGAGGTGCCGTGGAGCTGGTGGATCCTGCCGCTGGGGGTGGCGGTCCTGACCGCGGCCTCGGCCGTGGCACTGCACCGGACCGGGCTGCTGCGACCCACGGCGGTCGTGGCGGCGGTGCTGGTCCTGCTCGCGACGGTGCCGCTGACGGTGGCGCTGCACCCGCTGCCGGTGTGGACCGCGCTGCTCGCGCTGCTGCCGCTCGTGGCGTGCGCCGCCTGGTGGGCGCCGCGCCATCCCGTCTCAGCTGCGGTGGCGGTCGGCGGCGCGGTGGTGCTTCTGGGCACGGCGGCACCGAGCGAGGTACTCAGCCTGGTCGTGGTGACCGCGATGACGTCCGCGCTGGCGGTGCTGCACCTGCGCCCGGGGACGGTCGGGGCCGGGGCTGCGGGTCTGCTCCCTCTGGGGCTCGCCGGCACCGGGTTGCTGGGTGCCTCGGTCGCCGGGGTGGACCAGGTCTGGTGGGCGCTCCCGGTGCTGGTCGTCGTCGGGGTACTGGTGGTGCTGCGGGCCTCGGCGCCGCTGCACGTCGGCGCGGCCGTGGCCGCGGCGGGCGCCACGGTGGTGGCGGTGGACGCGGCGGACCGGCCGCTCACCTGGCTGGCCGTGCACCTGACCGTGGCGGCCGTGCCGGTGGCCGTGCACGGGATCGTGACCCGGCGGCGCGAGGCCGGCTGGGTCGCGGGCGGGTTGCTCCTGGTCGCGACCTGGTTGCGCCTGGTCGACACCCGCGTCGAGGTGGTGGAGGCCTACACCCTGCCCGCCGCGGTGGTGCTGCTGGTGGTCGGGCTCCGGGCGATGCTGCGCGACCGGGCGCTGCCCAGCCGGGCCGCGCTCGGCACCGGACTGGTGCTGGCCACGGTGCCCAGCCTGCTGCGGCTGCTGGTGGTCGGCGACCTGGGCCTGCGGGCGGCCCTGCTCGCTCTGGCCTGTCTGGCCCTGGTGCTCGCCGGCACGGCGCTGCGCTGGAGCGCCCCCCTGGTGGTCGGAGCCGCTGTCGGGGCGGTCCTGGTCATCCGGCTCGCCGCCCCCTACGCCGCGCTGCTCCCGCCGTGGCTGCTGATCGGGCTGGCCGGGGCGGTGCTGACGGTCGTCGGCACCACCTGGGAGGCGCAGCTGCGGAGGGTGCAGGCCGGTGGCGCTGCGCTGGCCCGGCTCCGATGACCCGACGCCCGGACCGGTCTGGGAGGCTGACCGCGTGCTGCCCCCGTTGGAGACCGTCTCGAGGCACCGGCCCGTGCACGTCGTCCAACCCTCGGCGGCCCGGTCGCTGCCGGCGGGGCGGCACCCGGTGGGGGCGCCAGCGCCCTACGTCGCGGCGACCCTGCCCCTGACCGGGGCGGAGGGCCGGCTCGAGCTGACCGGGCCCGGGCTGGTGGCCCGCGCCGTCCACGACGGCGACGCCGCCCGGCTCGACCTGGAGGTGGACGGGACGCGCCACACCCTGCGCAGCCGACGCCACGCTCGGTGCCGCGCTGCCGAGGAGCTCGCGCTGGCACTGACCGGGCGCCACCTCAGCGTGCTCACCCGCGACGGCGCCGGGTGGACGGTGCGGGCCCGCGTCGATCTGGCCGAGCACGGGGTCGACCCGCACGCGGTCGGTTGGTCCGGGCAGCTGGAGGCCTCGTGCAGCACGGAGTTCGTGGCGGGACGGTTCGGCCAGCTCGGGCTCCGCGACGTGCGTCTGGTCAGCAGCGCCGACGGGACACCGGTGCGCGACGGCGACCACGTGCTGCTGACCGCGACCCACGCCGGGCCGGGGTTCTTCGACACCGGCCAGACCGGGGTGTGGGGCTACGACCCGGCACGCGACCACCTGGTGCACCGGGGCACGCTCTGGTTCCGCCGGGCGGGCGACCCGAGGGTCTTCGGCGACCACGCCACCCACTTGGTCCACGACGACGACGCGTGGCTCGTGGCGACCAGCACGTGGAGCGACTTCGACCTCGACGCCCCCGAGGTGCACTGCACGCTCGGACGCAGCGGCGCGGACCTGACCCGCGGCGAGCACGTCGTCGACACCGCTCCCCTGGACCTGCCGGACGCCGGGTACCGCCGGGTCGGGACGTGGGACCCGCACCTGGTCCGTGTCGACGAGGAGTGGCTGGTCGGGTACGTCGCCGCCACCCGCTTCTTCCGGTTCCACCCGGCCCTGGCAGCCGGCCCGGACCTGGCGCACCTGACCCACCGCGGCGCGGCCGCGGACCGGCGGGCGACGGAGGGGACGACGCTGCTGCACCTCGACGGGCGCTGGCTGGTCGGTGCCAGCGACGGCCCGGACGGGCGGCGGGGGCAGCGTCGGGGCTACCCGTTGTTCGACCTGACGATGCAGCAGGTGGGTGCCCTCGACGCGCCGCACCCGAGCAACATCCCGTGGCCGACGCTGCTGGAGCAGGACGGCCGCACCTGGCTGGTCACCTTCGACGGCACACCGACCGGGGGCCCGGTGGCCGGTTACGGCACCCACGGCGACCTGGTGGTGGCCGCCTCCGCCGATCCGGGAGCCACCTCCTAGGCTGGTGACGTGGCTCACACACCCCCCGTGGGCCCACCCGCCGACCGCCCACCTGCGCGGTCCAGAACAGGAGGCACCTCCATGCCCTCAGCATCCCCCGAGATCGAGTCGACCGAGGTCGACGTGCTCGACTCCGAGCACGAACAGGTCGTCTACTGCCACGACCCCGAGAGCGGCCTGCGGGCCGTCATCGCGATCCACTCCACGGCCCTGGGACCGGCCCTGGGCGGCACCCGCTTCCACCCCTACGCCAGCACCGCCGAGGCGACCCGTGACGCCCTCGCCCTCTCGCGGGGCATGACGTACAAGGCCGCCCTGGCCGGGCTGGACCTGGGTGGCGGCAAGGCGGTCATCGTCGGGGACCCCCGCGAACTGGGCGCCGAGGCGCTGTGGCGGGCCTACGGGCGGTTCGTGGAGACCCTCGGCGGGCGCTACGTCACCGCCTGCGACGTGGGCACCTACTCCCCCGACATGGACCTGATCGGCCGGGAGACCCGGCACGTCACGGGTCGCACCGTCGCCCACGGCGGCTCCGGCGACTCCTCGCTGATGACCGCCTACGGGGTGTACCTGGGCATGCGGGCCTGCGCCGCGCACACCTGGGGTGAGCCGTCGCTGGCCGGGCGCCGGGTCGGCGTGGCCGGGGTCGGCAAGGTCGGCCGCCACCTGGTGGCGCACCTGCTCGAGGACGGGGCCGAGGTGGTGGTGACCGACGTGCACGCGCCCACCCTGGCCGGGGTCGTCGAGGACCACCCGGGTGTCCGCGTGGTCGACTCCACCGCCGCCCTGCTCGGCGAGCAGCTGGACGTGTACGCCCCCTGCGCCCTGGGCGGCGCGGTCGACGACGCGGTCGCCAGCACGCTGACGGCACGCATCGTCTGCGGGGCCGCGAACAACCAGCTGGCCCACCCCGGCGTCGAGGACGTCCTGCAGGAGCGCGGGATCGTGTACGCGCCCGACTACTGCGTCAACGCCGGCGGCCTGATCCAGGTCGCCGACGAGTTGCACGGGTACGACCCCGACCGGGTGCGGCAGCGGGTCGAGGGGATCCTCGACACGACCGCGGAGGTCCTGGCCCTGGCCAGCACCGAGCAGGTCACCTCAGCGGTGGCCGCGGACCGGTTGGCCGAGCGACGGATCCGCGAGGTGTCGCGACTCGGGAGGGTGTGGGTGCCGGAACGGCGATGACCCGGTGGCTGGCGGCCCGACGGGGCCGCCGGCCTCACCGGCAGGTCAATCGCTGCGGTTCTCGGAGTCCCAGTTGTCGTACCGGTCGTCCGACTCGCGATCGTTCGACTGACTACCTTGCTCGCCGTGCAGCTCTCGTGCCAACGCGCCGAAGTCCGTCTCGTGAGAGCGGTACTTCAGGTCGCGTGCAACCTTGGTCTGCTTCGCCTTAGCTCGGCCGCGCCCCATAGGGTCCGACCCCCTCGCACACTTGGCCGGGGCTCGAAGCGCTAGCGCTCGGCACCCGGTCTGCTTGTCTGGATACTCGTAAGGACAAGGTTACCTGCTCGATGGTTGTTCCCGCACACCCACTCCGGTACCGGTGAGATTCCTCCTCGGAACGCACCGGTCCACGCCTCCGACACGGCGGTCGGCGGCGTGCGGGGTCGCGCGGTCACCAGCCGGGGTGCTGGCCCTCCAGGGTGACCCGGCCCCCGCGGCCCTCGGCTGCGTCGGTGACCTCGCCGGCCACCCAGGCGCGGATGCCGCGGGCGGCGAGCAGCTCGATCTGGCGGTCGACCGCTTCGGGGGCGCTGAGCGCCACCATGCCGACGCCACAGTTCAAGGTGGCCTCGAGGTCGGCCTGCGGCACCGAACCGACCTGGCGGACCAGGTCGAAGATCGGCTGCGGGGTCCACGAGGCTCGGTCCAGGGTGGCGGAGAGGTCGGCGGGCATGACCCGCTCCAGGTTGGCCGCCAGGCCGCCGCCGGTGACGTGCGACATCGCGTGCACCTCGGTCGCGTCGGCCAGCTCGAGGCAGGCCTTGGCGTAGATCCGGGTCGGGACCAGCAGCTCCTCCCCCAGGGTGCCGCCGAGCTCGGGCACCTCGCGGTCCAGCTCCCAGCCGGCACCGGCGAAGAAGACGTGGCGCACCAGCGAGTAGCCGTTGGAGTGCAGGCCGGAGGCCTCCATCGCGACCACGACGTCCCCGGCGCGGACCCGGTCGGCCCCGAGCAGCTTGTCGGCCTCGACGACACCGGTGGTGGCACCGGCGACGTCGTACTCGTCGGCGGCCAGCAGGCCCGGGTGCTCGGCGGTCTCCCCGCCGACCAGCGCGCAGCCGGCCTCGGCACAGGCCTGGGCGATGCCCTTGACGATCGCGGCGATCCGCTCGGGCACGACCTTGCCGGTGGCGATGTAGTCGGTCATGAACAGCGGCTCGGCGCCGCAGACGACCAGGTCGTCGACGACCATGCCGACCAGGTCGTAGCCGATGGTGTCGTGCACGTCCATCCGCCGGGCGATGTCGACCTTGGTGCCGACACCGTCGGTGGAGGTGGCCAGCAGCGGCCGGGTGTAGTTCTTGAGCGCGGAGGCGTCGAAGAGTCCGGCGAACCCGCCCAGACCGCCGAGCATCTCGGGGCGACGCGCCTTCTCGACCCACTCCTTCATCAGGTCGATCGCGCGGTCGGCGGCCTCGATGTCGACGCCGGCGGCGGCGTAGGCGTTCTCACTCATGTGCTCTCCCGGGGTGGCTGCGGTGGTTCAGGTGCGCGGTCAGGGCGCGGGTCAGGGCGCGATCAGGGACGTTCGAGGGCGTCGCCGGCCCCGATGCCGCCCGCGGCCGCCGCCAGGCCGTCGACGTTGTGGACCGCCGGGGTCTCCAGCAGGTTCTTGCCGATCAGCTCGGCCGAGGGCAGCTCGATCGGGTAGACGCCGTCGAAGCAGGCCCGGCACAGGTTGTCCTTGGGCACCGAGGTCGCCTCCACCAGGTCGTCGAGCTCGATGTAGCCGAGCGAGTCGGCGTCGATGGACCGGCAGATCTCGTCGGTGGTGAGCCCGTTGGCGATCAGCTCGGCGCGGGTGGCGAAGTCGATGCCGTAGAAGCAGGGCCACTTCACCGGCGGGGACGAGATCCGCACGTGCACCTCGCGGGCGCCAGCCTCGCGCAGCATCCGGATCAGGGCGCGCTGGGTGTTGCCGCGCACGATCGAGTCGTCCACGACGACCAGGCGCTTGCCCTCGATGACGTCGCGCAGCGGGTTCAGCTTGAGCCGGATGCCGAGCTGTCGGATGGTCTGGCTGGGCTGGATGAAGGTCCGGCCGACGTAGGAGTTCTTGACCAGGCCGGTGCCGTAGGGGATCCCGGAGGCCTCGGCGAAACCGATGGCGCTGGGGGTGCCGGACTCGGGGACCGGGATGACCAGGTCGGCGTCGGCGGGGAACGCCTTGGCCAGCTTGCGGCCGATCTCGACCCGCACGCTGTGCACCCGCTGGCCGTTCATCAGGGTGTCGGGGCGGGAGAGGTAGACGTACTCGAAGAGGCAGTGCTTGGGCGCGGGCTCGGCGAACGTGGTCGAGCGCAGGCCGTCGGCGTCCACGGCCACCATCTCGCCGGGCTCGACCTCGCGGATGAACGAGGCACCGACGATGTCCAGGGCGGCGGTCTCCGAGGCGATCACCCAGCCGCGCTCGAGGCGACCGAGCACCAGCGGGCGGATGCCCTGCGGGTCACGGGCGGCGTAGAGGGTGTCCTCGTTCATCCAGATGAACGAGTAGGCGCCCTGCACCCGGGGCAGCAGCTCAGCGGCGCGCTCCTCGACGGTCTGGCCGGGGTGGTGGGCCAGCAGGGCGGTGACGACGCTGGTGTCGTTGGTGGCGGCGCCGGGGACCCGCGAGGTGCCCTCGGAGCCGGAGATCTCTGCGGCGGCCATCTCGGCCAGCTCGGCGGTGTTGATCAGGTTGCCGTTGTGCGCCAGCGCGATGGAGCCGTCCGGGGTGGGCTGGAACGTCGGCTGGGCGTTGTGCCAGGTGCTGGCGCCGGTGGTGGAGTACCGGGCGTGCCCGACGGCGATGTGGCCCTTGAGGGAGGCCAGCGTGGACTCGTCGAAGACCTGCGAGACCAGGCCCATGTCCTTGTAGACGAGGATCTGACGACCGTTGCTGACCGCGATGCCAGCCGACTCCTGGCCACGGTGCTGCAACGCGTACAGGCCGTAGTAGGAGAGCTTGGCGACGTCCTCGCCCGGGGCCCACACGCCGAAGACGCCACACGCGTCCTGCGGTCCCTGGTCCTGGGGGTCGATGGCGGCGGTCAGACGACCGTCACCACCCTTGCGCATGCTGCTGGGCTGGGGCACGGGCTTGAGTCTACGGCCCGGACGCCCGCCCCCCGAACCGTTGACCAGTCCGGGGGACGTGATGGGCGACACCGGGGTGTGGGCGCCGGGTTGGGTGACGCGCCGTCACGCCCGCGAACGACTCGGGCGGGTTGACGCGCGCGGCTCCAGGGCCGACGAGCGAAGGCGCCCTGGGAGCGAAGCGGGCGACGAGCGAGGAGAACGCAGGAGACGCGCTGTCACGCCCGCGAACGACTCGGGTGGGTTGACGCGCGCGGCGCCAAGGCGCCCGGATGAAGCCGATCTTGGAGCGGAGCGATCGGCGAATCCCCGGGCAACGCCGGCGACGCGCCGTCAGACCCGCAGTGAGCGGGATGACGCGCGTGGCTCCCAGAAGCCCGGGGTGAAGCCGATCTTGGAGCGGAGCGATCGGCGAATCCCCGGGCGACGCAGGAGACGCGCCGTCACGCCCGCGAACGACCGAGCTTGGAGAGGAGGAGGCACTCGGCGAGTACAACCCTCTCGAACTCCGCCAGGTGCAGGCCCTCGTTGGCGCCGTGGGCGCGGGTGTCGGGGTCCTCGACGCCGGTGACCAGCACGCTGGCCTCGGGGAAGGTCTCCAGGAACTCGGCGATGAACGGGATCGAGCCGCCGACGCCCATGTCGACGGGGGCGGTGCCGTCCCAGGCCTCGGTGAACGCCTCGCGGGCGGCGTCGTAGGCGGGCCCGGTGGCGTCGATCTGGGTGGCCTCGCCGGTGTCGACGGTGGTCATGGAGAGCGTGGCGCCCCACGGGACGTGCTTCTCGAGGTGGGCACGCAGCGCGGCCTCGGCGTTGGCGGAGGCGTCGGCGGGGGCGGTGCGCAGGCTGAACCGGGCGCGGGCGGCGGCGACCAGGGTGTTGGAGGCGCCCTCGACCTTGGGGGCGTCGAAGCCGGTGATCGCCAGCGCGGGCTGGGTCCACAGCCGCTCGACGACCGGGCCCTGCCCGATCCACTCGATGCCGGGTGCGGCACCGGACTCGGCGCGCAGGCGCTCCTCGGGGTACTCGACGTCGGCGGCGGGGCTGGACTTGAGGCCCTCGATGACCAGTGCGCCGGAGTCGTCGGAGCAGGAGGCGATCAGGCGGCTCAGGGCGGTGATCGCGTCGGGGACCAGACCGCCCCACATGCCCGAGTGGACGGCGTGGGTGAGGGTGCGGACCTCGACGTCGAGGCGGACCAGACCACGCAGGCTGGTGGTGAGGGCGGGGACGCCGATGTCCCAGTTGCCGGAGTCGGCGATGACGATCACGTCGGCGGCGAGCTCGTCGCGGTGCTCGGCGAGCAGGGCCGGCAGCGACTCCGAGCCCATCTCCTCCTCGCCCTCGATGAAGACGACCAGGTTGACCGGGAGCTCGTCACCGAAGGCGCGGGCGGCGGCCAGGTGGGTGACGATGCCGGCCTTGTCGTCGGCGGCGCCGCGGCCGTAGAGGCGCGCGCCCCGCTCGGTCGGCTCGAAGGGGGCCGAGTCCCACTCGGCGTGGTCGTTCTCGGGCTGCACGTCGTGGTGGGCGTAGAGCAGCACGGTGGGGGCACCCTCGGGACCGGCCTTGCGGGCGATCACGGCGGGAGCGGAGCCGTCGGGGTTGGCTGAGGTGATGGTGGCCTCGAACCCCTCGGCGGCGAAGAGGTCGCGGACCGCCTCGGCGCTGCGCTGCACCTCGGCGGCGCGGGCCGGGTCGGCGCTGACGCTCTCGATCCGGACCAGGTCCTCGAGGTCGGCACGCAGGCCGGGGAGCAGTTCGGTGACTCGGGCGCGCAGGGTCTCACTCATGGGACCAACCTATGCCTGCCCTGCCGCGGGGCACGAGTCGGTCAGCTGAAGGTCTGCCCGACCGCGGTGACCTGCTCCAGGGTCTGGAAGCCGAGGCTGCGGTACAGGCCGATCGCGGGCCCGTCGGGGTCGGCGACGATGACCAGGCGGCGGTGCCCCTGACCGAGGGCCCGGCGGGCCATCAGGTGCAGCAGGGTGCCGGCGTGACCGCGGCGGCGGTGCCGGGGGTGGGTGAGCACCGACTGGTAGCGCAGGTCTCCCCCGCCGACCTGGTAGAGCCCGGCGGTGGCGGCCAGGCGTCCGTCGACGAAGGCTCCCCACCGGTGCCCGAGGCCGGCGCGGACCAGCCGCCACTCGGCCTCGGCGCGGGCCTCCACGAACGCCCGGCTGTACCCGGGGGTGCCGCGGTGCGCGGAGAGTTCGAGGTCGGTCCACAGGTCGGTCTCGGACTCGACCAGCGGTCGGTAGCCGGCGTCGGTGCCGCGGTGGGTGGGCTCGGTGAGTCGGTGCGCGACCATCACCTCCGACACCTCGCGCTCCAGCCCGGCCGCCTCGAACTCGCTGGTGTCGTAGCTGCCGTAGCCGTCGATGCCCAGCGACCGGTGGTTCGCCTCGGGGAACCAGGCGTCGAAGACACCGACCGCGTCCCGGGCGGTCCCGGGGGCGGGAGGCTGGCGGAGCAGCACGAAGTTGCCCCAGTGGAAGTCGGGGTTGTCCTCGGTGGTGACCAGCAGGTGGGTCCCGAGGTCCTCGACGGTCGACCCGGATGCCTGCAGCAGCGCCAGGTCGGTGCGCCACGCGAGGGAACGGATCGGCGGAGGGGTCTGCATGGGCGTCAGCGTAGTGGGGGTGCGCGGTAGGACCGGCCGGCGGTGCCCGGTGCTCGCGGGCGCGGCGGGGTCAGCTGTTCCCGAGCAGGGTCAGCACGTGCTCGGCCTGGTCGGCCAGGGCGCCCGGTGGGTTGCGGTGTGCGGCTGGGCGTCCGGGCAGGAGCATCGCGAGCCAAAAGCACGCGAAGTGGCGCCGGTGCTCGGCCAGCCACGCCAGGGCTGCCCCGACCGCCTGCGTGGTCCGGGCCCCTGCGGGGGTTGCCTCGGCCAACCACGGGGCGTACCGCGCACGCAGTTCGGCCGGAGGGTTGGACCGGACCGGCACCCCGGGCGGGAGCGGCACCGAGAGGAGACGGCGCAGGGCGTGGCCGAGCGCGCGGGTCTGCTGCGGCGTGACCGGGCCGGTGAGCAGCCCTCCGGGCAGTCGGGACATGACCAGGACCTCGTCGTCGCCGTCGCGTTCGCGTCGCAACGGTGCCGGTGCCAGGTCGGGGGCGTGGGTGGCCAGGTGCTGCAGCGCCGCCCACTCCCGGGCGGGTTCGTCGTGGTCGGTGCAGCGGTAGGTCTTGCGCACCTCGGTCGCGTGCACCTCCACGTGGTGGGTGGTGACCGGGGTCCGCTGCTGGCTCATGCGACCACGTGCAGGGCAGGCCGGCCGGCGACCAGCTCCTCGGCCTGGGTCCGGACCAGGGCCGCCATCCGGGGCAACATCGCCGTGGTGCCGCCGGCGACGTGCGGGGTGACGAGCACGCCGGGCGCCGACCACAGCGGGTGGCCCTCGGGGAGCGGTTCGGGGTCGGTGACGTCCAGGGCGAAGCGGAGTCGACCAGCCTCGGCGAGCACCGCGTCGGTGTCGACGACGGGGCCGCGGGCGACGTTGACGACCAGGGCGCCGTCGGCCAACCGGGTCAGGAAGGCGGCGTCGACCAGGTGCCGGGTCTGTGCGGTGAGCGGGGTCAGCACGACCACCACGTCCTGGCGGGGTAGCAGGTCGGGCAGGTCGTCGGTGCCGTGCACCCGGCCGACGAGGTTGTCGGGCCGGGCGGTGCGGGCGACGCCGGTGACCTGCGCCTTCATCGCCACGAGCCGCTCAGCGAGGGCCTGGCCGATGGAGCCGTGGCCGAGCACCAGCACCCGGGAGTCGGCCAGCGAACGACGACCCGGCATCCGGGTCCAGGTGCCGTGATCCTGTGCGCGGACTGCCTCGGGGAGGCCGCGGAGGACGGCGAGGATCAGTCCGACGGCGTGCTCGGCGGTGGCGTCGTCGTGCACACCGGCGGCGTTGGCCAGCTGCACGCCGGGCGGCAGGTGCTCGGGGACTCCCTCGTACCCGGCGGACTGCAGCTGGACCAGCCGGAGACCGGGCAGCTCGGCGGCGCGGTGCACCACCTGGCCGTGGGACATGTAGGGCGGGACCCAGAGGTCGGCGTGCTGCGGTGCGGGGCCGGTGCCGTCCCAGACCAGCAGCTCGGCCCCGTCGACCGGACCCACCGCGTCCCGGAGGGCCGCGTCGGGCAGCACGACGACCCTCATCGCGTGGTCAGGGGCAGCAGGTGGCCCAGGTCGGTGCGCTCCCCGCTGGCGCGCACCGAGCCGGAGGCGACGGCCTCGGCCCAGGTCTGCCGACCGGTGGCCACGTCCAGCCAGGTGTCGGGGTCGGTCTCGACCACGGCCGGCGGCGTGCCGCGGGTGTGCCGCACCCCGGGGATCACCTGGACGGCGGCGTGCGGCGGTACCCGGACCTCGACGCTGGCGCCGGGCGCGATCTCGGAGAGCACGGCCAGGAAGTGCTTGACCAGCAGCTTCTCGCCGGCCCTGTCCAGGGTGCCGGCGTCACGTGCTGCGAGGGCGTCGGCGAGGTCGGTGGGGGTGGCGCGGCGGAGTCGTACGGGCACGTCCCCAACCTAGTCGGCCGGTGGCGTCACGCGTGCCGTCGGTCGTCCACACCCGGTCACGGACGCGCCGCACAAGCGCCCGGTCGGCGCACGAGCTCCCGCGACGTCGACACACGCGTGCCGCCGGTCGTCCACACCCGGTGGCGTCCGCGCCGCACAAGGGGGGAGGTCGGCGCACGCGTGCCGCCAGTCGTACACATCCAGTCGCGTCGCGTCGCACAAGTGCCCGGTCAGCGTCGCGGAAGTGCCCGGTCGGCGCAGAAACGCCCGGTCGGCGCCACGTAAGTGCCCGGTCGGCGTAGAGGGGGCGGTCAGGGCCAGGGGGTCCAGGAGAGGAGGTCGACGTGGAAGGCCAGGTCGGTGCGGGTGCTGCCGGGGCCGGGGGCCAGGCGGAGCACGATCCCGGTGGCGTGGTCCAGGGTGACGTCGTGGAACTCCGGGTAGCCCTCGGCGGGCCGGGGGTGGTCGGCGCCGTACTCGGCCTCGTCGCTGACCCGGCTCCACAGCAGCGGGCAGCAGGCGCACCGGGGGTCGTAGTCGGGCCCGACGTGGCAGCGGGCCTGCCAGGCCTCGCGGCCGTCGTGGGTCACCCGCCTCACCCCGCTCAGCTCCACCCCGGAGGCGAGCTCGACGGGGTCCAGCATCGAGACCCACGTGTAGTTCTCGACCATCGCGTCCTCGACGCTCTGCCACGGCCCGGGCCGGTCGAGCACCAGCCCGTCGGGGCGACGCACCACCGGGTGCTGGTGGGTGAACTGCTCGTGGGGCCCGGGTTCCTGCACCTCGGCGTGCCACGGCCCGGTGCCGGCGCGCCACCGCACCCGGCCCGGCCGCTGCACCCGACCTTCGAGCCGTTCACCGGCGCAGTGCCGGACCAGGTGCAGCTCGCGGGCCAGCCACGGGCCGGAGCGGGCGAGGGCGCGGAAGTCGTCGGCGGACGGGGTCACCGGGCCAGTCTGCCGGGAAGCTCCTACCCCCGAGGGGGTTGATCGGACCGACGGTATGACCAAGGGTGGGCAGTCCGTCCCGCACTCCAGGGGCGGACTCTCGGACAAGGAGCACCACATGCACGTCCCCCACCCCCGGACGCGACGGAGGACGGCCACCGTGCTGCTCTCCGGTCTCGCTCTCGCCGCGGGCTCTGCCGTGGTCGGCCCGGTGGCCACCGCCACCACCCCGGCAGCGCCCCAGACGGCGAGCACCGCCAAGCCCGGCAAGCCCAAGGGCAGCGCCGTGATGAAGCGGGTCTCCAAGGAGAAGACCGTCAACCACCTGTTCGCCCTCGAGTCGATCGCCCGCAAGCACGGCTCCCGCGCCTCGGGCACCCCCGGGTACACGGCCTCACGCACCTACGTGGTCCGCAAGCTCAAGAACTACGGCTACACGCCGAAGGTCCAGGCGTTCGACTTCCCGTTCTTCCAGACCACCGCGCCCACCGTGATGGAGCGCACCGCCCCCACCCCGACGGCGTGGGCGGACAACGAGGACTTCGCGTTGATGACGTTCTCGGGCAGCGGTGACGTCACCGCACCGGTCCAGGGCGTCGACCTCAACCTGGGCGACCTGGAGAACTCGACCAGTGGCTGCGAGGCCGGCGACTTCACCGGCTTCACCGCCGGCAACATCGCGCTCGTGCGTCGCGGCACCTGCGACTTCATGACCAAGGCCGCGAACGCCGAGGCAGCCGGAGCCGCCGGCGTCGTGGTGATGAACCAGGGCACCGACGGGCGCACCGACGCGTTCGGCGGCACGCTCGGCGACACCGGGGTGGGGGTGCCGGTGGTCGGCACCTCGTTCGCGATCGGGGAGGAGCTCAACGCCAACGGCACCGAGCTGCGCCTGTCCGCCAGCACCGTCTCGGAGACCCGGACCACCTACAACGTCATCGCCCGGGTCAAGGGACGCAACACCAAGAACACGGTGATGTCCGGCGCCCACCTCGACGGTGTCATCGACGGCCACGGCATCAACGACAACGGCAGCGGCAGCGCGGCGCTGCTGGAGAGCGCCCGCGTGGTGTCGAAGCAGCTGAAGCTGAACAAGAAGCGCAAGGCCAAGAAGCCGAAGAACGGTCTCGTCTTCGCCTGGTGGGGTGCCGAGGAGCTCGGTCTGCTGGGTGCCGAGCACTGGGTGGCCGACGAGGCCGAGAACCACGCCAAGCGGTTCCGGGCGCTGGCCGCCTACCTGAACTTCGACATGGTCGGTTCCACCAACTACGCGCTGATGGTCTACGACGGTGACAACTCCACCTACGGCGAGGACGACGGCGCCATGGTCGGACCGAAGGGCTCGGGCGCGATCGAGAAGCTGTTCCACTCGGCCTTCAAGAAGCAGGGCAGCAAGTCCGACGAGACGGCGTTCAGCGGGCGCAGCGACTACGGCCCGTTCATCGAGTACGGCGTCCCGGCCGGTGGTCTGTTCACCGGCGCGGAGGGCGTCAAGACCCCGAAGCAGGCCAACTGGTTCGGCGGTACCGCCGGGGAGGCCTACGACCCCTGCTACCACGCGACCTGCGACAACCTGGGCAACATCAGCCGCAAGGCGGTGCACCTCAACACCCGCTCGATGGTGCAGGTCATCTGGGGTCTGGCGAAGTCGACCAAGCCGGTCAACGGTCACGGCAACGGCCACACCCCGCCCGCCCCGCAGAAGTCGACGACGGCCCGTCGGGGCGGCGACGGCTCGCTGGCCCAGGGCCCGTTGAAGGCGCACGACGACCACCGCGCGGTGCGGTGACACGTTGCGCACCCAGCTGAGGCACCTCGGCTGAGCAGCACCGACGGCCCGGACAGGCAGGTCCCTGTCCGGGCCGTCGCACGTCCCGCGCCGGATCCCGGGTCACTCGGCCAGCAGCGCGCCGGCCACCTCACGGGCCTGGACCCGGATCTCCGGGATGGCGGTGGACTCCCACAGTTCGCCGCGACGCAGCGCCCCGAGCGTCCACACCGGGGCCTCGATGCCCACCGGGTCGGTGAGCCGGCCGTCGCGGGTGCGCAGCCCCAGCCCCAGCCCGTCGGTGCGGGCCCACGGGGTGCCGCCACCGATGCCCAGCAGCGCGTCGAGGGCCGGGTTGGCCAGGGTCCGCAGGTCGGGGCGGGGTCCGGTGCAGTTGACCAGCCAGCCGGCGCGGATCCGCCGACCGTCGGCGGTGGTGACCTCGACGCCGTCGGGGTGCAGGTCCACGTCGGAGACCTTGGCCGCCCGGACCTCCAGACGTCCCTCGGCCGCTGCCGAGGCCAGCGTGCTGGCCGAGCTCGGGGGCATCCGGTGCCGCCGCACTCCCCAGGCCCGGGAGAACTCGCGCAGGAACGTCGTCCGGTCCGCCTCGCCGAGCCGGGCCCACAGGTCGGCGACGCGGTACCGGATGCCGTCGATGCCCGGGCGCCAGTCGCCCTGGAGCTGGGCCACGGCGCTGGTGTGGGCGTGGGCCGCGGCGACGATCTCGGCCAGGCTCGCGCCCCAGGAGCGGGTGTCCGGGACGACCTCGCCCAGGTAGGCGGGCGCGTGCGGGTGCGGCAGGTCGCCCGAGCGGGACAGCGCCACCACCCGCCGACCGGGCCGGTCCAGGACGCTGAGCGCCACGTCGACCATCGTCAGACCGGTCCCGACCACCACCACGTCACCGTCACCGGCCCCGAGCTCGGCGAGCGCCCCCGGGCGCCACGGGTCGGCCACGTAGCGGGGTCCGGACAGGTCGACCGGGGACCAGTCGTCGCCCACGGCCGGGAGCCCGGTGGCCACGACGACCCGGTCGGCCAGGAGGACCTGCCCGGTGCCGGTGCGCACCTCGACCAGGTCGCCGACCCGGTCGAAGCCGACCGCCTCGCTGTGCACCCGGGACACGTGCAGCCGCTCGCCCGCGCCGACCAGGGCCGCCTCGAGCCGCTCGCGCATGTAGCGCGCCCACTCCCGCCGCGGGGCGAACCAGTAGGAGGCGTCGTCGGCGTCGACCAGGCCGCGCTCCACGCACCACTGGGAGAAGTCGAAGCGGTCCTCGGGGTCGGCCGACATGCCAGCGGCGGGGACGTTGAGCAGGTGCCGGGGGTCGGTGGTGCCGAACGCGGCCCCGGTGACCGGGTCGGCCGGGTCGAGCACCGTCACCTCCCACGGGCCGGCGCCGCGCTGGCCCGCAGCGACCCGGCGGGCCAGGTCGAGCAGGACCAGACTCCCGGCGGCGCCGGCACCGACCAGCACGATCCTCATCGACACGCCTCCCGACCGGCCGGGGTCCGGGTCAGTTCCGCACGGTCGTTCCTCGACACACTGCACCTCCACTAAATCTACGGAATAACTAGACTATAGGCAGGTGCCAGCGCCCCGCCCACCCGGGCGGTCGTGGCTCGTCGGCTCTGCGTCAGTGGAGGGCGGCCGGGGCCCCGTCCCTCAGGTCAGACCCATGATGGGACGTGCGCGGTTCTCGGCCGAAACTTCGCAGAACGCCCACCGCCGGTCCCCCACACCTGTGGGGAGACCGGCGGACGGAGGAGGCGGATCAGGCCAGGGCGGCGGGCAGCGTGGCGGACCAGGCGGCCCGCAGCTCGGCGACGGGCACCGAGAACTGACCCTCGACGCTCAGGTCCTCGCCACCGGTGCGGCCCAGGGCGGTGACCGGGACGCCGTGGGTGTGGGCCAGGGCCACCAGGGCGTCGGCGTCCGCGTCGGCGACCGTGACCAGCACCCGGGCGGTGGACTCGGAGAAGAGCGCCACGAACGGGTCGGGGTGAACCTGGTCAGTGGCCACGGCCACGCCGACACCGTGCGCGAAGGTCGACTCGGCCAGGGCCTGGGCCAGACCGCCGTCGGACAGGTCGTGCGCGGAGGTCAGGGTGCCGACACCGGCCACCAGCAGCTCGGCCAGCGCGGCCTCGGCGGCCAGGTCGACCTTCGGCGGCAGCCCGCCGAGGTGCTCGTGCACGACGTGCGCCCACTCCGAGCCGGAGAGCTCCTCGTGGGTCTCCCCCAGCAGGAAGACGCGCTCACCGGCACGGAAGCCACCCGGCGTGCGCCGGGTGACGTCCTCGATCACGCCGAGGACGGCGACCACCGGGGTCGGCAGGATCGCGGTCTCGCCGGTCTGGTTGTACAGGCTCACGTTGCCGCCGGTGACCGGGACGCCGAGCTCCAGGCAGGCGTCCTTGAGGCCACGGCAGGCCTCGGCGAACTGCCACATCACGCCCGGGTCCTCCGGGGAACCAAAGTTCAGGCAGTCCGAGACCGCCAGCGGGGTGGCGCCACCGGTGGCGACGTTGCGGTACGACTCGACCAGGGCCAGCTGGGCGCCGTGGTACGGGTCGAGCTTGGCGAACCGGCCGTTGCAGTCGGTGGAGATCGAGACGCCGAGGTTGGTCTCCTCGTCGACCCGGATCATCCCCGAGTTCTCCGGCTGCGCCAGCACCGTGTTGCCGCGCACGTAGCGGTCGTACTGGTCGGTGATCCAGGACTTGTCGCACAGGTTGGGGCTGGCGACCATCCGCAGCAGCGTGGCGCGCAGGTCGGCGCCGGTGCCGGGCCGCGGCAGCTGCTCGGCGCGGTCGGCCTGCAGGGCGTCCTGCCAGTCGGGGCGGGCGAAGGGGCGCTCGTAGACGGGGCCGTCGTGGGCCACCGAGCCCGGGGGCACGTCGACGACGCGCTCGCCGTGCCAGTCGATCTCCAGCCGCCCGGTGTCGGTCACCTCGCCGACCACCACGGCCTCGACGTCCCACTTGGCGCAGATCGCCAGGAACGCCTCGACGTTCTCCGGCGTGACGACCGCCATCATCCGCTCCTGGGACTCGCTCATGAGGATCTCCTCGGGAGCCAGCGTGGAGTCGCGCAGCGGGACCCGGTCGAGCTCGACGTGCATGCCGCCGTCACCGGCCGAGGCCAGCTCGGCGGTCGCACACGACAGGCCGGCGCCGCCGAGGTCCTGGATGCCGGCCACCAGACCGGCGGCGAACAGCTCCAGGGTGCACTCGATGAGCAGCTTCTCCATGAACGGGTCGCCGACCTGGACGCTGGGGCGCTTGGCCGGGCCGCCCTCGTCGAAGGTCTCCGAGGCGAGCACCGAGACCCCGCCGATGCCGTCGCCACCGGTGCGCGCGCCGTACAGGATGACCTGGTTGCCGGTGCCCGAGGCGTTGGCCAGGTGCAGGTCCTCGTGGCGCAGCACCCCGATCGCCCCCGCGTTGACCAGCGGGTTGCCCAGGTAGGTGCGGTCGAAGACGGCCTCGCCGCCGATGTTGGGCAGGCCCAGGCAGTTGCCGTAGCCGCCGACGCCGGCCACGATCCCGGGCAGCACCCGGTGGGTGTCGGGTTCCTCGAGCGGGCCGAAGCGCAGCGGGTCGACCACGGCGACCGGACGGGCACCCATCGCCAGGATGTCGCGGACGATGCCGCCGATGCCGGTCGCGGCGCCCTGGTAGGGCTCCACGAACGAGGGGTGGTTGTGCGACTCGACCTTGAAGGTGACCGCGTAGCCGTGACCGATGTCGATGACGCCCGCGTTCTCGCCGATGCCGGCCAGCATCCGGCCCGCCTTGGTCTCCTGGGGGATCTCGGAGAACTGCTTGAGGTGCACCTTGGTGGACTTGTAGGAGCAGTGCTCCGACCACATCACCGAGTACATCGCCAGCTCGCTGGAGGTGGGGCGGCGCCCGAGGATCTCGCGGATCCGCTCGTACTCGTCGGCCTTGAGGCCGAGGTCGGCCCACGGCTGGGTGCGGTCGGGGTCGTTCTGGGCGACGGCAACGGTGTCGAGGCGGGGAGTGTCGGTCACGGGGGCCAATCTACCGAGCGCGGCAGCGGCGCCGGCCACCGACGCGGGGCGCGGACGCCCAACCCCGGGGAGAGGTCCGCCACACCCCCTCTGACCTGCGAGAATTACACATTTGTAGTTCTCCCGAACCCCTGTTACCCGTGTGACTTGTGGGGTTAACGTGACCAGGCCCTGACCCCGAGACCGGCCCCGAGACCCCGGTCACTGGAGCCACGACGATGACTTCCCCCGCACTTCCCCCGTCCCCGTCCGCCCCGCACGACGGCGGTGCCCCGGCGCCGTCGCGGCAGCCCCGCGGGCGCCGTGTGCTGCGCCTGCTCGTCCCCGCCCTGGGTCTGACCCTGGCGGCCGGCGTGCTGACCCAGCAGGGCACCCGGGCACCTGCCCCCGACGCGGTCGCTCCGGTCGCGGCCAAGCGCGCCGCGGTGGTGACCCCGGGCAACTTCACCGGCTACGGGTTCGACCAGTGCCTGGCCCCGACCCAGCGGTCGATGAACAAGTGGCGCAAGCACTCGCCGTTCTCGGCGGTCGGCATCTACATCTCCGGCGACTCCCGCGCCTGCCGCAACCAGCCGAACCTGTCAAGCACGTGGGTCAGCACCCAGCACGCCAAGGGCTGGAAGATCCTGCCGATCGCGCTCGGCCCTCAGGCCTCGTGCCAGCCGCGCTTCCCGCGCTACAAGGACGACTTCCGGATCAACCCGACCCCCGGCTCGAAGGGCCGCTACGGCAAGGCCAAGAAGCAGGGGCGCGTCGAGGCCGCGAAGAACGCCGCCGATGCTGCCCACTACGGCATCGGCACCGGGTCGACGCTCTGGTACGACCTGGAGGGATTCGACCTGGGCAACACCCACTGCCGCGAGTCGGCCCTGGCGTTCGTCAGCGCCTGGGTGAAGAAGATCGAGTCGCTCGGCTACGTATCCGGTGTCTACTCCTCGGCCGGCTCGGGCATGAAGATGCTCGACGACGCCCGGGTGAACCGGGCCGGTCGCTACCACCTGCCCCGGCACCTGTGGATCGCCGACTGGGACGGCAAGGCCAACACCAAGAGCGCCTACATCCGCAACGACGGCTGGCGTCCCGGTGGCCGGATGAAGCAGTACCGCGGCGGCCACAACGAGACCTGGGGCGGCGTCACCATCAACATCGACTCCAACTGGCTCGACCTGGGCCTGGGCTCGGTGGCCACCCGGCAGACCTTCTGCAACGGCACCGTGGTGGACCGCACCGAGTACCTGCCGCTGGTGGTGAAGACCCCGCTGACCGACCAGGTCAAGACCCTGCAGTGCCTGCTGCGCGGGGCCGCCGGCTACTCCGGCAAGCTCAGCGGCAAGCTGAACAAGAAGACCCGCGCCGCGATGGGCACCTTCCAGCAGTCCA
This sequence comes from Actinomycetes bacterium, assembly GCA_023396115.1. GTDB lineage: Bacteria > Actinomycetota > Actinomycetes > Propionibacteriales > Nocardioidaceae > Nocardioides. Next base: position 67,286 of record JAEWXC010000036.1, on the reverse strand, counting down.
ACGGCTTCACCGCCAGCACCACCTGGAGCCGGTCGCACTGGACCGCCCTGCTGGCCCGCGGCAGCCGTCCGGTGCTCAAGCGCGGGTCGGCCGGTGCCGACGTGTTCCGCCTGCAGCGAGCGCTGAACACCCGACCGGGCACCGACCTGGCCGTCACCGGGGTCTACAACAAGAAGACCGAGAAGGCCGTGACGAAGCTGAAGAAGCGGCTGGGCAACCCGGCCGGGCCGGCGATGCTGCCGCGCGACTGGAAGCAGCTGCAGCGCGGGCGGGTCTGAGCCCCGCTCGGACCCCGAACACACCACGAGCCTCGAACCCTGCCGATCACGGCGGAGTTCGAGGCTCGTGCGGTGTGCGCCCTCCGGGCGCAGGATCAACCGCCGGTCAGCTGCCGGGCGGGCCGACGACCAGGGCGACGCCGGTCAGCGCCAGGACGGCGACACCGGCGACGGGGAAGCCGACACCGGGGTGCCGCACGAAGAGTCCGACGACGGGCTCGAGCAGGCCGCGGGGCTCCTCGCTGCGCAGCCGCCAGGTCGGGCCCAGGTCGCCGCGACGCTCGGCGCTGCGGTCGAACCAGATGGTCACGAACGGCGGCACGGCCGAGAGCAGGCCGAGCGCTGTCCGGCCCTTGCTCCAGCGCTGGTCCACCCCGACCGCGACGGTGACCAGACAGAACGCGATGAACACGACCCCGTGCAGCATGCCGCCGACGCGCACACCCAGCTCGGTGGTCTCGGTGACGTACTTGAGGAACATCCCGACCAGCAGCAGGGCCCAGGTGCAGGCCTCGGCGATCGCGACGGTGCGGAACAGCTTGAGCGGGCTCAAGCGAACACCTGCTCGGTCAGCGAGGTGAAGAAGCCCAGGCCCTCGGTGCCCGGCCCGGTCAGGGACTCCACGGCGTGCTCGGGGTGCGGCATCAGGCCGACCACGTTGCCGCTGGCGTTGGTGATGCCGGCGATGTCGCGGGCCGAGCCGTTGGGGTTGACGTCGAGGTAGCGGGCCACCACGTGCCCCTCCCCCTCGAGCCGGTCCAGGGTCTCGGTGTCGGCGACGTAGTTGCCCTCACCGTTCTTGAGCACCACGGTGATCTCCTCGCCCTGGGTGTAGGCGGAGGTCCAGGCGGTGGAGGCGTTCTCGATCCGCAGCAGCTGGTCGCGGCAGACGAACTTGCGGTGGTCGTTGCGGATCAGCGCGCCCGGCAGCAGGTGCGACTCGCACAGGATCTGGAAGCCGTTGCAGATGCCGAGCACCGGCATGCCGCGCTCGGCGGCCGCCACGACCTGGGCCATCACCGGCGAGAACCGGGAGATCGCCCCGCAGCGCAGGTAGTCGCCGTAGGAGAAGCCACCGGGCAGCACCACGGCGTCCACGCCGCGCAGGTCCTCGTCACCGTGCCACAGCGCGACCGCCTCGTTGCCGCCGATCCGCACCGCGCGGCGGGCGTCCACGTCGTCGAGGGTGCCGGGGAAGGTGACGACCCCGACCTTCACCGGGCGTCCTCGACGCGGACCTCGAAGTCCTCGATGACGGGGTTGCTCAGCAGGGTCTCGGCCATCCGGGCGACCTCGGCCAGGACCGTCTGGGTCACCTCGCCGTCGATCTCGAGCTCGAACCGCTTGCCCTGACGGACGTCGGTGACGCCGGAGAAGCCGAGGCGGGGCAGCGCACCCTGCACCGCCTTGCCCTGGGGGTCGAGGATCTCTGGCTTGGGCATGACGTCGACGACGACTCGGGCCACGGGGTGCTCCTGGGTCTGGGGGTGGGACTGCGGTCCCAGTCTAGTGAGCCGGTGGGGACCACCGTGACCACGCACCCGTGCGTGGTCGGTCACTGTCCGCGCGCGGCGTCAGGAGCGGGGGCGCAGGGTCACCCAGGCCAATGCGACGCCGAGCCCGGCGAGCAGCGGGCCGAGGGTGGCCCACAGCTGGGCACCGTGGAAGGGGCCCTCCATCCACTCCAGCGCCTGGAAGGTGAGCAGTGCCCCGGCCACGGCCATCAACAGCCCCATCACGGCACCCACGATCCGACCCATGACGACCAGCCTACGGGTGGCATGTCCGGGCGGCCCGACCGCGTCGGGCCGCCCGGACCGAGCAGGGCGTACGGGAGGGTCAGCTCAGCTCGCGCTTGAGGATCTTCCCGGTCGCGGTCATCGGCAGGGCGTCGACCAGCTCGACGATGCGCGGGTACTTGTACGAGGCGAACTGCTCCTTGCCCCAGGCCACCAGCTCCTCGGGGGTGACCTCGACGCCGGGGGCGGGGATCACCACGGCCTTGATCTCCTCGCCGTGGGTCTCGTGCGGCACCCCGATCACGGCGGCCAGCGAGACCGCCGGGTGGGTGAGGAGCACCTCCTCGATCTCGCGCGGGTACACGTTGAAGCCGCCGCGGATGATCATGTCCTTGGACCGGTCGACGATGTAGTACCAGCCGTCCTCGTCGACCCGACCCAGGTCACCGGTGCGGAACCAGCCGTCGACGATCGCCTCGGCGGTGGCCTCGGGGCGGTTGAAGTAGCCCTTCATCACGTTGGGGCCCTTGACCGCGATCTCCCCGACCTCGCCGGGGGCGGCGTCGGACCAGTCCTCGGAGATCAGCTTCATCTCCACGTGCGGGATCGGGACGCCGATCGAGCCGACCCGGGCCGGCTCCCCGAAGACCGAGAAGCTCGCCACCGGGGAGGTCTCCGAGAGCCCGTAGCCCTCGAGGATGACCACGCCGAAGCGGCGCTCGAACTCCTTGTGCACCTCCACCGGCAGGGCCGAGCCGCCCGAGACCGCCACCCGCAGCCGCTCGGCCACGGCCTTGACGTCGATGCCGGCGTCGTCGAGCGCACCGAGCAGGCCCCAGTACATCGTCGGCACCCCGGCGAAGAAGGTGACGCCCTCGGCGGCCAGCAGGCCCAGCGCGGCGTTCGGCTCGAAGCGGGGCAGCATCACCACGGTGCCGCCGAACGCGAACGGCATGTTCTGGCAGACCGTCTGGCCGAAGGAGTGGAACAGCGGCAGCACGCACAGCACGGTGTCGGGGCGGTCCGCGTCGGCGCCGAAGAGCTGCTCGCCGGCCAGCGCGTTGGAGCGCATGTTGTCGTGGGTCAGCTCGGCACCCTTGGGCTGGCCGGTGGTGCCGGAGGTGTAGAGGATGACGGCGGTGTCGTCGTCGGCGACCTCGGCGTCGGTGAAGGTGGCCGGGTGCGCGCCCATCGCGGCGGCCATGGTCTCGGTGCCCTCGATCGGGGAGGGCGCGGCCAGGTCGGCGGTGATGACGAAGAAGTGCTCGCAGCCCTCGGTCTGGGTGAACCCCTCGTACCCGTGGGCGCCGATGGCCAGGTCCGGGGTGCCCTCGAAGCAGAAGTAGGCCTTCGCCTCGGAGTCGGCCAGGTGGTAGGCCACCTCGCGACCCTTGAGCAGGATGTTCATCGGCACCACGGTCGCCCCGGCCTTGAGGATGCCGTAGTAGACGATCGAGAAGTACGGCAGGTTCGGGCAGCTGAGCGCGACCTTGTCGCCCGGGCCGATCCCCCGGTCGACGAGCAGGTTCGCGCACATGTTGGCGAACTGGTCGACCTGGGCGTAGGTGAGGCGGGTGTCCCCCAGGACGATCGCGTCCCGCTCGGGGAACTTCACGGCGGCCTCGGTGAGCAGCGAGGAGAGATTCGTCATACCCGGAAACCTAGTCGCACCGCCCAGCCCGGGTCACGCCTCGGGGCGCACGGATCGGCCCGTTCAGCCGATCAGGCCCAGGTCCACCAGTCGCTGGCGCAGCTGGTTGGCCAGCTCCACCGCCCCCTGCGCATCGGTGGCCGGGGTCGGCGCGGCGGGCCGAGGCACCGGGGTGGCGCCGTAGAACCCCAGCCGCTGCTGGGCGGCGGTGCCGATCCGGCTGCCGGTGCCGGTGCCGGCGACCAGGTCGGTGCCCTCGTCGAGGACCACCGCCCCGGTCAGCACCGATCCGGTGGCCTCCAGCATCGTCACCCGGGTGGTGGTGTCGGCCAGCACCGGCGAGGTGAGTCCGCGGGTGTCGTTGCCGATGGTGCGGACCCCGGTGCAGCCGGCCAGTCGCAGACCGTGACGGTAGCCGTGGCTGCGGTTGCCCAGCAGGGTCACGTCGGTGCACCCCGACACCCGCAGTCCGTCCGCGCCCCGGGCCACCGGGTCCTCCACCGGGTCCCCCACGTCGTTGCCGACCAGGGTGGGCCGGTCGACCCGCTGGACGTCGACGCCGTGGCCGGCGGACTGGCTGACCTGGTTGCCGCTGAGCGTGACCCGGTCGCTGGAGTGCGTGCCGTTCCACGCCTCGACCCGGATCCCGGAGCGCCCCGCCCCGCGGACCAGGTTGCCGTCCAGGGTGGTGCCGGGTGCCCCGCGGACCAGGAAGCCGTCGCGGCCGGCGCCGGTGAGCACGTTGTCGGTGAACCGGTTGCCCTCGGGCCGGGTGCCCCCGGCCTCGTGCACCAGGACCCCGACCAGCTGGGTCGCGGACCGGTTGCCGTCGAAGCGGTTGTGGGTGACCAGGTTGTCGCGGCAGTCGCCGAGCAGCTGCAGGGCGCTGCGCTGGCTGCCGACGATGCGGTTGCTGCTGATCACGTTGCGGTGCGAGCCGTGCTCCAGACCGATCCCGCTGCACGGTCCGTCGACCAGTCCCCGGCCGGCGTCGACCACCAGGTTGTCGGTGATGACGTTGTCGCTGCTGTTGCGCACCTCGATGCCCTGGTCGGCACAGCCCAGGACGGTGTTGCCGCTGACCTCGTTGGCGCTGGTGTGGATCAGCTCGATGCCGTTCCACGACACCGAGCGCTCCACGGTGTTGTCCAGCAGCCGGTTGTGGCGTGACCCGTCGCGGACCACCAGGCCGTGCGACCCCCAGGCGACCACCTCGGTGCGCTGCACGGTCCACTGCTGGCTGGCGACCAGCCGGACCGCGGACGAGCGGTGCGGGCTGGGCAGCCCCGAGCCCTCCATCCGCAGGTCGCTGATCGAGCCCCCGACGGCGCCCTCGACCCAGAACAGGGTGGTGGAGGTCTCCCCCGCGACCCGGAGCACGCTGCCGGGGCCCTGGCCGGTGATCCGGACCGGGGCGCCGAGCACGAAGACCCGCTTGAGGGAGGAGTCGGTCGGCGCCGCCGAGGTGGCCCGGACCAGGTAGGTGGCCCGGGGCAGCAGCAGCGTCGCGTCCAGCCGGGTGGCCAGGTCGATCGCCTTGGTCAGACCGGCGGTGTCGTCGTGCACCCCGTCCCCGCGCACCCCGAACCCGCCGGTGAGGGCGTTGACGACCAGGACCTCCCCGTCCGGCTCGGGCGTGCCGGCCGTCGGCTGGTCGGGGCCCTGCGGTGCGGGGCCGGTGACCAGGGCACCGGCGGGCACGTCGCGGGCCAGGACCACGAAGCGGCGCCGGCGCGGCACCCGCGCGGCGCCGGGCATCAGTTCGACCCGGCCGGTGACGGGGTCGTGGGTCCACAGCGCGACCCGGCCCTGTCCGGTGGAGCGGCGGGCGATCCGGACCACCCGTCCCCCGGCGCCGAGCACCACGTCACCGACCCGGAGCTTCTTGGCGCGCAGCACCGTGCCGCTGCCGCGGCGCGGGGAGTCGGCCGGGGCCGGGGTCAGGGCCGGGTCGAGGACGCGGCCGCCGAGCAGGCCGGTGGCGCCCCCGAGCAGGAGGGCGCGACGGGCGGTGTCCTCGGCCACGCTCAGAAGGTCTCGCCGGTGAGGAGTTCGTAGGCCTCGACGTAGCGCGCCCGGGTCCGCTCGACCACCTCGGGCGGCAGCGCCGGCGGCGGGGTGTCGGAGGCCTTGTCCCAACCGGAGTCGGGCGAGGTGAGCCAGTTGCGCACGATCTGCTTGTCGTAGGAGGGCTGCACCTGGCCGGGCCGGTAGCCCTCGGCGGGCCAGAACCGCGACGAGTCGGGGGTGAGCACCTCGTCGCCCAGCACCACGGCCCCGTCGGCACGACGGCCGAACTCGAACTTGGTGTCGGCCAGCAGGATGCCGCGCTCGCGGGCGATCTGCTCGGCGCGGCCGTAGACGGCCAGGGTGAGCTCCCGCAGGGTCGCGGCGTCGGACTCGCCGACCGCGGCGACCACCGCGGCGTAGTCGACGTTCTCGTCGTGGTCGCCCACGGCGGCCTTGGTCGCGGGGGTGAAGATCGAGGCCTCGAGCCGGTCGCCGTCGACCAGGCCGGCCGGCAGCGGGTTGCCGCAGACCTCGCCGGTGGCGGTGTAGTCGGCCAGGCCCGAGCCGGTCAGGTAGCCGCGGGCGACGCACTCGACGGGGAACATGTCGAGGCTCTCGCAGACGACCGCCCGCCCCGCCACGCCGGCGGGGACGTCGGTGGAGACCACGTGGTGAGGCACCAGGTCGGCCAACTGGTCGAACCACCACAACGACATCCGGGTGAGGATCTCGCCCTTGTCGGGGATCGTGGTGTCCAGTACCCAGTCATAGGCGGAGATCCGGTCGCTGGCCACCATCAGCAGGCGCCCGGTGTGCGCACCGGAGTCGATCCGGTACAGCTCGCGCACCTTGCCGCTGTGCAGGTGGGTGGTCCCCTCGATCACGGGGGCGGGCGGCAGCACGATCTCGGGCACGGGTCGAGCCTAACGGCGTCGCTCAGCGGGGCCGCTTGAAGGTCCACCGCAGCGTGCCGGTGGCCCGGTACCCCGAGGTCGCCCGCACCGTGACGACGACCTTGCGGCCCTTCCTGACCTTCACCTTCGTGCCCGGCTGCACGACCTTGCCGCCGACCAGGTACTGCAGGCCGGTGACCCGGGGGACGGTGAGCACGCCGCGGCGCTTGTCGAAGCTCGGCTTGCGGGTCGCCGCCGCCACGAGCCCGGCCCGGGTGAGGGTCCACTCGCTGACCGTGTCGTCGGCGACGGCCACGTCGATGCCGGCCGGCTCGGCGGTGACCCGGACGGTGCCCGTCACGGTCCGGGTGCCGGTCACGACGGTCCCGCCGATCCGGTACCGGACTCCTTCGACGACCGGCACGGTGAGCCGCCCGGTGGCCCGGTCGAAGGTCGGGGCGAGCGGTCGGACCAGCACCCGGGCGTCCATGTCCCAGCTGGTGCGTCCCTCCAGCCGGACCCGCGGCGCCGTCGACTCGGCGGTGACGGTGACCCAGCCGCGCACCGGGTGTTCGCCGGCGGTGGTGGGGGCACCGTCGAGCAGGTAGCGGACGTCGGGCTGGGCCGGCACGGTGAGCACCCCGTCCAGCAGCGTCGGCGCGGGCGCGGTGAGGGTGGTGACCGGCGCGACGAAGGTCCACGCGTCGGTGGCCCCCTCGGCCAGCTTCCAGCCTGGGCCGGCCGCGACGGCCCGCAGCTCCAGGTGCCCGCCGAAGGAGTGGCTGCCGGCGGCGAGCACCGACGTGCCGCGCAGGTACCGCACCCCCGGCACGTCCGGCACGGTGACCCGCAGCCGGTCGGCGTCGAGCACCGGCGCCAGCGGGGTGGCCGTCCGGCGGTTGTCGAGCGTCCAGGTGGTGGTCCCGGTGAGCCGGTACCGCGCCTGGGCGGGGTGGGCGGTGAGCGTGACCAGCCCGGAGACCTGCACGGTCCCGGCCGCCACCGGTGCTCCGTCGAGGCGGTACCGGACCCCGGTCACGTCGGGGACCAGCACCTCGCCGCCGTCGGCGGTGACCCGGGCCGACGGGGCGGTCGGGGTCACGCTGGACCAGGTGAACGGTTGACTCCAGACCTGCGGCGTCCCGGCGTACCCCGCGACGGCGTCGAGCGAGACCTCGATGCTGGTGACGTTCGTGCCGGTCCACGGCACCGGGTGGGTTCCCGGGTCCATCGCGACCAGGGTGCCGCCGGGGTTCCGCACCCACCAACGGGCATGCGGGACGGCGGGCAGGGTGTAGGTCATCGCGTCGGTGTCCCAGGTGGGCGCCCCGACCCCGGCCGCCGGGCGGGCGTCGAAGGTCCACTGCGCGGTGACGCCCGGCGTGAGGCGGTGGAAGCGGTCGGCCGGGCGGGCGCTGACCACCGACGTGGCGGTCCCGAAGACCTCCGTGCCACCGGCGACGACCTCGCCGTCGAGCAGGTACTCCAGTCCCGTGATGCGGGGCACCACCACGGCACCGGTCGCGGGGTTGCGTTGCGGCGCCGGCGGGGTGACCGCGATCCGCCAGTCAGCGCTCCAGACGGTGGTGCCGGTGAGCTGGAACCGGGGCAGCGCGGGCACCGCGGTGACGTCGACCCGCACTGTGCCGAGCGGGTACCGGCCCTCGGAGACCGGCTCCCCGTCCAGCAGGTACCGGACACCTTGGCGCGCCGGCACGGTGAGGGTGCGCGAGGCCGCGTCGAGCACGACCGCCGGGACCGGGACCGGGGTGAGCACGAACGGCGCCACCATGGTCGGGGTGCTCGTGAGCTCGACGGTGCCGTCCGCCGCTGAGGGCACGGCGGTGACCGTGCCGTGCCCGGCGGTGTGGGTGCCGGGGGCGACGACCGCCCCGCCGACCTTCCAGACCACCCCGGGCTGGTCCGGGATGGTGTAGGTCATCTGGTCCAGGTCGAAGGTCGCGGGCACGGGCTGGACGGCGCGGCGGGTGTCGGCGGTCCAGGCCAGCACGGACCCGTCCGCCACCCGGGCGGTGGGGTCGGTGATCCGGGCGGTCAGCTGCAGCAGGCCGCGCAGGGTCCGGGTGCCCGGGGCCAGCACCTGGCCGTCGAGGAGGTACTCCACGGGCGCGGCGTCGGGGACGGTGAGCGTGCCGGCGGCCTTGTCCCAGGTGGGCGCGGGGACGTCGACGACCCGACGGAAGTCGAAGGTCCACTCCTTGGCGGCGGCGGCGGGGATGCTGAAGCCGTTGAGCGCCCGGGCGGTGACGACCACCCGGCGGCCTGCCCCGTCGTGCTCACCGGCCGACAGCGGCGTGCCGTCCCGCAGGTACTCCACGCCCGGGGTCGCGGTCACGAGGAACCGGCCGCCGGGCCGTTCGACGGGCGCCTGGGGGGTGACCCGCAGCCCGGTGACCGGGAACGGCGGCGAGGTGACCACGGTCGAGGCGTAGCCCGCGCGGGCCGCGGTCACCCGCAGGGTCACCGACCGCCCGTACAGGTCGGTGGGCGGGGTGAACGCGGCGGTGCTGGTGGTGGCGCTGCTGACCGCGCCGGACGGCCCGAACCACTGGTAGGTGACGGTGGTCCCGGAGCCGGTCGGCATCGCCACCGGCAGCCGGGTCGGCGTGAAGGTCTTGTTGACCTCGAGTCCGTCGGCCGGGACGTTCCACTGGTCGGAGGTGAGCTGCTCGAGCTGCGTGGACCCGTCGACCACGTAGACGGGGGCCGTCAGCGGCGGCGCCGTGAACTGCAGCGAAGCCGAGAACGCGCTGCCCATGCCGATCTGGTGCAGCCCCGAGTTGAGGGTGGCCGGGTCGAGCGGCAGCGAGGCGGTCCAGTCGCCGACCGGGGTGCTGACCGCGGCGGCCCACGCCATGGCGAGGGCCGGCTGGGCGGCGGTCCCCACGGTGGCGGTGGCGAGGGACGGATTCTTCCCGGCCAGGTCGGCGGTCAGGCGGAAGGTGGTCTGCACGTTGACCGTTCCGGAGGTGATGTCCACCCACCGGGGTACGTTGCCGGAGCCGCCCTGGAGGTTCGTGAGCCGCAGGTTGCTGGCGCCGGGGGCGAGCAGGGTGGGCTCGCTGTCGGCCCGGGCGGGAGTGACCACCAGGACGGTGGCCGCGGCCACGGCCACAGCGCTGGCTGCGGTGACGGTGCGGGTGAGCAGACGCATGCGGGGGCTCCGGTCGCTGGTGGGGTGGTCGGGACGGGTGCTCACCGGGGCCTCCGGAAGGTCCAGCGGGCGGTGCCGGTGACCCGGTGGCCGGGCGCGGCAGTGGCGGTCACGACGGCCTTGCGACCCTTCTTGACCCGGATCACCGTGCCGCCGGGCACGACCTTGCGCCCGACCCGGTAGACGAGTCCGGCGACCCGCGGGATCCGCAGCTTTCCGCTGCGCTGGGCGAACTTCGGCTTGACGGCCTTGACCGTCCTGACGGGGCCCGGGTTCGTGGGGCCACCGGTGCTGGGCACCCGCAGGTCGAAGGCCCAAGTCACCGGTCCGGTCAGCACCCAGGCGTCCGAGGTGGCGCGGGCCGTGACCGTCACCTGCCGTTCCACGCGGTACTGCCCGGCCGCCGTCACGACCCCGTCGAGGCGGTACTCGACCCCGGTGGTGCGCGGAATCGTGAGCAGCCGACCGGAGACGGTGGGTGCGGTGGCGGTGATGGCCGACTGGGGCGTGGCCGGGGTGACCCAGCGCGGGTCGACGTCGGGGTCGAGCACGGTGCCGACCTCGTCGTCGGCACGCACCGTGATCGTGCTGCCCGGGGTCCACGGGTGCGTGCCGGGTGCCACCACGACGCCGTCGACCAGGTAGGTCAGGCCGGGCACGGAGGGGATCGTGACCGTGCCGGCCACCCGGTCCACGGCCGGTTCGACGGGGGTGAGCGTGCGCCGCAGGTCCAGGACCCAGGTGGTGGCACCGCCCAGGTGGTAGCCGGGTCCGGTCGGGGCGGCGGTCACCGTCACCCGGCGCTGCAGCGGCACCGGGCCGGGCGAGGTCGCGACACCGTCGACGGACCACTGCACCGCGGGGTGGGCGGGCAGCACCAGGTGGCCGCTGAGGGGGTCGGTGTACGGCGCGGGCGTGGTGTGCTCCACCGGCGTGGCGTCGAAGGCCCACTGCTGCGTGCCGGTGAGCACCGTGGACGCGTCTCCCCGGGCGGTGACCAGGCTGGGTCCGGTGAGCACGTGGGTGCCGGCGGCCAGCTCGTCGTCACCGGAGCGGTAGCCGACCCCGGGCGCCTCGGGGACGGTCAGGGTGAGGGTGCGCTGGTCGAACGTGGGCGCCGGTGCGGCCACCCGGAACCGGGAGTCGAGGAACCAGCTGGTGGTGCTGGTCAGCTGGTAGCGCGGAGCCACGGGGTGGGCGGTCACGGTGACCAGCCCGGCCAGCGGGTGGCTGCCGGCGGCGACCGGACGACCGTCCACGCGGTACTCGACGCCCGTCGTGTCCGGCACGGTGACGGTTCCCGGGGCGGCCGTCGGCGCCGACGGGGCGACCGTGGTGGAGGTGGTGGTGAGCGTCCACGCACTGCCGCCGACCAGCACCGTCGCGTCCTGGTCGACCGCCTGCGCGGTGACCTCGACCGAGCCGCGCAGCGGGTAGGTGCCCGGCTGCACCGTGGCGCCCGATGCGGAGTAGCGCACGCCGGCCGCCTCCGGGACGGTCATCGTCATCTGCTCGGGGTCGCTGGTCGGGGCGGGCGCGGCCAGCTGGGTGCGCAGGTCTCGGCTCCAGGTGCTGCCGCCGGTGACCTGGTAGCCGTCCGCGGCCCGGTAGCTGCCGCTCACGACGCGGTGCCCCAGCGTGTGGGTGCCGGGGGGCAGCACCGCGCCGTCCAGGAGGACCTGGGCGCTGGGCGAGGAGCCGACCACGAGGGTGCCGGTCTGCCAGTCCGCGGTGATGCCCGGCAGGGTCGCGGTCTTCCCGACCACGGTCCGGGCCGGGGTGGTGACCGAGGTCGACTGGTAGTCGGGCCGGGTCCCGGTGACGACCAGCCGGACTGCCTGGCCGATCTGGCTCTGGGTCGGGGTGTACGAGGGGGTCGTGGCTCCGGGGATGTCGACCCCGTTCGCCTGCCACTGGTAGCTGCGCGCCGTCTCGCCGTACCAGCGCACCGACGAGCCGTCCATGTCGGCGTCCTCGACCGTCCAGGTGTCACCCCACGCCAACGCTCCCCCGCCCGGGTACGCACCGACCGCGAGCACCTTGCCGTTGACGATGAGCAACGGCTGCCCCTGGAACATGTCCACGGTGGGCCCACCGATCTGCGGCTCCGTCACCCGCGACACGCCGAAGACGTACTCGCCGCTGGGCAACGCGGTGTCCCCGTAGGAGACGTTCAGGGTGACGTCGAAGTCGCCGTAGGTGTTGCTCTTCTGGCGGAACGACCGGATCACCGTGCTGGTGCCCTTGCGCCAGATGGCCACCTCGACGGTCGCCTGCTGCGGGTGCACGGTGCCGATCACCCGCGGGAAGCCCGACCAGCTGGTGATGTCGATCGTGCTGTGCGAGAAGTGCGTGAGGTACAGGGTCGGTGCCGCCTGTGCCGGGGTGGCGACGGTCAGGGCGGGCAGGGCGACCAGCAGGGCGACCAGCACCGCACGAAGTCGAGGCAGACGGGGCATGGGGCGCGGTCCTTCCGAGCAGGACGCCCGGACGGGCGTCTGCTGGAGACGCTAGGGCCCCCGGGCGGACGCCCGGCCGATCTTTGGGAAACCTTGAGGAAGGCTCCGCGCGCGAGGAGCAGGCGCGGAGGCGCGCGGGAGTCGTCGCTGGTGTCAGCGGGGGCGTCGGAAGGTCCAGCGCTTCTTCCCCGTGACGCGGTACCCGACCCGGGCGGTCACGGTGACGACGATCTTGGCGCCCTTCTTCACCCGCACCTTCCGGCCGGCTGCGGTCACCTTCCCGTTCACCCGGTACTGGAGTCCGGTCACCCGCGGGACGACCAGTCGGCCCTTCTTCCTCCGGAACGCGGGCTTGCGCGACGCGACCGACACGGCCGAGGTGAACGTCCAGGTGCTGGTGGCTCCGGCGGCCAGCGGTGTGGTGCCGGTGGCGCGGGCCACGACCCGGAACCGACCGACCACCCGGTGCCTCCCGGGAGCCAGGTCCTGGCCTCCCACCCGGTAGGCCACGCCCGGGACGGCCGGCACCGTCAGCCGGGCCGTCCCGGCCGCGAACGTCGGGGCGAGGGGGGTGAGGGTCCCGGTACCGGGGCCACGCAGGTCGAACGTCCACGCGGTGGTGCCGACCAGTCGGATGCCGGGCCCTGACGGGCGGGCCGTGACCTGCACCAGGCCGGAGACGGGGTGCTGCCCCACCGAGGTCGGCTTCCCGTTCACCAGGTACTCCGCGCCGGTCGTCAGGGGCACCGTCAGGGTGCTCGTCGCGGCGTCGAGCGTCGGCGCCTCGGCGGTGACCTCACGCACTGACGCGGTGAAGCTCCACGAGCGGACCGCGTCGGGGGCCAGGACGGTGCTCTGCGCGTCCTCGGCCTCGGCCGTGACCGTGACCGTGCCGGTGACCGGGTACGAGCCCGGCTGCGCCACCGCGCCGTCGATCCGGTAGCGGACCTCGGAACTGTCGCGAGGGACGATCACCAGGTGCCGGTCGGCATCGAAGAGCGGCACGGCAGGCGTGACGACCTTGCGCAGGTCAAAGGTCCACTCCGAGGTGCCCACGACCCGATCCCGGGGCGTGAGACCGACGGCCTCCACCCGCGCCACGGCGTGACCGACGTAGTGGTAGGAGCTGGTGGCCAGAACGCCGTTGACGAGGAACTGCACGCCCTCCGCGTACGGGAGCAGGACGTGACCGTCGGACGCGGCGAGCGGCGGCACCGTGCGGTCGGTGAACGCCAGCGCGACGTCCCACCGCCAGGTCCCCGCGGGGAACCGGTAGCCGGCCTCCGGCGCGGCCGTGACGGTCCACTGCCCCGCCCCGGGGGTGCGGGTGCCGGGCGAGGTGTCGAGGCCCGTGGCGGTGTACCGCACCCCGGCGACGTCGGGGAAGGTGACCGTCATCTGCGTCTGGTCCACCAGCACCGGCTGCGGGACCACCAGCTCACGGGTGTCGAAGCTCCACTCGGTGGTGCCCGTCAGCGTGATGTGGGGCGACGCCGCCACGGCCCGGACGGTGACCTCGTCGGCCACGTCCCAGCGTCCCGGCGCCAGGGTCTCACCCCCGGCGCGGTACTCCACCCCGGGCACGTCGGGGACCGTCACGAACCTGACACCCGCGGTCGGGGCCGGCGGGGCGATCGTGGTGGTGGTGAAGGCGAACGTCCAGCTGCTCTGCGCGCCGGGCGCCAGCACCCAGCTGGCGTCGGCCGCCGCCGCGGTCACCGTGACCGGCCCGGTCGCGGTGTAGGTCCCCGGGGCCCGCACCACACCCCCGACCCGGTAGGTGACCCCTTCGACCGGGGCCAGGGTGTAGCGCATCTGCTGCTCGTCGGCGGTGACCTCGGGCGTCACCCGTCCACGCAGGTCGAAGGTCCAGCTGGTGGTGCCGACCAGACGGTAGGTGGGTCCCGACGGCACCGCGGTGACGGTGAACTGCGCCCGGCGCACCTGCTCACCGGGGCTCAGCGTGGTCGTCTGCACCCGGTAGTCCACGCCCGGCACCGACGGCACCACGATCGAGTGCGGTGCCGTCCCCGCCACCACGTCCTGGGTGAGCACGGGGGTCCGGAGGTCGCGGGTCCAGGTCTGGTTGCCCGAGGGCAGCCGACGGTTCGCCGCCGGACTGGCCACGGTGGTCAGCAGCACCCCGCCGGTCGGGTGGGTCCCGGGCGCGCGAACGGTGCCGTTGACGGTGTAGACGACCCCGTCCACGTTCGGGATCGTGTAGCTGCTGCCGTCACCTGCGTACGTCGGCTCCGGCGGTGCGGCGGTCACCTTGGCCCGGACCGTCACCCCCGGGGAGCGCAGCGTCAGGCTGGTGTACCCGGAGCGGGACGCGACCAGGTGGCGGTGCACCACCTGGCCGATCCGGTCCGCGGTCGGGGTGTAGCTCGCCCCGGTCGCGCCGGAGATGTTCGTGCACGTTGAGGAGCCCGCCGGCACCGCGCACCACTGGTAGCTCAGGCTGCGGTCGGTCGGCTGGATGCGCGGCGTCGCGCCCACGGTGATCGGCGTGCCCCAGTCGGACGGGGAGGAGCTCATCTGCCACTGGGCGTCGGTGAACGGTTCGGCCACCACCGCGCCGTTCAGGATGAACAACTCCTGGGTCGAGGTGTAGATGTTGTAGTTCCACTCCACCGAGGGCTTGAGCAGGTAGACCTGCCAGAGGCCGGACGCCGAGGCGAGCCCGGTGTTGCCCTCGCGCAGGTTGAGGGTCACGGTGCCGGTGACGCCGCCGGAGGTCGAGGTGAGCGTGCCCATGGCCTCCCGCTTGAGGCCGCCCGGGCCGGCCAGCACGACCCGGAAGTTCATCTGCCCACTCCCGGTGCCGGTGACCTTGACCGTCAGCGACGAGGCTGCGCCGCCACTCAGGTTGGCCACCAGCGGGGTCCCGGAGGCAGGGCTGGTGCTCAGCGTCATCGTGTCGATGCAGACCACCGGGAACGCACAGTTCGACGCGGCCCCGGCCGGCGTCGGAGCCACCAGGCTCAGTGCCACCGCCGGCAGCAGCAGCGCGCACAGCGCCCCGAGCACACGACGCAGGGGGTGGCGGCCGGAACGGCGCAGGTCGGTCATGGCGACTCCTCGGGTGCAAACGGGGGCCGCACGGCACCCCTCCGGCGCACGCTAGGACCGGCACCGGCACCTTGGGCCGGTCTTTGGGCAACCTTGAGGTTCCCCGGCTCCGGACGCGCACGAGGGCGTGGCCATCCGGTCCACTCCCTCGCGCACGTGCTCAGCGGGTGGGGGTGTGCTACCCCG
Organism: Actinomycetes bacterium; assembly: GCA_023396115.1. Classification (GTDB taxonomy): domain Bacteria; phylum Actinomycetota; class Actinomycetes; order Propionibacteriales; family Nocardioidaceae; genus Nocardioides. The sequence goes on along the minus strand of JAEWXC010000036.1, from coordinate 51,823 downwards.
GCGTCCCCGGCCGCCCGGACTCGCCCGACTGCTCGGGCTGCGGGGCGGCGCCGTTCTGCGGCGCCTGGGCGTCCACCACCGGCACCGGGGTCAGGCTGGTCCCGGTCTCGTCGTGCACCACCGCCAGCGCGAACTCGTCGCCGTGGTCCTGGACGCCCTGGACGACCGCGGCCTCGACCCGGTCGCGCATGTAGGCCCGGCGCACCATCAGCGGGTCACGGCGCAGGTCACGCACCAGGGCCACGCAGATCCCGATCATCACCAGCAGGAACGGCACGGCCGCCACGATGGTGATGTTCTGCAGGCCCTGCAGCGCGGCGTTCTCCTCCCCCTCGGCCTTGCCGCCGGTGTTGCCGATGACCAGCATCACCGCCGCCACGGCACCGGTGGCGGCACCCCAGAAGATGACGTTGGGGCGCTTGGGCTCCATCGCCCCCCGCTCGGCCAGGGACCCCATCACGATCGAGGCGGCGTCCGCGCCGGAGACGAAGAAGATCGCCACCAGCACCATCACCACGATCGAGGTGACCTGCGCGATCGGGTACTGCTCCAGCAGCCCGAACAGCTGGGCCGTGGCGGTGTCGCCCAGGTCGGCACCGTTGTCGGCCTCGTGGATCGCGGCCCCACCGAAGATCGCGAACCAGATCAGGCTCACCACGCTGGGGACCAGGAGCACACCGGCCACGAACTCCCGGATCGTGCGACCCCGGGAGATGCGGGCGATGAACATGCCGACGAACGGCGTCCAGCTGACCCACCAGGCCCAGTAGAAGACGGTCCAGTCGTTGACCCACTGCGCGACCTCGCCACCCTCGGCGGCGCTCCGGCCGGCCATCAGGCCCAGGTCGGAGATGTAGGTGCCCATCGAGGTGGGGATCAGGTCGAGGATGAAGATCGTCGGCCCGGCGACGAAGACGAAGACCGCCAGCAGCAGGGCCAGGACCATGTTGATGTTCGACAGGTACTGGATGCCCCGCGAGACCCCGGAGACGGCCGAGATGATGAAGCAGACCGTCAGCACCGCGATCAGGCCGACCAGCAGCGCGTTGGTGGCCGGACCGGCACCGGCGACGATCTGGTAGCCGGCGGCGATCTGCAGCGCACCGAAGCCCAACGAGGCCGCGGAGCCGAACAGCGTCGCGAAGATCGCGAGCATGTCGATGACCTTGCCGGCGGGGCCGTCGACGTGGCGGCCCAGGATCGGCCGGAAGATGGCGCTGATCAACTGCAGCCGGCCCTTGCGGAACATGCCGTAGGCCATCGCCAGCCCGACCACGCAGTAGATCGCCCACGGGTGCAGGGTCCAGTGGAACAGGGTCTGGGCCATCGCGGTCTCGGCGGCGGCGTCCGGGTCGGTGCCCGGGATCGGCGAGGTGAAGTAGCCCAACGGCTCCGCCGCGCCCCAGAACATCAGGCCGATGCCCATGCCGGCGCTGAACATCATCGCCACCCACGACGAGGTGCGGAACTCGGGTGACTCGTCGTCGCGGCCCAGCGGGATCGTCCCGTACCTGCCCAGCGCCAGCCAGAGCACGAACACGACGAAGCCACTGGAGGCGATCACGAAGAGCCAGCCGGTGTTGTCCTTGACCCAGCCCACGGCCCGGTCGGAGACGTCGGCGAGGGAGTCGGTCGAGAGCGCGCCCCAGAGCAGGAACACGACGGCGAAGGCGGCGGTGACCCCGAACACGACCGGGTCGAACCGGCCCTTCTGCTGCTCGGAGTCGATCGGCGGGTAGTCCAGCGCCGGGTGGCGCCGTGTGCGGGGCGCGAAGGGGCGCCGCTCGGGTCGCTCGGTGTGGTCAGCCATGGGGTGGCGCTCCTCCTCGTGCATCGGTGCTTCAAGTTTTGATCAGCACGACCTTGCCCTGCTCAGCGACTCGTACACCTGCCCGACACGCACCGTGCCCCGCCCGCCGGGTGGCGGACGGGGCACGGCAGGCGTGGCTGGGCCGGTCAGCGGATCAGGCCGCGCACCGACGGCTTGCCCTTCGACCACGTCAGCCTGCCGACGTAGAGGCCGTCGGGGCCGCCCTTCGTGGCGGCGTCCGGGTGGCCGTTGAACCAGTAGCGCCAGCTGCCCTTGACCACACCAGGCGTGACCTGGGCGTTCGCGCTGCCGCAGGTGCGTGCGGTGCGCATCGGCAGCCGGGTCGGCTTCTTGCGCAGCCAGCCCTTCCACAAGTTCGTGTGCTGGCGGTAGCGGGTCCAGTAGTTGCAGGTGCCGTACCAGCCGAACGAGGTGAACAGGGTGTACTTCTTGCCGCGCTTGACCAGGACCGGGTTCTCCTCGATGTAGCGGTGCTTGGAGTCGGTGATCTTCACGCTCCTGCCGTCGGCGTGCCGGGGGTTGGCCACGATGTTGCTCGGGTTGGCCGGGTCGAGCTGCAGCAACCGGGTGGTGGTGTGCCACCGCGGACCCTTCGCCCGGGAGTACCCGGTCTTGTAGAGCAGGTAGTACTGGCCGTCCAGGATCGCCGGAGTGGCATCGATGAACGTGGTGGTCCGCTTGCCCTCGGCCTTGACCAGGTCGTCGGGCCGGGTGCCGGAGCCGGTGAAGCAGGCGATCGGCTGGTTGTCCGGGACGAACGGGCCGGTGGCCCTGTCCGCGACACCGGTACCGATGCAGCGGGGCGAGGTGCCCTTCTTGTTCTTCACCACACCGGCGTAGTAGACGTGGAACCTCCCGTCGGTGGCCTGGACCACCGAGGGCGCCCAGACGGGCTTGTTCCGCATCCACCTCGGTGCCTTGGTCAGCAACGCGTTGCGGGACTTCGTCCAGGGTCCGGACGCCTTCGAGGCGGTCCAGATCTTGCGGCCCTTGGTCGGGTGGGTCGTGGTCATCAGCACCCACTTGCGGGCGCCGTCGACGGTGGTGAGCAGCACGCCGGGGTTGGCTGCTCCCTTCATGATCGGGTCGGCGACCCTGGCGTGGGCCGGCGCACCGGCGGTCGGGACCAGCAGTCCCGCCGCGAGCACCGGGGCCAGGAGCTTCCCGAGAGTGGAACGTCGCACGTGTCTACCTCCTGAGTGGTCGGACCCCTCTCCCCTGCCCGGGTCCGGGAACGACAAACCCCCGGGGCCCGCAGGCACCCGGGGGTCAGTCGTGGACAGCTGGTCCCGACCGGTGTCCTCAGAGGATCTCGCCGGGGCTGTAGGACGCCGCCTCGGGGTGCTGGGCAGCGACGGCCTCGACGGCCCGCACCACCGACTGCACCTGCGCCACCGCGGCGCCGGTGAACTCGATCGGGTCCGCCACCAGGGCGTCGATCTGCTCGCGGGTCAGGCCGAGGCGCTCGTCGGCGGCGAGCTTGGCGAACACGTCGTTCTCGACCTGCCCGGCACGCATCGCCAGGGCGGTGCCGACCGCGGCCTCCTTGATCACCTCGTGGGCGACCTCGCGGCCCACGCCGTTGCGCACCGCGCTCATCAGCACCTTGGTGGTGGCCAGGAACGGCAGGTACCGGTCCAGCTCGCGCTGGATCACCGCGGGGAACGCCCCGAACTCGTCCAGCACGGTCAGGAACGTCTGGAACAGGCCGTCGACGGCGAAGAACGCGTCGGGCAGCGCGACCCGGCGCACCACCGAGCAGCTCACGTCGCCCTCGTTCCACTGGTCCCCGGCCAGCTCGCCGACCATCGAGAGGTACCCGCGGGTGACGACCGCCAGACCGTTGACCCGCTCGCACGAGCGGGTGTTCATCTTGTGCGGCATCGCCGAGGAGCCGACCTGGCCCTCCTTGAACCCCTCGGTGACCAGCTCGATGCCGGCCATCAGCCGGATCGTGGTGGCCAGGTTCGAGGGGCCGGCGGTCAGCTGGACCAGCGCGGAGAGCACGTCGAAGTCCAGCGAGCGGGGGTAGACCTGGCCGACGCTGGTCAGCACGTGCTCGAAGCCCAGGTGCGCGGCGACCCGCGACTCCAGCTCGGCCAGCTTGGTGGCGTCGCCGTCGAGCAGGTCGAGCATGTCCTGGGCGGTGCCGACCGGGCCCTTGATGCCCCGCAGCGGGTAGCGGGCGATCAGCTCGGTGACGCGCTGCAGGCCGACCAGCATCTCGTCGGCGACCGTGGCGAACCGCTTGCCGAGGGTGGTGGCCTGGGCGGCGACGTTGTGCGAACGCCCCGCCATCACGGTGGTCTCGTGCTCGGCGGCCAGGCGGGCCAGCCGGGTCAAGGTGGCCACGGCCCGGTCACGGACCAGCGCCAGGCTGGAGATGACCTGCAGCTGCTCGACGTTCTCGGTGAGGTCGCGGCTGGTCATGCCCTTGTGGATGTGCTCGTGCCCGGCGAGCGCGCAGAACTCCTCGATGCGGGCCTTCACGTCGTGCCGGGTGACCCGCTCGCGGGCGGCGATCGAGGCGAGGTCGACCTGGTCGACGACGGCCTCGTAGGCCTCGATGACGCCGTCACCGATCTCGATGCCCAGGTCCTTCTGGGCCTTCATCACCGCAATCCAGAGCTGACGCTCCAGGACGATCTTGTGCTCGGGCGACCAGACAGCGGCAAGGTCGGCAGCGGCGTAACGGGTGGCCAGGACGTTGGGGACGCTCACGCCCCGATTGTCCCACGCTCCGGGGCCCAGTCCCGCCACGGAGCCCACCAGTGGTCACCGGCGTCCAGCTGGACCGCGACCTCGGTGGCGGCGCCCAGCACGACGTGCAGCTCCTCGACGCTCATCCGGCCCGACGCCACGGCGGGCGCGAGGTCCTGCACGTCCTTCCAGCGCCACGTCCCGTCGCCCCCCAGGACGATGTCGAGCTGCAGGTCGTTGACCCCGATCCCGGTGTCGGTACGGGTGTAGGGGGTCTCGAAGTTCACGTACCAGTGCTGGAAGGTGCCGTGGCTGTCGAAGAACTTCCACACCGAGTACCACTCGCCCATCCGGCGCAGCTTGAGCACGGTGGTGCCGGCCCAGGACTCGACGTGGCGCCACGGGTGCGGGAACGGGTGGGGTGGGAACGTGAGCGGGTTCCCCTCGGTCTGCAGCGTGGCCAGCACCCCACCGGGCGAGGTGTCGTCGTGCACGACCTGTTCGTCCCAGTGCGCCCAGGTGGCGCCGTGCAGCTCCTCGGTCACGGTGACCGGGGTGCCGACGGTGAACGGCTCAGCCACGCGCGGCGGCACCCTCGACCACGCCGAGCGGTTCGGCGGCGATGTCGGTGCGGCGCTGCAGGCCGTCGAAGTCGATCTCCTCGGCGGCGGCGTAGGCCTTGGCGCGGGCGTCGGCGACGTCGGTGCCGCGGGCCCGGACCGCGAGCACCCGTCCCCCGGCGGTGACCAGGCGGCTGTGCCCGTCCATGCCGGTGCCGGCGTGCACCACGTCGACGTCGGGGTGGCCGGCGGCCTCGTCGGCGCCTGTGATGACGTCCCCGGTGGAGGAGGACTCGGGGTAGCCGGCCGAGGCGAGGACCACGGTCACCGAGGCGCCGTCGGCGAACGCGGGCGGCGGGACCTGGTCGAGTCGGCCCTGGGCGGCGGCCATCAGCAGCCCGGCCAGACCGGAGTCGAGCAGCGCCAGCACGGGCTGCACGTCGGGGTCGCCGAAGCGGACGTTGAACTCGATCACCCGAGGCCCGTCGGCGGTCAGCGCCAGGCCGACGTACAGGCAGCCGCTGAACGGGGTGCCGCGGCGTCCCATCTCGGCGAGGGTGGGCTCGACGACGGTGCTCATCACCCGGTCGACGGTGCCCTCGGGGAGCCAGGTCAGCGGGGCGTAGGAGCCCATCCCGCCGGTGTTGGGGCCGCGGCCGCCGTCGTGGATCCGCTTGAAGTCCTGGGCCGGCAGCAGCGGGCGGCCGGTGCGGCCGTCGCACACCACGAAGATGGAGAACTCGGGGCCGTCGAGGAACTCCTCGATCACGACCCGGCCGCAGCTGGCCGCGTGCGCCAGCGCCTCGGCCCGGTCGGTGGTGACCACCACGCCCTTGCCGGCGGCCAGCTCGTCGTCCTTGACCACGTAGGGGGCGCCGAACGCGTCCAGCGCCGCCTCGTACTCCGCGGTGGTGCTGCAGGTGCGGGACCCGGCGGTGGGCACGCCGGCGGCGGCCATGACCTCCTTGGAGAACGCCTTCGACCCCTCCAGGAGCGCGGCCTCCTTGCCCGGCCCGAACACCGCGATGCCCAGCTCGCGCACCGCGTCGGCGACACCGGCCACCAGCGGGGCCTCGGGCCCGATCACGACCAGGTCGGCCCCGATCTGCGCAGCCAGCCCGGCCACCGCGGCGCCGTCCATCAGGTCCACCGGGTGCAGCGTCGCAAAGGCGCCGATCCCCGGGTTGCCCGGCGCCACGTGCACCTCCCTCACCCCCGGGTCGCGGGAGAGGGCCAGGGCCAGGGCGTGCTCGCGCCCGCCAGTTCCGATCACGAGGGTCTTCACGGTCCTCGAGTCTAGGGCCGCCCCGGGGGGCCTCGGGCCTCCGGCTCACCCCGCGGCCCCGCTCCCCCGCCGCTTGTAACGCGCAGTTAGTTGGTCCAACCGTCTGGCATGCCGGCGCGTTGGTACCCGTGGCGGCGCGTTCGAGCCGTGGCGGCGCGTTGGATCGGTGGTGGCGCGTTCGAGCCGTGGCGACGCGTTCGATGGGACACGGCCCGTCGGGCTCCGGCCGCCCCGGACCGGCCCGCCTGGCGAGCGCCGCGTTTCTCCCGGCGCGCTCGCGGGCACGGTGCTCCTCACCCGACCGGACGGATGCCGATGCGCCTGACCAGATCCCTGACCGCCCAGTTCCTGACCCTGCCCCTCCTCGTGGTGCCCCTGCTCGTGGGGTGCGGTGTCAGCGAGGAGGAGTTGCAGGAGACGGTGGGCAGCCTGCCGGGCGTGGAGTCAGCGGATTCCGAGTGTGCCGATTTCTCCTGCGACCTGCGGGTGGTCGTCGAACCGGAGGCGACCAGCGAGCAGATCACCGCCGTCCTCGGGGCGACGCGCACGGTCGACCACGTCGACGAGGTCCATCTGTCCCTGCGTCTGGGCGAGGCGAACGGCCAGGCACGGATCGTCAGCGCCACGATCGACGCCGAGAAGACCCCCACCGACCAGGACGCGGCTACCGCGACGCTGCTGGCGTGGGGAGCGAGCACCTCGAGCGTCACCAAGCTGTCGGTGACCCCCGCCCCGAGCAGCCCGATGGTCGAGGCCACGCTCGCGTCCTCGGTCTGGAGCCACGCCGAGGAGCTGTGGGCGATGACGGACGAACTCCCGGACGCGTCCCTGGTGGCGCAGCGCCCGAGCAGCCCGCAGCAGGTCCTCCGGACCACCGAGGGCGTCGACTCCGACGTGATCGCCCTGGCAGCCGAGTGGGAGGCGCGTCCGACGGCGGGGGTGACCGGAGTGGCCCTGCTCGACGGACGAATCCTGGTGGGCTCCACCCAGCAGAGCGCCGCACTGAAGGTCCGGGAACAGATGGCGGCTGACCCGCGGGCGGCCGGGTTGCGGGTGGACGCACTGGCGACCACCGACCTGTTGAACAACGCGAACGCGGAGCCGAGCCAACTGCAGCAGTTGGGGCCGTTGCTGCTGCTCCTCGAGTCCCAACCCGGGGTTCAGGGAGTCGCTGTCGAGTCAGCAGCCGCCCGGGTCCGGGTCGACGTGAGCGGCTACGCAGCAGCCGGCAGGGCTGTCCGCGCGGTGCGCCAGGAGGAGCTCGGCCAGGTCGGGGCGACCCTGCTCATCACGCCCCCGGCGCCCTCCACCTCACCCGACTCGTCCTCGTCGTCGCCCCCGGACCTCGGGGTCGAGATCATCGAGGGCGGCGACGACCAGCTCCTCCAGCTGGCCGAGACGGTGCTGGAGACCTGGCCGGACGCGGAGCTGCGGATCACCCAGGACTCGAGCTCCGACCCCCGCCCGGTGGGGGTGACGCTCGGGCTCCTCCAGCCCGGGCCGGGGCGCGGATCAGCCCCCGGGTTGGGGCCCTACGTGCGGGCCTTCGCCACGCTGGTCACCCGGTCCGAGGGCAGCACCGAGCAGTACAGCCTCGGGATCCGGGTGGCCGACGCGGACGGACGCAGCGCCTCGGTCAACTGGGAGGCCGCCCGCGAGGGCGGGTCCTGGACCCTCGGCGAGGTCAGCGGGACCCCGGACCGGGCCAAGCTCGTCCGCCGCCAGTGGACCCGCGCCCTGGGGTGACAGGTCCCCGAACCTGCAGCCCCGGGCGGTCGTGCCACGCGGCGCGACCCGACCGGACGGCCCCAGCGTGTCAGGCGGCACGCAGTCGACGGTCCCGCTGGGTGCGGAGCGCCTCGGCTCCGGTGAGCAGCTCGGGCGGGGTGTGCGGACCCACCCGCGCCACCGTCTGGGCCAGTTCCCGGGCGAGGCGTTCCCGGGTCTGCGCCCACTGCCGCGGCAGCAGGTCGTCCCAGGTGAGCCGCGAGACCCCCAGTCCCTTGCCCAGCAGGTGGCGCTCCCGGGTGCGCTCGTCCCACACGACCTGACCGACGTCGCGGGTGGCCACCCCGCCCTCCTCGGCGCGGCGGTACTTCAGCCGACCGTCGAACTCGAACACCTGGGGCCCCAGCAGCAGGTCACACCAGGCGATCGACCCACCCAGGTCGACGGGGAACTGCGTGGTCGGGGTGCCCAGCCCGAGTTCGTGCACCGCCAACCGGGCCAGGGACTCGGCCGGGTTCTCGGCACCCGGATCGGCCAGGGCGATGGCTTCGCGCACCACGGTGACGTGCCGCCACGAGCGCATCGCGGCGACCGCGTCCACCAGTTGGGTGCGGCTGACCCCACGGCGCAGGGCTGCGTCGCAGGCGCCGATCCCGGTCCGCAGGCCGTGCTCGCGGGTCAGGTCGCAGGCGGTGCGGGCGAGGTCCAGCGCGGGCCCGTGCCCGGTCCGGCGCACCTGCTCGGGCAGGTAGGGGGCGCCGTGGTGCTTGATCCCGCGGGCGGCCCGGAAGCCACCCGTGTACCGCGGCTCGGTGGTGTGCACGAGCGGTTCGGCCGGGCGCAGGAACGGCAGGCCCAGCAGGTGGGCGGCCGAGTCGTGGCTGAAGACCCGACCGGGGCGCATCGTCATGCCGGCGGCACGGGCGTGCAGGACCTCGCGGGCGGCGACGTCGTTCTCCGTGGCGGCCCAGACCTCCGCGGTGGCGTAGACGCCGGTGCGGACCCGGACCACCTCGCCACGACGTCGGAGGCGTCGGACCTCGTCGAGGTCGACACCATGGAGCGCCAGGGCCTCGACGTGCAGCAGGCCGTCGTTGGCCGCGAAGGCGCCGGTGAGTCGTGGGGGCAACATGGCGCCACGCTGCCCCGGTCGGGGTGAGCCAGCGGGCCGCCTGGCTCGAGCTGTGGAGGCTGCCTCGCGTCGGCGCCTTGTGGAGAGCTCGTGGCGCGGTCGAGTGCGGTCCATCCAACGCGCCACGAGCGATCCAACGCGCCGCCACCGGTTCCAACGCGCCGGCATGCCAGACGGTTGGACCAACTAACTGCGCGTTACAAGCGGCGAGTGGCGCGCGGTCGGAGCGGGAGCCCCGGCCCGGCCCGCGGACGGTCAGCCCAGGGAGTGGGTCAGGAGGGGTGGACCACCACGGTCTGCTCCCGGCCCGGGCCGACACCGACGCCCCAGATCTTGGCGCCGGACATCTCTTCCAGGGCCTTGACGTAGGACTGGGCGTTGGCCGGGAGGTCGGAGAAGGAGCGGCACCCGGAGATGTCGGTCTTCCACCCGGGGAAGACCTCGTAGACGGGCTTCGCGTGGTGGAACTCGGTCTGCGTCATCGGCATCTCGTCGACCCGGACGCCGTCGATCTCGTAACCCACGCAGACCGGGATCTCGTCCCAGTGGTCGAGCACGTCGAGCTTGGTCAGGAAGAACTCCGTCAGCCCGTTGACCCGGGCCGCGTACCGGGCGACGACGGCGTCGTACCAGCCGCAGCGGCGGGTCCGGCCGGTGGAGACACCGATCTCCCCGCCGATCTTCTGCAGGTTGATGCCGTCCTGGTCGAACAGCTCGGTGGGGAACGGGCCGGAACCCACGCGGGTCGTGTAGGCCTTGATCACGCCGATCACCCGGTCGATCCGGGTCGGGCCCACCCCGGCACCGGCACAGACGCCGCCGGAGACCGGGCTGGACGAGGTCACGAACGGGTAGGTGCCGTGGTCGACGTCGAGCATCGTGGCCTGCGCACCCTCGAAGAGCACCGTGGCACCGGAGTCGAGGGCCTTGTTCAGCAGCAGCGAGGTGTCGCACACCATCGGGCGCAGCCGCTCGGCGTACTGGGTCAGCTCCTCGACGACGGCCTCGACCTCGATCGCGCGCCGGTTGTAGACCTTGGTCAGCAGGTGGTTGCGGACGTCCAGGGCCGCCTCGACCTTCTCGGCCAGGATCTTCTCGTCGAACAGGTCCGCGACCCGGATCCCGATCCGGTTCACCTTGTCGGCGTACGCGGGCCCGATGCCGCGGCCGGTGGTGCCGATCTGGTTCTTGCCCAGGAACCGCTCGGAGACCTTGTCGATGGTCGCGTGGTAGCTGGCGATCACGTGCGCGTTGGCGGAGACCTTGAGGTCGGCGACCTCGACACCGCGCTCGATCAGGCCGTCCAACTCACGGAAGAGCGCCTCGGGCGAGACCACCACACCGTTGCCGATGACGCTGGTCGCGCCCGGGGTCAGGATGCCGCTGGGCAGCAGGTGCGTGGCGTACTTCTCGCCGTTGACGACGATCGTGTGGCCGGCGTTGTGGCCGCCACTGGTGCGCACCACGTAGTCGATGGTCTCGGACGTGGCCAACAGGTCGGTGGCCTTGCCCTTGCCCTCGTCGCCCCACTGGGCGCCCAACACAACGATCGCGGGCATCGCAGCCCCTCCTCGTGGAAAAAAGAAACAGCCCCGGCACAAGGCGCACCGGAGCTCTTGCGACCTGAGGTTACCAGAACGTGACCACCCGACCCGGCTTTCACGAACGCCCCGGACAACCGGCCCGGGCCGCCCGCCCGGACCCCGGCACAGACGCCGGCACGGAGGCCGGCAACGGCCCCGGCACGGAGCCTCCCCGGCGGATCCCTCGTCCGCCGGTCCCGTTGCCCGCTGCAGGCTAGGGTCGCCGCGTGGACCCCGTGCTCGTGATCAAGAACGCCGACGCCGGCACAGCCGACGAGGAGACGCTCGACGCTGCGCTGGCGGTGCTGCGCGAGCACGCCTCGGTCGAGGTCGCGGCCACCTCCTCCCCCGACGAGCTGGACGGGGTGCTGCACCGGGCCGGGTCCCGACGACTGGTGGTCGCCGGCGGCGACGGCAGCCTGCACGCGGTGGTGACCGCGCTGCACCGGCGCCACGAGCTCGACCAGCACACCCTGGCCCTGCTGCCGCTGGGCACCGGCAACGACTTCGCCCGCGGCACGGGGGTCCCGCTGGAGCCCGAGGCGGCCGCCACCCTGGCGGTCACCGGCACCCCGCGCGGCGTGGACCTGCTGGTCGACGAGGTCGGCGGCGTGGTGGTCAACAACGTGCACGCCGGCGCGGGTGCCCGGGCCAGCCGGGCCGGTGCCCGCTGGAAGGAGCGGTTGGGCGGGATCGGGGTCGGGTCACTGAACCTGGGCCGGCTCGGCTACCCGATCGGCACCCTCACCACCGCGTTCTCCCCGGCCGGGCTGCGGCTGCGGGTCGAGGTCGACGGCGAGGTCGTCAACGACGTCGACCAGCTGGTGCTGATGGTCTTGGTCGGCAACTCCTCCCACATCGGCGGCGGCACCGAGGTCACCCCCGACGCGACCCCGGTGGACGGCAAGGCCGACGTGATGGTCTCCCGGGCCACCACCGCCTGGTCGAAGGTGGGCTTCCTGACCGACCTGGTCCGGGCCGCCCACCTGGGCCGCGACGACGTGCTGCGGGTGCGGGGCCGGGAGGTGCGGATCACCGGCGAGGACTTCTGGTGCTCCGCCGACGGGGAGATCTACGGGCCCGAGCGCAGCCGCACCTGGCACCTGGAGCCGTCCGCCTTCCAGATGGTGCTGCCCCCGCTCTGAGCCGGAACCCCGACCACCCGGGAGGCCTGCGCCCGGCGCGGACACTGGCGCAGCGGACCCGCCGGGTGATCTGCTGACCGGGCCGGAACCGGTCCGGCAAGCACGGCCGAGGCCAGGGGGTCCGCGATGAGCACACAGTTCGGCGTCCACTCCGAGGTGGGGCGGCTGCGCCGGGTGCTGGTCTGCTCACCGGGCCTGGCCCACCAGCGGCTCACCCCGTCCAACTGCGACGACCTGCTCTTCGACGACGTGCTGTGGGTGGCGCGGGCGCAGCGCGACCACGCCGACTTCTGCTCGATGATGTCGCAGCGCGGCATCGAGGTGCTCGAGCTGCACCAGGTGCTGGCCGAGACGATGGCCGTCGACGGCGCCAAGCAGTGGCTGCTGGACCGCAAGATCGTGGCCAACGAGGTCGGCGCCGGCAACGTGTCCGGCACCCGGGCCTTCCTGGAGTCGCTCGACGAGGCCGACCTGGCCCGCTACCTGCTCGGTGGGCTGGCCACCGACGACCTGCCCGAGCAGTTCCGCAGCGACCACATGCTGCTGGCCCGCGAGCACACCGGGGTCCGCGAGTACCTGATGCCGCCGCTGCCGAACTCCCTCTACACCCGTGACACCACCTGCTGGCTCTACGGCGGCGTGACGCTGAACCCGCTCTACTGGCCCGCTCGCAAGCACGAGACGCTGCTCTACGCCGCGATCTACCGGTTCCACCCGAGCTTCACCGGCGCGAAGGTGTGGTGGGGCGACCCGGAACGTGACTGGGGGCAGGCCACCCTCGAGGGCGGCGACGTGATGCCGGTGGGCAACAGCGTGGTGCTGGTCGGGATGAGCGAACGCAGCTCCCGCCAGGCGATCACCCAGGTCGCCCAGCGGCTCTTCGCCGACGGTGCGGCCGAGCGGGTGCTGGTGGCGGGGATGCCGCGGCTGCGGGCCGCGATGCACCTGGACACGGTCTTCACCTTCGCCGACCGGGACGTGGTCACCGCCTACGCCGACATCGTCGACGGGATCCACACGTTCTCGCTGCGCCCCGGCGACCGGGAGGCGGTCGAGGTGGTGCGCGAGAACCGGCCGTTCACCGAGGTGGTCGCCGAGTCGCTGGGGTTGGACAAGCTGCGGGTGATCGAGACCGGTGGCGACGTCTACGCCTCGGAGCGTCAGCAGTGGGACTCAGGCAACAACGTCGTCGCCCTGGAGCCCGGGGTGGTGGTCGCCTACGACCGCAACACCCACACCAACGAGCTGTTGCGTGAGGCCGGCATCGAGGTGATCGAGATCGTCGGGGCCGAGCTGGGCCGGGGCCGCGGCGGTGGGCACTGCATGACCAACCCGCTGCTGCGGGACCCGGTCGACTACTGACCCGTCGGCGGCGGTGCGGTCACAGCCAGCCGCGCCGGGCCGCCTCGACCCCGGCCTGGAACCGGGACGTGGCGTGCAGCTCGGCGAGCAGCGCCGCCACCCGTCGGCGGACCGTGCGCAGCGAGACCCCCAGCGACCGGGCGAGCTGGTCGTCGGCCAACCCGGCCGACATCAGCTGCAGCAGCACCACGCGCTCGTCGGAGCCGCGACGGTCGACGGCCTCGTGGAACGGGGTGGCGTGCTCCCACACCGCCTCGAAGTAGAGCGTGCAGATGCCGACCACACCCTCCTCGAACAGCTGCAGACGGCGTCCCCGGTCGCTGCCGGGCGGATCGGGGAGCATCGCCCGGTTGGCGCCGATCACCGCCAGCCGGGTGGGCAGGTGCGGCACCATCCGGATCTCCTCGCCGATCGCGGCCCGGGCCACCAGCGGCCGCTCGGCCTCGGTGAGCGCGTGCAGCGGGTAGAGGCCGCGCACCCGGCGCCCCTGGCGCACCGCCTCGGTGACCGCCAGGGCCATGGCCGACTCGCTGGGCAGCTGGTACTGGTCGGGACGCATGAACATCAGGTCGCCGTCGGACTCCTGGATCCACTCGATCAGCACCTCCGGCACGGTGCGGCCGGTGAGCGGGGCGCCGGCCAGCTTGCTCGCGTCGTCGGGGATCCCCACCGAGTCCGGCCCCGCCTTGGCGAGGTGACCCAGGCGGCGGGAGAACTGCTGGAAGCCGCTGACCTCCCGGGCGAACTGGGCGGCCAGCACCGCCACCGGGTCCACCGGGTGCGCCACCCCACCGCGCAGTTCGAGCACGCCCAGCTCAGCCAGTGAGGCGAGCCCCTCCTCGACGTGGTCGAGATCCAGGTCAAGGGCGGTGGCCAGGGCCGGGGCGGTCCGGACCGGTTCCCCGACCACCTCGCAGTACAGGTCCTCGAGGTGCAGCGGCACCCCCATCGCCCGGGCCGCCTCACGTCGCTGCATGGTTGGCATATTAGTGCCACTGGCACGAAGTGGACAGGTGCACGGGCGCAGCACGGCTATACTCGGTATCAGCGTTCGTGGCAGGTCGGGGGATCCCACGGACGCGGCCGAGGGCGCGCGAATCGCTGCAGGGGAACGATTCGGGCGCCCTCAGCGTCTCCTCACCCGCGTGCGATCCGTGCGAACCCGAGCGCACCCGCGGCCGACGGCGAGCGGGCCCCCGCACCGGATGGTGCAGGTCCGCACACTGACGGACCCCGCTCGCCATAGACTCGCCGCGTGCAGACCGGCTCCCTCGTCGCGCGGCTCGCAGGTGTGCCGGAGAGTCCCGACGACGGGTGGGCCACCCGGACCGTCCGCGCCGCGATCCCGAGTTGGACAGGTCGAGGCTGATCGCCAGGTCCAGCTCGCACTGCGAGGGCATCGGCGGGTTGGCCGCGGGGGTCGTGGTCGACTGGACGGCGGACGCTCCGGTGGCGGTGGCCACGAGCAGGAAGAGGCTGCTGAGCAGGACGCTCAGCCACCGCCAGGCCCTCGGCGGCCGCGTAGCGCTGCCGGTCGGCAGGTCACGGGTGGGTGCTGACACGGGATCACTCCTGAAGACGATGTACGTACGGAGGCGTCGTGTGCCTCGCGTCGTGACCATCGGTCGTCAGGCCGCGCAGAAATGTGGGTGAGCCGGATAATTCACCCCGGCTTTCATCCCGGCTCTCACCCCGGGCTCACGCCACGGGATCGCCCGGGGAGGATCAGCGTGGGCGGACGTCCACCAGGACGCCCGTGACGACGTTGCGGTCGTCGGTGTGGAAGATCTCCGAGCACGTGATGAGCGTGATGAGGCGTTCGGTGGGTTCGCGGCTGCCGGCGTCCGGCTCGGGCACCGGCTGGAGGGGCCACGAGGTGCTGAAGTCGACGCGCACGTCGTCCCCGTCACCGCGCAGTTCGTAGGTGTAGACCTTGGTGCGCGTCTCCACGACGACCAGGTCACCGCGCCGCAGGTCCAGGAAGTCCCGGAACGGCTCCCCCCGGGTCACCCGGTGTCCTGCGAGGACGACGTTGCCGACCTCGCCCGGCTCCGCCCCGTCGGGGAACCGGCCGACGGAACGGGCCAGGGTGTCGTCGTCGAAGCCGAGCAGGACGGGCTTGACCCAGTCCTCCCCGAACCGGGGTATCCGCACCAGCGCATCGCCCGTGGCGGTCGGCGAGGGCTCCCGGCCCTCGTCCCACGCCCGCACGATCTGCTGGTGCATGCGCTCCTGGCTGCGACCGGCGACCACGTTGGTGCCGTACAGCTCCCAGCCGACGTAGCCCAGGACGCCCAGCCCGAGCAGGACCAGGACCGCGCCGAGGGTCCGCCACACCCGGGCTCCGCGGACCCGGCGGGTGCTGGTGGTGTGGTCGGACACGCGCGTCAGTGTGCCACCCGCTCGCTCACCCGTGACCACCCACGCACGCGGGCGTGGCCCGGGCCGGTCGAGGGCCTAACCTTGATCCCGGTCGGCGCTCGCCGGCCCCGAGGCGAAGGGTGGAGAGTCAGCGCATGGCACGTGGGCAGAAGGGCGAGGCAACCGACTGGGTGACCCGGGCAGCGGATGAAGCTGTGCGTCACGCAGGTGAGGGCAACCCGGTCACGTGCGCCTCCGGCGCCTCCCCCAGTGGCCCGGTCCACCTGGGCAACCTGCGCGAGTTCCTCACCGTGCACTTCGTCGCCGACGAGCTGCGCCGCCGTGGCGTGGAGGTCCGGCACCTGCACAGCTGGGACGACTACGACCGGTTCCGCAAGGTCCCCGCCGGTGTCCCGGCCGAGTGGGCCGACCACATCGGCCGCCCGCTCTCCGCCGTCCCGGATCCGTGGGAGTGCCACACCTCGTGGGCCGAGCACTTCAAGGCCCCGCTGCTCGAGGCGCTGGCCGAGCTGGGCGTGGTCATGCACGAGGTCTCCCAGACCGAGCAGTACCGGGCCGGCACCTACCGCGAGCAGGTGCTGCACGCGGTGCGCCACCGTCGCGAGCTCGACGCGGTGCTCGCCAAGTACCGGACGAAGAAGAAGACCGACGAGGGCGAGGAGGCTCCCGAGCCGACTGAGCCGGTCGAGGACCTGTCCCGCTTCCCCTACAAGCCGTTCTGCCGCGGCTGCGGGCGCGACACGGTGACGATCACCTCCTACGTCGACGAGACCACCGACCTGGCCTACACCTGCAACGCCTGCGGCGAGCAGCACGTCACCAACGTCGCCACCCAGGACGAGGGCAAGCTGGTCTGGAAGATCGACTGGCCGATGCGCTGGGCCTTCGAGGGTGTCGACTTCGAGCCCGGCGGCGCCGACCACGCCACCCCCGGCTCGTCCTACACCGTCGGCAAGGAGGTGGTGACCCACTTCGGCGCCACCGCTCCCTCGTTCGTGGCCTACGGCTTCGTCGGGTTCGCCGGGATGCAGAAGATGTCCTCCTCGGCCGGCGGTGTGCCGACCGCGACCGACGCGCTGCGGGTGCTGGAGCCGGCGATCCTGCGCTGGCTCTACGTGCGCCGCGCCCCCAAGCAGACCTTCGACATCGACTTCGGTCCCGAGGTGGTGCGCCTCTACGACGAGTGGGACGCGCTGACCAAGAAGGCCGGCAACCCGGAGAAGCGCGACGTGGCCGTCCTGGCGCACGAGCGCGCGGTCGCCACCGCTGACAGCCCGCTGCCGGCCAGCAGCGTCACCGTCCCGTTCCGCACGCTCTCCTCGGTGGCCGACGTCACCGCGGGGTCGGCGGACCTGATCTCCGAGATCGTCACCCAGGTCGGTTTCCCGCACGACTCGGTCGACGACCTGCAGCCGCGGCTGTCCAAGGCGATGCAGTGGACGGCCGAGTTCGTCCCGGCCGACGAGCGCACCAACGTCCGCGAGACCCCCGACACCGAGCGGCTGGCCGCCCTCAGCGACGCCGAGCGGACCTGGATCGACCTGCTCCTGACCCACCTGCCGGCCGAGCTCACCCAGGACGAGGTGACCACCGTCGTCTACGGCGTGCCGAAGCTGGCCGCCGGCCTGGAGCTGACCGACAAGCCGACCGATGAGGTCAAGGCCGACCAGAAGGCGTTCTTCGGACTCCTCTACGAGCTGTTCGTCGCCGCCGAGAAGGGTCCGCGGCTGCCGACCCTGGTCGTCGCACTGGGGACCGAGAAGGTCCGTCAGCTGCTCGGCGGCTGACCGCACCGGAGGGGGGTCTCGGCGGGGACATGGACGAGCACAGGGACACCGGCACAGCCCCGGACACGGCCGCGGGCACCGAGCCATCGGCTGCGCGCAAGGTCCTCCTGGGGGTCGGGGTGGCGGCCGGTGCGGTCGCGATCTGGCTGGCCGGGGCCGTGGCGGCGCTGGTCGGCCTGGTCCTGGTGATCGCCGGTGTCGCCTCCTTCACCGCCACGGACGTGCCGCCGTGGTGGGCCGTGGTCGCCCTGGTGCTCGGCACTGCGGGGATGCTGGCCCGGTTGGCCCAGGAGTTCTCGAACTGGGTGGGCTGGGCCGTCGTGCTGCCGGTGCTGGCGGTGGCGTGCACCGCGTGGTTGGTGCTGGGGCCGCGGGTCGGCGTCTTCGCCTGATTCCTCCGACGTTCGTCGGGGCCCACTTCCGGTCGGCGAGCAGGGTGACGATCCGTTCGTTGCGTGGCACCCCACGCAGGAGCGTCGGTCCCCGGTGGCAGGCTGGCCCCATGAACCACATCGACCTGATGGCCGGCCCGCCGCCGACCCGCCTCCCCGAGGACCCCGCCGCGGCCGAGCTGGCCGGCGGCACCGCACCCGCTGACGTGGTGCGCCGCCACCCCGCCTCCCCCGCCGCCTGGGCGGCCCTGGCCCAGCAGGCCAGCGACGCCGGCGCCGACGACGTGACCGTCTACGCCTACGCCCGGGTCGGCTACCACCGTTCCCTGGACATGCTGCGCCGCAACGGCTGGAAGGGCCACGGCCCGGTGCCGTGGGAGCACGAGCCGAACCGCGGCTTCCTGCGCGCCCTGGCCCTGCTGACTCTGGCCGCCCGCGCGATCGGCGAGGACGACGAGGCCGAGCGGTGCGCCACGTTCCTGCGCGACTCGAGCAGCACCGCCGCGGACGAACTCCTGCGATGAGCTCGTCCACCTCTCAGGCCCCGGTGGACGAGACCCTCGACAACCCCTGGCCGCCCCTGTGGGCGATGGTGCTCGGCTTCTTCATGATCATGGTCGACATGACCATCGTGACGGTGGCGACCCCGGCGATCACCGAGGAGCTCGGAGCCGGCGTCAACGAGGTCATCTGGGTGACCAGCGCCTACCTGCTCACCTACGCGGTGCCGATCCTGATCACCGGCCGTCTGGGCGACCGGTTCGGTGCGAAGAACCTGTTCATGACCGGCCTGGTCGTCTTCACCCTCTCCTCGTTGTGGTGCGGGCTGGCCGGCGACGTGCAGACCCTGATCGCGGCCCGGGCCGTGCAAGGGCTGGGCGCGGCGATGATGACGCCCCAGACGATGGCGGTGATCACCAAGATCTTCCCGGCCGCCCGGCGCGGTTCGGCGATGGCGCTGTGGGGCGCCACCGCGGGCGTCGCGACCCTGGTCGGCCCGATCCTGGGAGGCTTCCTCACCGAGCACCTCGGCTGGGAGTGGGTCTTCTTCATCAACATCCCGGTCGGCGTGCTCAGCTTCGTGCTGACCTGGCGGCTCGTGCCCTCGCTGGCCACGCACCGGCACTCCTTCGACTGGCTCGGCGTGGCCCTGTCCGGCGTCGGCATGTTCCTGCTGGTCTTCGGGATCCAGGAGGGCCACCAGTACGACTGGGGCCACATCGCCGGTCCGTTCACGGTCTGGGGGCTGATCGCCTTCGGCGTGGTGCTGATGGCGGCCTTCGTCTACTGGCAGTCGCAGAACCGTCGGGAGCCGCTGCTGCCGCTGCACCTCTTCTCCGACCGCAACTTCTCAGTCTCGACGATCGCCACCTCCACCCTGGGCTTCGCCTTCACCGCGATGGGGTTCCCGGTGATGTTCTACGCCCAGGCGGTGCGCGGCTACACCGCCACCGAGGCCGGTCTGCTGATGGCGCCGATGGCGGTCATGTCGATCCTGCTGGCCAGGTTCGCCGGCCAGCTCACCGACCGAGTGCACCCGCGCATCCTCACCGTGTTCGGGTTCAGCTCCGCGGTGGTGGCCCTGGGCTGGTTCGCCCTGGCGATGGAACCCGACGCCCCGCTGTGGGAGCTGTGCCTGTCCCTGGCACTGCTGGGCGCCGGGACCTCGTTCCTGTTCGGCCCGCTGGCCGCCACGGCCAACCGCAACCTGCCGATGGCCCAGGCCGGTGCCGGCGCCGGCGTCTTCAACGCCACCCGGCAGTTCGGCGCCGTGCTCGGCTCGGCAGCCGTGGCGGTGCTGCTGGACGCCCGGATGGCTGCGCACGGGTTCGGCGGCTTCTCCGGCGGCGAGGCCGGCGCGTCCTCGACCGGCGCCATGCCGCCCCAGGTGGCTGACGAGTTCGCCAGCGCGATGGCCGAGACCCTGTGGCTGGTCCCTGCCGTGCTGCTGGTGGGCCTGCTCGCCGTGCTGTTCCTGGAGCGGCCCCGACACTTCGCGGCGGTTGGCTCGGCCCGCCCGTGACGAGGGGCGTCGCGCCCAGCACCGGAACGCCACGACGGCCGGTCCCCCCGGGGACCGGCCGGCGTGGTGTGTCGGGCAGGTGTGCTCAGGCGCCGAGCGTGGTGCCGGCCGAGCGCAGGTTCTCGCAGGCCTCGACCACACGGGCGGCCATCGAGGTCTCGGCGGCCTTGCCCCACGAGCGCGGGTCGTAGAGCTTCTTGTTGCCGACCTCGCCGTCGATCTTCAGCACGCCGTCGTAGTTGCTGAACATGTGCGCGGCCACCGGGCGGGTGAACGCGTACTGGGTGTCGGTGTCGATGTTCATCTTGATGACACCGAAGTCGACAGCGTCGGAGATCTCCTGCGGCGAGGAACCCGAGCCACCGTGGAAGACCAGGTCGAACGGCTTGGAGCCGGCGGCCAGGCCCAGCTCGGCCGTCACGGCCTCCTGGGCGGCCTTGAGGATCTCCGGGCGCAGGGTGACGCCGCCCGGCTTGTACACGCCGTGCACGTTGCCGAAGGTCAGGGCCGTCATGTAGCGACCCTTCTCGCCGACGCCGAGCGCACGCGCGGTGGCCAGCGCGTCCTCGGGGGTGGTGTACAGCTTCTCGTCGATCGCGCCGACGATGCCGTCCTCCTCACCACCGACGACACCGATCTCGACCTCGAGGATGATGTTGGCCGCGGCGCACTGGGCCAGCAGCTCCTCGGCGATGACCAGGTTCTCGTCCATCGGCACGGCCGAGCCGTCCCACATGTGCGACTGGAACAGCGGGTTCTCGCCGCGCTTGACCCGCTCGGCCGACAGGGCGATCAGCGGACGCACGAAGGTGTCCAGCTTGTCCTTGGGGCAGTGGTCGGTGTGCAGCGCGATGTTCACCGGGTAGTTCTTGGCGACCTCGACGGCGTAGGCGGCGAACGCGGCCGAGCCGGTCACCATGTCCTTGACCGAGGGGCCCGAGAGGTACTCGGCGCCGCCGGTGGAGATCTGGATGATGCCGTCCGAGCCGGCCTCGGCGAAGCCCTGCAGCGCTGCGTTCAGCGTCTGCGACGACGTCACGTTGATGGCCGGGTAGGCGAAGCTCTTCGACTTCGCGGCGTCCAGCATCTCCGCGTAACGCTCCGGGGTGGCGATGGGCATGTGCTCTCCTTGCGAACAGGTGTCTGGCACGGCCAGACTAGCGGGGGCAACTCTCACGGCGTCGGCCGGACCAGCAGACGGCGAATCCCCTAGCCGCGTAGGGGGAGCACCCGGAGGTCTTTGCCCGGTCAAGCGCACAGCGGCGGGCGGATCCCCAGCCTCATTTCGTTCTTACCATGCCGCCTTCGACAGTCGTTCGCGTGCCCTTGGACGGAATGCACGGCCGCCGCGCCCGGACCACCACCCTGACGGAGCGATGCCGGCAACCAGTCGCGGTGTGTGGCTGAGTCGATTGACGGCTGAGTCTGAGACTCAGTATTTTCCCAGAAATTTTTGGTGCGCGGGAGGGAAGGCCATGAGGTCAGTACGGATCCTTTTGTCAACCACGATGACAGTGATCGGATTCCTCGGGATGGCACAGGGGCCGGCCAGCGCCGCCAACCCCGACAATCTTATTCCCACCGCCAATTATGACCATTGGCGCACTGGTGGCACAACCTGCAAGACCGACAATGCAACTGTTACGTACTACATGGATTCGGGCGGCACGAACGCGCTTGAGGCAGGTGATAAGCAAATGGTACGTGATGTCATTGCCTCGGAGTACCAGCCGACCAATCTGTCCGTCACCCACGACTCAACCCCAACCTTCAGCGGTGGCGCCGAAACCGATTGGTACCTTACCGAAGGCTCCGTGAGCGGGGACTCAAACGGCAGCACCTTCTGCAACGACCCCGACCTCTTGACATACAAGTGCGACCAGCACCACATCAAGATCGAGTCGGGCTCATGGACCGCAGGAATGCTCTGCCACGAACTGGGTCATGGAGTGGGCTTCGTGCACGGCGATCGGGCAAGCCCGCGCCTTTCACTCACTGACGGTGACAATGGTTGCATGAGAACTCCCGTGGGCCCATGGGTTTTCCTTGACAACAACCAGATCACTCGGATCAACAACAATTATTAGGGAATCCCGGCAAAATGATTCAACGTCGATACTTTATGGTTATCACCGCGTGCTTCCTCATGGTGGGATGCGGATTTCGCGAGAATGACAACCCCGGCGACGGGAACCCACGCGCTCAACAGGTCACCATCCAGTTGAGCGATCGGTATCCGAGTTACACGGCTCAAGATTGGGTGACCTACAGCGACGCTGTAGCACTCGTGGAGGTCACGAAGGAACAGCGAGAAGCGCCATCGGAGGACGATGTCCAGCTGGGAGAAGGAACCGTCCCCCGGACCGTGACCCTGCAGGTCATCGACATTCTCTGGTCTGCTCCCGAGGGAACTCCGCTCCCCCAGACCGTGAAGTACGAAGCCCTGGGGTGGGCCTTCCACAGTGGCAATACTGAGAGCGGGGCTCCGCTGGTCTCCCTCGACCGCCCCCGGTTCGAGTCCGGCCAGCAGTACCTGGTGGCGCTGGACTGGGAGGACGAGCGTTGCTACGAGGGTGATGGGGTGATTCCCGGGTCGTGGCGCGGACTCGGGGCCAACAGCGCACTGCCGGTGACCGACGGCGTGATCGGGGTCGGCGAGTTCGGTGGCCAGCAGCGCGACCTCGCCCGGGCCGAGGAGTACGCGGCGTCCCTGCTCGAGGAGAACTCGGTCGCCGAGGCGGTGACCGGTGAGGGCCCCGACGACGTTCGGAAGCTCCTCGCGGCGACGGAGCCGGGCACTCCCGGTGACTACGGGCCGCAGCCGAGCACCTGCTGAGTCACCCGAACAGGACGCGGGCGCCGTCCACGACGGTGCCGCGCGGACCGTCGACCCGGAGCGCGCCATCGGCCCAGCCGTGCGCCGTCAGCGTCTCGCCGGGCAGGACGTGCCCGGTGAACCGGCCCTCGAGGTCGCGCAGACTCCACGGCTCGCGTCCCTTCACCCGGGCCGCGACCAGGGCGGCCGCGCCGAGCGTCGCCAGACCGTGCAGGATCGGGTGGTCGGCGCCGATGCCGCGGGCAGCGGACGGGTCCACGTGGATCGGGTGGCGGTCACCGAGCAACCGGTAGAGCAGGGCCGCGTTCTCAGCGACGGGCAGCGGTGCGGACCAGTCGGGCTCGCCGGTCGGCGTGGGTGCCCGGCCGGGGCCGCGTTCGCCGCCGAAGCCCCCGGCACCGGGACAGAAGAGCGACCAGGTGGCCACGAAGTACTCGCAGGCGACCTCGACCTCGAAGACGGCGGCCGCGCCCTTGTCCCACACGGCGGCGACCCGGGCGGTCATGCTGGCCGTGCCTGCGGCCGGCATCGGGGCGAGCACCTGCAGCCGCTGGGCACCCTGGACGGCGGTGCTGGTGTCGAAGGCACCGGCGTCCCCGAGCACGTCGGGGGCCCACTGGGCCAGGGTGAGCGCGAACGGCGGCAGCACGTGCAGCCGGGTCTCGTGGACCAGGTCGAGCTCGTCGGGACGCGCCCCGACGGCCAGGGCGTAGAGGATCGGGTCCCGGTCGGTCCAGGAGACCTCACGGGTCCCCAGGTCGCGGTCGATCCAGTCAGCGGTACTCATGTGTCCTCCTGATGAGCGGGGTTCGAGGCTCGCTGCGCTCGCACCTCACCGAACGACGGCGGGCAACAACGCTCGGTGAGGCGCCCCGAGGCACGAGGGCCACAACGCTCGGTGAGGCGCCCCGAGGCACGCGGGGCAACAACGCGCGGTGACGCGCCCCGAGGCACGAGGGGCCACGAACCACACCCACCACACCGCACCGAACGAGGGTTCGAGGCTCGCTCCGCTCGCACCTCACCGAACGAAGGCGGGTGAAGCCGATCTTGGAGCGGAGCGACCGGCGAGCCCTCGGCACCGCCGGGGACGCGCCGTCACACCACCTCGACGCGGGATGACGCGCGCGGCCCCCAGGCGCCGCGGGTGAAGCCGATCTAGGAGCGGAGCGATCGGCGAGCCCCCGGCAACGCCGGGGACGCGCCGTCACGCCCGCGTCAGGACTGGGTGCCGTAGACGGGCTCGGGAACCGGGCTCTCGGCGATCAGGGCGTCGACGACCTCGCCCAGCTCGGTCGCCTCCCAGCGGGACCCCTTGTCGCGGGTGCCGGCGTGCG
Organism: Actinomycetes bacterium; assembly: GCA_023396115.1. Lineage (GTDB taxonomy): Bacteria > Actinomycetota > Actinomycetes > Propionibacteriales > Nocardioidaceae > Nocardioides. The sequence goes on along the minus strand of JAEWXC010000036.1, from coordinate 27,740 downwards.
CCCAGCCGGACTCCAGGGTCAGCTTGCCGCCGTCGGACTCGAAGACGCGGCCGGTGACGTGGCCGGACTCCTCCGAGGCCAGCCAGGCCACGACCGGGGAGTTGTCCTCGGGCAGCGCCATGTCGGAGGTGTCGAAGGCACCCTCGGTCATCCGGGTCTTGGCGACCGGGGCCAGGGCGTTGACGGTGACGCCCACGCGGCCCAGCTCGGCGGCGGCGACCAGGGTCATCGAGGCGATGCCGCCCTTGGCAGCGGAGTAGGCGACCTGACCGATGGAGCCCTGCAGGCCCGCACCGGAGGTGGTGTTGATGACGCGGGCGACGCGCTGGTTGCCGGCCTTGGACTCGGCGCGCCAGTAGGCGGCGGCGTGGCGCAGCGGGGCGAAGTGGCCCTTCATGTGCACGCGGATGACCGCGTCCCACTCGTCCTCGGTGGCGTTGACGAGCATCCGGTCGCGGACGAAGCCGGCGTTGTTGACCAGGATGTCCAGCCCGCCGAAGGTGTCGATCGCCTGCTGCACCATCTCGCCGGCCTGGGCGAAGTCGGCCACGTCGGCGCCGTTGACGACGGCCTCGCCGCCCATCGCCTCGATCTCGCGGACCACGTCGTGGGCCGGGGAGTCGGTCTTCTCGCCGTGGTTGGAGACGCCGAAGTCGTTGACGACGACCTTCGCGCCCTGGCGGGCGAGCTCGAGCGCGTGTGCGCGGCCGATGCCGCGGCCGGCGCCGGTGACGATGGCGATGCGTCCGTCAAGAAGACCCATGGTGTGCTCCTGCTGTGTCGGTGGGGCGTCCCCGCGAGACTACCAAGCAAGTGTTTGGTTTGGGGTGCCGTCCCGTCGCCGCCCTCTCCGCATGCAACGCGGTGTCCGGGCGGCTTCCCACCCCGCAGACCACTCGGGAACCTTCCCCAACACCGCGTTACATGGGCCTGGGACGGGGTCAGCGGCGGGAGCCGACGACCGAGCGGAGCTCCTCGGAGTAGTCCCAGTCGTTGGCCTGCATGGCCGCGACCACCTCGCCGTCCCGGACCCAGAAGGCGCGCAGGGCTCCCCCGGCGGCCAGGTCGGTGTCGCCCTCCAGGTCGACCCGGTCGTACCCCTCGGCGCCGACGTGGCCCACGTACTCCATGCCCAGGTCGTACTGGTCGGTGAAGAAGTACGGCACCCGGTCGTAGACCTCACCGGCACCCGGTCCGGCCAGGGCGTTGCGGGCCGCGACCCTGCCCTGCTCGCGGGCGTTGTCCCAGTGCTCCACCCGGATCCGGCCGAAGCGGGGGTGCAGGTGGTTGGCGATGTCGCCGGCCGCGAGCACGTGCGGGTCACCGGTGCGCAGCTGCTCGTCGACCAGCACGCCGTTGGAGACCCCCAGCCCGGCGGCCTCGGCCAGCCCGGTGCGCGGCGCGGCCCCGATCCCGACCACCACCAGGTCGTGTCCGGCGAGTTCCTGCGGGGAGACGGCTGTGCCCAGCCGCAGGTCCACGTCGTGCGCGCGGTGCAGGTCGGCGAAGAGCGAGGCCACCTCGGGCCCGAGCACCCCGAGCAGCGGCAGCGGCGCCTGCTCGAAGACGCTCACCTGCGCCTCGGCGTTCCGGGCCGCCGCAGCGACCTCCAGACCGATCCAGCCGGCGCCGACGATCGCGACCTTCGCGCCCGGCCTCAGCGCGTCGACGATGCGGCGGCTCTGCTCCAGGGTGCGCAGCGGGGTCGAGGCGATCCCGGCCTCGGCCAGCGCGGGCAGCGTGCGGGGTTCGGACCCGGTGGCCAGGATGAGGCTGGCGTACTCCAGCGGACCGTCGGCCAGCTGCACCTGCCGGGCAGCGGTGTCGATCCCGGCGACCTCGACGCCGGTCCGCAGGTCGACGTCGTGCTCGGCCCACCACGCGTCGGGTTCGACCAGGGTGTCGGCGGCGTCCTCCTCCCCCAGCAGCATCCCCTTGGAGAGTGGGGGTCGTTCGTAGGGCGGGTGCTGCTCGGCACCCAGGACCGTGACCGGCCCCGAGAAGCCCTGTTCACGCAGCTCCACGGCGGCGTTGCCGCCCGCGAGCCCTGCTCCGACGATGACGATGCGTTCGGTGCTCATCCCTCCACACTGGCTCGGCCGAGGGGGACGGACAACCCCCGCGTCGCGTATGCCGATGGCTGGAGGGGTCTCGGGCGCCACCAACCAGCCACCGATCAGCGACAGGTCACCGGGCAGGGGCGATCTCGGGGGCAGCCCGACGCCGCGGCCCGAACCGGAGGACCAGCAGCCCCAGCAGCGCGCCGCACAGCACCCCGGTCCAGTTCGCGGCCAGGTCCGAGAACTGGAACCCGACCCGCGCCATCGAGGGGACCGCCCACTGCAGCAGCTCGCACCCCAGTGGCACCAGCGCGGCCACCACGACCGGCCAGAACCTGGCCACACAGCGGCCGAGCGGCACGCCGAACAGGCCCATCGGCACCGCGATCCAGATGTTCAGGCCCAGCTCGGTGAAGACCACCAGGTCGCGCAGGCTGGGCAGCCGCACGGACCACACGAAGCTCCCGGCCTCGCTCGAGTCCAGCGCCCGGTGGCTGGGGGTCGCGACCAGGGCGACGAACCCGACCGCCGACATCCCCGCCAGCACGGACAGCCAGCGCGGCACGCCCCACTGCCGGGCTGACGCGGCACGTACACGGAATGACACAACCCCCGGAAGGCGACCCTTTCGGGCCGGTTCCGGGGGTTGTGTACGTCGGTGTACGAAACCGTCAGGCGTCCAGGCGCTCGATGATGGTGACGTTGGCCTGGCCGCCGCCCTCGCACATGGTCTGCAGGCCGAAGCGGCCGCCGGTGCGCTCGAGCTCGTTGAGCATGGTGGTCATCAGACGGGTGCCGGTGGCGCCGATCGGGTGGCCCAGGGCGATGCCGCCGCCGTTGACGTTGACCTTCTCGTGCGGGGCGCCGGTCTCCTTCATCCAGGCCAGCACCACCGAGGCGAAGGCCTCGTTGCACTCGAACAGGTCGATGTCGTCGACGCTCATCCCGGCCTTGGCCAGGGCGTGCTTGGTGGCGTTGATCGGGCCGGTGAGCATCCAGATCGGGTCGTCGCCGCGCACCGACAGGTGGTGGATCCGGGCGCGCGGGGTCAGGTTGTGGTCCTTGACGCCCTGCTCGGAGGCGATCAGCATCGCCGAGGCGCCGTCGCAGATCTGCGAGGCGACGCCCGCGGTGATCCAGGAGCCCTCCTCCAGCGGGTTCAGGCCGGCCATCTTCTCCAGCGAGGTCTGGCGCGGGCACTCGTCGGTGGTGAAGACCGTGCCGTCGGCCAGGGTGACCGGCGCGATCTCGTTCTCGAACCGGCCCTCGGCGATGGCGGTGAAGGCGCGCTGGTGCGAGGCGAGCGCGAACTCCTCCATCTCCTCGCGGGTGGTGTTCCACTTCTTGGCGATCATGTCCGCCGAGGCGAACTGGCTGACCGGCACGTCGCCGTAGCGGGCGTTCCAGCCCGGGGACTCCGCGAACGGGGTGGTGAAGCCGTACTGGTCGGCCACCAGCATCGCCGCCGAGATCGGGATCGCGGACATGTTCTGCAGGCCACCGGCCACGACCAGGTCCTGGGTGCCGCTCATGACGCCCTGGGCGGCGAAGTGGACCGACTGCTGCGAGGAGCCGCACTGGCGGTCGATGGTCACGCCGGGCACGTGGTCGGGCAGACCCGCGACCAGCCAGGCGGTGCGGGCGACGTCGCCGGCCTGCGAGCCGATGGTGTCGCAGCAGCCCATGATCACGTCGTCCACGGCACCGGCGTCCACGCCGGTCCGCTCGACCAGGGACTTGAGCACGTGGCCGCCGAGGTCGGCGGAGTGCATGGACGCGAGCGAGCCGCCGCGCTTGCCGACCGGGGTGCGGACGGCGTCGACGATGTAGGCCTCAGCCATGTCGGAACTCCTTCGTTGAGATGGATGCGCGGGGGTCTCGACCACCGGGGACGAGCTCGAAACCACCGGGAGTGGATCAGGCGTGCTGGGAGGAGACGGCGAGGACCTCGCCGGTCATGTAGGAGGAGTAGTCGCTGGCCAGGAAGACCATGACGTTGGCGATCTCCCACGGGGCGGCGGCGCGGCCGAAGGCCTCCTTGCCCTTGAGCTCGGCGAGCAGCTCGGGGCTGGTCACCTTCTCCAGGAACGGGTGCATCGCCAGCGACGGCGAGACCGCGTTGACCCGGATGCCGTACTGGGCCAGGTCGGCGGCGGCGGAGCGGGTCAGCGCCTTCACACCAGCCTTGGCCGCGGCGTAGTGGGACTGGCCGTCCTGGAAGCGCCAGCCGATCACCGAGGAGTTGTTGACGATGACGCCCTTCTTGCCGGCGGCCACGAAGCGCTTGCCGGCCTCGCGGATGCAGCGCATGGTGCCGGTCAGGGTGATGTCGAGGACCAGGTTCCAGGTCTCGTCGGGCATCTCGAGGATGTCGTTGGTGCCGCCCAGGCCGGCGTTGTTGATCGCCACGTCGACGCCACCGAACTGCTCGGCGGTCTCGTAGAGGGCGACCACGTCGTCCTCCTTGGTCACGTTGCACACGATCGAGGCGACCCGCTCGGCGCCGAACTCGGCGGCCAGGGCCTCGTGCGACTCGGCCAGCCGGCGCTCGTGGGTGTCGGAGATGACGACGGCCTTGCAGCCCTCCTCCAGCACCTTGCGGGCCACGGCGGCACCGATGCCGGCACCGGCGGCGGCGGTCACGACGACCACCTTGCCGGCCAGCAGGTCGTGGCCGGGGACGTAGTCGGGGGTGGGCTGTTCGGGCTTGGCGCTCATGCGGGGCGGGGCTCCTTCGGGAGGCCGAGCACGCGCTCGGCGATGATGTTGCGCTGGATCTCGTTCGAACCGCCGTACAGCGTGTCCGCGCGGGAGAAGAGGAAGACGGTCTGCTGCTCGTCGAGGCCGTAGTCGGGCCCGACGGTCAGGCTGGCGCCGCCCTGGACGGTCATGGCGAGCTCGCCCAGGTCGCGGTGCCAGTTGGCCCACAGCAGCTTCGAGGCGCTGGCGGCGGCCTCCTGGCCGGGGGCCTGGGAGTCGTAGGCGCTCAGGGTGCGCAGGGCGTGCACCCGCATCGCCTCCAGGCCGACCTTGGCGGTGGCGATCCGGTCGCGGATCACCGGGTCGTCGAAGGTGCCGTTGGCCTTGGCGGTGGCGATGATGCCGTCCAGTTCGCGGGCGTAGCCGATCTGCTGGCCGACGGTGGAGGTGCCGCGCTCGAAGCCGAGGGTGGCCATCGCGACACCCCAGCCCTTGCCGGGCTCACCGACGACCAGGTCGGCAGCGGTGCGGGCACCGTCGAAGAAGACCTCGTTGAACTCGCTGGTGGCGGTGAGCTGCTCGATCGGGCGGATCTCGACGCCGGGCTGGTCCATCGGCACCAGCAGGTAGCTCAGGCCGGCGTGGCGGCGCGAGCCGGCCTCGGTCCGGGCGACCACGAAGCACCACTGGGCGTGCTGGGCCAGGGAGGTCCAGACCTTCTGGCCGTCGACGACCCACTCGTCACCCTCGAGCCGGGCCTTGGTGCGGACCCCGGCCAGGTCGGAACCGGCGCCGGGCTCGGAGTAGCCCTGGCACCACAGCTCGGTGACGTTGCGGATGCCGGGCAGGAAGCGGTCCTTCTGCTCCTGGGTGCCCAGGGCGATCAGGGTGGGACCGAGCAGGGTCTCGCCGAGGTGGTTGACGCCGGCCGGGGCGTTGGCGCGGGCGTACTCCTCGTACCAGATCACCTGCTGGAACAGGCTCAGGCCGCGGCCGCCGTGCTCGGGAGCCCAGCCCAGGCAGGTCCACCCCTCGCGTGCCATGTGCTGGTTCCAGGCGAGCCGCTCCTCGTGGGCCTCGTGCTCGCGGCCGGTGCCGCCCATGCCCTTGATCTCGGCGAACTCTCCGACGAGGTTGTCGTTCAGCCACGCCCGGACCTCGGCGCGGAAGGCCTCGTCCTCGGGCGAATAGGTCAGGTCCACCGGCTTCTCCTCACACGCTCCGCGGGTGGGTGCGGGGGCCGGTGCCACCGGTCCGCCGTCCCCTGCGCGGGGTCCTTCCTGTCAGGACGCGACAGTACCAAACCAAGCACTTGTTTGGTAACCTCCGAACGACTCCGTGGGACAGCTGCCGCGCCAACCCCGGAGCGCGAGCCAGCGAAGGGAGACGGCAGTGGAACACCCCACCACCCACGGGTTCACCGTCGCCGAGGACGCCGACGGCCCGGTCGTCACCTACGAGGTGCGTGACCACGTCGCCGTGGTCACGGTCAACCGGCCCACGTTCCGCAACGCCCAGAACTCCAAGGTCACCTACGCCCTGGACCACTACTTCACCCGGGCGGTCAACGACGACGACGTGAAGGTGATCGTGCTGGCCGGCAACGGCAAGCACTTCTCGGCCGGCCACGACATCGGCACGCCGGGTCGCGACCACACCGAGTCGTTCGAGCGCAAGGCCGTCATCTGGTGGGACCACACCGACCGTGAGGGGCTGGACTCCCGGTTCGCCCGCGAGTCGGAGGTCTACACCGGCATGGTGCGCCGCTGGCGCGAGATCCCCAAGCCGATGATCGCGATGGTGCAGGGCGCCTGCATCTCCGGCGGACTGATGCTGGCCTGGTCGTGCGACTTCATCGTGGCCAGCGACGACGCGTTCTTCGCCGACCCGGTCGCCCGGATGGGCATCCCCGGCGTGGAGTGGTTCGCCCACCCGTTCGCGATGAACCCTCGCGCGGCCAAGGAGTTCCTCTTCACCGGCGGCCGGTTCTCCGCCGAGCGCGCCGAGAAGCTCGGCATGGTCAACCACGTCGTGCCGCGCGAGGAGCTCGAGCAGACCGTGATGGACCTGGCCGCCCAGATGGTCCAGATGCCGACGCTGGGCCTGATGCTGAGCAAGAAGGCCGTCAACCAGGCCGAGGAGATCATCGGGTTGCGCAACGCGGTGGACTCGGTCTTCGGGTTGCACCACGCCGCGCACGCCCACAACGCCGAGGTCGGCCGCGACTCGCTCGCCGGCCTGGGCGCCCGCGACATGGCCGCGGGCAACAAGCAGCACCCCACCAGCACCGAGAAGGCAGGGAACGCATGACCGCCGAGTCGAACAGCCTCGAGTTCACCGAGTCCGAGCAGGCGTTCCGCGCCGAGGTCCGGGCCTGGCTGGCCGAGCACAACCCGGGCCGCCTGCCCTCGATGGACACCCCCGAGGGTGCGGTCGCGCACCGTGCCTGGGAGGCCACGATGGCCGCCGACAAGTGGTCGGTGGTGGCCTGGCCGGCCGAGTACAACGGCCGCGACTGCTCGCTGGTGGAGTGGGTGATCTTCGAGGAGGAGTACTACCTCGCCGGCACCCCCACCCGGATCACCCAGAACGGCATCTCGCTGCTGGCCCCGATCCTGTTCGACCACGGCACCGACGACCAGAAGTCGCGTTTCATGAAGCCGATGACCGACGGCTCGCTGGTCTGGGCGCAGTGCTGGTCCGAGCCGGAGGCCGGCTCCGACCTGGCCGGGATCCGGTCCAAGGCGGTCCGCGACGACGAGCGCGGCGGCTGGCGCCTGAGCGGCCAGAAGATCTGGTCCTCGCGTGCCCCGTTCGCCGACTGGGGCTTCGGCCTGTTCCGCTCCGACCCCGAGGCGCAGCGCCACGCGGGTCTGACCTACTTCCTGTTCCCGCTCGACGCCGAGGGCATCACGGTCCGCCCGATCGAGCAGCTCGACGGTGACCCGTCGTTCGCCGAGGTCTTCTTCGACGACGTCTTCGTCCCCGACGCCGACGTGCTCGGTGGGGTCGGCCAGGGCTGGAAGGTCGCGATGAGCACCGCCGGCAACGAGCGTGGCCTCTCGCTGCGCGCGCCCGGCCGGTTCATCGCTCCCGCCGAGCGGCTGCTGGACCTGTGGAAGGACACCGGCGCGGGCAACCCGCACCTGCGCGATCAGGTCGTCGACGCCTGGATCAAGGCCGAGGCCTACCGGCTCTACACCTGGGGCACCGTGAACAAGCTGGCCGACGGTGGCGACATGGGCGCCGACGGCTCGGTCAACAAACTCTTCTGGTCCGAGCTGGACGTGGACCTGCACGAGACCGCCCTGGCCCTGATCGGCCCCGAGGCCGAGGTCGTCGGCGAGGGTGCCGTGGCGGACGGTCGCTGGGTCAGCGACTACCTGTTCGCCCTCGGCGGTCCGATCTACGCGGGCACCAACCAGATCCAGCGCAACATCGTGGCCGAGCGCATCCTCGGCCTCCCCCGCGAGTCGAAGAAGGCGTGATCGGACGATGAAGTTCTCCCTCTCTGACGAGCAGCAGGCGTTCGCCGAGGCGATCGACGGTCTGCTCACCTCCGCCGACTCGGTGGCCGCCAACCGCGCCTGGGCCGCCGGCGACCACGCCCCGGGTCTGAAGATCGCCGAGCGCCTGGCCGAGCTGGGTCTGCCCGCCCTGCTGGTCCCCGAGGAGGTCGGCGGCATCGGCGGCTCCGCGCTGGACCTGGCCGTGGCCTTCGAGGTGCTCGGTCGGCACGCCGTGGCCGGCCCGTGGATCGAGACCGTCGCGGTCGCCCCGACCCTGCTGGCCGCGGCCGGGCAGGACGAGGTGCTCTCGGGTCTGGCCGAGGGCGAGCGCCGGGTCAGCCTGACCGCCGGATCGTTCGCCCCGTACGCCCTGGACGCCGACGTGGCCACCGACGTCTACGACCTGTCCGGCGAGACCCTCTCGCTGGGCGCGGTCGGTGAGGCACGCGACTCGGTCGACCACTCCCGCCACCTGTTCGTCACCACGCAGGGCGACGAGGTCGCCACCGTCGCCCCCGAGGCTGCCGCCCGCGCCCTGGACCTGGGCTCCCTGGCCGCCTCCGCGATGCTGCTGGGTGCAAGCGAGAAGATGCTCGAGATCACCGTCGAGTACCTCAAGCAGCGCAAGCAGTTCGGCCGCGTCGTCGGCGAGTACCAGGCGCTCAAGCACATGGCCGCCGACATCAAGGTGGGCGTCGACTTCGCCCGCCCGCTGGTGCACGGTGCCGCCGTGGCGCTGGACGCCGGCGACCCCGACGCCGCCCGCGCGGTCTCGGCCGCCAAGGTCTTCGCCTCCGACACCGCGGTGCTGGCCTCGCGCAACGCGCTGCAGCTGCACGGCGCCATCGGCTACACCATGGAGTGCGACCTGAGCGTCTGGTTCCTCCGCGCCCGGGCCCTGGTCTCGGCGTGGGGCACCCCGCACTTCCACCGCACCCGCATCCTCAACTCCGTGATGGAAGGCCGCTGACCATGCACTTCGCCCTGACCGAGGAGCAGACCGAGCTGGCGAAGGCCGTCAAGGGCCTCGTCGAGCGTCGCGCCGGGCAGACCGACCTGGCTGCCGCGATCGCCTCGGACGCCGGCTACGACACCGCCCTGTGGGGTGACCTGGTCGAGCAGATCGGTGTCGCCGCGCTGGCCATCCCCGAGGAGTTCGGCGGAGCCGGGTTCACCTCGTTCGAGACCCACGTGGTGCTGGAGCAGCTGGGCGCGTCGTTGTGCCCCTCGCCGCTGCTCGGGTCGGGTGTCCTGGCCGCCCAGGCGCTGCTGCTGGCCGCGGACGAGTCCACCAAGGAACGGCTGCTCGGCGAGATCGCCGCGGGCACGGTCGCCGCGCTGGCGTGGGCCGACTCCCAGGGCCGGTTCTCGGTCACCGGCGCACCGGTGCGCCTGGTCGACGGCACCCTGAGTGGCGCCAGCAGCCTGGTGCTGGAGGGCACGGACGCCGAGATCCTGCTGGCCGTGGCCGACGTCGACGGCACCCCGACCCTGGTCGAGGTCGCCGGCGACGCCGCGGGCCTGACCCGCACCGCCACCCCGGCCATGGACCAGACGTTCCGGTTCGCCGACGTGACCTTCGAGGGCACGCCGGCGACGGTGCTGGGTGCGCTGGACCTGGCGAAGCTGCAGGCGATCGCCAAGACCGCCGTCACCGCGCTGCAGGTCGGTGGCGCCCAGCAGGTGCTGGACAACACCGTCGCCTACCTCAAGGAGCGCGAGCAGTTCGAGCGCCTGCTGGGTTCCTTCCAGGCGCTCAAGCACCGCGCCGCGGACATGCTGGTCAAGGTCGAGGTCGCCCGGTCGATGTCGTGGGCGGCCGGCTGGGCCGCCTCCACCGACCAGCCCGACCTGGTCGAGAAGGCCGCGCTGGCCTCCTCGTGGTGCACCGAGGCGTTCGAGATGGTGGCCGGGGAGTCGATCCAGCTCTTCGGCGGCATCGCGATCACCTGGGAGCACGACGCGCACCTGTACTTCAAGCGGTCGCTGGCCTGCGCGCAGCTGTTCGGCCGGGCGCACGAGGTGCGTGCCGCCGTCCTGGCCTGACACCCCGTCGCCGACCCCCGGAGCCTGCCCAGGTTCCGGGGGTCGTCGCGTTCCGGGCCGCGTCCGACCCGCCACGACCTCGGCCGTCGGGGCCCGACGGCGTCAGCTGACCCGGGACGGCCCCAGTGCCTCCTGCCAGGACGCCAACGCCCGGGCGGTGAGCGTTCCAGTGTGGGTGTGCAGGAGGAGACGGACCAGCCGGTCGGATCGGTTGCCACGGTTCGCCGTGGTTCACTGCGGCATGGCCACCCACCTGCCCGAGATCACCGACCGGCTGCGCACCTTCATCGAGGCCCAGCCGATGTACTTCGTCGCGACCGCGGCGCGGGACGGGAGGATCAACGTCTCCCCCAAGGGCCTGGACTCGCTGCGGGTCCTCGGCCCGAACCGGGTGGTGTGGCTCAACGGCACCGGGTCGGGCAACGAGACCGCCGCGCACCTGCTGGACACCAACCGGATGACGATCATGTTCTGCTCCTACGTCCGTGAGCCGCTGATCCTGCGGCTCTACGGCACCGCACGCACCGTGCACCCCGGCGAGGCCGACTGGGACGAGCTGGCCGGGCTGTTCCCGCCGATGCTGGGCGCCCGGAACGTCTTCGACGTGTCGGTGCACTCGGTGCAGACCTCCTGCGGCTACGGGGTCCCGCTGATGGAGCAACCACGCCAGCGCGACCTGATGGACGGCTGGGCCCGCAAGAAGGGACCGGACGGGATCGCCGCCTACCAGGACGAGAAGAACCGGGTCAGCATCGACGGACTCCCCACCGGACTGCCGCTGCAGCGTCCCGCGACGGAGTGAACGCGTCCCGTCGCGCCGGGGTTCACCCCTTTTGATGATTCGTGAGGATGAACGGCGTCGGCTCTCGCCCCTCTCGAGATCATCGAGCATGCACCTGCGCTGGATCGTCGCAGCCACGGCTGCCGTCGGGGCCGCCGCCCTGGCAGCACAATTCGGCGCGTTCGACCGTTCACTCGCGCCGAGCAGCGACCAACCCTCCAGCGACTCGGCAGCGGTCCAGACCAGGGCCGACCAGCTCTTCGAGTCCTTCAACGGCAGCCAACGCCAGCGGAACGCCTCCGGTGTTCTCCAGGCGTGGAGTCTCAACAGTCCAATGGACACCTGCATGAGCGAGCTCGGCCATCCGGAGTGGGACTGGTCGGCGCTGCGCAACACGGCACCCCCCACGGATGCGCTGGGGACGAGCGTGTGGTTCAAGAACCCGCACGGCCGCGCCTACTCGCGGGCCATGTTCAGTACCTCTGCTGCCATCCGCGCCGAGGAGCAGGCGAGGGTGGAAGCACCACCACCCGACCAGACGAAGGCCATCGACGCCTGCGCAGGAAGGGTCGCGCCGTCGTCCGACGACGAGGCTGAGAGCGTTTCCACACCGGAAGAGGTGGCCGACCTCCGCAGCGCCTGGTGGGGGATGCTGGAGTCCTGGGATGCCCGCTACGGCGACGCGACGGCCTATGCCGAGTGCTTTGCCCGGGCACAGGCAGACGACGAGGGGCCGGCGGTTCCCGGGGACTCGTGGCAGAGCGTGCTGGCTCAGCAGCTTCCGCCGGCCAAAGACGTGCCGGTCGGGGACTCCGCTCCGGTCACCGAGGCGTGGCAGGCCTTCCTCGCCCTGGAAGCACGCCTCGAGCAGGACGACTGGAGTTGTCGCGCGGAGGTCTACAACGACCACCTGGGCGACATCGCCCGGGCCATCGAGGACTTCGCTGCCGAGCACAGGACTGAGATGGAGGCTGCAGGCCGAGCCTGGACAGAGATCGAGGAACGCGCCGCCGAGCTCGGGTTCGTCGGCCAGCCGGGCTCAGTGGATCCCGATGCCCCGCCATCGGCTTGACACCCCGGGCCCCGGATGAGGGGGACGGCGCGCTCCATCCCGGCACTCCTCGTGCTGATCGGCTGCGGCACCGGCTGCCTGGCAGACACACCGGCCGCCACCTGTGAGACACACGAGACGGCCCTGGTGGCAGAGTTGCGCACCGAGGCGAACCGTCTGTTCGACGGTCTGCAGGTGAAGGAGTCGTTGTACAGCGGCTGCGAGGACCGCGGGGCACCCGAACCGGTGCTGTACCTGAGCGTGCCGTCGTGGAGCTCCTTGCGCGAGGGAGGTGCCTTCCTGCGCGAGCACAGCTGGACCCCCGTCGCGGACCGGGCTGTCCCGACCTTCCGCGATCCCGGCGGCCGGTACGCCGTGAGCTTGATCTGGGTGACTGATGCGTCCGGCCGGTGGGCAACAGCGCAGCTGATGCTCAGCGCCTACGAGGGACCCCGGCCGGGGCAGCGGCTGTGACGTCGCCTAGCCCGGATCCACCGGCCGGTGCACGGCCCGGCCGCCGACCCGACGGACCAGCTCAGCGACCACGGCGGCCGCGTTGGCAGCCAGCACCTCACGCGGCACGCTCGGCAGGTTCTCCTCCCAGTCCAGCAGCGGGGAGCCGCGGAACTGGCCGATCCGGGCCGGCCGCCCCAGGAAGAACCAGTGCAGGTGGGCGCCGCCGTCGCCGATCTTCATGACGTGGCAGCGGCCCACGCTGGGCAGCGTCTCCACCGCCGCCGCCAGGGCCACGAGGAGTCGGCCCATCGAGGCGGCGAGGTTGTCGGGCACGTCGTCCAGGTCGACGTGCCGGCGCGGCTGCAGCATCAGGAACGTCGGCAGCTTGTCGCCGGCGTCGACCAGCCGCCAGTCGTCGTCGTGCCAGACCACGTTCTCCTCGGCCCCCGGCCAGGTCGTGGCCCAGTCCTCGGTGGTGCAGCGGCAGTCGGCCGGGTCCTCGCCACGGCGGTCAGGTTCGGTCTCCAGCATCGGTTCGAGTGGCTTGACCCGCAGACCGTCGACCTCGTAGGGGTAGACGAACCACCCCGGCATCTCCTCCAACGCGACCGGCAACCGACGTTCCTCGTCGGTGGCGGCCAGGACCCGGGCGTAGAACTGCTCGGCGGTCTCGAGTTCTCCCATGCTCCCCATCCGACCACGTGCACGCGCCGACGGACCGGCAGGCTGGCCGCGGGCGCCGGGTCCGCTCGGTCCGGGGCTGCGCTCCCACCCGCCCCGTCCGTCACACCGGGTGGCGGACATGCGCGGTTGGGGTGCGGTGTGTCGCACGACAACCGCCGGCTCCCCCGCACCTGTGGGGAAACCGGCGGCTGGCGGCAGGGTGGGTCAGTCGTGCTCGGGGAACCCGAGGTTGATCCCCCCGTGGGAGGGGTCGAGCCAGCGCTGGGTGACGGTCTTCTCGCGGGTGAAGAAGTCGACCCCGTGCGGTCCGTAGGCCTTCACGTCACCGAACATCGAGGCCTTCCAGCCGCCGAAGGAGTGGTAGGCGACCGGCACCGGGATCGGGACGTTGACGCCGACCATGCCGACCTCGACCTCGCGGGTGAACCGGCGCGCGGCACCACCGTCGTTGGTGAAGATCGCGGTGCCGTTGCCGTAGGGGCCGTCGTTGATGACCTGGACGCCGTGCTCGTAGGAGTCGACCCGGACCACCGAGAGCACCGGGCCGAAGATCTCCTCGGTGTAGGCGGCCGAGTCCAGCGGCACCCGGTCCAGCAGGGTGGGGCCGAGCCAGAAGCCGTTGGCGTCGCCGTCGACCTCGCCGCGCTCGGCCACCCCGCGCCCGTCGACCACGACCGTCGCCCCGTCGGCGGCAGCGGTCTCGATGAAGCCGGCCACCTTGTCGCGGTGCTCACCGGTGATCAGCGGCCCCATGTCGCAGGAGCGGCGCCCGTCGCCGGTCCTCAGCGTGGCCATCCGCTCGGAGACCTTCGCGATCAGCTCGTCGGCCACCGAGTCCACCGCCAGCACCACGCTGATCGCCATGCACCGCTCCCCCGCGGACCCGAACCCGGCGTTGACCGCCGAGTCGGCGACCAGGTCGAGGTCGGCGTCGGGCAGCACCAACATGTGGTTCTTGGCCCCACCGAGCGCCTGGACCCGCTTGCCGGCCTGCGTCCCGCGCTCGTAGACGTAGCGGGCGATCGGGGTGGACCCGACGAACGAGACCGAGGCGACGCTGGGGTGGTCCAGCAGTGCGTCGACGGCCTCCTTGTCGCCGTGCACGACGTTGAACACCCCGTCGGGCAGCCCGGCCTCCTTCATCAGCGCCGCCATCCAGTTCGCCGCGCTCGGGTCCTTCTCGCTCGGCTTGAGCACCACGGTGTTGCCGGCGGCGATCGCGATCGGGAAGAACCACATCGGCACCATCGCCGGGAAGTTGAACGGGCTGATCACCCCGACCACGCCGACCGGCTCACGGGTGGAGAGCACGTCGACGTCGGTCGAGACCTGGGCCGAGACGGCGCCCTTGAGCAGGTGCGGCATCGAGCAGGCGAACTCCACGACCTCCAGGCCGCGGGCGATCTCGCCACCGGCGTCGGAGAGCACCTTGCCGTGCTCGGAGGTGAGGATCTCGGCGAGCTCACCACGACGGGCGTTGAGCAGCTCGCGGAAGTTGTACATCACCGTCTGGCGCTTGGCGATCGACGCCTGGCTCCACGAGGCGAACGCCTCGGTGGCCACGGCGACGGCCCGGTCGACGTCGGCGCTCGACCCGAGCCGGACGTGGCGCTGCACCACACCGCGCGCCGGGTCGAGGACGTCGCCGAGTCGGGCGGAGTCGCCGGCGTCGGCGGCGCCGCTGATCCAGTGGTCGAGGACGGGAAGGTCGGTCATGTCGTGCTCCTGAGGTTGCGGGGAACGGGGGTCAGAGGGCGGCGTCGAGCTCGGTGAGCACGTCGTCGTAGACGGCCAGCGCGGTGCCGACCTCGTCGTCGGTCACCACGCAGGGCGGGACCGCGTGGATGCGGTTGTCGGCGATGAACGGCAGCAGGCCGCGTTCGACCATCGCCGCCTTGGCGCGGCCCATCAACGCGGCTGGCAGCGGTTCGCGGGTGCGCCGGTCGGCGACCAGCTCCATCGCCCAGAACACCCCGGTGCCGCGGACCTCGCCGACGACCCGGTGCCGCTCGGCCAGGTCGGCCAGCCCGGGACCGAGGACCTCGGCGCCGATCCGCTTGGCGTTCTCGACGATCCCCTCGGCACGCATCGCGTCGATCGAGGCGACGATGGACGCCGCGGCCAGCGGGTGGCCGGAGTAGGTGAGCCCGCCCGGGAAGACCCGGTCGTCGAAGTGGGCGGCGACGGGCTCGTTGATCAGGACGCCACCGACCGGCACGTAGCCGGAGTTCACGCCCTTGGCGAAGGTGATGAGGTCGGGCACCACGTCGTAGGCGTCCAGGGCGAACCACTCCCCGGTGCGACCGAACCCGGCCATCACCTCGTCCAGGATCAGCTGGATCCCGTGGGCGTCGCACAGCGCCCGGACGCCCTCGAGGTAGCCGGGCGGGGGCATCAGCACGCCGGCGGTGCCGGGGATCGTCTCGAGCAGGATCGCGGCGATCGAGTCCGGCCCCTCGCAGGCCACCACCCGTGCCAGGTGGGCCAGGGCGCGCTCGGACTCCTGCTCGGGCGAGTCCGACCAGAAGTCGGAGCGGTAGGCGTACGGGCCGAAGAAGTGGGCGTGGCCGCGGGCGAACTCGTTGGGCACGCGGCGCCAGTCCCCGGTCGCGACGACCGCGGCGCCGGTGTTGCCGTGGTAGCTGCGGTAGGTGGACAGCACCTTGTCGCGGCCGGTGAACTGCCGCGCCATCCGGATCGCGTTCTCGTTGGCGTCGGCGCCGCCGTTGGTGAAGAACACCTTGTCCAGGCCGGCCGGTGCCAGGGCGGCGATCCGGGCGGCGGCCTCACCGCGGACCAGGTTGGCGGTGGCCGGGGCGACGGTGGCCAGGGTGGCGGCCTGGTCGGCGATCGCGGTCACCAGGGCCGGGTGCTGGTGTCCGATGTTGACGTTGACCAGCTGGCTGGAGAAGTCCAGCCACTCCCGCCCGGAGTGGTCCCACACGCGGCTGCCGGAGCCGCCCGCGACGACCATCGGGGACAGGGCCGCCTGGGCGGACCAGGAGTGGAAGACGTGCGCCCGGTCGAGCTCGACGGTGCGGGCGTCGAGGGCGGCGCCGTCGGGGGGTGTCGTGCTCATCAGGTTCTCCTCACGTGGGGTGGTGGTGGGTGGTGCTGGGTCCGGTGGTGGGGGGGGGGGGGGGCCCCCCCCCCACCACCGGTGTTCAGTTGTCACAGCGGGTTGACGTGCGCGGCTCCCGGGAGGAGGAGCGACGGCGATCTTGCGACCGCCGAGCCACGACAACGCCGCTGGTGGTGCCGGAACGGGCTGACCGCCGCGCGGCCCCAAGACGCCGGACCGAAGGCGATCGTGGAGCGGAGCGGATCGTCGAGGTCCGAGCAACGCCGTACCGGCCAGAACGGGCTGACGCGCGCGGCGCCAAGGCGCCGGACCGAAGGCAATCTTCGAGCGAAGCGGATTGTCGAGGTCCGAGCAACGCCGGCGACGCGCCGTCAGCACGTTCTGGACTACTTGCCGCCTTCGTTGAGGGTGACCTCCTCCGCCTCCCAGTCCGTGCCGTCGACGTCCACGCCCTCCTCGCGCAGCTCGGCCAGGGCGGCCTCGACGTAGGTGTTGTCCTTGGCGGTCTCCGGCGGCGCCTTGGTGATGATGGTCGAGCCGGTCTCGTTCTTGGTGCCCATCGCGATGTCGACGGTCTGCTGCCACGCGGCGTCGTCGATCATCCCGATCCCGCCGGAGGTGGAGGGCCAGATCAGCCGGTTGATCTCGTTGGTCATCCACAGCTGGTGGCTGGTGCCGAGCTGGGAGCCGGCGGCGGTCACGATGTCCGCAGCGGCCTGGGCGTTGTCGCGGGCGTAGACCCAGCCCTTGATCGAGGCCTTGACGAACTTGGTGGTCTGCTCCTGGCAGGCCTCGTCCTCCAGCGCGGAGGTCTGGGTCCAGATCGCGTCCTGCAGCATCGCGGTGCCGACGTCGTTCCAGTTGATGACGTTCAGCTCGTCGGGCTGGTAGAGCTTGCCGGTGTCGGGGTTCTTGGTCTCCAGCACCTGGGCGTACTCGTTGTAGGTCATCGCCTGGGCGGCGTCGATGTCACCGGCCAGGAAGCCGTTCATGTCGAACGCCTGGGTGACCAGGTTGAAGTCGCCGACCTCGACACCCTCCTTCTGCATCCCGGCGAACAGCTCCCACTCGTTGCCGTAGCCCCACGAGCCGACGTTCTTGCCCTTGAGGTCACCGGGCGAGGTGATGTTCTTGTCCTTGAACGAGATCTGCAGCGTCCCCGAGCGCTCGAAGATCTGCGCCACGTTGGTGATCTCCGCGCCCTGCTCGATCGAGCCCAGCACCTTCGGCACCCACGAGATCGCGTAGTCGACCTCACCGTTGGCCAGGGCGTCCTGCGGCACGATGTCCGGCCCGCCCTCGACGATCTCGACGTCCAGCCCCTCGTCGGAGTAGTAGCCCTGGTCGACCGCGGCGTAGTACCCCGCGAACTGGCCCTGGGCCACCCACTGCAGCTGCAGCTTCAGGGGGTCACCGGGCTTGCAGCCACCGGCCTCCTCGTTGTCGGAACCGCCGTCGCCGCCGCAGGCGGCCAGCGAGAGTGCCAGCGCACCGGCCGAGACCGCTGCCAGCGCGCGCCGGATGGTCCGGCTGTGGGTTGTCCTGCTCATGTTCTCTCCTCGGGGTGTGTCGTGGGTGCTGCCGAGCGTTTCCGAGATCTCCTTCGCACGTCGCTGGGCGGAGGGGTCAGGTGGTCGTGCGGTGCCGGGTGAACCAGAGCTCCACCAGCAGCGTCACGAGGTAGAAGACGAGCCCGAGCACGATCGAGCCGAAGACGTAGGCCCAGGCCAGCGGGGCGTTGGAGGAGGCCACCGAGTTGGTGATCGCCTTGCCCAGACCGCCCGAGGGGCCGCCGAAGTACTCGGCGATCAGTGCGGAGATCACCGCCAACGAGGAGGCGATCCGCAGGCCGGTGAAGACGTAGGGCAGGGCCGTCGGGAGCGTGACGGTGGTGGCCCGCTGCCAGGCCGAGGCGTGGTAGGCCGTCATCAGTTCGGTGTGCACCGGCGCGACCATGCTGAGCCCGCGCAGCGTGTTGAGGTACACCGGGATACCGGCGGCCAGGGCGGCCACCATCACCCGCCCGGTGTTCACCCCGGAGCCGAACCAGGTGTAGAAGATCGGCGCCAGCGACACGATCGGGATCACCGAGGCGATCAGCACCACCGGCGAGGCCATCAGCTCCAGGGGCTTGGCCAGGCTGGCCACCACTGCGGCCAGCACCCCCAGCACGGCGCCCAGGGCGAGCCCGAGCAGCGCGTTGGTGCCGGTGAAGACCGAGGCGTCCCAGATGACGTCCGGGGTGCCGGTGACCTTCTCCGCGATCAGGCTCGGCGCCGGGAGCACGAACGGCTGCACGTCGAAGTGGCCCACCGCCCACTCCCACAGCCCCAGCAGCACCACCCCGACCACCAGCGGGGCCAGCACCGGCGCCACCCGCAGGGCACGCCAGTTGACCCGGACCGGGGTGGTGGAGGTCAGGCTCATCGGTTCTCCACCCCACGCGCCCCGGTCACCGGGGTGCCGTGCAGCAGCTCGCGGACCCGGGCGACGGTGTGGAAGAACTCCTCGTCCTCGCGGACCGCGTCGGTGCGGTCGCTGGAGGAGCCCAGGGACCCGGCGTCGACGATGTCGACGATCCGGCCCGGCCGCGGGCTCATCACCACGACCCGGTCGGAGAGGAAGACCGCCTCGGGGATCGAGTGGGTGACGAAGAGGACCGCCGCGCCGGTCTCGGCGCAGATCCGCATCAGCTCCGACTGCATCCGTTCCCGGGTGATCTCGTCCAGCGCCCCGAACGGCTCGTCCATCAGCAGCAGCCGCGGCTGCTCGGCCAGCGAGCGGGCGATCGCGACCCGCTGCTGCATGCCGCCGGAGAGCTGCTCGGGGTACTTGTCGCCGAAGTCGTCGAGCCCGACCAGCTCCAGCAGCTCCGCCGACCGGGCCCGGCGGGCGGCGGCCCCGACACCGTGCAGCTTCAGCGGCAGCTCGATGTTGGCCGCGACCGTCTTCCACGGCAGCAGCCCGGCCTGCTGGAAGGCGATCCCGTAGTCCTGGTCCTTGCGGGCCTGGACCGGGGTCTTGCCGAAGACCTCGATGCTGCCCGAGGTGGGCTGGTCCAGGTCGGCGACCAGCCGCATCAGGGTCGACTTGCCGCAGCCGCTGGGCCCGATCAGGGAGACGAACTCCCCCTCGGCGACGGTGAGGTCGACGTCGGTGAGGGCGGTGACGGTGTCGCGACGGACCGGAAAGATCCGCGAGACCCCGGTGACCTCGATGGCGCTCATGCGTGGGCTCCTGTGAGCTTGTAGTGACGGAGGACGACGCCGACCAGGCCGACGGCACCGGCCGCGGCCAGGCCGACGATCACCGCGCCGAGGATCGGGGCGTAGGCCTTGGCGGGGTCGGAGGAGGCGGACTGGGCGAAGTCGACGACCATCCGGCCGATGCCGCCCTTCAGGGTCATCGACACCTCCGCCACCACCGCCCCGATCACCGCGCTGGCCGCGGCCAGCCGCAGGGCCGGCAGCAGGTACGGCGCGCTGGCCGGGACCCGGAGGGTGAAGAACGTGCGCCACCACCCGGCGCCGTAGGCGTCCATCAGCTCCAGGTGGGTGCTCTGCGGGGACTTGAAGCCCCGCAGGGCACCGACCGCGACCGCGAAGAAGGCCAGGTAGGAGGCGATCAGGACGACCGAGTTCTCCTTGGTCCACCCGTCCCCGAACTGACTGCCGATCCGGTTGACCAGCGGCGCCAGCGCGATCAGCGGCACGGTCTGGCTGAGCACGATCCAGGGCAGCAGGCCCTGCTCGGCGACCCGCAGCCGGGTCATCAGCACCGCCAGGACCAGGCCGACCACGACCCCGAGCAGGAAGCCCTGGCCGGCCAGGGAGAGGGTGAACATGCTGGCGTCCCACACCGCGCCCATCACGGTGTCGTCGGCACCGGTGCGCAGCGGCTCACCGAGGCGCTGGACGATCTCCCACGAGTGCGGCATGAACTGGTTGGACCGGGGCAGCACCAGCGTGTCGCCCACGCTCACCCCGTCGGTCGGCCCGAAGGCGGTGTAGAGGTCCCACAGCACGACCAGGACCAGGACCCCGAGGGCCCCGAACCCGACCGCCCGCAGGCGTTCGAGGTGCCTCACGCCTTCGCGACCACGCGCTCGCGGACCGCCGGGATGACCGTCTCGCCGTAGACCCGCATCGTCTCCTCCTTGTTGTCGTGCTGGAGGTAGCCGGCGAACTGGGTGACCCCGATCGCCTTGAGCCGCTCGAGCTTGGCGACGTGGTCCTCGGCGGTGCCGAGCAGGCAGAACCGCTCCACGATCTCGTCGGGGACGAAGTCGGTGTGGGTGTTGGAGGCCTGGCCGTGCTCGTTGTAGTCGTAGTCGGTGCGGCCGCGGATGTAGTCGACCAGCACCTGCGGGATGACGCCGGTGTCGCCGTACTTGTGGACGATGTCGGCGATGTGGTTGCCGACCATGCCACCGAACCAGCGGCACTGGTCGATCTGGTGGGCCTTCGACTCGGGGGTGTCCTCGCCGATGTAGAACGGCGCCGCGACGCAGAACTGCAGCTTGTCGGCGTCCCGGCCGGCCTTGGTGGCGGCGTCCCGGACCTGCCCGATCATCCACTCCGCGACCTCGACGTCGGCCAGCTGCAGGATGAACCCGTCCCCGGCCTCCCCGGCGGCCTTGAGCGCCATCGGGCCGTAGGCGGCGATCCAGACCTCCAGGCTCGAGTGCCGGGCCCAGGGGAACTGGATGGTGGAGCCGTTCAGCTCCACCGACCGGCAGCTGGCCAGCTCCCGGATCACGTGGGTGGCCTCGCGGACCTCCTTGAGCGTGCACGGCTTGCCGTTGAGGGTGCGGACCGCGGAGTCACCGCGCCCGATCCCGCACACGGTGCGGTTGCCGTACATCTCGTTGAGCGTCGCGTAGACCGACGCGGTGACGGTCCAGTCGCGGGTGGCGGGGTTGGTGACCATCGGGCCGACCACGATCCGGTCGGTCTCGGCCAGGATCCGGCTGTAGATGACGTACGGCTCCTGCCACAGCAGGTGCGAGTCGAAGGTCCAGAAGTAGTCGAACCCGTACTCCTCGGCGGTCTTCGCCATCGCCACGGTGCGGGCGGCCGGCGGGTTGGTCTGCATCACGACACCGAAGTCCACGACTCGGCTCCTCTCGTCAGGTGCTGCTGGTCAGGTCAGGTACTGGGTCAGGCCGCGGCGCAGGTAGCGCCCGTGCCCGGGTCGGCCGTGGTACTGGCCCCCGTCCACCAGGACGGTGCCGCGGGAGATGACGGTGTCCACGTGACCGTCGATCTCGAACCCCTCCCAGGCGGAGTGGTCCATGTTCATGTGGTGGGTCTTCTCGTAGCCGATGGAGGTGTGGCCGTCCGGGTCGTAGATGACGACGTCGGCGTCCGCGCCGGGCTGCAGCACCCCCTTCTGTCCGTACAGCCCGAACATCCGGGCCGGCGTGGTGGAGGTGATCTCGACCCAGCGCTCCAGGCTGATCTCCCCGGTCACCACGCCCTGGTACATCAGGTCCATCCGGTGCTCGATGGTGCCGATGCCGTTGGGGATCGCCCGGAAGTCGTCGACGCCCAGCTCCTTCTGCTCCTTGAAGCAGAACGGGCAGTGGTCGGTGGAGACCATCTGCAGGTCGTTGGTGCGCAGCGCCTGCCACATCGAGTCCTGGTGCCCCTCGGCGCGGGAGCGGAGCGGCGTCGAGCAGACCCACTTGGCGCCCTCGAACCCCGGTGCCCCGAGCTGCTCCTCCAGGGAGAGGTAGAGGTACTGCGGGCAGGTCTCACCGAAGACGTTCTGGCCGCGGTCGCGGGCCTCGGCGATCTGGGCGACGGCCTGCTTGGCGCTGACGTGCACCACGTAGAGCGGGGCCCCGACCAGGTTGCCGAGCATGATCGCCCGGTGGGTGGCCTCCTCCTCGGCCTGCCAGGCCCGCGCGATGCCGTGGTAGTACGGGTCGGTCTTGCCCTCGGCGACCAGCTGCTCGGCCAGGACATCGATGACGGGGCCGTTCTCGGCGTGCATCATCGTCATCAGGCCCTGCTCACGGGCCACCTGCATGGCCCGCAGGATCTGGGCGTCGTCGGCGTAGAAGACGCCGGGGTAGGCCATGAACATCTTGTAGCTGGTGACGCCCTCGTCGACCAGGCTGGTCATGTCCACCAGCGCCTGGGCGTCGACGCCGCCGACGATCTGGTGGAAGCCGTAGTCGATGGCGCAGTTGCCGCGGGCCAGGTCGTGCCAGGCCTCCAGGCCGCCGAGCACCGACTCACCGGTGCGCTGCACCGCGAAGTCGATGATCGAGGTGGTGCCGCCCCAGGCCGCGGCCCGGGTGCCGGTCTCGAAGGTGTCGGAGGCGAACGTGCCGCCGAAGGGCAGCTGCATGTGGGTGTGGGCGTCGATGCCGCCTGGGATCACGTACTTGCCGGTCGCGTCGATCACGGTGTCGACGCTGGCCTTGAGGTCGTGGCCCAGCACGGTGGAGCCCGGTTCGGTGATCGCGACGATCTTCTCGCCGTCGATCAGGACGTCGGCCAGGACGGTGCCGGTGGCGTTGACCACCAGCCCGCCGGTGATGAGTGTCGTCATCTCGTCTCCTCCCGGGTCAGGGCTTCGCGATCTCGGTGTAGGAGTCGGGCCGGCGGTCCCGGTAGAACTGCCAGTCGTCGCGCATCTGCTGGACCATGTCCATGTCGAGGTCGCGGATCAGGATCTCCTCGTCGCTGCCCGAGCCGCGCTCGCCGACGAAGTTGCCGCGGGGGTCGATGACCTGGCTGGTGCCGTAGAAGTCGACGGCCAGGTCGCCGTACTCGTTGTCCTCGCGACCGACCCGGTTGGGCTGGAGCACGAAGTAGCCGTTGGCCACCGCGGCGCACGGCCCCTCGACCTCCCACAGCCGGTTGCTCAGCCCCGGCTTGGTGGCGTTGGGGTTGAAGACCATGTGGGCACCGTTGAGGCCGAGCTCGCGCCATCCCTCGGGGAAGTGGCGGTCGTAGCAGATGTAGGTGCCGACCTTGCCGACCGCGGTGTCGAAGACCGGGTAGCCGATGTTGCCGGGGCGGAAGTAGAACTTCTCCCAGAACCGGTCCAGGTGCGGGATGTGGTGCTTGCGGTAGGAGCCGAGCACGGTGCCGTCGGCGTCGACGACCACACAGGTGTTGTAGTAGACGCCGGTCTGCTCCTCCTCGTAGATCGGCAGGATCATCACCATGCCGAGCTCCTTGGCCAGCGCGGCGAAGCGGGTGACGATCGGCCCGTCGACGGGCTCGGCGAAGCGGTAGTACTTCTGGTCCTGGGTGATGCCGAAGTACGGCCCGTAGAAGAGTTCCTGGAAGCAGATGATCTGCGCGCCCTGCTCCCGCGCGTCCCGCGCGAACTGCTCGTGCTTGTCGAGCATGGACTCCTTGTCGCCGGTCCACGTGGTCTGCGTGATCGCCGCCCTGACGATGGTCATTCCGCCTCCTGGCTGGTGGGTGTGCTGCTCCGCCTTGGATCGTTATTCTTGAGATTGAACATTTCGCGTGCGTTTCGGCAGGTTAACCTCCCGTCAACAGCATGGGAAGGGCCGGATTTGACAAATCTCGTGGGCGTTGACCTCTCGGCGGAGGCGGACCGGACCCCCCAGGGCATCGCCGCGTCGTTCGCCCGGGCGATCAGTTCGGGCACCCTGCAACCCGGCGACCGGATGCCCACCGTGCGCGACGTCGCGGGTGCCCTCGGGGTCAGCCCGGCGACGGTCAGCGCGGCCTGGCAGGCCCTGCGCCGCACCGGCCTGGTGGTCTCGCGCGGGCGGGCCGGCAGCTACGTCGCCGAGACCCCGCGCGGCTGGCTCTCACCCCGGCAGCGGGGGATGCTGGGGGCCGAACCCAGCGACCTGCGACTCGACCTCTCCCGCGGCATCCCGGACGCGACGCTGCTGCCCTCGCTGGGCCCGGCGCTGGGTCGTGCCTCCGCGCTGGACGCGACCACCACCTACCAGGCCGAACCGGTGCTGCCGGAGCTGCGCGAGGCCCTGTCCCGGGCCTGGCCGTACCCGCCCGAGATGCTGACCGTGGTCGACGGCGCCACCGACGCGGTGGCCCGGTGCCTGGAGCAGACCGTCTCCTACGGCGACCGGGTGGTGGTGGAGTCGCCCTCGTTCCCGCCGTTCTTCGACCTGGTCGAGTCGTTGGGTGGCGAGCTGGTCCCGGTCGGCATGGACCACGCCGGCATCGTGCCGGCCCAGCTGCGGGCCGCGCTGCGCACCCGCCCGGCGGTGCTGGTGCTGCAACCGCGCGCGCACAACCCGACCGGCATCTCGATGACCGCCGAGCGGGCCGTCGAGCTGGCCGCGGTGCTGCGCCGCGCACCCGGCGGGGTGCCGTGGGTGGTCGAGGACGACCACTCGGGCCCGATCAGCACCTCCCCGCAGGTCTCGCTGGGCACCCACCTGCCCGAGAGGGTGCTGCACGTGCGCTCGTTCTCCAAGTCGCACGGTCCGGACCTGCGGATCGCCGCGCTGGGTGGTCCGGCGGAACTGCTGGAACCGCTGGTGGCGCGCCGGATGCTCGGGCCCGGCTGGACCTCGCGGATGATCCAGCACATCCTGCTGGACCTGCTGGGGGCGGCACGCTCGATGGACGAGGTCGCCGAGGCCCGTCGGCAGTACCACGCCCGACAGCGCACCTTGGTCACGGCGCTGGCCGAACGCGGCGTGCACCTGCTGGAGCGGGGCACGATCCCGGACGGGATCAACCTGTGGGTCGGGGTGCGGGACGAGCGCGAGGCGCTGCTGCACCTGGCCGCTTCCGACATCCGGGCCGCGGCCGGTTCACCGTTCTTCCCGACCACCGCCGCCCAGGGGGCCGAGCAGCGGATCCGGGTCACCGGTGGGATGGTCCGCCCGGCCGACGTCGCCCTGGTGGCCGACGCGATCGCCACGGCCGCGGAGCTGGAGCCCCGCTGACCCGCGCGCTGGACCTGGACGCCAGACCTCGACCACGTGGGCGCGCAGCGCGCTGATCCCCCGCGAGGCGTGCGACTCGATCGTGCCCTCGCCGACGCCGAGCTCGCCGGCGGTCTCGGCCGCTGACAGGTCGAGCAGGTGGCATCACCACGGTCCCGACGGCACGGCGCCGTATTGCCCACCACACGGAACGGACCGGTGCCCAGGTTGTCACGCCACCGGAGAAGTTCTCAGGACGTCCCGGCCAGGACCCGCTCCAGTGCCGCCACGGCGCGCGAGGAGTGGGACTTGACGGTGCCCTCGGAGATGCCGAGCTCGGTGGCGGTCTCGGTCACCGACAGGTCCAGCCAGTGCCGCAGCACGACCACCTTGCGCTGCATCTGCGGGAGCTGCTGCAGGGCGGTGAAGAGCTCGTCGCGTTCCTCGGGGCCGGGCTGCTCCGGGGCCGCCCGGTCGGCGTGGGCCACCGCGGAGTCCACCCGCTCCCCGGACCAGCCGCGCCGGAGCTCGTCGATGTTGCTGCGCACCATGATCTGGCGGACGTAGGCGTCCTCCCGACCGTCGCGGCGCACCCGTGGCCAGGCCACGTAGAGCTTGACCAGGGCGGTCTGGAGCAGGTCGTCGGCGCGGTGCCAGTCGCCGCACAGGGCGTGCGCGATCCGCCGGAGGTACGGCTGCCGGGCCTCGACGTAGGCGACGTAGGAGGCCTCCAGCGACTTCCTCATCCCTGTCCCTCCCCGTCCTGCTGGTCGACGCCACCGGCCAGGCCCGGCCCCTGCTGCCACGGCGGGTTGTGCTCGATGGTCGTGGCCACCCAGAACGCGAGGTTGGGGGTCAACGTGGCCTGGCCCCGCTCGATCTCCAACCCTCCCTGCTCCCCGTCGCCGGGCCGCCACACCATCAGCGACTGGGCCACCCGACCCCGGGGGTCGACCAGGGTGAAGGCGTGCGAGCGGGTGTCCGCCACCGGGGAGTCGATCTGCTCGACCACCCGCCAGTCGGGGTTCAGGCACAGCGTCCCGTCCTCGGTCCACCACGCGGTGGCCCTGCGCCGCCCCGACGAGGCCTCGCTGCCCGGCGCCCACACGTCGGCACACGCGGCCCGGTCACCGCCGACCGGCACCACCGAGGGGTCGCGCTCGGCCCAACCGAGGCGGTCCCGCTCGGTCAGCGCGGTGTCCACCCAGGTGTCCAGCGGCTCGGGGTCAGGGGTGCTGGCGGGGTCGTGCACCGGCAGCGCCATCGAGTCGGGCAGGCCCCGGTCACCGAAGACGACCAGCACGTTCTGACCGTTGCCGTCGGCGTCGGTCAGCTGCAGCGCCACCGACGCCCGCCCGGGGACCGGGTGGTCGACCCGGTCGGCGACCTCCAGCTCCGGGGAGACGCACAGCTCACCGGCGCCGACGACCTCCAGGCCGGGCAGCGCAGGAACACCGTCGCAGGAGTCGACCTGCACCGCCGCGGGACCGGCGGGAGCCGGGTCGGGGTCGGTCCCGGTGACCACCTGACTGGCCAGCAGCCCGACCAGACCGACGGCCGCCATGGTGCCGCCCGCGGCCACCGCTCGACGACGGCGCACCACGCGCCGCCCGGCCACCAGCAACGGCTCCACCGGCACGCCCGGCGTCGTCGGCTCCCCCACCGCCCGGTCCAGCTGTTCGCGCAGGTCCATGTCGTCCTCCTCGGTCCCGGCGGGGACGTCCTGCCACCGCCTTCTCGCCCGGGGATACGGCCACGCCGGCTCGCCGGTTGTCCGGCGCGGCGACTTTTCTCAGCTCGCCAGCAGTCCGCCGTGCAGCATCGTCAGGTACTGGTCGGCGACGGCCTCGTGCTGCAGGCGCCCCTCGGGGTTGTACCAGCGCACCGAGGACCAGACCGTGTCCCGGACGAACCGGTAGACCAGCCCGGGGTCCAGGTCCGCGCGGAAGTCGCCGGACTCGACGCCCGCGGTCAGCACCTGCAACCACAGCGCCTCGACGGTGCGGCTGCGCTCCAGGACGAAGTCGAAGCCGGGCAGCCGCTCGGTCAGGGCCACCTCGTTCTGGTACAGCGCGACCGCCCACGGCTGGTCGTGGATGGTGGCGAAGGAGACCCGGACCAGCTCGTCGAGCTGTTCGCGGGGGCTGCCGGCCGAGTTCGTGACCTCTTCGTACCCCGAGAGCAGCCCACCCAGGAACTGCTCGAGGATCTCCCGGAGCATCGCTTCCTTGGAGTCGAAGTGGTGGTAGAGGCTCCCGGAGAGGATGCCCGCCTCGTCGGCGATGTCACGCACGGTGGTGTGGGAGTAGCCACGGGTCGCGAAGAGCATCGAGGCCATGCCGAGCAGTTCGTCGCGTCGGCTCGGTCTGGGAGTCATCGGCGGGTCTCTCCTTCCGCTGGCGCACCCGGGGCGGCAGCATCCTGACGAGGGGAACGGCACCTGCGACCGACCGCCTCGTGCGTTAGATTACCGAA
>JAEWXC010000013.1 GCA_023396115.1 Actinomycetes bacterium | reverse complement strand
GGCCCGCGCCGAGACCCGCCGGCACCCGGCCCGCCGGATGCCGGGCAGCGACCTGGCGATGCTGATCCGCCTGGACCGGGCCTCGGTGTGGCGGGCGGTGCCGATGCGCCGCGGTCTGGCGGTCCTGGCCCTCGGGCCGGGCCTGGTCGCCGCCGCCGGTGGGCTGCCGTGGGACTCGGTGGTGATCCTGCCGGGCCTGGTGGCCAGCGGCGGGGTGCTGCTCTACGGCGTCAACGCGTGGTGCCTGGACGGTCGCGGCGTGCTGTGGCGCGAGAGCCTGCCGGTCGCCCCGGGCCCGGTCTTCGCGGCCCGGGCCTGGGTGCTGTGCGAGTGGCTGCTGCTGGCCTCCGCGGTGACCCTGGCCCTGGCGGCGGTAGGTGCCGGCTGGCCGAGTGCGGCCGAGCTGTCCGCGCTCGTCGCGGTGCTGGTGGTGGTCGTGGTCCAGGTGGTCGCGGTGGCGATGACGTGGTCGTCGCGGCGCCCGTTCGCGGTGGACCTCCGCTCGGCCCGGGCCACCCCGGCGCCGCCGATGGTGATGGTCGGCTACTCGGCCAAGCTGGCCACCACGACCACGCTGACCGGGGTGGTCTTCTCGGCCCTGCTCGCGGCCGACAACTGGCGGATCCCGCTGGTGCTGGCGCTGCCGTTCCTGTGCTGGTCCGCGGTGCGGCTCGTGCGGGCCCACCGGGCATGGACCGACCCGACCGGCCGCGCCCGGGTGGCGGTGACCGTCGCCGGGTGACGTCTCCGGCCGGGGGTCTCGGCAGCCTCGACCACCGGAGGTGGGGATCGACCACCGGAGGGGCGGCTCGGTCGCCGGGGGTCTCGGCAAGCTCGACCACCGATTGGCGCCTCGACCACCGGTGGTGGGGCGGCTCGGCCACCGGTGAGGAGTGGGCCCCGGTCGGGACGCGAGGTGGGCCACTAGGGTCGGGGCATGGACCTCACCCGCAGCCCCCGTGCCACCGACCTGCTGGAGCGGGTCACGGCGTTCATGCAGACCGAGATCGAGCCGGTCGAGGCCGCCTACCACACCGACCTGGCCCGGGCCCGCCGCGAGGGCAACCCGTGGCAGCCGCTGCCGGTCCTCGACGAGCTCAAGGCGAAGGCGCGGGCGCAGGGGCTGTGGAACCTCTTCCTGCCCGCCGAGCACGCCGGGGACTACGCGGCCCGGTTCGGCACCGACGGCGGCACCGGGCTGACCAACGTCGACTACGCCCCGCTGGCCGAGCAGATGGGGCGCAGCGAGATCGCCCCGCTGGTCTTCAACTGCAACGCCCCCGACACCGGCAACATGGAGGTGCTGCTCCGGTACGGCAGCGCGGCCCAGCGCGAGCGCTGGCTGGAGCCGCTGCTGGAGGGTCGGATCCGCTCGGCGTTCCTGATGACCGAACCCGGGACCGCCTCCTCCGACGCCACCACCATGGAGCTCACCGCGGTCGTCGACGGCGACGAGATCGTGCTCAACGGCCGCAAGTGGTTCTCCACCGGCGCCGGGCACGCCGACTGTGCGGTCTACGTGGTGATGGGCCTGACCGACCCCGGGGCCGACCGGCACGCCCGGCACTCGATGGTGCTGGTGCCCGCCGACACCCCCGGGGTGCGGGTGGAGCGGATGCTCAACGCCTTCGGGTACCTCGACGAGCCGCTCGGGCACGCCGAGATATCGCTGACCGACGTCCGGGTGCCGGTCGACCACTTCATCTCCGGGCCCGGTGAGGCGTTCGCGATCGCCCAGGGCCGGCTGGGTCCTGGGCGGGTGCACCACTGCATGCGACTGATCGGGGCCGCCGAGAAGGCCCTCGAGCTCGGTATCCGGCGCGGCCTGGAGCGGGTCGCGTTCGGCAAGCCGCTGGTCCGGCTCGGCGCGAACGCCGAGAAGATCGCCAAGGCCCGGATCGCCATCGACTCGATGCGGCTGCTGGTGCTCGACGCCGCGTGGAAGCTGGACCACGGGGGTCCGGCCGCCGCAGCCAGCGAGGTCGCCCAGATCAAGGCCGCCGTCCCGGCGATGGCCGGCGACGTGGTGGACCTGGCGATCCAGCTGCACGGCGGCGGAGGGGTCACCGACGACTTCCCGCTCGCGATGGCCTGGGTCAACGCCCGCACGCTGCGCCTGGCCGACGGGCCCGACGAGGTCCACCTGGCCACCGTCGCGCGTCTCGAGATCGCGAAGCACCGCCGGTGAGGGTGCTCGTCACCGGCGCCGCCCGCGGGCTGGGCGCCGCGCTTGCCGACGCGTGGGAGGCCCGCGGGGCCGAGGTGCTGCGCACCGACCGCGCCGGAGCCGACCTGACCCTCGACGTCACCAGCGCCACCGACTGGGCCCGCGCCGTGGCCCACGTGCAGGAGACCGGCGGCGGTCTGGACGTGCTGGTCAACAACGCCGGCATCGCCGGGGGCGGTCGGCTCGACGTCGACACCCTCGAGGAGTGGCAGCGGCTGGTCGAGGTGAACCTGCTCGGCGTGGTCCGCGGCACCAAGGCCTTCACCCCGCTGTTCAAGGCCCAGCGCTCCGGTCGGATCGTCAACGTCGCCTCGCTGGCCGGGCTGGTGCACCCCGCCGGGATGGGCTCCTACAACGCCACCAAGGCCGCCGTGGTCGCCTTCACCGAGACCGTCGGGCACGAGCTCGCCGAGTTCGGGGTCACCGCCCACGCGGTGTGCCCGGGGTACTTCCGCACCGGCCTGGTCGACTCCCTGGACGGCACCGACACCGCGGTCGGCGCGGTCGTCGGTCAGCTGGTCGCCGGGTCGCCGTACACGCCCGAGCAGATCGCCGCCGAGGTGCTGGCCCAGCTCGACGCCGGGACCGAGCTGGTCCTGCCCGACGAACCCGGCCGTGCGGCCTGGGCGCTCAAGACCACCGACCGGGCCGGCTACGACCGGGTGATGCGCGCCCAGGCCGGGCAGCTCAACGCGATCGACCGTCCCGGCGGTCGGGGGGAGGACGTGTGATGGGAACCGCCGAGGAGTCGCGCGAGGTCCGTGGCGAGGACGCCTTCGACGTCGCCGCCGTGGCGGCCTGGCTGGCCGAGCACGCCGACGCGTCCGTGAGGGCCGACCTGGTCGGCGTGCCGCAGGTGCGCCAGTTCCCCGGCGGCGCCTCCAACCTCACCTACCTGCTGCGCTACCCCAGCCGGGACCTGATCCTGCGCCGCCCCCCGGTCGGGGCCAAGGCCGCCGGAGCCCACGACATGGGCCGCGAGCACCTGATCCAGGCCTCGCTCAAGCCCGTCTTCGACCGGGTGCCGGCGATGGTCGCGCACTGCACCGACCCGGGCGTCCTGGGCAGCGAGTTCTACGTGATGGAGAAGGTCGACGGGATCATCCCGCGCCGCGAGATGCCGGTCGAGCTCACTGCCGAGCAGGCTGCGGCGCTGTGCGAGAACGCCTTCGGCGCCCTGGTCGCGCTGCACCGAGTCGACGTCAGCGGCACCACCCTGGCCGAGCTGGGCAAGGGCACCGGGTACGTGCGTCGGCAGGTCGAGGGGTGGACCCGACGCCTGGCGGGCGCGGCCACCGACGACCTGGGCGACTGGTCCGACATCACCGGCTGGCTCGCGGCGCACCAGCCCGAGGACGTCGCCAACGTCCTGGTGCACAACGACTTCCGCCTCGACAACCTGGTCCTCGACGCCGACGACCCGACCCGGGTGGTGGCCGTCCTGGACTGGGAGCTCGCCACCCTGGGGGACCCGCTGATGGACCTCGGCGGGGCGCTGGCCTACTGGGTGAGCGCCGATGACGACCCGTTCTTCGCCGGGTTCCGACGCCAGCCCTCGCACCTGCCGGGGATGTGGAGCCGCGAGCAGGTCGTGCAGTGGTACTGCGCGGCGATGGGGTACGAGATGACCCCCGGACGCTGGCGCTTCTACGAGGTGTTCGGGCTGTTCCGGCTCGCCGTGATCGCCCAGCAGATCTGGTACCGCTACGCCCACGGACAGACCAGCAACGAGGCCTACGCGGTCTTCGGGCCGGCCGTGGCGTACCTGGAGCAGCGCTGCCGGTCGATCCTGGACGGCGCCTGATGGGGCGGATGCTCCTGGTCCGGCACGGTCAGGCCTCGTTCGGGACCGACGACTACGACCGGCTCTCCCCGGTGGGGCACCAGCAGGCCCGACGGTTGGGGGAGTGGCTGGTCGAGCAGGGCGTCCCCGCCCCCGGGGTCGTGCTCACCGGGGGGCTGCGCCGCCAGGTGGAGACCGCGGACGGACTCCTCGAGGGCTCCGGTTGGTCGGGCGCGCGCCGGGTCGACCCGGCGTGGGACGAGTTCGACGCCGGCGGGGTGATGGCCGCGCTGCCGGGCTTCGCCCAGCGGGTGGGCGAGCTGGGCGAGCGGGCCGGGTTCCAGCGGCTCTACGTGGAGGCCACCGAGCGTTGGACCGCCGGTGTCGACGACGGCGACTACACCGAGACCTGGACCGGGTTCCGGGCCCGGGTCGCCGGGGCGCTGGCCCGGGCGGTGGAGGCCGCCGGTGAGGGCGACGTGCTGGTGGTCTCCTCGGGCGGACCGATCACCCTGGTGGTGGCCGAGCTGACCCTGGCCAGCGCGACCGGTGCGGACGCCGCGCTCCCGGGGGTGTGGGGAACCCTCTCGGCCGCGTACGTCAACACCGGGCTCTCCAGCCTGCTGCTCGGGCGTACCGGGCCCCGGCTGTCCACCTTCAACGAGCACACCCACCTGGCCGGAGACGTCACCTACCGCTGAGGCCAGCCCCGCCGAAGTAACACTGATCTGTCACTTGTGATGCGGTGTCATACCACCGCACCAGAGGGGACCAGTCAGTGTTACATGAGCGGGGCGGGGGGCGGGACGCTCAGATCAGTTTCTTGAAGATCCCGGTCGGGGCGTGGGTCATCACCGGGCTGAGCACCGACCACGGCCAGCGCGGCACGCACGCGTCGTCGACCTCGGCGTCGATCGCGGCCACCATCGAGCGGACCCCGTCGGCGGTGCGGCTCATCAGCTTGTTCGGCGGCTCGGCGTAGTCGTTCATCTCGCTGATGATGTAGCCGGGGTACAGCACGGTGAAGCGGAAGGCGGGCTGGGCGTGGAACTCGGTGCGCAGCCCCTCGACCAGGTGCGCGACGGCGACCTTGGTGGCCGCGTAGGTGGTGGTGGCTTTCGGCAGCCCCCGCTTGGCGGACATCGACGACACCATGACCAGGTGCCCGCGGCCGCGTTCGCGGAAGTGCGCCATCGCGGCCTCGGTCTGGGCCAGCGCACCGACGAAGTTGGTCATGGCCGTCTCCAGGTTGGCGTCGAAACGACCGGTGCCCAGGGGCGCCCCCTTGCCGAGACCGGCGTTGACCACGACCCGGTCGAGCCCACCGAGCCGCTCGGCCAGGTCGGCGGTGACGGAGAAGACGGCCTCGTGGTCGTTGACGTCGAGTGCCGCGACCTCCACCCGGCGGCCGGGGTGGGCGGCGAGGATCTCGGCCTTCAGCTCCTCCAGCCGCGTGACCCGCCGCGCGGCGAGCGCCAGGTCCAGCCCGGCGGCGGCCATCTGGCGGGCCATCTCGGCCCCCAGACCGCTGCTGGCTCCGGTGATCAGGACCGTCCGCACATCGCTCATGCCCCGACCCTAGGGAGGGGCGGGGAGGACCGGAACACCGTGCCCGCAACGCGGACCGGCCCGCCCACCGCAGGGGTGGACGGGCCGGAACGAGGTGCGGGTGTCAGCCCTTGGGCTGCTCGATGACGACCGAGCTCATGATCTTGTCGGCGAAGGTCTGGCGCTTGGCGTCCCACAGCGGCCACAGGTAACCGATCATGCAGGCCAGCGAGTCGAGGATGTGCGCCAGCTGACGCACGAACGACATGCCGGCGCCGAGCGGCTGGCCGTCGGACTCGCGGACCACCTTGATGCCCAGGACGCCCTTGCCGATGCTGTAGCCGGTGTTGCCCTGCTTGATGCAGTAGTTCCACACGAAGAAGGCCAGACCGAGCAGGCCGCCCACCAGCATCAGCACCGTGCCGGCAGCGGAGGAGTCGCCGGTGCTCGCCGCCGAGGCGGTCAGGCCCGAACCGATGTAGTAGGGGATCATGCAGACCAGCATGATCAGGTAGTCGATCAGGTAGGCGCCCACGCGCTTGCCCCAGTGGGCGTACTGGATGCCGGCCGGCACCCCTCCGTAGCTGCCGTAGCCCGGCTGCTGGCCGTACGCCGGCTGCTGACCGTAGGCGGGCTGCTGGCCGTAGGGGCCGGGCTGCTGCGGCTGGCCGTAGGGCTGACCCTGGGGCTGCTGGCCGTACGGGTCCTGCGACGGCGGCTGGCCGTAGGGGTTCTGGTCGGACATCGGGATCCCTCCTGGGGGTGTGGTGCCTGTCGTGACGGCCTCGAGTCCGTCTGTGCCTTGTGGTCGATCTTGGCGCGTCATGCCCCCGAATCCGCGTCGCGAAACACCCCTCGTCTCGAACTCGCAGGCAATGGATACGTGGTATACATACTCCGTATCCGCCGGTGGGGTGGGTCGTGAGGGAGGAGGGCTGCGATGTCGGTCCGACAGGCACTGCTGGCGCTGCTCGACAACGGACCCACCTACGGGTATCAGTTGCGCAGCGACTTCGAGTCGCGCACCGGGGGTACCTGGCCGCTGAACATTGGGCAGGTCTACACGACCTTGTCCCGGTTGGAGCGCGACGGACTGGTCCGGACCGTGGAGGGGCCCACCGAGGCGGGACACGTGGTCTACGAGATCACCGAGCCCGGCCGCAGCGAGGTCGCGGACTGGTTCGCCACCCCCGTCGCCCGCAACGCCCCGGCCCGGGACGAGATCGCGATCAAGCTGGCGATGGCCGTCGACGTGCCCGACCTCGAGATCGCTGCGGTGATCCAGCAGCAGCGGCGGGCCTCGATCGCCGCGCTGCAGGACTTCACCCGGCTCAAGCGCACCGCCGACGACGGCGACGACCTGGCCTGGTCGCTGGTCCTGGACCGGCTGATCTTCGACGCCGAGGCCGAGGTCCGCTGGCTCGACCACTGCGAGACCCGGCTGGCCCGGGCCGCCCGCACCGGAGGACGACCGCGGACCGGCTCCCCCCGCAGCCCACAGCCGCGTCCCAGCCAGGACGTCGAGAAGGAGACCAGCCGATGAGCACCGCACCCGTCCTGCAGTTGCGCGACGTCACCCGCGTGCACGGGCGCGGCGCCACCGAGGTGCAGGCCCTGCGCGGGGTCTCCCTGGCCGTGCGCCCCGGCGAGCTGGTCGCCGTCATGGGTCCCTCCGGGTCTGGCAAGTCGACGCTGCTGACCATCGCCGGCGGACTGGACACCCCCACGGCCGGGCAGGTGCTGGTCGAAGGGGTCGACATCGCCCCGCTCGGGGTGGGCCAGCGGGCCCTGCTGCGCCGCACCGCGGTGGGCTACGTTTTCCAGAACTTCAACCTGATCCCGGCACTGACCGCGGCCGAGAACGTCGCCCTGCCCCGCGAGCTCGACGGGGTGCGCGCCAAGCAGGCCCGGGCCGAGGCGCTGGCCGCGCTGGAGGAGGTCGGTGTCGCCGAGCTGGCCGACCGGTTCCCCGACGACATGTCGGGCGGTCAGCAGCAGCGGATCGCGATCGCCCGGGCGGTGGTCGCCGAACGCCGCCTGGTCCTGGCCGACGAACCGACCGGGGCGTTGGACTCCGAGACCGGTGAGCAGATCCTGCGGCTGCTGCGGGCCCGCTGCGACGCCGGTGCGGCCGGGGTGCTGGTGACCCACGAGGCCCGGCACGCCGCCTGGGCCGACCGGGTCGTCTTCATCCGCGACGGCCTGGTCGTCGACGAGACCGGCGCGGACCGCGCCGAGGAGCTGGTCTCCGCCGAGGTGACGCCGTGAGCCGACGCCTCTTCGCCACCATGGCGTGGCGTGACGCGTGGCGCAGCAAGTGGCGCAGCCTGCTGATGCTGGTGATGGTCGCTCTGCCGGTGGCCGCAGTGACCACGGTGGACGTGCTGATCGCGACCACGACCGTCGACGTCCGCGAACAGGTCGAGCGCGAACTGGGCCCGGCCGACGCCCTGGTCACCGTCGCCGAGGGCCCGGTGCAGCAGATGGGCGCCGACCCGGGGTCGATGGCCTGGGAGGATCCGCCCGCCAACTGGCAGCCCGCGACCGCCCGGACGCTGCAGAGCACCCTGGGCCGCCCGGTCGATCTGGTCGAGGTGCGCAGCTCCTCCGCGTCCGTCGACACCGACCGCGGCAAGGTGAATGCCGAGGTGGTGGCCAGCGACTGGTCCAGTCCGCTGGCCTCCGGGCTCTCCCGGAAGGTCCGAGGCCGGCACCCGGCGCGCGCTGACGAGGTGGCCGTGAACGCCTCCCTGGCCGACCGCGGCCCGGGAGTCGGCGAGACGCTGGTCTCGGCGGGGGAGCGCTACACCGTCGTCGGCATCGTCGAGGACCCCACCTCGCGTGCCCACCCGCACGTCTTCACCACCGTCGACAACGCCCTGCTGCCCGTGGGCGAGGAGGCCGTCGTCGGCGCCGGGTGGTTGGTCCGCACCGAGGGCGGCGTCAGCTGGGCCGACGTGGTGGCGCTGAATGCCGCCGGGATGGCGGCGCTGTCCCGCGAGGTCGTGGAGAACCCGCCGCCGGCCGACGCGGTCGAGGGGTTCGGCTACTCCGACGACGGGACGGAGCAGATGCTGGCCGTGGTCGCCCTGATCGTGGTGATGGCGCTGCTGGAGGTGGTGCTGCTGGCCGGTCCCGGATTCGCGGTCAGTGCGCGGAGGATGCAGCGCTCGCTCGCGCTGATGGCGGTCTCCGGGGCCACGCCGCGCCAGGCCCGTCGTGCCGTCATGGCCACGGCCTGGGTGATGGGTTCGCTGGCGGCGGTGACCGGGATCGTGCTCGGCACCGGGACCGCCTGGCTGGTGACCGTGGTGGGGCAGCGCTGGTACTCGGAGTGGTTCCCGCCCCTCGACCTCACCTGGTGGCACCTGCTGCTCGTCGCCGGCTTCGGGCTGCTCTCGGCGGTGCTCGCCGCGGCGGCACCGGCCTGGCTCGCCTCGCGTCTCGACGTGGTCGCCGTCCTGGGCGGGCGCCGGGGCGACCCGCCCGCGCGGCTGCGCAGTCCGCTGCTGGGCCTGGTGCTGGTCGGCGTCGGGATCGCTCTGGCCGCCCGGGGTGCGGTGCAGTCCTCCAACGGCGAGTTCTGGGTGGCCTGCTCGGCCGTCCTGGTCGTGCTCGGCGTGGTGCTGGTCATCCCGGTGGTGCTCACTGCCCTGGGTCGGCTCGCCGGTCGGCTGCCGCTGGCCGGTCGGTACACCGTCCGCGACGCTGCTCGACACCGCTTGCGCACCGCCCCGGCCGTGGCTGCGGTGGTCGCCACGGTGGCCGCCGCCACCGCCCTGGGCATCGCCCTGAGCTCGGACGAACGTGAGGCCGAGCAGACCTACACGCCCCAGTACCAGCACGGCGAGGGCATCGTCGCGGGGTGGGAGGTCGAGCCGCAGCACTGGACCGCCGCGGCCAACCTGGTCGCCCAGGCCGCCCCGGACGCCGCTGTCGAGCCGGTGCTCGGCGTGCCCGAGGACCCCTACTGGGTGGACGTGCGTCCGGTCGGCGTGAAGGACGAGGTCCCGCACAGCTACGGCGGTTGGGGCACCTCGGTGCTCGTGGGTGACCGGGTGCCGGGCTACGTGCCCGGGCTCGACGCGGACGAGCGTGCCAAGGCCGACGAGGTCCTGGCCCGCGGGGGTGCGGTCTACTTCTTCGACGCCCCCGGCACCGAGCGCGCCAAGGTCGTCGTCGACGACGCGAGTGAGCGGCGCAAGGTCGTCGTCCCGGCCGTCGCGGTGACCGCCGGGGACGAGCACGCCCCGACCGTGGGGATCATCTCCCCGTCGGTGGCCGAGGAGCTGGAGGTGCCGGTCAGCACCGTCTCGCTGCACCTGGGCGGCGAGCCGCTCAGCAAGGCGCAGCAGGACGACCTGGAGGAGCGCCTGGCCGGCCTGACCGAGAACCTGTCGGTGCAGGTCGAGCGGGGCTACCAGCGGGACCCGGCGATCACGATCGTGATCTGGGCGCTCGTGGCTGCGGCGGCTCTGCTGATGCTGGGCGGCACGCTCACCTCGACGTTCCTCTCCCTGGCCGACGCCCGGGCGGACCTGTCCACCCTGGCCGCGGTGGGGGCGGCGCCGCGGACCCGGAGGCGGATCGCGGCGGGCTACGCCCTGGTGATCGCCGGGGTCGGGTCGGTGCTCGGGGTGCTGGTGGGCCTGGTGCCCGGGATCGCGGTCTCGTTCCCGCTCACCAACCAGGCGGTCTACGGCAACCACACCGGTGGCCCGACGTACTACCTGGTGGTGCCGTGGCCGGTGCTCGCGGTGGTGCTCATCGGCCTGCCGCTGCTCACCGCCGCCATCGCGGCGCTCTGCACCCGGGCCCGGCTGCCGGTGCTGGGGGTCGTGGACTGAGCCCGGGCGGGAGTTTCGCCAGATATCTGGGGGAACTGGCGGTTGTCGCGCGAAACCTCGGCCGACAACCGCGCAATTCCCCACATATGCCTGGGGAATCTGCGCCTGGGCTGGCCGCGGGCCGAGCACGCGACCGGGAGCACGGGGAAGTGGGAACACGGGGGCGCCCGAGATGGTTCACCCCAGGTGACCTCCCCCGCGCTCTCCGTCCTCGATCTCGTGCCCGTCCGCTCCGGCCAGTCCTCCGGTGAGGCCATCGCCGCATCCCTGGACCTGGCCCGCACCGCGGACGCACTCGGCTACCGGCGTTACTGGATCGCCGAGCACCACAACATGCCGGCCGTGGCGGCCACCAACCCGCCGCTGCTGATCGCGATGGTGGCCGGCGCGACGGAGCGGATCCGGGTCGGTTCGGGCGGCGTCATGCTGCCCAACCACGCGCCGCTGGTGGTGGCCGAGCAGTTCGCGCTGCTCGAGGCCGCCCACCCCGACCGGATCGACCTGGGCATCGGCCGGGCGCCCGGCACCGACCCGTTGACCCGGTACGCGCTGCGCATGGGTGCCGACTCCGACGGTGTCGAGGAGTTCCCCACCTACGTCGACAACGTGATCACCCTGATGGGCACCGAGGGCGCAGCGATGCGGGTCGGGCACCGCGAGCACCCCCTGCGGGCCACCCCGCGGGCGGTCTCGGTGCCGCCGGTGTGGCTGCTCGGTTCGAGTGACTACTCGGCCCGGCTGGCCGCCGAGCGGGGCCTGCCCTACGTCTTCGCGCACCACTTCGCCGGCAACGGCACCGCCGAGGCCCTCGAGCTGTACCGCTCGACCTACCAGCCCTCCGAGCGGTTCCCCGAGCCGCGCACCTTCCTCACCGTCAACGCCTCGGTCGCCGACACCGCCGAGGAGGCGCTGGCCCTGGCCCGTCCGCAGCTGCTGGCGATGCTCTCCATCGTCACCGGCGGACCGCTGGCCGCCCAGCGCAGCGTCGAGGAGGCTGCGGTGGTCGAGGTGCCCGAGCAGCACGCCGGGATCCTGGCCG
Organism: Actinomycetes bacterium; assembly: GCA_023396115.1. Lineage (GTDB taxonomy): Bacteria > Actinomycetota > Actinomycetes > Propionibacteriales > Nocardioidaceae > Nocardioides. The sequence goes on along the minus strand of JAEWXC010000013.1, from coordinate 13,827 downwards.
GGATGCAGCGCCGCTGGATCATCGACGCCCCCGAGGCCGCGCGTGCCCGGGTCGCCGCCCTGGCCGAGCAGTTCGACGTCGACGAGGTGATGGTGCACCCGGTGGCCGGCGCTACCGCCGGCACCGACCCGCGCCGCTCGCCGGCCCGGGAGGCGACCCTGCGCCACCTGGTCGACTGACCCGCGCCGCTCGCCCGCGCGGGAGGCCACCTGCGCCACCTGGTCGACTGACCGGGCACTTGTGCACGCCGCTCGGGCGGTGGGCTGGCCGCCGGAGGCGCTGCACCACCGCGTGTACTACCGCGGTGTTGGTCCACCTTCTGCTCCGTGGGGCCGGGGTGGGTCGTGCACTGAACATCGCGTTGCCTGGCGGAAGCGGGACCAGGAACTAAAAGTCAGGCTTGACTGTTTGTTAGTTTGCCCGGCAGGATCGCCCCCGTGACGACCAGGACCCGGGTGCCCCAGGAGGAGCGGACGCGTGCGATGCGCGCCCGGCTGCTCGAGGCGACCGTGCAGTGCCTGGTCGAGCACGGGTTCTCGGGCACCACCACGACGGTGGTCTCCCAGCGCGCCGGGGTCTCCCGGGGCGCCCAGTTGCACCACTTCCCGACCCGCAACGACCTGGTCGTGGCCGCGGTTGCGCACCTGACCGAACTCCGCGGTCGCGAGCTGGAGGAGCTGGTCGCCGACCTGCCCGCCGGCCCGGGCCGGACCCGGGCGGCGCTGCACGCGCTGGGTGAGCACTTCTCCTCCGACGTCTTCACCGCCGCCCTGGAGTTGTGGGTCGCGGCCCGGACCGACCCCGCGCTGCTGCAGGCCGTCGCGCCCCTCGAGCAGCGGGTCGGACGCGAGACCCACCGGCTCACCGTGCGTGCGCTCGGGGTCGACGAGCAGCGCCCCGGTGCCCGCGAGCTCGTGCAGGCTTCCCTGGACCTGGTCCGCGGCCTGGGACTGGCCAACACGCTCGGCGACGACCGGGCCCGGCGGCTGAGGATCCTCGACGAGTGGGCCGGGGTCCTGGTGGCGCGGCTCGGGTTGGACGGGGTCTCGGCAGGCTCGGGAGTCTCGGCAAGCTCGACCGCCGAAACAAGCTCGACCACCGAGAAGAGCTCGACCACCGAGACCAGCTCGACCAACGGAGAGGCGGAGGACCGATGAGCGTGCTCGACGACGTGCTGGCGGACCTGGCGGCGGAGGGCGAGGCGCTCGACGCGCTGGTCGCGGATCTGCCGGAGGCGCAGTGGCGCAGCGCCACCCCGGCGCAGGGGTGGGACGTCGCGACCAGCATCGCCCACCTGGCCTGGACCGACGAGGTCGCCGTGCTCGCCGCCGGCACCGGCACCGAGGCGGGTCAGCAGGCCTGGGACGCGGTGGTGCTGGAGGCCATCGCCGACCCCACCGGCTACGTCGACACGCTGGCGCTGGCCGGCGGTGCCGTGCCCGCCGCCGACCTGCTCGCCCGGTGGCGTGCCTCGCGCCCCGCCCTCGCAAGCACCCTCCGCGCGGTGCCCGAGGGGAACAAGCTGCCCTGGTTCGGCCCGCCGATGTCACCCACCTCGATGGCCACCGCCCGGTTCATGGAGACCTGGGCGCACGGGCTCGACGTGGCCGACGCCCTGGGCGCGCCGGCCCACCCCACCGACCGGATCCGGCACGTGGCGCACATCGGGGTGCGCACCCGCGGCTTCTCCTTCTCCAACCACGGCCTCGACGTCCCCGACGCGCAGGTGCGGGTCGAGCTGACCGCCCCGTCGGGCGCGACCTGGATCTGGGGCCCCGAGGACGCACCCGAGCAGGTCACCGGCTCCGCGTGGGACTTCTGCCGGCTGGTCACCCAGCGGCTGCACCGCGACGACACCGGGCTGGTCGCCCACGGCGAGGGCGCCGAGCAGTGGCTGCGGATCGCGCAGGCCTTCGCCGGACCCGCCGGCGGCGGCCGCGCCCCGCAGGAGGTGGACCGGTGAGCGTGCGGATCGGCAACTGCTCCGGCTTCTACGGCGACCGGCTCTCGGCGATGCACGAGATGGTCGCCGGCGGGGACCTGGACTACGTCACCGGTGACTACCTGGCCGAGCTGACCATGCTCATCCTGGGCAAGGACACCCTCAAGGACCCGACCCTGGGTTACGCGCGCACCTTCGTGCGGCAGTGCGAGCAGACCCTCGGACTCGCCCTGGAGAAGGGGGTGCGGATCGTCTCCAACGCCGGCGGCCTCAACCCCGCCGGACTGGCCGAGAAGGTCCGCGAGGTCGCCCACGGCTTGGGCCTCGACGTCGCGGTCGCGCACGTGGAGGGCGACGACCTGCGGGCCCGGGCCGCCGAGCTCGGCCTGGACGGTGCCCTGACCGCCAACGCCTACCTGGGCGGCTTCGGGATCAAGGCCGCCCTGGACGCCGGGGCGGACGTGGTCGTCACCGGTCGGGTCACCGACGCCTCCGTGGTGGTGGGCCCGGCCGCCGCGCACCACGGCTGGACGCCGGAGGACCTGGGTCCACTCGCCGGGGCCGTCGTGGCCGGGCACGTGATCGAGTGCGGCACGCACGCCACCGGCGGCAACTTCTCCGGCTTCCTGTCCCTGCCCGAGTCGGCCCGTCGCGGACGGCTCGGCTTCCCGCTCGCCGAGATCGCCGCAGACGGCTCCTCGGTGATCACCAAGCACGACGGCACCGCCGGGGCGGTCACCGTCGACACCGTGACCGCGCAACTGGTCTACGAGATCCAGTCCGGCACCTACCTGAACCCCGACGTCGCGGTCGACCTCACCTCCGTCCGGGTCAGCCGGGTCGGCCCCGACCGGGTCGCGATCGGCCCGGTGCAGGGGTCGGCGCCGCCGGAGCAGCTCAAGGTCTGCGTCAACACCCTGGGCGGGCACCGCAACGCGATGGACTTCCTGCTCACCGGCACCGACATCGCCGCGAAGGCCGACTGGGTCCGCCAGCAGGTCACCGACCAGTGGGGCGAGCACGCGCCCGCGACCGTGGAGTGGACGCTGGGGCCCGCCCCGGCCACCGACCCCGCCAGCATGGGGGAGGCCTCCACCGTGCTGCGCTGCGTGGCGCTCGACCCCGACCCGAAGGTCGCCGGCAAGGGCTTCACCGCCCCGGCCGTCGAGATCGCGCTGGCCTCCTACCCGGGCCTGACCCTGATGGCCCCGCCCGGGCCCGCGTCGCCCTACGCCGTCTACCGCCCCGCGTACGTTGAGCGCCACGTCGTCGAGCACGCCGTGGTGCACGCCGACGGGCGGCGCGAGGTCGTGCCCGACCCGGTCACCGCGGCCGTGGACGGTTCCGTGGACGGTGCCGTGGTCGAGGCCGGCCGCAGCACCGCCGCCGGCACCCGGGCCCCGGCCGGTGCCGTCGAGGTGCCGCTGGGTCGCCTCGTGCACGCCCGCTCCGGCGACAAGGGCGGCAACGCCAACCTGGGGCTGTGGATCCCCCGGGACGGCGTCTCCTCGGACCCGGGCTCGGCGGAGCTGTACACGGCCCGGGTCGCGTGGCTGCAGGAGACCGTCACCCCCGACTGGATCCGCACCCTGCTGCCCGAGACCGCCGACCTGCCCGTCGACGTCTACGCGCTGCCGCACCTGGGCGCGGTCAACGTGGTGGTCACCGGCCTGCTCGGCGCGGGCGTGGCCGCCTCCACCCGGACCGATCCGCAGGCCAAGGCACTGGGTGAGTGGATCCGGGCCCGGCACGTCCAGGTCGAGGAGGCCCTGCTGTGAGCCGCTCCACCCGCGAGGACCGACGCGCGCTGCACGACGCGGCGGCCGCGTTCACCCGGCGCGAGATCGTCGAGGAGCACCAGGCTTGGGAGGACGCCGGGGAGCTGCCCCGCGACCTGCACCGCCGGGCGGCCGAGGCGGGACTGCTCGGGGTCGGGTTCGACGTGAAGGTCGGCGGCGACGGCGGCGACCTGCTCGACACCACCGCGGTGCAGGAGGGCATGTTCTCGGCCGGGGCCTCGTCGGGGCTGATGTCGGCCCTGTTCACCCACGGCATCGCGGTGCCGCACCTGGCCGCGCACGGCACCCCCGACCTCGTCGACCGGTTCGTGCGCCCCACCCTGGCCGGGGACCTGATCGGGTCGCTGGGCATCACCGAACCCGGCGGCGGCTCCGACGTCGGCGCACTGCGCACCACCGCGGTCCGCGACGGCGACCACTGGGTCATCAACGGCGCCAAGACGTTCATCACCTCCGGCACCCGCGCCGACTTCGTCACCACCGCGGTGCGCACCGGCGGCCCCGGCTCGGCCGGGATCTCGCTGGTCGTGGTGCCCACCGACACCCCCGGCTTCTCCGTCGACCGGCGCCTGGCCAAGACCGGCTGGCACTGCTCCGACACCGCCGAGCTCTCCTACACCGACGTCCGGGTGCCCGTGGGTCACCTGGTGGGGGAGGAGAACGCCGGGTTCGGCTACATCGCCGAGCAGTTCGTCGTGGAGCGGATGGCGCTGGCGGTGCACGGCTACGGCATCGCCGCCCGCTCGCTGGAGCTCGCCGCCGCGTACTGCCGCGAACGCAGCACGTTCGGGGAACCGTTGATCCGGCGCCAGTCGGTGCGGCACACGCTGGTCGAGATGCACCGGCAGGTCGAGGCCGCCCGGGCCCACGCGCACGCGGTCGCCGAACGCTACGTCGAGGTGGGCGTCACCGCCGAGACCATCGCGGGGGTGTGCCTGGCCAAGGAGACCGCCTGCAACACCGCCACCCACGTCTGTGACCGGGCCGTCCAGCTTCACGGCGGCACCGGGTACATGCACGGCACCGAGGTCGAGCGTCACTTCCGTGACGCCCGGTTGCTGCCCATTGGGGGCGGCGCCACCGAGGTGCTGGCCGACCTGTCCGCCAAACTGTTGGGGTACACCGCATGAGCCTCGTTCCTCCCCTGTCCGAGTCCGTCGACGTCGTGATGCACGCTCCGGTGGAGGCCGTCTGGGACCTCGTCACCGACGTCACCCGGATCGGCGAGTTCAGTCCCGAGACGTTCGAGGCGAAGTGGACCCGGGGCAGCACCGGCCCCGAGGTCGGCGCCACGTTCGCCGGGCACGTCAAGCGCAACGGCGTCGGCCCGACCTACTGGAGCCCGTGCCGGGTGAGCGTGTGTGAGCCGTTGCGGCACTTCGAGTTCTCCGTCGGCCCGGACGCGGCGGCGGTGAACAACTGGGGCTACCGCCTCGAACCCGTCCCCGGGGGGACCCGGGTCACCGAGTACTTCCGGCTCGAGGCCAGCCTCCCCGTGCGCCTGTACTGGCTGCTGCTGGGGCGCCTGCGGAGCCGGACCAACACCCGCGGGATGCGCACCACCCTGGAGCGGATGCGGACCATCGTGGAGAAGGAGCAGCGGTCATGACGACCGGCACGGAGCAGACGGCCGCGCAGAGCCGGCGCGAGGCGCACCTGGCCAAGCTCGACGACCTGGCCGCCGAGCACGCCAAGGCGGTCGCCGGCGGTGGCGGGAAGTACGTCGAGCGGCACCACTCCCGCGGGAAGCTGCTGCCCCGCGAACGCATCGAGCTGCTCGTCGACGAGGGCTCGGCGTTCCTGGAGCTGAGTCCGCTGGCCGGGTGGGGCAGCGACTTCACCGTCGGTGCCTCGGTGGTCACCGGCATCGGCGTGGTCAACGGGGTCGAGTGCATGATCACCGCCAACGACCCCACGGTGAAGGGCGGCGCCTCGAACCCGTGGACGCTGAAGAAGTCGTTCCGGGCCGCGCAGATCGCGGAGGAGAATGGCCTGCCGATGATCTCGCTGGTCGAGTCCGCCGGTGCGGACCTGCCGACCCAGAAGGAGATCTTCATCCCCGGCGGCAAGATCTTCCGCGACCTCACCCGGGCCTCGGCTCGTCGGGTGCCGACCATCGCGCTGGTCTTCGGCAACTCCACCGCCGGCGGCGCCTACGTGCCCGGGATGAGCGACTACGTGGTGATGGTCAAGGAACAGGCCAAGGTCTTCCTGGCCGGGCCGCCGCTGGTGAAGATGGCCACCGGCGAGGAGTCCGACGACGAGACCCTCGGTGGCGCGGAGATGCACGCCCGGACCTCCGGCCTGGCCGACCACCTGGCCGAGGACGAGCAGGACGCGATCCGGATCGGACGCCGGATCGTGGCCCGGCTGAACTGGACCAAGGCCCGCCCCGAGCCGACCGGCTATGCCGAGCCCGACGCCGACCCCGAGGAGCTGCTGGACCTGGTTCCGGTCGACCTCAAGGAGCCGTTCGACCCCCGCGAGGTGATCGCGCGGATCGTGGACGGGGTCTCGGCAGGCTCGACCACCGGGGGCAGCTCGAGCACCGGGGGCAGCGCGACCGGGACGGCCAACGAGGTCGCCTTCGACGAGTTCAAGCCGCTGTACGGCACCTCGCTGGTGACCGGCTGGGCCCGGCTGCACGGTCGCGAGATCGGCATCCTGGCCAACGCCCAGGGCGTGCTGTTCAGCGAGGAGGCGCAGAAGGCGACCCAGTTCATCCAGCTGGCCAACGCCAAGAACACCCCGCTCCTTTTCCTGCACAACACCACCGGCTACATGGTCGGCAAGGAGTACGAGCAGGGCGGGATCATCAAGCACGGCGCGATGATGATCAACGCGGTCTCCAACTCGACCGTGCCGCACATCTCGGTGATCATCGGCGCCTCCTACGGGGCCGGCAACTACGGCATGAACGGCCGCGCCTACGACCCGCGGTTCCTGTTCACCTGGCCCAACGCCAAGTCCGCCGTGATGGGCCCCGCCCAGCTGGCCGGGGTGCTCTCGATCGTCTCTCGCGCCGCGGCCGAGGCGAAGGGACGGCCGTTCGACGAGGAGGCCGACGCCGGGATGCGCGGCATGGTCGAGGCGATGGTCGAGGAGCAGTCCCTGCCCTACGTGCTGTCCGGGATGCTCTACGACGACGGCGTGATCGACCCCCGCGACACCCGCACCGTCCTGGGCATCGCGTTCTCCGCGATCGACACCCGGCCGATCGAGGGCGCCACCTCGTTCGGCGTCTTCCGGATGTGACCGGCCCGTGATGAACCAGGAACGCAGTTCAGCACGTGGGGCCGGTCAGGTGGAGCGGGGCCCGCGACCGAGGAACGAGGTCGCGACGGCCACGTCGAAACGCCCCCGGTGGTCGAGCCGCTCCCGGTGGTCGAGCTTGCCGAGACCTGCCCTCCACCAGCCCACCCCGCTCCCGGTGGTCGAGCGTGCCGAGACCCCCCAGCCCACCCCGCGCCCGACCGGAGGAACGCCATGATCACCCGCCTGCTCGTCGCCAACCGCGGCGAGATCGCCCGCCGGGTCTTCACGACCTGCGCCCGCCTGGGCATCGAGACCGTCGCCGTCCACTCCGACGCCGACGCCGACCTGCCGTTCGTCACCGACGCCGACCGGGCGGTCCGTCTGCCCGGCAGCACGCCGGCCGAGACCTACCTGCGCGGCGACCTGGTCATCGAGGCCGCCCGGCGGGCCGGCGCGGACGCGATCCACCCCGGGTACGGATTCCTCAGCGAGAACGCCGACTTCGCCCGCGACGTCGAGGCCGCCGGCCTGGTCTGGGTCGGGCCCACGCCGGAGTCGATCACCTCGATGGGCTCCAAGGTCGGGTCGAAGGACCTGATGCGGGCCGCGGGCGTGCCGGTGCTGGAGGCGCCCGAGCAGCCGACCGAGGCCGACCTGCCGCTGCTGGTCAAGGCGTCCATGGGTGGCGGTGGCCGCGGGATGCGGATCGTGCGCGACCTGGCGGCGCTGCCCGGGGAGATCGAGAAGGCGTCCGCCGAGGCCGCCTCGGCGTTCGGGGACGGCACCGTCTTCGTCGAGCCCTACGTCGAGGCCGGCCGCCACGTCGAGGTCCAGGTGGTCGGCGACGGCGCCGGCAACGTGCTGGTGTTCGGGGAACGCGACTGCACGGTGCAGCGCCGCCACCAGAAGGTCGTCGAGGAGGCCCCGGCGCCCCGGCTGCCCGAGGCCGTCGCCCGCGAACTGCACGAGGCCGCCCGCCGGGCCGCCGCGGCGATCGACTACCGCGGCGCCGGGACGGTGGAGTTCCTCTACGACCCCGCCGCCGAGCGGTTCTTCTTCCTCGAGATGAACACCCGGCTGCAGGTCGAGCACCCGGTCACCGAGCTGGTGCACGGCGTCGACCTGGTCGAGCTCCAGCTGGCCGTCGCGTCCGGCGACACCAGCGCCTTCGACGCCCCGCTGCCCGAGCCCCGCGGGCACGCGGTGGAGGTCCGCCTCTACGCCGAGGACTCCACCTGGACCCCGCAGTCGGGCCGGCTGGCCACCCTCGAGTTCGACGCCGACGTCGAGTTCGGGCCGCTGTCCCGGGCGGGCATCCGGCTCGACTCCGGGTTCGTCTCCGGCAACGAGGTCGGCACCCACTACGACGCGATGCTGGCCAAGGTGATCGCCTGGGCGCCGACCCGTGCCCAGGCGCTGCGCCAGCTCGCCGCGGCGCTGCGCCGCGCCCGGATCCACGGACTGACGGTCAACCGGGACCAGCTGGTCGAGATCCTCACCGACCCGGCGTTCGCCCAGATGGAGGTGACCACCTCCTGGCTGGAGACCCGGCCCGTGGCACCTACCGAACCGGTCACCGGGTCCAGTCCCGACGCCGTGGCCGCCGCGCTGCTGCTGGCGGCCGACGCCGCGGAGCGACGCACGGTGCAGCGCGGCATCCCCGCCGCGTGGCGCAACGTCACCTCCCAGCCGCAGCGCTGCACGCTGCGTCGCGGTGACGACGAGGTCGTGGTCGAGTGGTGGGGCACCCGGGACGGGTTCCACGTCGACGGCGCCACCGTGCACCGCGCCACCCCGCACGAGGTGCAGCTCACCGTCGACGGCGTCACGCTCAGCTACGTCGGCAAGATCGTGGACGTCCTGCCCGGTGGTGCCCGCGAGGTGTACCTCGACGGTCCCGACGGGGCCTCGGCGTGGACCCACCCGCCCCGGTTCACCGACCCCGCCCAGGCCGTGGCCGCCGGGTCGCTGCTCGCCCCGATGCCCGGCAGCGTCGTCTCCGTCGCCGTCGAGGTGGGGGCACCGGTCACCGCCGGCCAGGTGCTGCTGGTGATGGAGGCGATGAAGATGCAGCACACCGTCGCGGCCCCCGCCGACGGCACCGTCACCGAGCTGCCGGTGCAGGCCGGTGCGCAGGTGGCGGCCGGCCAGCTGCTGGCCGTGGTCGAGGAGGCCGAGTCCTGAGCACACCGCACCCGCCCCACCCGTCCCGCACCCCAGATCCCCTGCCCGCGGCACCTGCCGTGACGTCCACCGAGTCGAGGAGTTCCGCATGAGCAACCCGTTCGTCGAGCCCACCGAGCGCACCGAGCTGCGCAAGGCCGTCTTCGCCCTGGCCAGCAAGTACGGCCACACCTACGTGGCGCAGAAGGCGGCCGAGGGTGGCAAGACCACCGAGCTGTGGCAGGACATGGCCCGGCACGGCTTCCTGGGCGTCAACATCAGCGAGGAGTACGGCGGCGGGGGCGGCGGCATCGGCGACCTGGCCGCGGTGCTGGAGGAGGCCGCGGCCGCCGGGGCCCCGCTGCTGATGATGGTCGTCTCGCCCGCGATCTGCGGTTCCATCATCGGCCGGTTCGGCACCCCCGAGCAGAAGCAGCGGTGGCTCACCCCGATCGCCGACGGCTCGATGACGATGGCGTTCGCGATCACCGAGGCCGACGCCGGCTCCAACTCGCACAACATCACCACCACCGCCACCCGCGACGGCGACGGGTGGGTGCTGAAGGGGCAGAAGACCTTCATCTCCGGGGTCGACGAGGCCCAGGCCATCCTGGTCGTGGGGCGCACCTCGGACGCCCGCACCGGGAAGCTCAAGCCGTGCCTGTTCGTGGTGCCCACCGACGCGGAGGGGCTTTCCAAGCAGGTCATCGAGATGTCCTTCGACGCCCCCGAGAAGCAGTGGACGCTCTTCTTCGACGACGTCCGGCTGCCCGCCGACGCGCTGGTCGGTGACGAGGACGCCGGTCTGCTGCAGCTGTTCGCCGGCCTCAACCCCGAGCGGATCATGGGCGCGGCCTACTCCAACGGGATGAGCCGGTTCGCGCTGGCGAAGGCCGTCGAGTACGCCCAGACCCGCAGCGTGTGGAAGGACGCCCCGATCGGCACCCACCAGGCGATCGCCCACCCGCTGGCCAAGGTGAAGATCGAGCTGGAGCAGTCCCGGCTGCTGCAGCAGAAGGCCGCGGCCCTGCTCGACGCCGGGGACGACATGGGTGCCGGTGAGTACGCCAACATGGCCAAGTACGCCGGCGGGGAGGTGGCGTGCGCGGCCACCGACGTGGCGGTGCACACCCACGGCGGGTCGGGGCTGACCGCCGAGCTGGGCCTGGCCAACCTGCTGGTCGCGGCCCGGTTGGGCCGGATCGCCCCGGTCAGCCGGGAGATGATCCTCAACTTCGTGGCGATGCACTCGCTGGGACTGCCCAAGTCCTACTGACCAGCCTGCTGCGGCCCCCCGAGCGCCCCGCCGACCCGGACCCGGGGGGGCGGGGCGTTGTCTCAGGTGCCCTGGAAGGCGAAGACCGCGATCGGCTCCGACGTGGGTGCCGGGGAGCCGCCGTCGGGTTCGACGGTGATGCCGACGGCCGTGGCCCGCATCGCGTCGCCGTCGAGCAGCACGGTCTGGTCGGCGCGGGGCGGCATCACCCCGGCCGGCACCATCTCGCCGTCGACCTGCAGCCACAACTGGTAGGCCATGCCGTCCGGTGCCGCCGGCATCGCCTCGGTGGTGATCACGGCACGCCGCTCGGCCGGCGAGCGGACCAGCGTGGCCCGGGCGCCGCCGTCGAAGTCCTTGACCATCGTCTGGGCCTGCGGGTCCGCCATCACCCGGTCCGCGGCGGTGAGCTGCTGGGACTGGCGCGGTTCGTCCTGCCACGGCTGGGCGATCGCCAACCCGGCGCCGACCAGTGCCACGGCAGCCGCGGCGGAGGCCAGGGCCGGGGCCCAGCGGGAGCGTCCGGCCCGGCGGCGGGCGGCCGGGGTCCGGTGCAACGGGACCGGGCCGGCGGTGTTCGCCTCCGCCAACTCGGGGGCGGGCTCGACGGGCAGGTCCGCGGACGGCTGGGCCCGCGGTGCCTCGACCGGGGACGGCTCGACCAGCGGCGGCAGCGGCCGGACCGTGCCGATGTCGGCCAGCAGCCGCTCCCGCAGCCCGGCCGGCGGGGCGGTCTCGGCGGCCGCCGCCAGGTGGGTGAGGGTCTCGCGCAGCTCGGCGACCTCGGTGCGGCAGTCCGCGCAGCCGGCCAGGTGCTCCTCGAAGGCCGCGGCCTCGGCCGCGTCGAGGGCGTCGGTGGCGTAGGCCCCGGAGAGGGCGTGGATGTCGCTCACGACGCCACCCCCAGTCGGTCGCGCAACCGGATGAGTCCGTCGCGGATCCGTGTCTTGGCCGTGCCGACCGGCAGGTCCAGCATCGTCGCCACCTCCGTGTGGGTGTATCCGCCGAAAAAGGCGAGCTCGAGTGCCTCGCGCTGGACGTCGGTCAGGGTCGTCAACGCGTGCCGGACCCGTTGGGCCTCGATCGCCCCGGTGGCCGCCTCGGCGGTGGAGTCGTGGGCGACGCTCGCGTTCGCGTCGTGGTAGGTCGTGTCCCGGCGTCGGGCCGACTCGGTGGCCCGGACCCGGTCCACCGCCCGGCGGTGGGCCAGAGTGAGCAGCCACGACAGGGCGCTGCCCCGGGCGGGGTCGTAGCGGGCCGACAGCTGCCACACCTCCCAGTAGACGTCCTGGGTGACCTCCTCGGACTGGGCCGGGTTGCGCAGCACCCGCAGCACCAGCCCGTGCACCCGGGAGGCGGTGGCGTCGTACAGGGCGGCGAAGGCCGCCTCGTCACCGCGGGAGCAGCGCTGCAGCAGCCCGGCCAGGTCGGCCCCGCCCGTCCCCTCCGGCGAGGAGTCGCCGGAGGGGACGGGAGAGATCGGATTCACGGAGTCATCCTTGCGTGCGTGAGGGGTCCGGTCACATCTTCGGCATCAGCACGGAGTCGATCACGTACACCGTGGCGTTGGCCGTGGGCACGTTGCCGCAGATGATCGTGGCGTTGTCGGCCACCAGCTCGGGAACCTCGCCGGAGACCGTGACCGTGTCACCGGCCAGCGTGTCGTGCGTGCCCACGACCTGCTCCGGGCTGAGCTGGCCCTCGACCACGTGGTGGGTCAGCACCTGGGTCAGCGCCTCCTTGTCGGCCAGCAGACCCTTGAGCTTCTTGGCCGGGATCTTGGCGAAGGCGTCGTCGGTGGGGGCGAAGACGGTCAGCGCCGGCGCCGCGTTCAACGTGTCGACCAGGTCGGCCTCGCCGACCGCGGTGACCAGGGTCTTGAGCAGCGGGTTGTTGCTGGCAGCGGTGGCGACCGGGTCGCCCATCATGCCGTCCAGGGAGCCCTTGCCGTCGGTCGGGATGGCCGAGCAGCCGGCCCCGAAGGTGTCGGCGGTCATGGGCTCCGCGGCGGGCTCGCTGGACTCCTCGGTCGAGTCCTGCGTCATCGCGCTGGTGGGGTCCGACCCGGCGTCCCCGGCCTCGTCGGCGTCGTCACCGCAGGCAGCGAGGCCGAGCGAGAGAGTCAGCGCCAGAGCGGCGACGGAGGCGTGGCGGACGGTGCGGCTGGTGCGGGTGATGCGCTTCATGGTGGTGCCTTTCCTTCGGAGGATCGGTCTGCACGAGTGGTTCGGAGCCCGGGGGCCGGCGGATTGGGCCGGATCGCGACAAACTCCGGTTTGTTTGCTCGGGGTCATGCGGGCGGGTCATACGGGCGGGGTCACTCGACGGTGAACCGGACCGACTGGATGCCGGTGGCGCCGGAAGGGAACGGCTCGGCCCGCACCGCGGTCTGCACCTCGCCGTCCAGGGTCCGGGCGCGCACCGCGACCATGTGGTCACCGGCCTCGGCGTCGGCCCAGCGGAACGTCCACTGCCGCCAGTAGTCGACCCCCGCGGAGGGGCCCAGCTCGGCCCGCTGCCACGGGCCGCCGTCCAGGGCGACCTCCACCGCCTCGATGCCGCGGTGCTGCGCCCACGCGACCCCACCCAGCACCACACGGTTGGCGGGGACCGTGGCGAAGGGGCGCGGGGTGTCGACCCGGGAGGCGACCTTGACCGGGGCGTCGGTGACCCACCCGCGCTCGGTCCAGTACGCGGTCTCGGCGTCGTAGGTGGTCAGTGTCAGCCGGCGCAGCCACTTGGTCGCCCCGACGAAGCCGTACAGCCCGGGGGTGAGCAGACGGGCCGGGAAGCCGTGCTCGGCTGGCAGCGGTTCGCCGTTCATCCCGACCGCGACGAGCGTGTCGCGACCGTCCAGGGCCACCTCGAGCGGGGTGCTCACGGTGAACCCGTCGACGGCGGTGGAGAGGATCTGGTCGGCCCGCTCACCCACACCGACCTGCTCCATCAGGTCGGCCAGCGGCACCCCGAGCCAGCGGGCCGAGCCGACGTAGGGGCCACCGACCGGGTTCGAGACGCAGTTCAGGGTGATGTCGCGCTCCACCAGGTCCATGCCCAGCAGGTCGTCCAGGGTCCAGGACATCTCGCGCTCCACGTCGCCGTCGATGGTCAGGCGCCACTCGTCCAGGTCGACGCCGGGCACCGACAGGTTGACGTCGACGCGGTAGAAGTCCTTGTTGGGGGTGCGGAACGGCGAGATGCCCCGGACCTTCTCCTCCAGTCCGCGGCGCAGCACCGCCGCCCGGTCGCCGGCCTGCGGGAGGGTGACGTCGGCGGGGCGGGAACGCAGCCGCCCCAGGTGCTGGCCCAGCCAGCCGGCGAGCGCGGAGGTGGCCGCCACCGCCGCCCACGCCACCACCACGGTCCGGCGCCCCGGCGCCCCGGGTGCGGGG